>JACQWO010000071.1:0-51200 GCA_016209225.1 Desulfobacterales bacterium
ATGCTATTTATGTTGTCAAAGAACGTTTTTCGAAGGCTTGGGGCCAACTGAGAAAAATTTTCACCCTATTTGACCGTCGTTATGGGCATCCGCTCATAATGACTGCATAAGGGATGCCTGACTTTTTACGAGTCCATCAAAGTTGCTACTCTATATCTCATGAATCATTATTTTTTTCAAGAAGTAATTACTAGGACAGGTCTGGCGAAACATGGTGTCCCAAATGTTCTTCATAATGGAGATAAGTTTGACATAATAAGCGCTAATAACCCATTTAAGAGACTCGCAGCCTTTCAGGTTTTCTGCTGCCTTACAAAAACAATTTGACAAGGATATGTCGTCCAGGTATTATGATGGATAATCTTGGGCCAGTAAGTAAGCAGTATTTATGCAGAGTACAGTTAACGACATTCTCTGCCACTCGCAAAAATCCTAAAAAAGTCATCGATAAATGTTATGAGAAATAAGATTATTGTCACCAATATACTCTGTTCTATTCTAATAGTCCTCATCCTGATATCCCATGTTTTCGCAGATGTTGGTGAAAGGGAGTATCAAGAAGCTTATCAGACATTCAAATCCCTCGAGGTTTCAAAGGCGAAGAGAATGTCCAGGACCAACTGGATCTATTGCGCCGGAAAATTCGAAAATATCTATAAAAAATATCCAAAGGCTTCAAGGACTGATGATGCCGTGTACATGGCGGGAAAGGTCTATCAATCTCTATACCGCTATTCAAATAAAGAATCTGATCTTAATAAAGCAATCCAATTGTACCAGAGGATGATCGAAAGTTATCCGGAAAGTAAACTGGCAGACGATGCCCAGTTCAGGATTGCTGAGATTTATGAGAAATACAAGGATGATAAATCAAAGGCATATATTGAATACTCTAACGTTATCTCTAACTTTCCAAAGGGGAACGTAACGCGAAAGGCAGGACTAAGCCTGGATAGGCTCAAACAGTTCAAACCAACCACTATATCTAAAAGATCGTCTCTGTCTAAAGGTGAGGGTGCAATAAAAAACACTAAAAAAGAGGTGAAAATAACATCGTCTCCGTCCAAAAGTGAGGATATAATAAAAAACACTAAAAAAGAAGACGACATCAGATTGCCCCTGTTTAAAGGCGAGGGCACTGGACTTGTTACCGGGATTAAACATTGGTCCAATCCTAACTACACCAGGGTTGTTATTAGTTTAGACAAAAAGGTTCCCTACGAAAACCATCTTTTGAGGCGAGACCCTTCAATCCAGAAGCCTAAACGTTTGTATATCGACCTCTTTAATACCAGGACCAGCCCGGAATTAAATCAGCAAATTCTCATTCAAGACGGCCTTTTAAAGATGGCTCGAGCAGGACAGTATACGAAGGACTGTGTACGCGTGGTACTGGATATAGAGAGTATTAAAAGCTATAAGATACTTCCCCTAGAGGACCCCTTTCGAATAGTCATTGATGTAATAGGCCAAGGCGCCACATCCAAAGAGGGGCATCTGATGCCAGGGGATAGTAAATCACTGTCTTTAAGCCGACAACTGGGCCTTGGTATTGGTAAGATCGTTATCGATCCGGGGCATGGAGGGCATGATCCAGGTGCAATCGGACCTTCAGGGCTTAGAGAGAAGGATGTGGTTTTAGAGATCGCCAGGAAACTGGAAGGTATAATCAAGGGAAAATTGGGTTGTGAAGTGGTCTTAACCAGGAAAGATGATAGATTCATTCCCCTGGAGGAGAGGACTGCTATTGCTAACACCCAGAAAGCAGATCTATTTGTATCCATTCATGCCAATGCAAGCCCCAATAAAGATGCCCATGGTATTGAGACCTACTTTTTGAACTTTTCAGCGGACGAAGAGGCCATGAAGGTAGCAGCCAGAGAAAACGCTACATCCACCAAGAAGATGAGCGATCTTAGGGCCATCTTACGGGACCTTATGTTGAACTCAAAGATCAATGAATCCAGTGTACTGGCTGGACATATTCAGAAGTCTTTAACAGGGAAACTCAAAGCTGAATATTCAGATATTAGAGACAATGGGGTTAAGCAGGCTCCTTTCTACGTACTTATCGGCGCTGAAATGCCAAGTATCCTGGTGGAGGTTTCCTTTATCAGTAATAAAATAGAAGAAGAAAGGCTTAAAGATAGTGAGTACCTTGAGAGACTGGCCTCTTCTATATTCACAGGGATCAGAGGATATATTGACGGGATAAAGGTTGCCGCATACTGATTTGCTCTGCCGGGAAAAGTCCATTGACATAGGACGATAAATTAAATAGGATTAATGTATATTCAATAACTAGGAGAAATGGGTGAATAACATAGCAGCATTACTCAGTTATATTGTCCCTGGATATTTAGACAGGGCTTTAAAAGGAGGAGTAGGTGACATAGTTCTCAATGCTGGTCCCATGGTCCAGTTTGTTTTAATAATTTTATTATCCTTTTCTATAGTGTCCTGGGCTATAATCTTTTCAAAATTCAGATTGTTACGCCGCGCAGATCGAGAATCTAAAAAGTTTCTAGAGTTTTTTTGGAAGAGCAAAAAACTCCCCATCATATTTGGAGAATCAAAGAAGATTAAGGGCAGTCCAATAGCAGAAGTATTTCGAGCTGGGTATGTTGAATTGAGTAAACTGAATAAGGTTAAATCCGATTCAGTAGTGAGAGGAAACCCCGATGATGTTGCCTCAATAAGTACGGAACTGGGGGGGATAGACAATGTCAGCAGGGCATTGAACCAGGCAGTAACCTCTGAAACAAACAAGTTAGAAAGGGCGCTTCCGTTTTTAGCGACCACTGGGAATACCTCTCCCTTCATAGGGCTCTTTGGAACGGTGTGGGGTATAATGGATGCGTTTAGAGGTATAGGGATTAAGGGGTCCGCCAGTTTAGCCGTTGTTGCACCAGGGATATCCGAGGCATTAATAGCCACAGCTGCAGGGTTAGCCGCTGCTATACCTGCCGTTGTGGCATACAATTATTATCTAAACAAAATCAGGATATTGACCTCGGATATGGAAAATTTTTCTTCGGAATTTCTCAATATAATAGAGAGGCATCTCTTTAAAAAAGCAGATTAAATACCTTTCTATAGAGTGAAGGCCTATGAGTCCTCAAACAAACGATAGACGATTCTTATCTGAAATAAACGTAACACCTTTGGTTGACGTGATGTTAGTTCTTTTGATAATTTTTATGGTTACTGCTCCAATGTTACAACAGGGTATCGATGTGAACCTCCCTAAAGTTGCTGCGAAAGATATCCCTGCTAAAGAGGAAAAAGTAGTTTTGACCATTACCAAAAACGGGGAGATATCTATAAACGAACACCCTGTTGAATTGTCCGGACTAAAAGAAAATTTAGAAAAGATATATGAAACCAGAATCAGTAAAGAGATATTTCTAAGGGCTGACGAAACGGTACCTTATGGGTTTGTCGTGAAGGCTATGTCTGAAATTAAGGAGGCGGGAATTGAAAAATTGGGTATGATTACCAAACCTCTAGAAGAGGAGAGATGAGTTTTTTGAACAGCAAAACTCTCAGTAATGGTGCATCTTCAATAGAATTGGAGAAGATGATCATACCATCAATTCTTCTCCACCTAGCCATTATAGCCCTTGTGATTGTCGCTCCAATCTTATACATTAAGAGAGCCGCTTCTCCCCAAATATATATGGTTAGTTTGGTTTCTGCCCCCTCAGAAAAGCCCTTGGGATTAGGGGAACAACAGACGGACAAAGAGGTTCAGAAAATTGAACCTATTAAGAAGATTACGCCTACACCCATCAGCAAGATAGCCAAAGAGGTCACTATTGCGCCTCTCAAAAAGAGGGTTATAGTAGAAAGTGGCTTTGCCAAAAAGGTCTCCCCTGATGAAATAAAAGATAGGGAATCAAGCAAGAAGATAGAAGAGGCTATAAGCAGGATAAAAAGGGAGGATAGAGACCCCAACAGGAAGATAGAGGAGGCTATAAGCAAGATAAAAAGGGAGTCCTCTGAACAAGGAAATATGACGGCTGAAACTAATGCCCCAAAAGGAGAAGGGGGCGTTATAGCTTCAGGAATAAAGGGTCTGCGATTTAAAATCTATTACACTATAATCTGGGGCAAAATAAAGGAGGGTTGGGTACTTCCGGAAGGCCTTATAAAAAATAAAGAGGGGCTAGAGGCTGTTATATCTTTTAAGATTCTAAGAGACGGGGAAATAAAGGATATTAGATTTGAAAAATATTCAGGAAATTCTTATTTTGATAAATCTGTATTAAGGGCTGTAGAAAAGGCCAATCCTCTTCCATCCTTACCCGTAGAACACAAAGGGGATTACCTCGATATAGGGGTTAGGTTCCATTCATCTGAGTTGTAGTCAACTGCTGCTGGCTAAAGCTAAGGGCTTGAGGGTTCAAGGATGCAAGGGATCAAGGAAGATTTTTTTAATGAAAAAAACAGGTTATATTTTT
Organism: Desulfobacterales bacterium; assembly: GCA_016209225.1. Taxonomy (GTDB): domain Bacteria; phylum Desulfobacterota; class UBA8473; order UBA8473; family UBA8473; genus UBA8473. Next base: position 4,464 of record JACQWO010000071.1, read on the forward strand.
ATTATATTTATATGTTTACTTTTCTTTAGTCCTGCCCTTTCTCATACTAAGACATACATTGATATAGATTCTCCTTCATTTAGAAGATTCCCGATAGCTATAACCTATTTCAAGAATCTTGGAGGTAAAGACAATAAGGGGGATATGTCAAAAGAGATATTTGAAGTATTGACTCAAGATCTGGAAGTTTCTGGACTTTTTACTATTATGGATACTTCCCTCTTCATAGAATCTCCTGTAAACTCTGAATCCGGCAATGATAATAAAATCAATTTTGGAGATTGGTCTATAATTGGCGTTGAAGCCCTGGTGAAAGGCAGCTTTCGTTTTGATAATGGCAATCTGGAGATAGAGGCTAAACTGTATGACGTATTCCATGGCCGGTTTCTTGTGGGTAAGAGGTATGTAGGCGAGAGACAAGACCTCAGGAAGATGATACACAGGTTTTGCAATGAGATTTTACTGAGTTTTACCGGTGAAAAAGGGGTCTTTGATACAAAGATAGCCTTTGTTTCAGATGAATCGGGGTATAAAGAAATTTATGTTATTGACTTTGATGGGCATAACATGATAAAGATTACCAATCATAAATCTATTGCCCTTTCACCCGCATGGTCGCCTGATGGTAAAATGATTGCTTTTACGTCATACAAAAATGGGAATCCTGATCTCTATGTTAAAGACATTATTGTCAATAAAGAGGATAGAATTTCCCATTACGAAGGCTTGAATATAGCCCCTGCCTGGTTCCCGGATGGGAGAAAACTGGCAGTAACCTTGAGCTTAGAGGGAAACCCTGAAATATACGTGCTTGATAAAGATGGAAAGAGGCTCAAACGCCTGACAAATGATTGGGGGATAGATGTTTCTCCAACCTGGTCCCCGGATGGGAAAGAAATCGCCTTTGTCTCCGACCGATCAGGAAATCCAGATATTTACGTTATGAATTCTCAAGGGGAAGATGTGAAGAGGCTCACCTTCCAGACGAAATACAGTGCTTCTCCAAAATGGTCTCCAAAAGGAGACAAAATTGCATTTTCTTCTTTGGCAGAGGGACACTTTGATATATATACAATGAATCCCGATGGAACGGATGTTAGAAGACTTACATCAAACTCAGGGGATAATGAATACCCATCATGGTCTCCTAATGGGAGATTTTTAACCTTTACCTCTGCCAGAGGGGGAAATAAAAGGATATATATAATGAGAGCTGATGGAAGCGGGCAAAGGCAGATTGGGGCATTCAAGGGCAACCAATTGAATCCATGCTGGTCACCTAGACTCCAGTGAGTGATATAGTATAGATAGACTGAAGACTGAAGGCTTTTAGGGGTAAATCGCAAATACTCAGGAAGATAGATTGAAGGCGGAAGGTTTTTCGAGATGTTTATAAACTTCAGCCTAAACACCTGAGCAGTTACTTTAATTTAACAAAAGGAGGTAATGAAAAATGGTTAAAAGGTTGTCGGTTTATTTGTTGGTTTTTGGTTTAATAGTTTCCTTTTCCTTGTTTTTAAATGCCTGCTCAAAAAAGGCTCTAAGAGAAGGGATTGAGAAGAAAGAAGAAGCAGCCAAGGCCGAGGAAAAAGTAAAGGAAGAGTTAAAGGGAGAACCAAAGGAAGAAACAAAGGTTTCCCAGCCTCTGAAATCAGAGGAGACCGATAAGGCAGCAACAGAGGCGCAACTGAGAGAAGAAGAGCTTAAGAAACAGAGAGAAAGAGAAGAGGCTGCCAGGAAAGAAGAGGCTGCTATTAAAGAAGATGCTGCCAAGAGAGAAGCAGCAGTTAGAGAAGAATTTGAGAATACGGATATTCACTTCGATTTTGACAAATTCTCCCTCACCAATCAAGCAAGAGAGATATTGGCGAAGAAGGTTTCCTGGCTTCAGGGTCATACTGATTTAAAAATCAAGATTGAGGGGCACTGTGATGAACGGGGGTCCAATGAGTATAACATGGCTTTGGGGGAGAGAAGATCAAACAGTGCTATGCAGTACCTGGTTACTGCTGGGGTTGAGGCTGCCAGGGTTTCCACTATAAGTTATGGCGAGGAGAAACCCTTAGATCCAGGACACGATGAGGATGCATGGGCAAAGAATAGAAGGGCGCACTTTAAAATAGAGTAACAGTTCACGGTTCTCAGTTTAAAGTTCACGGTTTAATTACAACAGCAGGCATTACAACAGCAAGCTTAAGCTTGCTGTTATTATATAAAGCTTGAAGCATTTTTGCCAACTGTTAACTGCAAACCGTAAACTAGTGAACGGATACAAAATAGTTTCAGATTAAACTTTAGTGATGCCCTTTTAAGGCTTCCATTCCCCGGAGGGCTTGGTTCATTTGTCAGGAGAATGTCTTGGTTAGCAATGCCTGTAAATCCCTGTTATTTCCATTATGGAGGCCGATTTTACTTTTGATTTCGGTATCCCTTATATTTTTTTTGAATGGGTGCGCTTCTAAGAAGGATATTGTTAGCCTTCAATACGACTTAAACAGCTTAAACGCGCAGATCACTGGTTTAAGAAAGGATATAAAAAAGGATACTGAGCAGTCTCTTGACCTGCTGAAGAAAAATGAGGAAAAAATACGCGGAATTGAGGATAGAATTGCGGGGTTCAAAGGTAATATTAAGGACATTGAGGATAGAATTGCAGGGCTCGAAGGTAATATTAAGGAATCTATAAGTCCTGTGAGGAAGAATCAGGCTGATGCAAGCGCAAGGCTGGATAACTTACAGGTTCAGATTCGATCTTTGGGAGGAAAGATTGAAGAATACGGTTATCTTTTAGATAAACAAAACAGAGAAAATACCTCTTTAAAAAAGGGGTATGAATCTGAAACAAAGACCATTGAAGCAAAATTGTCTGGATTGGAGAAGCGTCTCCTTTTTCTGGAGGGATTTTTGGTCTCTGAAAGCGCCCCTTCTACTGAAGAAACTCCCTCTAAGGAGGGAACTTCCAAACAGAGTGAGGAGAAAGAGGCAACCGAAACCAAGAGGCCAGCCAGTGAGGAGTTGTACCAGAAGGCGTACAATGACTTTAAGAAAGGGGATATAAATACCGCTAGAACAGGGTTTCGAAAATATCTAAGGGTATTTCCCAATGACAACTATTCGGATAATGCCCAATACTGGATTGCGGAATCCTTCTTTATAGAAAAAAAGTACAGAGAGGCTATACTGGAATTTGAAGAGGTTTTAAGGAAATATCCCAAGGGCAACAAGGCCCCCAGTGCCCTATTAAAACAGGGTTTGGCCTTTTATAGATTGGGGGACAAAAACAGTGCCATGCTGTTATTCCAAAAGGTCATCAAGGATCATCCAGGCTCTAATGAGGCTAAGATAGCCAAGAAAGAGTTGGAGAAATTGGATTAAGGAGGTTCAGCGGTCAGCTGAATGCTTCCTGATTATCTTACATTCAACAACATAAAGATTCCAACCATCAAGAAGATAAAATTGGATATCCATGCAGAAACTATGGGTGGTAGAGTGCCATTGTGTCCTAAAGAAAGAGCAATTGACAGTATAACCCAATAACCAAAGCTTATTATTATGCTAATCCCAATCCCGCTAATGATTCCTCTCTCCCTTCCTGTTCTTAGGGCAAAGGGTATCCCAAAAAGCGGCATTATAATGCCCGCAAAAGGGAAAGCCAGCTTTGCATGCATGTCAACCAGATATTTTGTAGCATCGTAGCCTTCGGCTTTAATCTTTTTAATATAGCCTTTAAGTTCACTGTAACTCATCTCATCGGCACTCTTTTCTACAATCTTGAAGTCGTCAGGAGTCTCTGAGATAGGAATTATTTTTTCATGCCACCTTTCCATTCCGACTTCTCCTCCATTCTCAAAGTTTCTGGAACAAATGTCATAGAAATACCATTTCTTATTAATCCATCTAGCTGTATTTGCGTCTATACGCCTAATCAGATTGAAATCTTTATCAAAATAGTAGATGGTTATACCTTGGAGGGTGTTTTTTTTGGGATCGAATATGTTGATATTGTAGATGGAGCTGTTACTTCTGTACAGAATCCTGTTTTGTTTAAAAGAACCACGCGGATTCTTTTTTTCTAATCCTGTCCTTTCAATATATTTGATCCTCTGGTTTGTATAGGGTAAAATAGACTCATTGCCTACCAGAGAACCAATACTGACCAGTATGGATATCCCTATGACAGGAACAATAATCCTATATATGCTTACCCCGCTTGTCATAATAGCTGTAATCTCGCTGTTTTTAGACAGTATCCCTAAGGTTATGACAGAGGAAAGCAGAGTGGCAACAGGGGCGACCTGAACCATTATAAGGGGAATCTTAAACATGAAATATTCAATAGTTGTAGAGAGAGGGACCCCTTGCCTAATAAAGTCATTTATATTCTCAAGAACGTCAACTATAAGATAAATGACAACGAAAGCGCTCATGCTCAAAAAAAATATCTTTAAAAATTCTCTACCGATATATCTGTTTAAGATGCTCAACTGCAGGCTCCCATGTATCCATACAACTGACCGCATACAACGGACAACTGATACTATAATAACTTTATCGTATAATATAAATCGAGTCTTGTAAATCGTTTTTTTCTCCCTGGTTTCCTCTTGCAATTTGGGCTTGCTGCTGGTATCTTTTAATTCGTAATTCGTGAATCGTGAATGGGTTTTTTATTTATTTCCGACTCACGATTCACGACTTACGGTTTTATTAAAGAGGAGATGATTATTTAATGTCATCAATTTGCATTAAACGCATAGTTCTTATAGTACTGGATAGTGTCGGCATTGGTGAGCTGCCAGATGCTCTGGATTACGGTGATGTTGGAAGCAATACCCTTAAAAATATTGCTGAGGAATTGGGAGGATTGAATCTCCCAAGTTTAGAGTCTATGGGATTGGGATTGATAGAGGATATAAAGGGATTAAGAAACAACATACTACCCACGGCCTTTTATGGAAAGATGTCAGAGATGTCGAAGGGGAAGGACTCCACTACAGGCCACTGGGAGCTAGCCGGTGTGATTCTGGATACTCCTTTTCCAGTATTCCCAGATGGGTTCCCCCAAGGGATTATAGAAGAGTTTAAGGAGGCAACAGGGCTGGATGTCATTGGAAATTTTCCCGCCTCAGGCACAGAGATCATTAAAGACCTGGGAGAGGAGCACTTAAACACAGGAAAACCTATAATATATACTTCAGCGGACAGTGTATTTCAGATTGCTGCTCATGAGGACATAATCCCTCTAAGTAGACTCTATGATATCTGTCAGGTAACTAGAGAGATACTGAATTCTTATAGTGTATTAAGGGTGATAGCCCGTCCCTTTATTGGCAAACCGGGCAGTTTTAAAAGAACAAGGGCAAGAAAAGATTATTCAATTCCTCCTCCCAGGGATACGATTTTAGACGTACTGAAAGAGGCTGGATTGCCGGTGATAGGTGTAGGTAAAATCAGCGACATATTTGCAGGCAGAGGATTGAGTCTAACAATCCCTACCGAAAACAACCTTGATGGAATAATCAAGACCATTGAAGCGATAAAATATACGAATAAGGGGCTGATCTTTACAAACCTGATCGACTTCGATATGATATGGGGGCACAGAAAAGATGTTAAAGGATATGCCAACGGACTGAAAGAGTTTGACAACAGCCTTCCTGAGATTTTAGGCTTGCTAACCGATGGTGATCTGCTGATTATTACGGCTGATCATGGATGCGATCCCACAACCCCGGGCACAGATCATTCCAGAGAGTACGTTCCTCTGCTCGTGTTTAACCCATCCTGTCCTAAAGGAAGATGTTTAGGTGTCAGACGTACCTTTGCCGATGTAGGACAGACCATAGCCTCGGCGTTCGGTGTAAATTCCCTTGAGAATGGAATGAGTTTTTTGAAAGAGGTCATATGTTGACAGTCTCTTGAGGTTAAGAGTTCATGGGGGAATTCTACTAACAAAAAAACCTTGACCAACTATCACTGTTTATTATAAAGTACGATAAAATATATTGTATTCTAGATTGTATTATTCTCTGGAGGTCAATTCTTGAATAATAACCCCTTTGAGTTTAAGCTGTTAGTGAAAGAGGGCGAATCCATAGAGAAATCTGTATATAAATTCCTAAGGAAGGCTGTATATTCCGGTTACTTTCAGCCTGGCGAGAGGCTGGTAGAGGCATCGCTGGCGGAAAGGCTCAACGTAAGCCGCACACCTTTGAGGGAGGCAATAAAGCGGCTGGAGACTGAGGGGCTTGTGAAGATAATCCCCAATAAAGGGGCTGCAGTATTAAAATCGTCTCCTGAAGAAATAGAGGAGATGTATTTTATTGCCGGTGTACTTGAAGGTCTCGCAGCCTATTTGGCCGTGGATAACCTCTCAGAGGCAGATATAGATAGGATAAGGGGAATAGAGCTCATTTTAGAGGACGGGGAGTGTCAGAGTGACTATGAGAGGTGGCTAAAGTTAAACAATGAATTTCATAATATTTTTATTTCAGCGTGTAAAAAGTCTCTTCTGATAAGATTATTGAATCAGAGGACCGGGCCATTGGGGAGGTACTGGTATCTTGGTTGTACAAGCCCTGGGATGATAGATTCATGTATATTTGCCCATAAAAATATCCTGAAGGCTTTTTCTGAAAGAGATGCAGAAGCTGCCAGGAAAGCTGTGGAGGAACATCTATTTCAGGTAGGCAGATTAATGAGGAGACATATGGGGAGAATCTTTGTGGTCTAGTTAGTCCACACTGAAAAGGTACCCCTTTTCGCTTCAGCATACATCTTTTGCCCCATCTAAGCCCAGTTAGAGATTCCTTCTCTAACGGGGTAAGCTCGCTACAAGCACTTTACAGGGATCAGGAAGATTATATAAGTTATACTCCGGAATAAGACAACTTCGGGCTTTGGAAAAATAATTACTGAATGCTGATAGCTGACCGCTGTGAACTTTTGCAAGATGTTCGCTCTCAGGGGACTTCTTCAAAGCTCTCGGCAGGTTTTACAAAGGTCTCACTGAAAGGAGGAAAACAATGTCTATTTGTTTCGATCTGACAACGGAACAGGAAGAGATTAAACGACAGGCAGGGGAATTTGGCAAGAGAGAGGTTGCACCCATAGCTGCTGAGATTGACGAAAAGGACGAAATGCCCTGGGACCTGATAAAAAAGATGGGGCAGCCCCCCCATAGATATATGGCAATGTATATACCAAAGGAGTACGATGGCACTGCATGGCCTATATTGGATATATGCATAGCTGCTGAGGAGATTACATATGTCTCTCAGTCTGCCATGGCCGGAATGCTTATGGAGGCGCCCGGCCTGGCACCAACGACTATTCTGGCTGGCGGCAACGAAGAACAGAAGAAAAAGTATGTGGCACCTGTAGCCAGAGGAGAGGCATTTGGCGCCTTTGGTCTTACCGAGCCCGGTGTGGGTTCCGATGCCAGTGCCCTTGAAACCGTTGCCGAGATGAAAAACGGCAAGTATGTTCTCAATGGGAGAAAGAGGTATATGAGCTTTGCCCATGCTGCAGATTGGGGAGTGGTTATGGCAAAGACCGATCCTTCCAGGGGAGCAAGGGGTATCAGCGCATTTGTGATAGAAAAGGGGACACCCGGTTATTCAGTTATAGAAAAGGTCCCGACTATGGGATGCAGAGGGCACCAGGATGAAGAGGTGCTATTTAAGGATTGTGTGCTTCCGAAGGAACAACTGGTTGGTGAAGAAGGGAAAGGGCTTAAGTATGCCCTATCCACCCTTGATGAGACCAGAACTACCCTGGCTGCCGGTTTTGTTGGACTGACAAGAGCAGCCCTTGAAGAGGCTGTTAAATATGCTAAGAGCAGGCATGCCTTCGGTCACCCTATAGGTGAGTATCAGATGGTCAGCTTCTCCCTGGGCGATATTGCTACTGAGATTGAAGCAGCCCGACTCCTTGTCTACAAGGCGGCAATACTCGCTGACAAGAAGGTAAAACACAGCGCCGAGACCGCATCTGCCAAGGCATTTGCATCCCAATTGCTCCTGAAGGCTACTAACCTGGCAGTGGAGGTTCATGGGGGTTTTGGCTGTACAAAACGACACCCTGTAGAGCGTATGTTCAGGGATGCAAGGACATGGGTCTTTGCCCAGGGAGCCCCCTATGTGCAAAGGCTGATAAATGCTAGAAGCTTATTTCCTGAATTGACTATAAGATAAACTTAACTACTCAGGTTGTCAGGTTCACGGTTCACGGTTGGCTATCTTCATTGCTCTCTAACCTTGAACCTTGGAACTTTGAACCTGAGTAGTTACAGATAAACAAGGTGAAAGAAAGGAGTGCAGTATGGAAAGAGTATTGAGTAAGATTACAGAGGTCACATCAGATCCTTATGCCTATGTTACTGGGCTTAAGGAGCGTACAGGAAAAAAGGTCATCGGGTGCTTTCCCATGTATGTTCCGGAAGAGATAGTCCACGCAGCCGATCTGATCCCGGTGGTGATATGGAGAGGCAACGAGTCGGTAACATGGGGGCATGCCCACGTACCGCCTTATGACTGCGGTATTACAAGAAGCTTTGTCGATGATGCTGTAAGAGGGAAGCTGAATTTTATGGATGGGATGGTCTTTCATGTAAGACAGTGTTTGCAGGTTGGAGAGTTTCCCCTGATCATAGAGAGGAATGTAAAACCAGCCTATCAGAAGGTTCTGTACCTGCCTCCCATCTATGAGGGAGAGGCGGTGAGGTCATTCTTGCTGGATGATTTGGAGTCCTTCAAGACCTCACTCGAAGACTTTACAGGCAAGAAGATAAGCGATGACAGTCTCAAGAAGAGTATCGAGATATACAATGAAAACCGCAGCCTCCTGGAAAGGGTCTATGAAATAAGGAGAGAAAAACCGGGGATATTAAGGGCAAGAGAGGTAATGCAGACAGTATGGTCCAGCATGTTGATGCTCAAGGAAGATCATAATGAATTGCTGAAAGAGCTCATTAAGGACATGGAGGGAAAGACTGTAGAAAGCAAAGGAGAAAGGGTTAAGGTTATCCCAGTTGGTTGTCTCTGTCAGACCTTGCAGTTTGACATCCTTGACATGATAGAGGATCTGGGGATGATTATTACTGATGATGATTTATACGTTGGTTCAAGATACTTTGCAAACAAAGCAAACCTTAATGGCAGCCCGATAGAGGCGCTGGCTGATCGTTATCTTACCAAAACCCCTCTCTGTCCGACAAAGGGGGTTTGGGACATCCATTGGGGTGATGAGGCCATAAAGAAGATGAGGGATAATAATGCCAAAGGTATTATCAGTATTCGGGTAAAGTACTGTCCCCCTCACACCTGTTATTATCCTGATTTCAAGAGCAAGATGGTGGAAGAGGGTGTGCCTGAGGTAATGATAGAGATGGAACACGAGATTATGTCTCTGGAAGGCATAAAGACCAGGTTGCAGTCATTTGCAGAGACAATAGGAGGTGTATAATGGACATAAAATACAAAGTAAATCGGCTTGTGACAACTAATGATATTAGACCCATGGTGGATAAGCACTGGGCTGACCTCAGAACAGCCAAGGAAAGAGGAGAAAAAGTAGCCTGGGCATCAGGCCCCACTTTTATAATCCCCTATGCCATGGGCATGAAATCCCACTTTATGGCCGGTTATGCTGCATACTGTGGTGGAATAGGAGCTGCTGACGAGGTTCTGAAGGTGGCTGAAGCGACAGGGGAGCTTTCTGAGTCGTGTTCCTATCATCGGCTTCACATGGGCATGGCTGAAGCCATCAAGCAGGGGATAGAGATAAACCCGGCGGCAATACTTCCAATGCCTGATTTAATGGTATCCGGTCGTTTATGCCCGGAGATGTCCCATTATGCTGAGGGACTTTACCGAAGGATGAACGTTCCTGTTGTTACTGTTGAGCTTCCCATTGCTTACGCAAAGGAGGATGTGCCGAGAGTTAAGGCATTTGTTTACAGGCAATTTAAAGAAGTTATTATCCCGGCTTTTGAAAAGGTATGCGGCAAGCCCTTTGATTATGATCACTTGAGTGAGATATTGACTGTACTAAAAAAGGCGGCCACTATAAGAAATCAGTGTTGGGAGTTTTTTAAGGATAAGCCATCTCGTTGGACACTCTGGGATTATGGTGTCAGCATTGCGCCGGTCTTCTATTTGATGGGAAAACCTGAAAGCATTACCTATTATGAGAAACTCCTAAAAGAGCTGCAGGAAAGGAGAGCAAAGAACATTCCGGCGATAGCCCCGGATGGAGAGAAGTACCGGCTGTACTGGGATGGTTGGATACCATGGGCCTTTTTGGGCAAATTTATGCGCAAACTGATCCCGAATGGGGCTGTTTGCATATGTGGAAGATATCCCTGGGAATTTTTCATGCATCCTGAACGGCTCGATCCTGAGCATCCCCTGGAATCCTTTGTCGATGCATTTTGGGGCGAGGATAGCCCCCGATGCTTTTCCAACAAAGCCCCAAAGGGGTCCCTTGAGCTTATAAGCGACCTGATAGAGGAATACTCACTTGATGGAATGATCATGTTTTCCTCCAAGTCATGCAGGCTTTGGAACTTGTCTCAGCCGGATATGATGGATGTATTATATAAGAGGCATGGCGTACCCGGAGTTGTTATTGAGGCTGACATGGTTGATGCATCCATGATTTCCGATTCTCAGATAGACACCAGGCTCGAGGCGTTATTCGAGACGATAGACGGGATAAGAAGAAGGTAGAGCGGGGAGAGTATTTCTGAAATCAGATAAACAAGGTGAAAGAAAGGGGTGTAGTATGGAAAGAGTATTGAGTAAGATTGCAGAGGTCACATCAGATCCTTACGCCTATGTTGCCGGACTTAAGGAGCGTAAGAATAAGAAGATTATTGGATGCTTCCCGATGCACGTTCCGGAAGAGATAGTTCATGCAGCCGATCTGATTCCGGTAGTAATATGGAGAGGCAACGAACCGGTAACGTGGGGGCATGCTCATGTACCACCCTATGACTGTGGTATTACAAGAAGCTTCGTTGATGATGCAGTGAGAGGAAAACTCAGTTTTATGGACGGGTTTGTCTTTCATATAAGGCAATGCCTGCAAGCCGGAGAGTTTCCCTTTATTATGGAGAGGCATTTTAAGCCTGCCTACCAAAAGATTTTATACCTTCCTGCCATCTATCCCGGCGATCCCACAAGGGATTTTGCACTAAAAGAATTGGAATCTTTTAAGACATCGTTAGAAGACTTCACCGGCAAAATGATAAGCGATGATAGTCTCAAGAAGAGCATTGAGATATACAATAAGAACCGCAGCCTTATGGAAAGGGTCTATGAAATACGACGGGCAAAACCGGAGATATTAAAGGCAAAAGAGGTCATGCAGATTGTATGGTCGAGCATGTTGATGCCCAAAGAAGACCACAATGAATTGCTGACAGAGCTTATTAAAGGGATGGAAGAAAAGAGTGTCAAAGCCCAAAAAGAAAGGATTAAGGTTATCCCTGTCGGCTGCCTCTGTCAGACCCTTCAATTTGACATCCTTGACCTGATAGAGGATCTGGGGATGATTGTCCCTGATGATGATCTCTATATCGGTTCAAGATATTTTGCGAATCCAGTCAATCTTAATGGTAATCCATTGAAGGCCCTTGCTGATCGTTATCTTACCAAAACCCCTCTCTGTCCTACCAAAGGGGTTTGGGATATCCATTGGGGTGATGAGGCCATAAAGAGGATGAGGGATAATGATGCTAAAGGTATTATCAGTGTTCGAGTAAAGTACTGTCCTCCTCACACCTGTTATTACCCTGACTTCAGGAGCAAGATGGCGGAAGAGGGGGTACCTGAGGTGATGATAGAGATGGAACACGAGATTATCTCTCTGGAAGGTGTAAAGACCAGGTTGCAGTCATTTGCAGAGACAATAGGAGGTGTGTAATGGACGTAAAGTATAAGGTAAATCGGCTCCAAACAACGAATGAGATCAGACCGTTGGTAGATAAACACTGGGCTGACCTGAGGACAGCCAAGGAGAGAGGAGAGTTGGTGGCATGGGCATCGGGTCCCACATTCATATTTGCCTATGCAATGGGTATGAAATGCCACTTTATGGCCGGTTATTCCGCATACTGTGGCGGCATAGGGGCAGGAGAAGAAGTCTTAAAGGTAGCAGAGATGGCAGGAGACCTTCCTGAAACATGCTCATATCATCGGCTTCACATGGGGATGGGCGAAGCCGTAGCCAGAGGGATACCCATAAATCCACAGGCAATACTTCCTATGCCTGATTTGATGGTGGCAGGTCGCCTCTGCCCTGAAATGTCCCATTATGCTGAAGGGCTTCATCGAAGATTTGGAGTTCGAGTTTTGCCTATTGATCTTCCTGCTGTTGCAAATATAGAAGACATGCCCAGAGTGAGAGAATTCGTTTACAGGCAATTTAAAGAGGTTGTCATACCGACTATTGAGGAGGTATGCGGAAAGCCCTTCGATTATGATCGAATGAGTGAGATATTAAGTGTACTCAAAAAAGTAGCTACACTCAGAAATCAGTGTTGGGAATTTTTTAAGGACAAACCCTCTCGTTGGACACTCTGGGACTATGGTGTAAGTATTGCGCCTGTTTTCTATTTGATGGGAAATCCTGCAGGTATCACCTATTATGAGAAACTCTTGAAAGAATTACAGGAAAGGAGAGAAAAGGGTATCCCTGCAATAGCACCGGATGGAGAGAAATACCGGCTATATTGGGATGGTTGGCTTCCCTGGGCATTTTTAGGCAAATTTATGCGCAAATTTACACCTCATGGCGCAGTTGTCCTCTGTGGAAGATACCCCTGGGAGTTTTTCCCCCATCCGGAACTGATTGACCCTGAACATCCGGTTGAGAGCTGGGCGGATCTGTATTATGGTATGGAAAGTCATCTGGTTTATACCTTCTCTCCTAAGGGAACAATAGACTTGATAGGTAAGCTGATTGATGACTACTCCCTTGACGGATTGATCATGTTCTCCTCCAAGACATGCAGGGTAATGAACCTTGCTCAACCGGAGGTAATAGATGTGTTGGATAAAAAGTACGGGATTCCCGGGGTAATTATTGAAGGAGACATGATTGATTCAGCTATGATTTCAGATGCTCAGATAGAAACAAGGCTTCAGGCGTTATACGAAATGATAGATTCAAGGAGAAGGTAAAAGGATGGCTATAGTGGTTGGCGTAGATGTGGGTTCCCTCTGTACGAAGACGGTGATACTGGATGGAGATGGGGGAATTCTGTCATACGACATTATGCGAAGCGGGCACTACTATAAGGGCGCCGCTGATGAGTCCATAGAGAGTGCCCTTAAATCCGCCGGTCTGAAGAAAAGTGATGTAAGCTATATATTGGGGACAGGCTATGGAAGAGGGGCTGTTGCGGAGGCTGATGCCGAAGTGACTGAGATAACATGCCATGCACGGGGAGCTGCAAGGCTTTTCCCCGAAGTTCATACAGTTATTGATATTGGCGGTCAGGACAGTAAGGTAATAGGAATTGGTGACAACGGTAGAGTGATCAACTTTGTCATGAACGACAAGTGTGCTGCCGGAACAGGCCGGTTTTTAGAGGTAATGGCTTTAGCTCTCTCGGTTGATATTGGAGAGATGGGCGATTTGTTTTTTGCCTCTAAGGAGAAGGTAGAGGTAAGCAGCATGTGTACCGTATTTGCTGAATCAGAGGTTATATCCTTATTTGCCCAGGGTCATAAAAAGGCCGATATTGCGGCAGGTATTGCCCATGCTATTGCCAGACGCATTGTAGGTATGGTAGGGCAGGTAGGTTTGAGGGAAAAGGTGGTAATGTCAGGGGGGGTAGCGAAGAATAGTGGGGTTGTACGTGCTATTGAAGAGAGGATAGAAACCAGGCTCCTTGTCCCTCGTGAGCCCCAGATAGTTGGTGCTCTTGGAGCTGCAATTATTGCTTCCGAGCGTATGTCAGCTACTATCGGCTAAAGCCGATAGCTTGAGGGTTCAAGGGTTCAAGGATTCAAGGGGTCAAAGGGTAGGGGCAATCCCTTGTGGTTGCCCTGTAGGGGCAGGGATAACCCTACCCCTACTAAAGGGGAGAAGAACCAAATACTTATATGAAAGAGTTATTTTAAGGGTGAAAGACTATTCAATTGAAGATAAAGATTGATCTCCATACCCATTGTCTCGAGTCAACCGGGGACTCTATCCCCATGGTAGACACGGTAAGAAAAATTATCCGACAGGTAAAGAAACGGGGACTGGATGGGATCGCAGTCACCGATCATGATAAAAAAGATTATGGATTTAGGGTAAAAGAGGTAGCAGATCTTCATTTTCCTGGTGAGATTTTGATCATTCCTGGACAGGAGATTTCCCTCCATAGAGAGCATGTGGTGGAGTTGTACCTTCCCAATAATGCTGTATTCAGGTTTTGTGCCCACCCTTTTTTCGGAGGTCATTTCAGAGAATTCTTAAAAGAAGAGGGTGATAAAATCCACGGAATTGAGATCAAGAACGCAGCATGGCAGCTTCAAGAGGATAAAGTAAGAGAGGTAGCCAGAAAGTATGATCTTATTATGCTTGAAAACAGCGATGCGCATTCCGTTAGAGATATCGGGATGCATTACAATGAAATAGAGTTAGAAGATTTGTATAAGCGATGTAATGGGTGTCAACTACCATCGGCTAAAGCCGATGGCTTGAGGCACAGAGGCACAGAGTGACAGAGGCACAAAGTCATGTTACCCTCTGCTTTGTGCCTATGTGCCTTTGCAACTTTGTGCCTGAGTAGTTACAAAGAAAGAAATAGGAGGTAGCTAAAGAGATGACAGACTACAAGGATGACTGCCTTTTCTGCAGAATGGTGAAGGGTGAGGAAAAGTATCTAAAGCTCTATGAGGACGATTTAACCCTTGTGATAGTTGATATCGGACAGGTCATAAAAAATGATGGTGAAATCATACCCGGCCGCTCCCTGGTGATTCCCAAGCGTCATGTGGTCCATTATTATGAACTGGAGGATGAAGAGGCAGGCCGTCTATTTATAGCCGCAACGAAGATTGCCCGCAAGATCAAAAAGGTATTTGATCCTGCATTCGTAACCGTATTTATCCGTGGGCAACAGGTTGCCCATTCCCACATCATTTTACAACCATCCACCGGAGAAGGAGACCCCATCGATGCCATGTTCATGGGGGTACGGGATTTTTTTAAAGTCGCTCCTGAAGACGCACTCATTGAAATGGCACGGAAGATAAACGAGGCGTGACGTAACTGCGAAGAACGATAGGCTGTAGACTGTAGGCTGTAGCCTTCAGCCTAAAAACCTAATTAGGTCAGCGCAGTGACTAACAGCCTTCAGCCTACAGTCTAAACTCCAGCTTGTGGAACACCGTGTTACAGTCCCATCACATCAGCCAATGCCTCACGATGAAAATCGGCATTTCCGAAATACACCCCTGCCGCCTTAGTCCTTCTGAAATAGAGTTGGAGGTCGTGTTCTTCCATAAAACCTGTACCTCCGACAGCTTGATGCGCAAGTGCAACAAGGCTGCGACAGGAATCGGTTACCCATGCCTTGGTCATGGCAATCTCCCTTTCACAAGACAAGCCTTCGCTTATTCTCCACGCTGCCTGATGGGTCATTAATCTGGATGTATCGAGATAGGTTACTATATTTGCACAATGGTGCTGAACGGCCTGAAAACTTCCTACCTTCACACCGAACTGCTCCCTCTCGCTAACCTGCTCTATTGCCAGCTCCAGTGCCCGTTGACCTCCTCCAACCATCTCCGCACACTTGGCGATTGCTGCCTTTTGAAGGACCTTTTTCACAATTGGCCAACCCTTGTCCAGCTCACCCAGGATGTTTCCTTTAGGAACCTTTACGTTGTTGAAAACGACTTCATTCAGTTTATCTCCGGCAAATGTTTTGAGGGGAGTAATCACTACCCCCTGGCTCTTTGCATCTACTAGAAAGAGGGTAATTCCGTCTTCTTTGTTTTCACCTTCTTTTGTCCTTGCAACACAGATGATATAATTGGCAAGATGGGCGTCCGGGACAAAGAGTTTTGTTCCATTGATTACAAAATCATCGGCGTCTTTTTCCGCCTTCACTGCTATCCTTTCGGGCGAATACCCTGCAATTGCCTCAGTTAGCGCCAGGGTAACAAATATCTTGCCTTCTGCGATCCCTGGCAGTAACTTCTGCTTTTTCTCTTCATTTCCTGCCTCCATGAGGGTCATTCCGCCTAAAATAACCGTAGAGAAGAAAGGTCCTGGCAGACAGGAATATCCCATTTCAACAAGGAGCACCATCAGATCAAGATAACTTCCACCAATACCACCGTATTCCTCAGGGAATATCAATCCCATCCATCCAAGCTCCGCCATCTTTTGCCAGAGTTCGGGTGTAATCCCATGGGGATTCTCCTCCATCTCCCTCACGAATAGAGGCTTGCATTCCTTAGAGAGAAAGCCTTTGGCCGCTTTTTTCAATAATTCCTGTTCTTCATTTAAATCGTAATCCATGCTTATTTCCTCCTTCAGCAGTTTAGAATAAAACCCACAGATTCAGATAGTTATCTCGGCAAGCCCAATCCTCTCTGGGCAATAATGTTTCTCTGTATCTCAGAGGTTCCCGCGTAAATTGTCTCCACAATACTGGTTCGATAGAATTTTTCCACCTTCCCTTTCAATTGAGCCCATTTGGAACCCTCCTTAATTTGACCATAGAGACCCAAAATATCCATCCCCACATTGACAATTCGTTGGGCACACTCTGTGGCAAAGGTCTTTTCCATTGACGACTGATAGTTGGGGATGCCTCCCTTATCCAGGATATGGGCGAGTTGATAGTAAAGAAGTCGCGTAACCTCAATTTCGGTGGAAAGCTGTGCCAGCTTTTGACGTATCAATGGGTCTTTGGACAGAGTTTTCCCGTCTACTATTGTTTTTTTTGTGTATTCGACCAATTCATCGAAGACACGGTGGTACCTTCCAAGAGGAAACATCCTCTCAAAATCCAGAGCCGCCATCAGGTAATAGAACCCTTTGTTCTTTTCACCCACCAGGTTTTCCTTAGGGACACGAACATCTTCGTAGACAACCTCGTTTGTCTGCCAACCAGCCATGGTGATAAGGGGGCTTATGGTAATACCGGGACTCTTCAAATCCACTATCATCATTGAAACACCTTTGTGCTTTGCTACATCAAAGTCAGTTCTGCAAGCAAGCCAGTGGCAGTCTGCAATATGACAACTGGTATTGAACAACTTGTTTCCGTTTAACAGAAAGTAATCACCTTTGTCTTCAGCCCGAAGATTTAATGCAGAAAGGTCTGATCCTGCCTGAGGTTCTGTATATCCAAGGGCAAATTCCAGTTCCCCACTTGCGATTCGTGGCAGCCACTTCTTTTTCATCTCATCACTTCCAAATCGAAGAATCGTAGGACCTGCCATATGGGCAGCCACAAAACCGAAAGGCAGACCATGATAACCCATCTCTTCTCGGATCATGTAACTTGCAACATCGGACACTCCCAGGCCACCGTATTCTTTTGGCCATGTAGGGGTGAGCCATCCCTTTGCCGCCATCTTCTGGATAATCTTTCGACCCTCAGGTCCACCGTAGATGTCACCCATGTCTTCGGTTTCCTTCAACATCTCCGGGGTTGACTCTTTTTTCATAAATTCACGAACCTCTTCCTGTAACGCCTTTTCTTCTTTGGTAAACTCAAAATCCATGCTGAACTACCTCCTTTGAATGAAATGAGATTCAAAACTCCCTTTCCCGCTACCTGGATGCAAACCCTTGCGCATATAATAAGGCTAAATTTAATAACCCCTTTACTTCAGGCTGTTGCTTAAATTTCATCTTTCGGTTCTGGCTCATATGCAAGTCTGCCGTATACACTTTCATAAGACTTGCAAAAAGGGCAAACCTTTCGATCTACGTTCTTGACAAACCAATAAGCAGCGCCCTTTTGTTTTTTCCTGGCTGTCGTACAAACTGGGCAGACATTCTTACAGAAATTTGCTGCACTCTCTTTCATTGACATCTCATCCCCTCCATTGAAAAAGGTTGATGTTTATAATAAAGTGCATATGCAAAACGGTTTTCAAACCCAAATGTCAAAAAAGATTCATATTTCCTATATTTCTTATAATTGTTGGGTTAATCCAACGAACTCAATGAACCCTTGTTTCGGCATTTGGGTTTTGAGCTTGATTTGATATTTGAGCCTTGTCATTTTTAGCCTCTATATTGAGCTTTCTCCGGCCAGCCATCAGGATAAATCTGATTGGGCTTTTCGCCCAGTTTTTCTTTGACTTTTGCCAATCCTTTTCGTTTAAATTCCTCTCTGGGCTTTTTGGGAATCCTGCCGTTCAGGATCGCTTCAGAACGGAGGCGACGGCCTATGGTCTTCTCCATAATGGTGCCCAACTCCAGGAGACGATCTACATTTATCCCGATCTCTATACCCATTTCGTCCATCATGACCGCCATGTCCTCCATGGTAGTCAAACCAACCACGTTAGGGTCCTTGTAGTAATATGCCCCGGTCCCTGTAACAGGAACGCCATCTATGAAGTTGGCAGGCTGGCCTCCCAGGCCGCCAATGGTTCCCTCAAATATGTCAATACCAGTCTGAAGGGCAGCCAATACATTGGCCAGTCCCCAACCCCGTGTTACATGAAAGTGGCCCACGTGGAGGTCTGTATTCGGCATAGCATCCAAAACCATGGAATAATAACGGTAGACCTGATTCGGAGGCGCTGAACCGTCGTGGTCCGCATGTTCTATATCTGCAGCGCCTATATCCAGCCATCGTTTAGAGAATTCCACAGCATCTTCCAGTTTTGTAGGCCCGGAGATAGGGCTTCCCCAGATGGTGCTGACGCAACCGCACATCTTGATCCCTGCATCTGCTGCCTTTTTTATGCACCGTTCGGCCTCTTTCCAATATGCCGGCAGCGATGTGCCGGAGTTGGCAAAGTGGTGATGTTCATCTGTAGAGACCATCATAAGGATACGGTCTGGCCCCCAGCCCTCTTTCCTGGCTTCAATTGCCCTGTCCACTGCCTGTTCCCTTATGGTGACCACTGTGAGTTCTATTTCCTCCCAGTTAATACCGGCCTTCGCTAATTTCTTGCTTCCCCGCAACTGTTTCATTAACTCATCTGAGTCTTTGAACTGGGGCATCCCTTTGGGATTCCCAAAATTGGTTACCTCCAGGCGTTTGAAGCCGCACAGGATTAACTCTTCCAGGTAAAAGAGCTTTGCCTCTGTAGGTATGAAGTGTTCTTCATGCTGAAACCCATCTCGCACGGTTATATCCCCTAGCCTGACCTTTTTAGGGTATTTCAATTCCATAATTCAAACCTCCTCATCAGTCTTTTATCTGCCTTTGTGTTCTGATTTCGGCAACAGCAAGCTTAGCAACAGCAAGCTTAAGCTTGCTGTTAGAGGACGAAGGTCAGTCTTCATCTGCCCTTGTATTCCGGTTTCCGCTTCTCTTTAAAGGCATTAAGCCCTTCAATACGGTCTTCTGTGGGTATTGTTATGGCATAAGCCCGGGCTTCTATGCCCAGACCAATATCAAGGCTGCACTCCATCCCTTTATTGATGGCAAATTTTGCCTGCTGCACAGCGATAGGGCCGTTCTCAGCAATCTTGTGGGCTATCTCCATACAGGTGTCCATCAACTTATCGGGCTCCACTACATGGTTTACCAAACCGCAGGCTAAAGCCTCATCCGCAGTAATACGTTTTGCTGTGTATATAAGCTCTTTGGCCTTTGATATACCTACAACCCTGGGCAAACGTTGGGTACCGCCTGCGCCTGGGATAATGGCCAGACTGGTTTCTGTCAATCCCATGACCGCATTGGAAGAGGCTACTCTTATATCGCAGGCCAGAGCCAGCTCTAATCCCCCACCGAAGGCAAAACCGTTAATGGCTGCGATAACCGGTGCCTTTACATTTTGAACATTAGAAAATGTGGAACTGATGGTATGAATAAACCTCTTGACATCGTCTTCTGACATGGTTCTTCTCTCAACGAGATCGGCTCCTGTACAAAAGGCCGCCTTTTTTTCTCCTGCTGCCCCGGTAATGATTATGACCCGAAGGTCAGAATCGAAATTTGCCTCAGAAATAGCGGCATTGAGTTCATTAAGAAGGGCAAAATTAAAGCAGTTCATCGCTTCAGGGCGATTGAGAGTTAAGGTCAGAATACCATCCTTCTCTTCTTTTAACAGGATATCTGGCATCTTCATTCCTCCTTAAATAACAATGATTCAAGTTATAAGGTTACAGGATTATATGCCAAGTTGCAACTAAAACTTTAAGTTCCCAAAGACAGAATCTGGAATTGGTTTATGTAAAGCCAGTTCAAAAGCCCTTGCCAGAAAATCCCTGGACTCTTTTAGGGCAATTACACCGTCGTGGAATAGACGCGCCCCGGTAAAAAAGGGGTGAGCCTCTCTATCATACTTTTCTCTCATCGTAGCATCAAATCTTGCCACCTCTTCTTCATCCATCTCCCTGCCTGCTGCTTCTGCCTTCTTTCTTTCAAGGCTGGTGAGGATAAAGGCCGCTGTCCTTCCGGACATAACAGAAGTCCTGGCACGCATCGTCTGGAAGGAAAACCTTGGTTTATATGCCCTGCCACACATGCCATAATTGGCGGCTCCGTGGTCAGGTCCTATAACCCACTGGATCTTCGGTACCTGAACAGTACTGCACGTACGAACCATATCCGCCCCATATTTGCCGATTCCTCCCCATTCTTCCTGTTTGCCCACCATATATCCAGGGGCGTTCTGGATAAAGAGCAGGGGGGTTTTATCGTTTCCACAGCGGATCATCCATTCCGCCGCCTTTCTGGCTGCTTCGATAAAGATTACCCCTACCCCATTGGAGGCTATAACCCCCACCGGAATGCCCTTCAGCCACATTTTGCCACAGACGATTGTATCACCCCGGCCTGTTTTATACTCCTTTTTATATTCTGAGAAATAACTGTCATCTGCAATGCACTTGATTACTTCTCTTACATTTATAGCCCTGTAGGTGTCTCTTGGCAGTATCTCATAGAGTTTTTCCACAGGAACTTTAGTCTCTTTAATCTCTCGGCGGTCGATATGTGTCTTCTGGGGCGGGTCAAATTTGATCAATTCTCTTAGCTTCTCAATGCCTTCCGCCTGGCTTTTCACAAAGTGGTCGCAGCCTCCCGAATGCTTTGTATGAACATAGGCTCCCCCTAGATCTTCCATGCTTACGTCTTCGCCTATGGCCGATTTGACCATGGGTGGACCTGCCAGAAAGGCAAATGCCATCTTTTCGATCATTATTGATTCACAAGCAAGATAGACTATATAGGCACCTCCTGCGGTGTTGCCACCGGTACTTAGGGTATATTGTTTGATCCCCCTGGCAGACATATTGCACATATTGTAAAACATGGAGCCAAACATTCCCTCATCTGCAAAGCACCCCTCTTGCATGGGCAAAAAGATACCGCCCGAATCAGCGATATATACACAGGTCAGACCGCATTCTTCAGCGATCCTCTGGGCACGTATATGTTTCTTCAAGGTTATAGGATAGTATGTCCCTGCTGTCATCCTGCTCTCGTTTCCGAAGATCATGCAGTCCTTACCGTGAATCCTGCCCACTCCCGTAACCAAACCACCCCCTGGTATGTGGGGCTGTTCCGGGTATCCAATCTCGAACCCGGCATCTATACCCACTTCAAAGAATTCTGTGCCGGGATCAATCAACCGGTCAATTAAGTGTCTAACAGGCTTTTTCCCCTGTTTTGCCAATCTATCAAGCTGCTTTTGTCCACCAACATCGTATGCCTCCTGCCTGTGGGCATAGAGCCCTTCTTCTTCCTTCAGCCAATGATCTCTGTTTTCCCTTGCTGTCTTCTCTATCTCGGACATATCTGACATTATACCCCCCCCCTATATCTAATACTTTATCCTTTTTTGTTTTGATAAATAACTGGTTAACGGTTTTTGCACCAATCCCTCAGTCAATTTACTGCATTCCAAAAGGCTATTTAGCTCTATACCTGTTTCAATGCCCATTGTTTCCATCATGTATACAATGTCCTCGGTAGCTATGTTCCCCGATGCTTCAGGTATATAGGGACATCCTCCCAAACCCCCTATGGAGCCGTCGAAAACACGTACTCCACACTGTAACGAAGCAAACACATTGGCCATGCCAAGACCATAAGTATTATGAAAATGGCCGGCTAGAGATGTCCCGGTCAATTCATGGGCAACTTTTGAGAAAACCTCATACACCTGGGCAGGGTTGGCTAACCCAGCGGTATCGGCTAAGACTATTTCGTATGCTCCCATTCTCTTAAGCTCTTTGCCAATGTCTATAACCCGGTCAATGGAGCTTTTGCCCTCAAAAGGGCATTCAAATGCCATGGCAATAACCCCGCGCATCCTTACCCTGTCTTTGGGAACATCTAGAGATATTTCCTCTATATCTTTTAAGGATTCAGAAATAGCACGATTGACGTTTCTTAGATTGTGGGTCTCGCTGGCAGACACCAGAAGCACCAGCTCATCTACCTGGCATTCCATGGCCCGCTCATAGCCCCTTTTGTTGGGGACCAACGCACTATAAGACACACCTTCTTCCCTATGAACCTGATTCATCACCGATTCAGCGTCTTTTAATTGGGGAATCCATGATGGATGGGTAAAGGAGGTAACCTCTATTCGGGTTAGACCAGTTTGGGACAGACAGTTTACCAGATGTATTTTTTGGTCGGTAGAGACTTCTATACCTTCATTTTGCAGGCCATCCCTCGGGCCTACCTCTACAATGGTCACTGACTGAGGAAGGTCAAGAATAGTTACCATAGTTTTTTTAAAGGTCTTCTATGAATAACACAGTAATAAAAGAATTGAAAGACATATAGACAAACAGGATCGGATATAATCTAAGTTTTCAATCTTGATGAACTCTTAAAAAGTCAAAATTGGGATGGCAAAGTAAAAAGCTCCAGATGCAAGGCGCGCAAATCCGAAGGAGTGAAGCGTACTTAGGGGTACGCTGCAACGACGAAGGATGCAGTGCCTGTCTGCGTGCAGGGCACAGGCAGGCAACGCCGCAGATGGACTTTTTACGAAGCCGTCAATCTTGGGTCTATGGCATCTCTTATACCTTCTCCCAGAAGATTGTATCCCAGCACCGTAATGAGAATCGCCAATCCAGGGTAAAGAGATAGCCACCAGGCAATTTCTATGTTATCCTTTCCTGCGGTCAGGATATTCCCCCAACTGGGTGTGGGGGGCTGAACCCCTATGCCTAGAAAGCTCAATGCAGATTCCGTAAGGATTGCCGCAGCAACCCCCAGGGTAGCAGATACCCATATGGGCGATAAGGCATTGGGTAAGATATGGAGAAAGATTATCCTGGAATTTTTCGCACCCGTGGCACTTGCAGCCCTTACAAAATCCCTCTCTTTAAGGCTCAAAAATTCAGCCCTCACAAGACGCGTTACTCCCATCCAGGAAGTAACTCCAATTACAATCATAATATTCCATATATTGGGTTCAAGGATAGCGATTACTGCAAGGATCAGGAAGAAAGTAGGAAAACAGAGCATTATATCCACAAACCGCATTATCACGTTATCCACCCATTTACCATAAAAACCTGCCAGGGCGCCAAGGAAGGTGCCGATGACAATAGCAATTCCAACAGCCACAAATCCGACTAAAAGGGATATACGCGACCCCCATATCATCCGGCTCAGCACATCCCTTCCCAGTTGATCAGTTCCCAGTAAATGATCTCTACTTGGGGCTTGCAGGGCATTTTTGGTATTTATATCGCCTATATCATAAGGGGATATATATGGAGCTAAAGCAGCAAAAAAGAAAAGGAGAATGACAATCATAGCCCCGGTTATAGCAAGCCTGTTCCTCCTGAATCTGTGCCAAAAAAGACGTCCTGGAGTTTCTCTTTCCATCTTGCCTTCTTTCTCTTACCCCCTTGAATCCTAGACCCCTTGAATCCTTGAATCCTCATGAACCTTTACTTAGCTATCTTTATCCGTGGGTCAGCCAATGCATAGGATATATCGGCAATAAGGTTACCCAGCAGGGTAAGTACAGCTCCAATAACCAGGATACCCATTATCACAGGGTAATCCCTTGCCATAACGCTCATATAGAACAACTGTCCCATCCCTGGTATGGCAAAGATAGTCTCAAAGATTACGCTTCCGCCGATTAATCCCGGGACCGATAGACCCAAAATTGTTATAACAGGCAACAGGGCATTCCTCAGGGCATGTTTAAATATTACCACCCTTTCCTTCAAACCCTTTGATCGGGCTGTCATTATGTCATCCTGCCTGATTACCTCCAGCATATTGGACCTTGTGTATCTGGAAAGTCCTGCTAATCCCCCAAAAGCAGAAACAAAGATAGGAAGTATCAGGTGTTTTGCCCTGTCCATAATCATCCCAAATGCCGGCAGATACTCGTAATTCAGCGATTTTAAACCGGATATAGGCAGCCAGCCCAGGTTTACCCCGAATAGGATCATCAAGAGCAATGCGAGCCAGAAGGTTGGAACTGCGAATCCCACAAAAACGAAAACCGTTGTAAACTTGTCAAAAAAGGAGTCCTGGTAGCTGGCAGAAATAACGCCTATGGGGACAGCTATCAAGATGATCAAAAACATAGAAAGGGCATTTATAAGGATGGTGATGGGGATCCTTTCGATGATCTTATCTGTGACAGGTCTTCCGTCCATTGAAAAAGAATTGCCGAGATCCAGGACAATCAAACGTTTAAGCCACAAAAGATACTGGGTATGCAGGGGTTTATCCAGCCCGTAAATCTTCTCCAGCCGGGCCCTGGCTTCGGCTGTAATCTTGGGGTTCAGATCG
The DNA here is from genome assembly GCA_016209225.1 of Desulfobacterales bacterium. Taxonomy (GTDB): domain Bacteria; phylum Desulfobacterota; class UBA8473; order UBA8473; family UBA8473; genus UBA8473. Next base: position 29,398 of record JACQWO010000071.1, read on the forward strand.
GTCTGGAGACCCGTTGGTGCTCCAGGGGCTAAATGGATGACCATAAAGGAGATGAGAGTAATCCCTAAAAGCAAAGGAATCATTGAGGCAAAGCGTTTAGCCGCCAGTGTTACCCGACTTAGCTGTATCCTCTTTTTTTAACAGGGTTTGAACATAATGAATTCGTCTTCAATGATTCTTTGAACTTTCCCTTCCCAACGCATACATTCGAGATGGGCAATTGTCTCCATAACTGCAATGCGCTTATGTAGGGGAGGCAAATTATTCCAGTTGAAATCAGGAACATTCCAGGTTATTTGGGAAGAAATCTCGTAAGCGCTCCGATGTCCTTCAAGAATAGCTTGCCGGATTTCCGCCTCGCGATTATTATGATGCTCTGTCAACTCCGTTATTCTGCCCCGAATATCCGCGAATATATCTTCATGAGCCGGAAGGATCTTCTCAGCCGGCAAGTTCTCAAGCTTATGCAAGGAATACAAGTAATCTCCGAGGGGGTTGTCCCCTGACTGCACATGGTAACTTACATTGGTAGTTATATGGGGGAGAATGTGATCCCCTGAAAAGAGAAGTTGATTTCTCGGTTCATAGAGGCAGATATGTCCTATAGAATGCCCCGGCGTCCAGATAACCTCCAGGTTATATCTGCCGGTGGGAATAATCTCTCCTCCATACAAAGTTCTGTCGGGAAAAGTGACTCTGACAAATTCAAGAGCAGGCATAGAGGAAGAGTCCAAAGATGAAAGTTCAAGAGAAGGCACCCCATAACGTCTCAACATAGTCCCCACCTTGTGCCGAAGGTCGGAAAACTTGATATATCGTGTCTCAATCAAGTCTGCTTCGAACTGATGAGTGAGTAGTTTTGTGTCTGGAGAAACCTGTTTGATTCTTCCGGCAAGGCCGAAGTGGTCCGGGTGGACATGGGTAACTACTATGGTAGCAATGTCAGTTAAAGTTATCCCCATGTCCTTAAGCCCGTTTTTCAAGAAATCGAAGGTTTCGGGCGTGAACCACCCTGTGTCCACCATGAGCCATCCCTCTTTGCCTTCAACCAGGTAACAGTTCAGGTTTCCTAAGGGATTGTCCGGGATTGGTACTTTTAGTTGATATATGCCTGGTGCTACTTTCATTCTATCCTCCTGCGAAGTCTATATGTCAATGTTTGTTTTTATTACAAATATTTTACCTCTTTGAGAATATAAAACCAAGAAGTATCTTAGCTAATTAAAGGCTGAACATTCATTAGTTTTCTGTTTAGTGAAAAGTGGAGGCTTAGCCCTACTAACTCTGAATGTCCTCAACCTCGATCCATTGTCTTTTCAATCAGGCGCTTTACTTCACCCACAAAGACCCTGGCATGCCCTAATACTTCCTTTGTTCGCCATCCCTTCATGCCGCCACTCCCGCACTCAGGACATTTTGAACTAGGGTGCTTTTAGAACAGGGCCCTGTTTCAAATTCCTGCTGTGAATAGGTGACCGTTGATATAATAATGTCATGCTCAAACCCAACCTGCCACGCGATATCCATAATAGCCCTGTCAACTAAATCATCCAGCCTTTTCACAACCACACAAACATCAAGATCAGACTCTTGTGTTGACTCGCCTTTGGTTCTGGATCCAAAAGCCCAGACCCGTGCATCTGAAAAGCGCTCACGAACCAAAGAAGCAAACTCATTAAGAATCTTATTGTCTTTCTTGGTCAGCATAATAACGCCTCCTTTTTAAACTTTCCGTGACATTTTTTTAATTAATGGCTGAACATTAGTTCTTTGTTTAGTGAAAAGTGGAGACCTGACTCCATTAACTCTCGCTCTGCATTTGCCGTCCCTTTACAGCACCCTCAATAATCCCTTCCACATCCGCAGGGTTTTTTGATACTACCCACTTCCATCTTCCGAAACCACCGTGTCCATTGACCGCACTTACCCATTCGCCGAGGAACTCACGTTTTGTATTATCACGCAGAGTGTCTTTGCCTTTGGTTTCGAGTATGAGAAACTCGCCGGTCTTGAGTTGGATAATGAAATCCGGTCGGTATTTTCTAACCACCCCACCGAAGACATAGAGGATTTCAAACCCCAGGTGGTCATTCTTAACCCAGGCTTCCACATTGGAATTTCGGTCAAGTTCAAAGGATTCACTGGCTTCCCATGTGCTGTCAAATACACACATGTTGATGTGAGATTTTTGTGCATGTTCACAGGGCTTGCCGGTGTACCACGTCTGCATATTGCCGGTAGAGCGAATGGGATGATCTCTATCGAAGATCGGTTCAATGGATTCTGCATTCTCAAAACGGATAGCTTCCCATATATGTTGAACCACCTTGTTCATATTCAGTGTTAAGAGAATACGCCGTCTGGTATCATCCTGATGAAAGAGGGGAGGCATAATTCGAATCTTTTCAGATGCGATAAATGACTCAACCAAGCGTATCAATTGGCTCAACAGATATTCCTTGTTTCCTTTCCAACCGGGCTTCATCTGGTCAAAGACATCTCGCGCGGTTTCAAAGATAACCTTCTGCATCCTGAACTTTCTGCCCAGTTCTTCCAGGTCTATCTTAGAAAGCATAGTCATGTCAGGCTTTCCTTCCAGCATAGGCGCAAGCTCTGCTCTGGTTGCCGTGTCATGAGCCGATAGCTCCAGCGGTTTTACCCTGTCAAGATCAAGCGTTAGCCTGGGTTTATAAATGTGGTTAATACGAATGATATTCGGCCAACTGATCTCGAATTGCTGTTTTTCAACGACTGGCTCAATACGGGGTTTAGGTGGTGGCGGTGGCGGTGGTGGCCCGTCCTGAGACTCGTGGGGAAGGAATGTAAAAGGCACCCCAAATATATTCACATATTCGGCTTCGAAGAGGTTCGTTTCCGGGTTTACCTCATAGGAAGTCCGTCTCAACCCACGACCCACCACCTGTTCACACAGCAATTGGCTGGAAAAAGCGCGAAGACCCATAATATGCGTCACAGTCTTTGCATCCCAACCCTCGGAAAGCATCCCAACAGAGATCACCTTTTGAATAGTGCCGCCCGGCTTATCTATCTGGCCGATAGTATCGACCATCTGGCGGAGAGACTCTGCAAGCTCTTTTTTAGACAGTCTGCGATCCGGTCCGTTTCCCGGTTCGCTTTCTTCATCGGGATCATGCAGAGCTGTGACCTCTTCCTGGGATTCGGCTATCTCAAGCACCCTGGAATCTATGTGGAGTATCCTTTCCGGGACACACAATTCGTCGATCCGCACCTTTTTGTGATCAAAGGCGTATTTGATCCGGGCGGCTGTCTCTGTGCGGTTGGCAACAGAGATCATGACCGGGGGTGTTTTGAATCCAGCATCTTTCCAGGCTTTGGCCGTTTCCAGCCAGTCTTTACCTAGAAGATAATATCCATTGATCACCAGATCAGGCAAAGGTTCATGGGCATCTGCCTTCCGGTTAATGTCATCTTTGACCTCAGTGTCATTGTAAATATGATACAATCGGGACTTATAGTCCTTAGTCAACTGGCCGTCATCACGGATCACCACCCTCGGGGTCTTGACCAGTCCTGACTCTATGGCGTCATTCAACCCGAAATCGCTGACAATCCATCCAAAAAGGGCCTCTTCCGAACTCTTCTTGCCCGATGGTACAAATGGGGTGGCCGAAAAATCATAGCAGTCCAGAACATTTCTAGCCTCATGGATACGATCAAGCCCGTTCACCCATATGGTCGCTTCTTCTAAATCCGCTTTTTTTATGCCTTTTACTTTTGACTCAGCAGGCACCCGCCATGCGTGGTGCGCTTCATCGTTGATGACAACAATGTTGTTTGAGTTCGCCATCTCGCCCAGCACTTCACAGACATAGGCTTCATTGCTTTTTGCTCCCCGTTTATCCACACTCTTTTTTTTGGTTATCTTTTCTTCGCTCTCCCATTGCAGGGCATGCCAGTTGCGGATAAGGACCTTCCCCTGTCGCAGCTTCTCCTTCAGCCCGATGGGTACAATGTTGAACTCATCGTAATAGTTGTCAGGAGCAGAAGGCAACAGCACCTTCAGACGGCTCTTCACTGTCAGACCGGGCGCAACAATGAAAATATGCCGGGAAAACCTGGCATCCTGGGGATAGGTAACCTTGTTCAAGACCTGCCAGGCAATCAGCATCGCCATAACGATGGTCTTGCCTGAACCTGTGGCCATCTTGGAGCACAAACGACTGAAGTGGCCGCCGTCCGAGGGTATCTCTATTCCCACCTTTTCCGATTCAGGGGCTTCGGTAAGCCAGATCAGGGTCTCTATCGCTTCCATCTGACAGAAAAAGAACCGGCGATACTCCCGTTCTTCATGGTTTTGCCAGTGCTCAAGCAATCGTTTCGTGATCCCTGTAACTCCGGTGTAGGGATTGACAGGGTGGTTGCGCCATGCCTTAACACGTGATCTGATCTGATTTACAATGGGGATTTCGACAAAAACACCTGGATCATCAAAGGTTTTTGACCTTTCGGAAGCGATTACATAACCTGCCGGACGTCTACCTTCTTTGAGGGAAAACAGACGGGTTTCCCGGTCATAGCTCCAGTAATGTCCTGGTTCTTCATAGGGAGAGTTGATGATGAGCTGATCAATTGTAGATTTGGCCATCAGCGTCCCTCTAATATTTTTTCAAGCTCGGCAATCAAAGGAGGAAGGTCATCTATAGCCGTTGACCAGAGTATGTCAAGGTTGATATCGAAATATGCATGTATAAGTCGGTTTCTCATACCGATGATATTTGACCAGGGGATCTGAGACAATTCCTCACGACATGCGGCTGTTACATTAGCGGCTGCTTCGCCTACAATCTCTGTGCACTTAATAAGAGCAAGCACCAGTTTTCGGTCTATATCGAGAGAGCTTCTTGTTTTACCACAAACAAAAGATACGGCTTCTTTTGCTGCATCCAGCATATGGTGCAACCGGATCGAATCATCTTTCTGCATACTGCACCTCTGCCAATTTAAGCACTTCATCTCTGAAATAGCGGCTCAGATCTTCGGCTGTTCTCATATCCGCTTTACGTCCCAGGATTTCGGTCAATTCATTCTCCATTCCGGCCAAACGAATGAGACCAGGTATATGGTCCGGATCAAATTCAACAAGCAAATCGATATCACTGTCCGACTGGAAATCTCCCCCCAGGAACGAACCGAAGATTGAAAGTTTTTGAATGTGGTTTTTCTTGCAAAATTCAGCAATTTTTTCTCTAGGGATATCGATGCGTATCTTATCCATCATTACACCTCCATAATCTTCAGGCTCTCAATGCCTCGGTCATCTACAATCTTAACTGCAATACGCCGGTTGTCGCCTATCTCAAACGGAAGAGATATAGTTCCCCGATATGCTTCAATAAGCTCCTCATCAATCTCCGCCTTGAGGTTTTTTGCCAGGCGTGACCAGCCGTCCTTTTGTCCTGACATGGGGAAAAATACCTGCCTTGGTAAAAGGCTCCTCCCGTCATAATCGGTATCGAGCATCCACATGGAGATATTTTCCGTGCCGCCGGATTCAATGACTCCGGTCTTGGTATTATAATAATCAAAACCCAGTATCTCCACACGGTATTTGTCCCTGTCATCTCCTTTGTTTATCTCTTCCAACCTCACATCGGGCTGACCCATGAGCCAGAAACTCTCGTTGCTGGTCCTTTTCTTTTTCAGGTCTTCCGTCTGCAGGTCAGCATTCATCTTCACCTTCAGCAGGGTAACGCCGGGCCAGTCAGTCTCATCAATATCCTTGGCGGCCTCCGGGTCAAACTCGAAAGAGGCAAAGACGATAATTTTAGGTTTGGGTACCAGCTTCTGTGCCTCCTCGATAGCCAGTGCCACTTGCCGCTGTTCCAGTGGAGCATGTTCCGGGCCAAAGGAAATAACCACCCTTTGAGGCTCTCCATAGGTTACCGATAACTCACGGACTGAATCTGCGCCCCTTTCATTGGGTTTGGTTTCTGCCTCGGCATGGAGCCAGCGCGTCCCGGGCAAAGGCTCCACCCTGGAAAAGAGGATAAACTGGCCGCTCTTACCGCGAATGCCGGTCTTAAGCAGCTCATCCAGCCACTGAGCATGGCGGAGGGTTTCACCGCTTCGGGCAACAGAATCGTCAGCAGAGAGAGTCGATCCCCCATATTCACTTATATCATCCAACGGCCTCACCACCGGCGCGGGCACTGCCTCCACGGTAAATGGGCCGGTAACCCGCGCTCTGGATTTGTCCATAAAGGGCTGGTCATACAGGGTTTCCTGTGTGGCCGGTTCATTATTGGCAATGGATTTAAGTGTGATGTGTGGCACTGTCTTGTATTTGAAACCACTTCCCACGCCTTCTTCAAAATGGGCCAACTCATAGTATTCATACAGTGCGGTCATGAGCCGTTGTTTGGCAAGGGCAAGGGCTACCCGTGAGGTATCGCATGTGATCCACCGTCTGCCCCACTGCTCGGCAACATAGGCCGTTGTTCCTGAACCACAGGTAGGGTCGAAGACCAGGTCTCCGGGGTCGGTGGTCATGAGGAGGCAACGCTGGATGACTTTGAAGGTAGTTTGAACTACATATATTTTTTCTGAATCGCCTCCTGTTGTCGTATCATCCCAAAAATTGGTAAAAGGAAATGCTGCAAAATCCGAAAGGAAACGAATATAATTTAACTTATTACCTCTAACTACAATCCTCCTCTCGCCTGCTAAACGATTTAAGCCTTCGACAGAAGTTTTCCAGTGGTTTCCTGGTGATGGCAAAAACTTTTTGCTTTCAAAGATAAATTCTTGACTTTGGCTGCTTGGGCCAGATGACAGCAAATGGTCATAACGAAATATCTTTGCTCCCTGCTGAATCTCTCTTCGTCCTTCAAACTCTTCTTTTAGTAATTTTCTTATTTCGCCAGAAGGAAGCAACACGTAATTATAATTTTCATCTATTGTCTTCTCACGAAACAAAGTTCTAAATTTACCTTTCGTTTTATCTTTTGCATACCAAACCAAATAATCCGAAACCGATGCCACATAAGAGCTTTGTACACCAGTTGTTTTTCTAAACGTTATCAAGCTAACAAAATTCCCCACCCCAAACACCTCATCCATCAACTCTCTAACATGATGCACATTCTCATCCGAGATCTGCACAAAGATGCTCCCGCTTTCGGTGAGCAGTTCCCGCGCCAAGAGCAGCCGGTCCCGAAGGTAAGTCAGGTAAGAGTGAATCCCCAACTCCCACGTATCCCGAAACGCCTTGATCATCTCCGGCTCGGCGGTCAAATCCTCGTCGTTGCCGTCCTTTACATCCCGCTTGTTCACGAAGGGCTGGAAGTTGGAGCCGTATTTGATGCCGTAGGGAGGGTCTATATAGATCATCTGTACCTTGCCGGCCATGCCCTCCTTTTCCAGAAGGGAATTCATCACCAGCAGGCTATCCCCTGCAACGAATCGGTTCGACCAGTTATGCCTGTGCTTGTAGAATTCGATAGCCTCTCTTAAGGGGGGATTCTCCTCGGGAGCAGCAAAGAGTGAAAGCTGTTCGTGTTTTTGTCCATTTCTTTTGCGCACCGCCTCGATAATGGTACGAGGGTCAATGCGCTCGTGGACATGAAGGGACACGGTCGGAACTTCAAAAGAGGTATGCTCTGCCTTGCCCGCCCATTGCAGGCACGGGTCGATATGCGGGTCATAAGCGTATGACTTCTTGCCGGCATCTCTATCCGTATCAGGGGTGACAAGACCTACAGGCGGATTGTTAACCCGCTCCTTTCCCTTATGGTCATACTGCTCAATCGGTTTCTTCTTCCCTGCCATCCGATTCACCTCCCCCAATGAATTTTTAGGGTGTAATTGCCACTAACATCCTGTGCTTCAACGACTGCTGATTTGTCACTAAAAATCATGCGCTTATCGCAATAAGGAATATTCAGGGTTCTATTTCCATCTTGCTATCCGAAGGGGATATTCCAGGTTTTCTGAAACCTCTACAAGTCGTTGCATGGAGTCGTCGGTGACCAGTATCAGATCGTATTGAATGGCCTGTGCTGCTATCCAGATGTCATTCTCTTGAACACCGAGTTCCTTTGCGCTTGTTCGTTCAAAAAGGTCTTCAGGCCATTTTACAGTCAGCCTTCCTCTGCGATCTCTTTGCGAATATTTTTTAAATAATTCTGCACGCAAATCCGAATAGGGACCAATGGTGTGTTTATCAATATCAAGTATAAGGGGATGGTTCGACATTTCGCGCCTGACTTGATTCTGACTACCTGTATCCATCTTTGGGGCTATCTTCAGCCCGTATTCTATTTCTGCCAGGACTATAGTGGATAGCCAGACGGGGGAATGAGAGACGCCTGATAAAAAAGCTTTGACAGTATCATGCTCAGGATGCCGGGCATTCCAAAGAGGGCTGACTGCACTAGTATCAAAAAGGTATCCGTCCATTAGGATTGCCCTGCCTCAATGTCCATGAAAAATTCATGCATGTCTTCGGAATCAAAAGGTGTAATTCTCTTTAGAAGTTCTCCGGCGCTGGCTTGTTTCAAATCCATTTCGAGATATTTATGCAATGGAATACAGGGGCTGAAATCTTCCGGAAAATAATCGGGAAAATGAAATGGAACGGGTCTGGAGTGTCCACGGAAAAGCTCGAGTAGTTTTCGTTCAAGTCTTGGAGGGAAATCGTAGGCTTTCAAAATAAGGCCGTCGATTTCCATTATTGTTTTAATGCATTGGTTGATTTCCTTTTTTTCTAAAGGATGCCTTTCAAATTCGAATCTAAGTTTGGCATACTGTTTAACCAAGAAACTAATTTTTTCGGTGTCAATAGTATCGGAAAATGGAACTGGAATTTGTTTTAGAGTAACAATCCTATTAAGACGCTTGCCTTCCCTTGTGTAAAGAGCTGCATTGACCAAAGGAGAGTTAATAAGGGCCGAAACCACTTCAATATTTATGTCTCTATTTGGCCAAATTCCGATAAAGTTTTCACGACAAACTAAACCGTCTGAATCTGGATAAGCCACGATCCGCCAAGGGCTACGACTAACAATAAATGTATTCACGATAACCTTAGGTCTGTCCCAAGGAAGCAAATGCGCATTTGTTCGTTTATATTGTTCGTCCATATTCAGGTAGACAAACCCTAGGGCATAATAAGGTTCTATCTTTTCTCTAACATTGGCTAATCCTTTTTTGAATCCAGGCTTTGGATCAGAAGATATAAAAATATCCCTACTTTTTGTTAGCGGAATATTCCATTCAATACCCCTGTGAATTTCGGCAATGTCTTTGAGTCTTGGGTTAGCCTTCAGATACTCCCAAATCTCAAACAGTGGAGGATGCCACAGAGATATAGGCACTGTATGGCTGGCTCGATTTACCTTCTTGCCAATCGCCTCAGGTAGCTGAGCCGTTTCAAGAAAAGATCGTCTATCGTTTTCTCTGACCCAAAACGTCTTGGTAGAGATAGCCGATCTTGTCGACTCGTCCCTCTCTGAGGCAAGCACTATCATGGTTTCTTGGTCTGAATACGCAAAGATACGATCCGGCAGGGCTATGGTTTCGATATTCTTGTAATTTCGGGCTATACGGTCTTGAAGATCAGAATATCTTTCCCCCATAATGGCGGATTTTGGCAGAACAAATCCCAACATATCGGGAGGATGTTCCAGGACTCTACGCAAAACCTCATAAGGCTTATGGACATTTTGGACATTATCCCCATAGCGATTCCTTTCGGCCATGGAAAAGTCTTCGAAGGGAGGATTACAGAGCACGACTCGGGAAGTTTTTAATAGCCTTTCAAGAACATTGCCCCCAAAGATATCTTCGGATATGATTTGCCATCCGTCCTGGTTGGGATAATCCGCCAACATGAGAGACAAACGACACACCTCGGATGCAAAAGTATCAAGCTCGAGAGCTGTCAGCCGTTCTTTCAGATAGCTATGTCTCTGGTGATCTGTCCACGAAACAGGTAACAGTTCCCTGAGCCGACGAAGGGCCGCAACCAGAAAAACGCCATGGCCGGCACAGGGCTCCAGTACGTAACGACCCTCCTGGGGTAATAACTCAAAAGGAAGCCGGTCCACCATAAGCTCTGCGATTATGGAAGGCGTACTGTGTATGCCAAACTGTTCTCTTGTTTCTTTTCGAATAAGTGTATTTTCATAGATAAAGGCCAGGTCTTCCACGGAAAGATTTTGGAAGTTAAAAGCGCCTCGGAGCCTATCCCACACGATTTTTTGGGTCTTGGGTTCATCAAGGACGCTCTGAGTCCCAGCTTCGAAAGGCCCATAAAACTTTTGAACGCTGTCAATGATAACACTTGACTTAGAGGTAGACCAATTTCCCGGATGTTTTCTATCATTAAATATCTTTGCGGCAAGAAAGCGAAAAACAAGACGGAAAAGAGATGTCTCATCCGGCTTACTGCTTAAGATGCTTTCATAAGAGATAACAGCTTCGCGTAAAATATCCTTTAGCAGTCGATCTAATTTAGCGTGGATCATGCCTTTTAGAGCCGGTAGGAGGCCTATGTCAACAAAATCGAGTTGCACAGGCTCTGCCACTTGCGCAATAGCTTTTGCCCGAAAGATTGTCTCAGGACTCCATTTTTTTTTGTTTAACTTAAAAATCTGCCGAATATCTCGGGCGGGAATGGACTCTAAGAAGACAGGTTTTCCTGTGGCTTCAATACGATAACGATCAACATGATCCGGAAATGCCTCAAGGAACATTGGAGCGCCAAGAGTTTGATACATCGATATGTGTCTGGGGCCGGATTGACCATTAGCGCTTAATACCCCGATGCAAGCATTACGATATGATGGTGGCCATTGAGCGAATGCCGCTAAGGGGATAGTTAAGTCTTGAGTTCCAGAAGCGGCTGCATCATCGAAGACATAATCTTCCTGCAGAAGGTTGTCTACGTAACCTATTTGCTTTAGTTCGTCACGGATTGTGTAAAAAAGGTTCATAACATCTACGGTTATATGTCCTATAAATTATTAGAAAAAACTTATTGACGAGGGGATGAAATAATCCTTTCTTTCTCTGAAACTTCCCTGCTTTTCTGAAAAACGTTGTCCGATTTTTGTAAGTTGAATATTTCGGTAACGATCTGTTCTGTGTCAAAGCTAAAATATTGCTGTTTTGTTATAGCGCTGAAGTATTTTCCCTTCTCAACGACAATCATGTCAATTCCATCAGTATAGATGATCAGTCGAGAAAGGGGCTCATCATCAGGCAACATTGCAGAAAGGTTTCTTATTCCTTCTCTTACTTTTTGGAGACTTAGCCCTTTTCTTTTTAATGAAACCAATACGCGCAGTTTGACAATATCCTTAAAAGAATAAAAAGATGCCTTACCCCTTTTTTCTGGTGAAACAAGATTAATCCTGACCCAGTACTTCAATTGATTAACGCTCGCTCCAGTCAATTTTCGGACCAACTTTGTTGAGTAAATATTCTTCATTTTGCTTTTTGGTTGAAAAAAGAAATAATATCGACTTATTTTCAACCAATTTAAACATAAAAAGATGCGAAGTCAAGAAAAAAGAAATAAAGCTAAGCATATAAACCGTTTGTTCTAAAGCAACAAACAAGGAAAACCTGGCTCACATTTCGATCTGTGATTCCTCTCTATAAAGATGTGAACCTTGAATTCCCTCTATCCCTACAATCACACACATACCATCTCATGTTGTCGAGGACGCTCCGCGTCCTCGACAATCGCTGCGGATTTTATCCGCTTGTGTTCGGCGCGAAGCGCCTCACAACAAGCGAATGCAGCAGTCAATCCAGTCGGCAAACAAGTTTGCCTCCTGTCTTGCTGCTGATCCGCAGCGATTCGACCATCCAGTAAACGTCCCGCTTTCTTCTTATTTACTCCCCCGCAGTGCTTGAAGAAGAAAGGTACTCGCATAGCCAAACACTGATCGCGGATTCCTTCTGCTTACGATGATGCCATAGGCTTTGTGCCTGGACATAAAGGAAACAGGCACATTTTCCCCTATTCATTATTTCTATCAACAAGCCATCCTGCCTCACCATGGCATTCCCCTTTTCTGACAATTCTTTTCCAAGCCTTTCCCTCACACCTGGCCCCTATCTCACCCTCCATTTTCCAATATGCTAGAACTACAAATACCCTCCCAGAAAGAACCACGGGATAGCCACAACCTTACTCTAATTCTTCAAGAACTAATTCGATCAATGGTTTCACCGATGGAAGCTCTTTTTTAATAGCTTGCCACACGATTTCTAAATCAACCCCAAAGTATTCATGGATGAGTTTGTCCCTCATCCCAGCCATTTTCTTCCAGGGAACGTCAGGATATCTTTCTCTGAATGTAAACGGGATGTTCTTAGCGGCCTCCCCTATAACCTCAATGCTTCGTATTACAGCATTTATCGTTTTCTTGTCTTTGAGAAAGTCCTCCAAAGTCATTCCTTTAACAAATTCGTTGGTTTCATTGATAGAATCAATAATATCGTGAACATAGTCTATATAATCTTCTCTTATCATATCGATATCATCTCCTGAAGAATATATTTACCTATCCTTGGTTTTAATGCCTTCTTAGACACTAGATCAACTTTTATCCCAAGTAATTTTGTGATATATTCCTCAAGGTCAAGAAATGTAAAAAATCCAATTGGCTCAAAAAATTCAACTAGGATATCTATATCGCTTTTATCCACCTGTTTTCCCCTGACATAAGACCCAAAAATCCCGATTTCTTTCACTTTAAATTGTTTTTCTATGATCGACCTATGTCCCTCAAGGATCTTTTTTATTTCTTCGAGTTCTTTCATTCTGTACCTCCGTCAGGCTTTTGTGCTCAGGCTGCATATCCCCTCTACTTGCTTCACGCCGCTGTTGGTGATGCCATGCCGAATAATATCAAGCATCCCTCGCAAATACAATTCTTTAAATAAACGCTGAATGAATTTGCTTTCTGTATCTTCTTTGTAGTAGGATTTCGGCTTTTCCCATTCCATTGGTTGGGATTCCTGGACAAATGAAAAAATTCCATAGGTTAGCAGGCATAATCTTTTAAAACTCTTTTAAAACTCTTTTAAAACTCTTTTAAACAATTGACCATTCCGAGTACCCGCTGTTCTGTATTTTTCCGCTTATTCTAAGAGATGAAAGCAAATTGGTAACCTTGTTTTTCTTCTGAGTCTCAGTCAAAATATCCGGCAATTTATCCCGTAGGAATGTCTCAATATTTTTTCTGGGGGATTTTCCAAACTTCTTCAGATACTCAAGAATCAATTTTTTATAATGTTCATCATCAAGCCCCCGGTTTTTAATATATTGAGCCTTTAACTCACTGTTGGAAAGCGAAGCGGCTGTCTTGGCGGAAATGATGTAATTAGGTTTCCTTCCTTCTATTAATCCAAAGTCTTTCAGATTTTTAATCTCACCGTCTGTAAGCTTTTTCCTTTTCTGAACTTTGTCCAATGCAATAATTTGCTCTAATGAAAGTTTAGGGTTTCGTGCTAAAACTCTTGTAAAATCCAAATCTAAAACCTTGCCGATTACCGTTACTTTAACTTTCCCTTCGGACAAGTCGTATTCCGGCATAGGAAAGAATCTTTCCCGCTGGTAATTGAACATCTTTCGGATACCGCCTCCTGCAGTATCAACCATCTTTAAGTTGAACATGGCTGTGGCAAGAAACTTATTTCTATAATGCTCTTCCGGGGCATTTTCCATGACGACTTTCTCCACCGAGCCCGGAATAAAGCTGCCAAGGTTTGTAAAGATCAACTGGTCTTCCATCTCAACTACATTAATACGCCCTCCCTTGGTGTAATCCTGATGCGCAATGCAATTATTGATGGCTTCACGGATTACAAATGGTTCATACTGATCTACCTCATCCGGAAACAGCGTGCCGTCTTTGATATACCGGTATTTCAGGTTGCGGATTTTGGCATATATCTTATCTATTGCCAGAAGCATCGGGCAGCTTTCAATGTGATAATCCTTGTTGTTACCTTTAGAATCTTTCAATAACCATCGTATTTTTGCTTCGGCAGGACTTATGAAATGTTCCGATTCTTCCCTGCCTAGCAGGATAATGGCTGTTCTGGTAATTTTTCCTTTGATGGCGATCTTGGCTTTATTTAAAAAAGTAATATCATCCCAGCTATCCAAATCAGCAGCTTTGTCGGTAAACTTGCTTTTAAAATTTTCGCGGGCTTTTACCATTGCAGCGGGATCAAGATCATCAATGGCAGCATCAGGACAAATAACGGAACTCCAGTCTTCAGATGTGGCTTGCCTGCGGATGCGTTCAATTTCTTCGAGGTTCAAAGGGGATAAATCTTCGCCATCTCTGCCATAGTAATGCCCGGCAAACGCAATAGGGATGCCGTTGGGGGCAGCAGGGATTTGAAACATAACCACCCGGCCATCAGGAAGGTTTAATTCATAAATCTCGACGAAGGTAATCCTATTAGTGGTCTTACCGGCTATTTCTCCTTTTAGATTATCCAAATCAGCGCGCTTGTGGCGGAACCTGGAACCGACAATCGTATGCCCCTTGTCTTTAATGCCAAAGACCAGCCAGGCACAATCCGCATTTTTGAGATTTGCCTCGTTGCAAAGCGCAGAAAAATATTTGCCCAGTTTGCTAAAATCATAGCTATTTTTGGCTTCCTTAAACTCCACCACTTCGTTTTCGGCAGACAACGATCGCAGCTCATTTAATTTATCTATCAGTTCTTTTTCGGTCATGCGTTAAATCACCTTGATTTTCCCTGTTACCACTTCACTTATTAACGCTGTGCGGTATTCCACCTGGTCCGGGCTTTGAGGTTACAATTTGTGACCTCAAAAATGCAACCTCCTGCTGGGCAAGTGTAAACATAAAATCAGAGGGGAAACGTTTGATGTTACGTCTAACCGTTTGCTTAAACTCCTACAAAACCTCACTGACCCCTTTCAATCTTTTCATAAGGACAACTGCCTTTTTCGATGAGGACTTGGCTGCATCCAGCATTTATATGCTTCTATATCCATTGTTTTTATCTCGTTACGAAAGTAAACTTGCGGTATTTTAAGTATTTTAATTACAAAAAGTAAACTTGTCAGTATTTAAGTTTACTTTTCTCCTGGAAGGTTAGTTAACCCCTCTCCCTCTCCACATTTGATTTCCAAAGATTGTAAAACTACAAATATCCTCCCAGAAGGAACCACGGGATAGCCACAACCTTTTCATCCATAATCTTTACTTCATCTCCAGCATGGACAAGAATGCCTGCTGAGGTTTCAGGATACTCATCCATAAATAATCTTAATGTCTCAATATCGGAGTATTTTGGTTTGCTCGATAATTTGACTTCCACAGCCAGCAGTTTACGTCCCCATTCCAGGACAAAGTCCACCTCCTTGCCTGTGGTTGTCCGCCAGTAGAATATGCGTGGTTTGGGCACCAGAATCTCGGAAAGGGTGCGTAAGTGGAGATAGACCATAGATTCAAAAACCCCACCTGCCTCCCTAGAAGACCTGAGTGACTCGATATCGTAGTGTCCGGCAAGAAAAGATACCAATCCTGGATCGTTCCATATCACCTTAGGCGATTTAATGAGACGTTTGGTGCGATTGAGGGCAAAAGCCGGCAAACGCTCTACGAGACAGGTAGTCTCTAAAAGATTAATATACCTATGAACGGTAGGCTGACTTATGCCGGTGTCCCGCGCCACTTCAGTCTGGTTCAATATCTGACCGCATCGCAGAGACAAAGCTACCATGAGCCTTCGAAAATCAGGCAAAGAATCAATCTGTGAAAGCTGACGAAGATCTCGCTCCAGATAAGTCGCCACATAGCCTTCCCACCATCGCAGGACTGCTTCAGAATTTTCCAACTCCATAAGGAACGGCATGAACCCTTTACACATTAAAGGAAAGGGAACCACTAATGGGGACTTTATCTTCCCTGCCCGTGGTAATTCCCCCTTAAAGAGCGCCTCCAGTAGATTCGGTGGAGAGAGAGTGTTCATCTCACCTGTGGTCATTGGATAGAGTGTGAAATAGATGGCCCGCCCAGCCAGGCTTTCGCTAACCTTTCTCATCAGAAGGATATTTGCCGAACCAGAGAGTATAAACCTATATTTGTTATAATTAGAATCAACCGCTGCCTTCACAGCATCGAGCAAGTTTGTTGATTTTTGAACCTCGTCTAAAACAACACAATCTGCCCCTGCCCAAAGCGATGTTGGATCTCTTCTTGACTGGGAAAGGGTATCAAAATCATCCAGGCTGATGTATCGCCATTCCGAAAAAGGGGGTTCCTGCTGAAGGAGGGTGCTCTTGCCTACCTGACGCGCTCCGGTCAGGACGACGATTGGATGATCTCTAACAGCATCCCGCAAAGGAGAAGCAATCCAACGGGGTCTGTATTTCAATTCAAGATGTGAATGATTATCATTCATGTCATGAATAATAATCAACTATAGCGCAGATGTCAAGGCATTTATTCCAGGCGCCTTATTCCTTGGGGACTAACATCATGATGTCTCTCTGCTCACATAGGACGGGGTATTCAAAAACAATTTGATATAGTTCAACCTTCAACAGCGCACTTAAGTGCGCTGTTGATCTTACAAAACTTCACTGACCGCTTTCAATCTTTCCATATCCTTGTCAAAGGAAACAACTACCTTTTCCGATGAGGACATTGCTGCAAGAATGCAATCTACAATATCAATATCTAAACTTTCATATTTTAGCAGGGCATTCAGGATTTCCGACCTGTTTGGATTTGCCACGCCTGGGAAATTTATTATTTTACTCAATTTATCCACAATTTCATTCTTAGGAATATTGTAAAACTTTTCCATAACATATATAGATTCAACAATAACAACATCCAATATCTCAGCTTTTTTTGTCCCTTTAGAAATTTCCATCATAAAGGCCTTTGCTCTGGGACTGTATTCCTGGTGATCCTCTAGTAAATATCTGAGGATAATGTTTGTATCAATCAGATAAACCTTCCCCGGCTGCTTCATTTGCTATCTTTCCTTTAATTTTTTTCCTCATTTCGTTCAAATGAATGTACTTTTTTGCATATTTTTTCAGGCTGCCCGCCAATATTTCAGCCTTAGCTCCGGGCACTCCTTTCAGCTTTACTTCGCCATCTTCAACAAGAAACAATACACTGCCTTGCTTTTCGATATTTAATTTGTCTCTGATCGGTTTAGGGATGGTTACTTGCCCCTTTTTTGATATTTTTGCATACATTTTAGAATTTCTCCCTATCAGACTTTGTTTTCCAACTTTTCAGATAATCTTTACTTTATATTGTATTAGTACAAAATATATTTGTCAAACCAAAAAACAAACCTTTGCCCTTTTTTGAGAGCTTTGAAAAACTATAGTTCTTTTGGAAATTTGTCGATAATAAAAACACGTCTGTATAGCTGTGTGCTTTTGATCTGAAGAGAGAGGGCGGGTAAGGTGGTAAGTTGCATGGTTTATGGATCTGCTGGCAGTAGACGCAGCTGGACTTACAGAAAAAGGCAAAAATTTACTTGACAGTTATAATGATATATGAGAGATATTCGCAAAAAGCAGTTTTTCGGCAATGCACTTTTTCAAAGCTGTCTTATTACCTTATGATTTTGTAACCGCTCAGGTGGATAGGCTGTAGGCAGTTAGCCTGTAGGAAGAAATCATGAGCGACCTGAACGGATAGACTGTAGCCTAATAGCCTTCAGCCTACAGTCTAAACAACCTGAGTAGTAACATAATTTTTTGCTATATGCTTATGGTAAAGACCCTGTTTAAAAAATATGTAATTATTGGCATTTGGGTATTATTCCTTTTACTCTTTAGCCAGAGTGAATCAAATCCCCAGACATCCCCTGATGACTTTATTACAGCCAGGGCTGCTTTTTTAATGGATGCTGATACTGGTGCTATTATTTACGAAAAGAATCCGGACCTTCCTTTACCTCCTGCCAGCACTACCAAGATAATGACAGCCATTGTTGCGCTGGATAAAAAATCCCCTGATGCTTTTTTCAAGGTTAGTAAAGATGCAACTCTGGTGTCTCCCTGTAAAATAGGAGTTCGTCCTGGTGAGAGTTGGCAGATGGAAGACCTCATATTCAGCATCCTTCTAAACTCCGCTAACGATGCAAGTTTAGTAGTAGCAGAGGGAACGGCCGGGTCTGTGGAAGAGTTCGCCCGCCTTATGAATCGCAAGGCAAAGGAAGCAGGGGCATACAATACCCACTTTGTTAATCCTCACGGTCTTGATCAAAAGGATCATTATGCTACAGTGAGAGATATGACCTTAATTTTTAAATACGCTATAAGTAATCCGATCCTCAGGGAGGTATTAAAAACAAAGTCTATATCAATCAGGGGTCCTGGTTCCAGATTGGTTCATCTTAGAAATCATAACAGGCTGCTGGGTAATTTTGAGGGTATGATTGGCGGGAAGACGGGATATACATCCCGAGCCAGGCTGTGTTTTGTGGGGGAGGCTTCGCGCGAAGGCAAAAATCTCCTGGTTTGTGTTTTTGGTTCACAGAATCACTTTAGAGATGCTGCAAGGTTACTTGATTATGGGTTTAACGGAGATGCAGTAGAAGATAGGAACGATAACCTCAGGGTTCAGAAACATGAAAATGAGGTACCTTATAATTTTAAGAGTCGTAAAAGGGGTTATGTTCTTCAGGTTGCAACTTTTTCTAAGAAGAGGAGGGCGGCCGATTTAAGGCAGACTCTTTCGGAAAAAGGATTCCCCTCATTTATTGAAGATGCATCTTTAAAAAATGGGGTCGCCCGCCATCGGGTTAAGGTAGGTCTGTATCCAAACCTGAAAATTGCCAAGAGAGCTAAAGAGCGCATAAAGAAAAGTTTTGGGCTTCACTCTTTAATCCTTCATCAGTCAGTTAGGCCATCCTGAAAAATTACCCCGCACTTAATCCTACTCCAACATTTCCAATTTTGCCATTCCGGCGAAAGCCGGAATCCAGGGAAAACCTGGATGCCCCCGTATCAAGTACAGGGCAGACTTATGAAGTCTGGCATGACGAGAAGGGGACATGTATCTGCTTAAATGAGGTTTCATGGTATGTAGAAAATAATTTGTCGGAGTAGTGTTAAGTGTGGGGTTGAAAAAGAGGGGGATTAAATCATTCGAATTAGAAGGACGAGGGTAAAGACAATCATTACGACTGCGGTTACCCATGCGATCGCGTTGAAGACCGGGCCATTTGTATAATCCATCATCAACTTCTTGTCGTTGATGAGCAAAAGCATGAATATGAGGACAAAGGGGAGAGCCATTCCATTGATCACCTGCGAGAAGTACATGATCGGGATTAAAGGAACATTCGGATAAAGGATGATTCCTGCCCCTAAAAAGATGAGCAAAGAGTAGACCCCATAGAACTGAGGGGCTTCCGCAAACTTTTTGTTTATTCCTGTCTCCCACCCCAGTCCTTCACAGATGAGATAGGTTGTGGATAAAGGAAGGATAGAAGCGGCAAATAGGGAGGCATTGACCAAACCAAAGGCAAAGAGATAAGTGCAATATTTTCCAGCCAGTGGCTGAAGGGACAGGGCGGCATCCTTCGCTGTTTCGATCCGGATCCCATTTTTGAAAAGGGTCTCTGCGCAGACCAGGATGATGAAAAAGGCAACGATATGGACAACAATCGATCCTATGACTATATCGAATCGAGCGAATTTATACTCATCTATTTTGATTCCTTTCTCCACAATCGAAGCCTGGAGGTAAAATTGCATCCATGGCGCGATAGTTGTTCCTACCAAGCCAATGACCATGGTCATCTCAGATGGATTAAGACTCAGTTGGGGGTTTATAAATTGTTTAAATACATGCCCCCAATCCGGTTTCACGATGATACCTGTCACGATGTAGGAGAGGTAAAACACGCATGCGATCAGGAATGCCTTCTCCACGGACCGATAGGTTCCCTTCACTACTATCCACCAGACTATAAAGGCGCCCAGAGGAACGGAGATGAATCTGTTTACCCCAAAAATTTCCATCCCTGCCGCCAACCCCGCAAATTCGGATATGACGTTGCCCATGTTGGTTAAGAAGATACCGATTATCAGATAGAAAGCGATTTTAGCGCCAAATTTTTCGCGGATAAGATCGGATAGCCCTTTGCCTGTCACCACCCCCATCCGTGCACACATCTCCTGGATTACGATCAGGGCGATCATAATCGGGATAAGAGTCCAGATGAGTTTGAGTCCAAAGTTTGCACCGGTTAAAGAGTAAGTAGTGATGCCACCGGCATCATTATCAACATTGGAGGTAATAATGCCGGGTCCCGCCAGAATGAGGAATAGCCCCACCATCCTCCACATGGAGCGTATCGAACCCGAAACCGACCTTGTTGCGTAGTTTTTCTCCATCCTTATCCTCTATCGTGTGACAATACATCAAGGACACTACGGAACCCGATTACTCCCTTGAGACAGTTATCTTTATCTACCACAGGAAGTGCTCTAAATCCATACTTCATAAACAACTTAACGACCTCGTCCTGGTCTGTATCCACTTTGACGCTTACCAACCTTGGAACCTCGATTTCGGAGAGTGGTTGATGGGATTGGGCCGCGAAGATGTCACGAATGCTTACCACCCCCTGAAGCACATTTTCTTCATTCAAGACATAGATGTAGTCTATAATATCTAAATTCGGGGCTTCAGCCCTCAATCGGGCAATAGCTGCCTCTACAGTCACCTCTGATGTCAAGCTGAGATAGGCAGTCGTCATCAAGCCACCTGCTGTCTCATCCTGGTGAACAAGCAGCTCTCTCAAGTCTTCTGCCTTCTCCTGTTCCATCTCCCCAAGGATTTCCTCAGCCCTTTCTTCGGAGAGATCAGCCAGGAGATCGGCCGCCTCACTGGGCGACATTTCCTCAACAATATCAGAGGCTTTCTCTACTGTGATCGTCTCCATGAGGGCTTTCTGGATCTTCGGGACGATTTCCTCCAGGGCATCGGCAGCGGTCTCTGTATCCAGGGCATGAAAGATAGCAGATCTGTCCCGCCCGCTCAGGTCCTCAATAATATCGGCCAAGTCCGCAGGGTGGAGGGGAGAAAGTTTCTTCTGAGACACACTTAGCCGGAGGAGATCAGAACCGGAGAGGAGCTGAACATATTGCCAGGATATTAACTTATTGGTAAGATCATAAGAAAAGAGCCAGCGTAGGATATGATCCACTGTCTTCTCCCATCCAACTCTCCTCATCAGTCCTCGAAATCCCACATCTACATGAACCAACCTGAGACGGGAATCCATATTAAGGAAGTGAAGATCATTAACCCTCACCACCTTTGCACCAAAGGTGTCAACGATCTGCCTGTCCATTACCTCCTCCCGAACAAGGAAGGTATCTTTCTCAGAAAGGAGGAACTTAAAATCACGGAGTTCATCACCAGAAAAGGTGAGCCGGGGTTCTATTTGAAAGATCTTTTCCCATGGGAGATAGAACCTCTTTCCCCTTGCCTTTGTTTGAATCACAATGCCAATGACCATTGGGTAAGGGTCTCCCCTTTCGGCAACCATATCCAGAATCTTGCCAATCTTCTGTCCTGAAGGTTTATAAACCCTTCGATTCAAAAAATCGCTGAAGAAGTAAAAATCCTTGAGGTTATGATTCATTAATCAACTATTACTCCTGCATTCTATATTTCTGCTCTGCTTTGGGAACATACCATTTAATGAAATCATAGTGTATCCCTATTGGGGAGGGCTTAATCCCTTTGAATCTCTTATGTATTATAGGCAAA
>JACQWO010000071.1:51216-66266 GCA_016209225.1 Desulfobacterales bacterium
AGAAAGGTATAGGGCTGATCTTCTGCCAGTATCTCTTGTATCCTGAAATAGCATATCTTCCTCTCCTCTTTATTAAAGGTATGTCTTCCCTTTAATAGAAGTTCATCTACCTCTTTGTTCTTATATGAGATAAAGTTTAGCTCCTTGGGTCTGGTTTTACTTGAATGCCATATATCGTATATATCAGGTTCAGGTCCCGTTGTCCATCCCAGGATAACCGCCTCAAAGTTTCTCTTATCTATAAAATCATTTACAAAAGCCGCCCATTCTATAATCCTGATCTTAACTTTAATACCCACCACCATGAGCCTGCGCTGAATGATCTCTGCGCATTGTGCCCTCTGGGTATTACCCTGGTTGGTTATTATGGTAAACTCAAAGGGGGTCCCCTCCTTGTCTAGAATACCGTCACTGTTACTATCCTTCCACCCGGCTTCTGCCAATAATCTCTTCGCCTTTCCAGGATTGTATGGGTATCTCTTTACATTGGGATTATACTGCCAGGTTCCGGACTTATAAGGTCCTGTGGCTATTTCCCCCAACCCCAGTAATATCCCGTCGATTATCTCTCTCTTGTCTATGGCATAGCTGATTGCCTGGCGAACCCGTTTATCCTTAAACTTTGGGTTAGTAAGGTTATAACCAAGATAGGTATAGACAAATGCCAGGTATTTGTGTTTGTTAAAATTTTCATTTACCTTACGTGTATCAGTCTGCCTCTCATACTGTAGAGGGGTTAATCCCATTCTGTCTATTCCACCGGCCTTCAACTCTAAAAAGGTAGTGGCAGGGTCTGGTATAATACGGTATACATACCCATCTATATAGGGTCTTTCCTCAAAATAATCATGGTTTGATACCAATTCGATCTTCTCTCCAGTCTTCCAGCTCTTAAACCGATAAGGACCTGTCCCGACAGGATGACGACTTAGGTCGGAGGTGTTTATGTCCTTGCCTTTGAGAAGGTGTTCAGGGAGAACCACAAGATTTCCCCAGCTCCCCAATGCAGGAGCAAAAGGTTTACTGTAACTCACTCTAAAGGTATATTTATCAAGAACAGAGGCATCCTTTACCTCCAAAAAATCCCCGGCGTATGCGGTACGGGTATTGGGGTTAATTATGGTTTTATAACCGAACATAACGTCATTGGCAGTAAACGGGGCACCATCATGCCACCTCACCCCTTTTCTCAGATGAAAGGTTATGGTCAGACCATCTTCCGATATATCCCAGGATTCAGCCAGATCACCCACAAGGTTAAGGTCTTTGTCGTATTTTACCAGTCCGTTGAATATTAATCCGGCAATACCGTGAGAGGCACTGTCTGAGGACAACATTGGGATTAGATTACTGGCATCACCAATAGAGCTGTCTATCAGAATATCACCGTAAGCAGGAGGGGCAGGTTTAGAAGTACGTTGAGAAACCTCCTCAGGCTTGCTTGAGCATCCCAAAAACCCCGATAAAATAATAAATATTAAGAGCATTTTAAATGATTTAGATATAATCATCAACAGTCTCCTTATAATGTTGACAGATAACAACTTATTTATAAAGTTAACTCAATTGTGTATAATTTGCAATTAAAAAAGCCCTTGTAAAATCTTCACCAATTTGATAGTAGTTTAGATTGCTTATTGTAATATCAAACCACAGAGGGCACAGAGAAATAAGGGTATAAGGATCATCTCCAAATTAGTTGATGGATTATAAGGATTCGAGGGGCAAGGAGGTTAAAAAATGAGAGAGGTTGTAATTATAAATGGCGTCAGGACAGCAGTAGGCACATTTGGCGGCTCCTTAAAAGATGTGCCTGCTGTGAAGCTGGGAGCTAAGGTTATTGAAGAAGTAGTCAAAAGGACAGGGCTAAAGGGCAATCAGATAGATGAGATAATAATGGGGAATGTTTTACAGGCAGGATTGGGACAGAATCCTGCCAGGCAGGCAGCAATAGATGCAGGGATACCCCAGGAAGTACCCTCATATACTGTAAATAAGGTTTGTGCATCAGGAATTAAGTCGGTAATGCTGGCAGCCCAGGCTATAATGGTGGGGGATGCAGAGATAATTATTGCCGGCGGCTTAGAGAATATGAGCATGACACCCTATGCCATAAATAAGGCCCGTTGGGGTGTCAGGATGAATGACGACAAATTGGTTGATTTAATGATACACGATGGTTTGTGGGATATATTTAACGGGTACCATATGGGAATTACAGCAGAAAATGTGGCAGATAGCTTTGGGATTACCAGAGAAGAACAGGATGACTTTGCGCTTCGAAGTCAGATAAAAACGGCCAGGGCCATAGAAAAAGGAAGGTTTAAGGATGAGATAGTGCCCATCGAGATTCCCCTGAGAAAGGGAGAAATGAAAACATTCGATACTGATGAACATCCCAGACCCGATACTACAAAAGAAACTTTGGCAAAACTACGGCCGGCCTTCAAAAAGGATGGAACGGTTACTGCCGGCAATGCATCGGGCATAAACGATGGGGCAGCTGCATTGGTAATAATGTCAAAACAGAAGGCAGATGAGCTTGGTTTAAAACCGATGGCTGTAATTAAATCCTACGCTACTGCCGGAGTGGATCCGGCGATTATGGGTACTGCCCCTGTTCCGGCCAGTAAAAAGGCCCTTGCAAAGGCTAAATTGGCAGTTTCAGATTTAGACCTGATAGAGGCAAATGAGGCATTTGCATCCCAGGCAATATTTGTAAACAGGGAGATGGGATGGGATTTAGATAAAGTAAATGTTAACGGAGGAGCTATAGCACTGGGGCATCCTATAGGTGCCAGCGGTGCCAGGATACTGGTGACTCTGTTGTACGAAATGAAGAAAAGGGGTTCTAAAATGGGCTTGGCAACCCTGTGTATCGGCGGAGGACAGGGAGCTGCTATTATAGTAGAGGTGTAGTTTTTAACAATCATAAGGAGGCATATTATGGAGATCAAGACTTTTGGTATTGTTGGTGCAGGACAGATGGGTAGTGGTATTGCTCAGGTTGCGGCTTCTACTGGATTTGACGTTATACTGAATGATGTTAAGGATGACTTTGTAAAGAAGGGGATATCCTCAATTTCCACAA
Source organism: Desulfobacterales bacterium (assembly GCA_016209225.1). Classification (GTDB taxonomy): domain Bacteria; phylum Desulfobacterota; class UBA8473; order UBA8473; family UBA8473; genus UBA8473. The sequence goes on from JACQWO010000071.1 coordinate 54,308, forward strand.
GTCTGGATAGGATGCTTAAGAAGGAAAAGATTACCGCTGAACAAAAAGATAGTATACTTGGTAAGATTTCCGGCACCACTAAGCTGGAAGATATGTCAAAAGCTGACTTTGTAGTGGAAGCTGCAACAGAGAACCTTCCAATCAAGCTTGATATCTTCAAAAAACTGGACGAGGTTTGTAAACCTGAGGCAATCCTTGCCAGTAACACATCTTCCATATCTATTACAAGGGTCGGTTCCGCAACCAAGAGACCGGACAGGGTGATAGGTATGCACTTTATGAACCCTGTTCCTGTGATGCAGTTGGTGGAGGTTATCAGAGGGCTTCCTACCTCTGATGAGACCTTTAATGCTGTGATGAAGCTTGCAGAAAAGATGGGTAAAACCCCGGTAGAAGCAGGGGATTTCCCGGGCTTTATCGCCAACAGGATACTGCTTCCCATGATCAACGAGGCTGTTTATGCCTTGTATGAAGGGGTAGGTAAACCAGAGGCGATAGACACCGTAATGAAATTAGGTATGAACCACCCCATGGGACCTCTAACTCTGGCCGATTTAATAGGGCTGGACACGTGCCTGGCAATTATGGAGGTCTTGCACAATGAATTAGGCGATTCAAAATATCGTCCATGTCCCCTCTTAAGAAAATACGTAGAGGCTGGATATTTGGGAAGGAAGACTGGAAGGGGGTTTTACGATTACAGTAAATGAAGCCTGCCATCATCGTAGTAGATATGCTAAAGGGTGGAGTGGGGAGCAACCCGGCTCTTAAAGCAGAGGTCGAGAGGATAGCACCTAATATCCAGAGGCTCCTAAAAGAAAGCAGGGGTTTGAATATCCCGATTATATTTGCCTGTGACAGTTTTCTTCCTCAGGATTTCATGTTCAAGGGGAAGATGAAACCTCATTCGATCCGAGGGACAAACGGGGTTGAGGTCATAGACGAGTTGAAACCCGAAAAAGGGGATATGATCCTGGAGAAAAGGCGGTTCAGCGCCTTCTTCAGAACGGATTTGGATATGACCTTAAGGACTCTTGGGGTAGATACTATTGTGGTTTGTGGGATGAATACGCATGTATGCGTTATGTTTACGGGATGGGATGGTTTGGCAAACGACTTTAATGTTATTATTCTGGAAAATTGCTGCGCTTCCCCCAAGAAAGAGATTCACGATGCAGCCATAAATTTGTATCGGAACTCCCCCATATACCCATTGTTCAGAATAATAACACTGAATGAATTCCTGGCAGAGGCAAACATAGGCTTTAAAAATATTACCTGAGTACGGAGAAATTTTACCGGAATAATCGGGACCGTATGATACGCCCGTAAAGGAGAAGGTTATGTATCCAGAGGACTACCGAAAAGTGATAGAGTTTCATGGCCATTCCTGTCCCGGGGTTGCCATTGGTTATCGGGCTGTGAAGGCAGCCATTAAGAAGGCTGATCTGAAAAGAGCAGGGGATGAAGAATTGGTTGCCATTGTTGAAAATGATTCCTGCAGTATAGATGCCGTCCAGGTCCTTCTGGGTTGTACCTTTGGAAAGGGAAATCTTGTATTTAAGGATTACGGGAAACAGGTCTTTACCTTTGGAGAAAGAACCACTGGAAAAGCTGTAAGAGTCAGTTTGCTTCCAGGTATTTTGGAGGCTTATAAAGGTTTGATAGAAGAGGAAGGGCAGAGGATGAGGAGAAAAATGGTGGAGAAGATACTCTCTGGCACGGAGAAAGAGCTCTTTAAGGTTGAGGGGGTAAAAATCCATCTCCCCGAAGAAGCACAGATACATTCCTCAATCCTCTGTGATCACTGTGATGAGCCTACAATGGAAACCAGGACAGTAAAGAAAGAGGGGAAAGCTTATTGTATTCCCTGCTCAAATGAACTTCTTTAGAAAAAAAATTAACGTTTACCATCTATAAGCAAAAGAATCTATCGTAAAGGAGTATGCAACTATGAGTTCCATCTTACCGAAAGGTGAAGACATAAAAAGGGCAGTAAAATGGATTTCTGAACATCTGCAGGAAAACCCTGATCAAGCTGTGCAACAACTTGTAAATAAAGCTATATTGCATTTCAACCTATCCCCCAAAGACGCAGAGTTTTTGATAAAGTTCTACAGTTTCCAGAAGTGAGGCAAAGGTTTGAATTATGCTGGCTAATAATGACTTAGCAAAACTCTACACGAAAGGAAAAGAGGGGGATTGGGTCAACTATGGAATCCTGTTGCTGTTCTCTTTCAATTTAAGGAAAGAAATACCATATGTGAGGGAAAATATCTCTGCCGAGATACATTTTATTACTGATGAATCCTCTGACACTAAAGAAATACTTATGAATGGATGTAACCAAAATAGCGATATCTTTGAAGATCGTTTAAGGAAGGGAGACATCTGTTGTGCTGCTTGCTTTAGAGAGGAAATTGCCTCTTATTGCTGGGTGGCATCAAGTGAAGCATATATAGGGGAAATTGGCAAGAAGATAAGATTGAAAAATAATGAGATATACCTGTACGATGCCTTTACAAAACCTGAATTACGAGGGAATAATCTCTTTCCTAAAATACTAACAGCCATACTCTGTTATGGGAAGCAAGAAGGGCATCAAACTGTCCTTACATTTGTCCTCTCCTCAAATAATCCCTCTGTAACAGCGATTAAAAAGGCAGGTTTCGATAGATTCCAGAGTGTATATTTTGTTGATATCTACAGTAAGACATTCTGCAGATTCAGCAAAGCGAAAGATGTAGAGTTAGCAATTGGGGAGCGGTTAGTGCCGCCACTTGACATATAATCAGGATATCATAGTTAAAATATCAGGCCCATCCTCTGTAATTGCAATAGTATGTTCGAAATGAGCGCATAGACTCCCGTCCATCGTTACGACTGTCCAGCCGTCGGGTTGAACCTTAACCTTCCATGTTCCAGCATTAACCATAGGCTCTAATGCTATTACCATCCCTGCTTTTAACTGAACACCTCTGTTGGGGAGACCGAAATTGGGGATTTGTGGTTCTTCATGGAGGTTTCTGCCTATCCCATGACCCACAAAATCCCTTACCACAGAGAAACCGTTCCCCTCAACCCAAGATTGAATAGCATGGGATATATCCTGGAGTCTACCTCCTGTTTTAGCCTGTTCAATACCCTTATAGAGGGCCTTTTCTGTAACATCCAATAATCTTGCTGCTTCTTGACTTATCTTCCCAACAGGGACAGTAATAGCGGCATCGCCATAGAATCCATTCCGAACTACACCCAGGTCTATGCTTACGATATCCCCTTCTTTTAACCTCCTTGAATCTGGAATCCCATGTACTAACTGTTCATTAACAGAAACGCACAGACTTGCAGGGAAACCGCGGTATCCCTTAAACGCAGGAATTGCCCCCTTTTTTATTATTTGTTCTTCCGCATAGGAATCTAACTCTAATGTAGTGATCCCCGGTTTGATAATTTTCCTTAATGCCTTTAATATATGGACAACAATCTGGTTGCTCTTTCTCAGTAATTCAATCTCTTCTTTAGACTTTAGAATAATCATATATCCGTTTTTTTTACAGGGTATTCCTAAATTCCGTTATCTGTTTCCAAGGGACATTCAGTGGCTACCTTCCTGAAACTAGTCCATCTGCATATAGTAGTCCTGTCCATCATGAACAATGATCCGTATAATCTTCTGTTTCTGAAGGTCTTTTAAGTATTTGATTGCTTCGCTCATGTGGATGCCGAGAGAGCTTGAAATATCAGGGAGGGTAATCGAGCGTCGTCTTACAAGGTTGACTATTGCCGATTTTATATCTGTTTCATTGGTATCTTGTTCTTTCTTTTGGAATTCTCCTATAACGCTGTATTTCTCCCCCAGTATGGTCTCTATCGCCTGCAATTCTTCCACGGATAGCCCTTCTGCAGAACTTTCAGCAGGGGGACGAATAACGGTATTGAGCTGGATTTTTTTAGGATTTATCTCCGAAACTATGGTTTTGATCTTCTCCACTTCGTCGAGGTGGTCATTTTGCCCCTTGACAAACATTATCTCAAGCCATATTTCGCCACCAAACTCTCTGCTGAAGGATTTTAACCCGTCGATTATCCGACCTACTTCCAATGAACTGTGAGGGCGGTTTATTCTATCAAATACCTCTTGTGTAACAGCGTCCAGGGATGGAATAACAAGATCGGCGTTACGCAGGGCATTTCTTACCCCCTTTTGGTAAAGTAAAGTCCCATTGGTTATTACGGCAACAGGGGTATTCGTTATCCCTTTAACGGCTTTGATAATCTCTCCAATATTGGAATTTAAAGTAGGCTCACCAGAACCGGAAAGAGTGATATAATCTATACTCTGTCTTTGGTTTAAAACACAGCTCAGCTCATGAAGGATATCCTTTGGCGTTACAAATCCCCCCCTTTTTACTGTCTTTCTGGTTGTTCTGCCCAGCTGGCAGTAAACACAGTCAAGGGTACATGTCTTGAAAGGGACTATGTCCACTCCTAATGAAAACCCTAACCTTCGGGAAGGTACAGGTCCAAAGATATAATTCAATTTCACTTCTTTCAAATTGTCCATTCCTTTTTGTGCATCTAATTTTTTATTTATAATTTTATTCATCGTAATTTGCAAATAAAAAATATAAATATCCCTTGCCATTTTTCCGTACGTGGGTTATGTTTTATAATGGAAAACTTAGAAGATAAGTATACTTTTCCCCCTCAGCATTAATTTTTTGATGTAATTCATCGAGGGCTATTCTGTTAAAATTGCTTTTACGGCAGATGGGTTTGCTTGAAGATTAAGGTTATGGGAAAACGTTTACATTTTGGCGACAAAGAGATATATATGATCAAGGAGTCAATAGATCTGGCTGAAGACCTGGTGACTGCTTATTTCAACATATCCTCTGAAGAGTGGAAGAATTGTTATTACGAGCTTAAAACCCTGGCACATCTTAGCCATGTGGAAATAACCGATAAAGCTTTTGCCCAAATATGTAAGTATGAATGCGTAAAAGAGAAAGATTCCAGCCCCCCGCTGTTCTTTGATCTTTATAGGATTTGCCTGCAGGATAACAAGATACTAAATGCTGTCAAAAGGTCATTCAATAGAATAGAACTAAAACCATTAATGTTATATATAGTTACTCACGAACTCTCTCACGTTGTAAGGTTTAATAAATATTTTAAGGATTTTTCTGCTTCACTTGAAGAGAAAGAGTGGGAAGAAGCAAATGTCCATTCTATTACTTATGAAATGCTGAAATCAATGAAAGATCGGGGGTTAACCCGTGTCCTGGATCACTACCGAAGTTACCGATTGGAGCTAGGATAGTTTTATAACTTAGATGGGTAAAAATGGGGAGTATTGACAAAACAGAAAAGATTATTACATTTGAACATAGCTATTGATATAAGATGAGGAGAAGGGGGTAGTTAAATTGCCAATCTATGAGTATAATTGTAAAAATTGCGGGAAGGGGTTTGAAATTTTGCAAAAATTTTCTGATCCCCCCCCTTTAAAATGCCCATCGTGTTCAGGTGAGGTAAACAAATTAATCTCACAATGTGCCTTTCATTTAAAAGGAACCGGTTGGTACGCGACTGATTATGCAAAAAAGAATGGAGGCGCTGACCAGAAAGAGACGAAGTCAGAGACTACGAAGAGTGATGATTCTGTCATTAGTCCTTCCAAAGACTCAGCAGATTAATTTTACAGGCTCAATCTATCTTTCATTATTTCACATTGCCTACCTTAACCATTGAAAAACTGCCGTTCCGATTTTGACTTTTTATAAGTCTGTCTTGGTTGCAAGTAAAAAAAGGGGGCGATCCACCTTAATAAAAAGATGTACGCCCCCTCTTCCTAAAAAATATACTGGATATACTGATGAATGTTACGCGTCCAGAATTGCCAGTGCCTCTTCTCTATAGGCATCCATGAGATACGGTATTCCGGTAACTTTAGCGCATTCTTCAGTCAGGGACATAAGCTCCCTTCGGGTGATTGCAGGCATGCTAAAGCATCGGGCGCCGGCCATCAACTGCTGCAGTCCTACCTTAATCTTCTGGCCATAACTGTAAATCCCTAAAGCACCCAAAGGAATTTTATCCATCTCTTTTTTGCCAACCAGATCTGCAACTTCTTCATAACACACAAAGATTTCTTCCGGGGTTGAACCAAATTCGCTGACGGTCTTGGGAATATCCTTTTCTTTGATCCACCTGGCAATGTTTTTGCCGACCATACCCGGAATCATCAATGCCCTTCCCATACAGACTGCTTTGGTAAAAGGGGCACCCAGGGCAAGAGCCTTGAATACACCGTCTTCACTGCTAAACCCACCGGCAAAGGCAATATCTGGCACTCGTTCACCTTTGTCGGACAGTTTCTTACAGAATTCGTAAGCCGCAGCATGAAGGTAAAGGCTGGGCATCCCCCACTCTTCCATCATCCGCCAGGGGCTCATACCGGTTCCCCCTGGGGCACCATCAATAGTAAGTAAATCAATTTTAGCCTTTGAAGACCATTTGATGGCCATAGCCAGTTCCCTCAAACCATAAGCGCCGGTTTTCAAGGTGATTCGTTTGAACCCAAGATTCTTCAGACGTTGAACCTCCGCATAAAAGCCCTCTTCGTCTATAAACCCTAGTCGGCTGTGACGCTCAAACTCTTTGATTGCGCCATCTTTGAATGATGCCTGGTTTATGGGGTTGGAAGGGTCAGGAGTGACAATATAACCACGTTTCTGGAGTTCCAAAGCCCGCTCTAAGCTGTTGACCTTGATCTCACCACCGATACACTTGGCACCCTGTCCCCATTTTAATTCAATAGTATTCAGACCATGCTTTTTGCTAACGTATTCTGCAACACCAAGTCTGGTATCTTCCACATTCATTTGAACAAGAATTTCACCATAACCCTGATGATACCTGCGATAGGTCTCGATTCGTCTGTCCATGTCCGGGGCCTTAATAGTTTTGCCATTGGAGTCAAGCTCAAGCTGGGGATCGATACCGCAAACATTCTCGCCACACACCAATGTTACCCCGCTTATGGCTGCACCGATGGCAAAGTGTTCCCAATTCTTTCTGGCTATTTCGGTAGAACCTAAGGCACCGGTAAAGATAGGAACCCTCATCTTCACCTTGATATCCCAGCCATATTCGGTCTCAGTATTTACCCCGGGAAAAGTTGCGGTATCAGGGTCACCTATAACCCCGGAAGGCAGTCCCTTGGCTCCAAGGGCATATCCCTGAATATTGAGATGGGAATAGTCAATAGGATAGTCTTTGTCTCCACCAGCAGTAACTTCTCCGAATGGACCAGGGTAAATCAATTCTCTGCCCCGGAAGGTAGCTTTAAAGACTTCACAGTTTCCCCTGCAACCGTCCAGACAGCGGGTACAAAGACCGCTCATGGGAACTACACTCCGGGAGCGGTTTGTGGTTCTTGTTGCATCATTTGCGTTTGGTTGTTGTAAATTCATAAAAATCTCCTTTCTCTATGCACCAAATAAAAATATGATTAGACACCATTATTCTTTGCTGAAATAAAAAAAGGTGCCCTTTTTATTGGACACCTTTGTCACTTCCTAATCTGATACCCCACTGTATAAATAATATAACACTACATTGTATTATATTATGTGAGTTTTAGCTGCTAGGTTTATACAAAAAGTTCTAAAGTTTGTCAAGCCCTAAATTTTATACCCTTCGCTTTCCCATACATAAAAGAGAAACCAGGGGGGGTACGATGTAGCTTCCTTTTTCCACATAAACCTATTTTCTCTTGACTTCCCCTTCCATCCCATATATAATAACAAATTAACAATAGGCACTCTTGTCAAATGCTCCGCCGAACTTACCGGAGTAGCCATGCCTTGGGCAAGATGCGCAAGTATATGTGGACTTTCAGAGCCTGAACGGCGGCTTCACCGGCAATTCCTCCGTATTCATCCTAAACGTCCCAAGATACAACCTAAACCAGCCGGATACATAATCCATGGGCAGTACTTTGCCTGCTGAGGCAACACGCCTGAGGAAATTAAGGAGATCTATGTCATTTTCATCGTTTGGACTTCATCCCCATCTGTTGAAAGCCCTTCAAGAAAAGGGTTTTGACCAACCTACACCAATCCAGCGGCTGGCCATTCCGCGCCTTCTACAAGGACATGATGTCATGGCCGCCGCTGTAACGGGAAGCGGTAAGACTGCTGCCTTCCTTCTTCCCATTCTTCACCAGTTGATCGGTAAAGCCCGGGGAGTAACAAGGGCACTTGTCCTTGCCCCCACACGGGAGCTTGCCGTGCAGATAGTGGATCATCTTCAGGATATTGCCCTTTACACGCCCCTCAAGAGCGCTGCTGTCTACGGAGGTGTTTCTCCTGTTCCCCAGGAAAGGGCATTCCGAAAGGGAGTGGACGTTCTTGTTGCCACACCCGGCCGCCTCCTTGACCATCTAAGGAACAAATATGCCCGGCTCGATGGCATCAGCCATTTAGTTCTCGATGAGGCGGACCGTATGCTCGATATGGGCTTTCTTCCTGACATCAGACGCATCCTGGGATACCTTCCAGAGCGCCGTCAGACTCTTTTCTTTTCGGCTACCCTTCCTCCACCCATTGTGACACTGGCCAGGGAGATGCTCAAGAATCCTCTTTCCTTTAATATCTCTACGAAGCCTACACCGGCGGTGGGGATCACCCATGTGGCATATCCCGTAGCACATGAGCTTAAATCTACCCTCTTTCTTGCCCTCCTCAAGCAGAGCATGTCAAAGAGTGTACTTGCCTTTACCCGTACCAGGCATCGGGCCAACCGGCTGGCCGACTTCCTCGAAAAACATGGGGTGGCATGTGCCCGTATTCACGGCAACCGCACACAGGGACAGAGAACCGAGGCCATGAACGGATTTAAACGTGGGATGTTCCGCGTCCTTGTGGCAACGGATATCGCCGCCCGGGGGATAGATGTGGAGAATCTCGGTCTAGTCTGCAACTTCGATGTGCCTCCCATTGCCGAGGATTACGTTCACAGGGTAGGCCGGACCGGCAGGGCAAACGCAACAGGCGATGCCTGCACCCTTGTTTCCCCCAACGAGGAGAAAACGTTTCGTTCCATCGAACAGAGTCTTGGCCGTTGTATGCCCCGGCATAAGATACCGGGTTTTGACTATAAAAATAAACCTTTAGAGCGTTTCGAGATTCCCCTCGAGGAGAGGATTGCTGCACTCCGCCTCCGGAGAAAGGGCGAACGTGCCCGCCGAAACGAAAAAGCCGAAGCTAATGGCCATACGCAAACCGGGCGACGCTTTGCCGGACAGGGTGGGCAGGGCATACATAATACTTCCCAAACCAGTATTACTCCCAGGTATCTTCGAGACAGGGCAGAGGAACCTTCGAAACAAAAGAGGACAGCTTCCCGACGGTTCTCTGCAGAGAGAGGATCGAGGTAGTCGCAGGAGGGAGGAAGCTTCTCAGGGAGGGTGTTTTTCTCTCGGTGTACAGTTGGGAATAACTATCTTTTGGTACTAGAGGGTGCCAAGTAGGGCGGCAAAGGTCAAGCTAAATTGATCTTGGAAAAGGGAAGGCACATGGTATCCTTCTCAATGTAGGTATCCTTTAGTGCTTCGTAATATAACTCAACAGGATGTTTTACCTGGATGGGTAATAATCTCTGGGCCAGCCCGTCCACCAGTTGCATGTGACAACCGGCACAACTGGTTAGCACAACAGTTGCACCAGTCTTTTCTATATCATCTAACTTTTTGTCAAGTATCTTTAAAGAAAGGTCGTAGTATGAGAGGTTAAAACTTCCCCCCCCCCCACAACACCTATCGGGTATGGACATCTCTTTCAACCTGACCCCGTCTATCAGGTTTATCAACTCCCTCTGTTCCTTATAAATTCCCAGTCCGCGCCTCAGGTGGCAGGGATCATGGTAGGTTACAATGATTTCATCTTCAGGGCTTTGAGTTTCTTTATGCCATATCCTTTTAACCCTAATGATGTTTATCAGATATTCACAGATATCATAGGTTCTATCTGAAACCATCTTTGCCATATTAAGGAATTCTTCTGGCTCATTGGAAAGTAATGCAAGATATTGGTGCTTTAAAGTGTAGCCACATGTGGCACATGCTACAATCACTGCATCAACATTTAACCCTGACAAGAGTTCCAGATTGCTTTTTGCTAGTGCCCTGAATGTGGATTCATCTCCTGCAGCCATAGCCACATTTCCGCAACAGGTTTGGCCTTTAGGAATAATTATTTCAACACCATGCTTTAAGAGGGTCTTTATAACCGCATCTCCTATTTCAGTAAGCATATAGTTCATAGTGCATCCGGTAAATAATGCTACTCTTCTTCCTGGGCTTTCAGGAGTAATTATTTCCTGCCATTTTTCTTTTAAGGTTTCCCTTGCCAGCGGCAAAACAACTCTTTTGCTATTCAGACCTATATCCAATCTGGATTTACGGGTATGGCCAAATCCCGTTGGCATAAAGAGTCTTCCTTGGAGAGTTGAAGCAATTTTTACTGCCAAGTTAAAAAGCCGTCGATTTTTCAGAAATATCTTCAGAATTATCCATTTTATAGAGGAAATGCCTCTGATCCTTGCAGTAATTGCCCTTGCCTTCGACACTATATAATCTACCCTTACGCCGCTAGGGCAACTTTCTACGCACGTACCACATAACAGGCAACACTGAATTCTTTCAGCCAGAGTTGATGTCAGCTTTAACCTTCCTTGTATCAGTGCCTCAACCAGCGCTATTTTACCACGGGCAACCGATGATTCCTTGCCTAACTCCAGGAAGACCGGGCACACAGATTGGCACAAACCACACTTCATGCATTTGATAATATTATCTTCCAGTTCTTTGATTATTCCCAGAATGTTCATAGTAGATAAAACCGGGGATTAAACACTCGGTAAATCTTTGACAGGGCTGAATGTATTTTGGAGGGAGATGTCCGATGTTTGCTCTGCTTCATATTTACTCAGTTATGCTAAAAAGGAGGGGGCAGGGTTGGGACTTAGGGACTTAGAGACTTATTGGCTTTCTAATTTTTCTTTAGCCTCTTCCCTTGTTTTACAATCGATACATAGTGTAGTGACAGGTCTTACTTTGAGTCTCTTCTCTGAGATTTCTTCTCCACATACCTCACAAATGCCAAAGGTGTTTTCATCAATCCTTTCCAAGGCAGATTTAATTTTCAATATTAGCCTTCTTTCTCTGTCTCTAATTCTTAATAGAAAATTTCTATCCGATTCCATGGCGGCCCGATCTGTGGGGTCAGGAAAGGTTTCTTCTTCATCGGTCATTCCGGATACTGTTTTTTCAGCTTCTTGGAGAAGTGTTCCCAGCTTGTCATTCAGAAGATCTTTAAAATACGCTAACCTTTCCTTATCCATTCTAGCCTCCCTTATTAAAGGAAAGTAAGATGTAACTACTCAGGTATTTAGGCTGAAGACCGAAGGCTGTAGTAGCCTAATAGTCTGTAGGCTGAAGTAGGCTAATAGTCTACAGGCTAATAGTCTATAGCCTAAACTTCAGTCTATCTACCTGAGATTTATACCCTAGTGTTTGTGAAAAGTAAAGAAGAAATTGGCATCTTGTAAACGTAAGAGCAAAGAAGATATGCAAGTGCCAAAGATAGAAAGAAGAAAAAACGCACTTTTTTTAAACGAGAGCTTACTAATTTACTAAAAAGATAAAGAATTTCCTTCTTTCGTGTTTAAGTTGAAAGCCTTGGGTTGAGTAGTCCACAATGCTGATGAATCTTGAGTAGGAAATAGTGGATATTCTTATAACCTCTATGCCATGCTGGACAAACGTTTTATCTTGTTATTAATGCCCTCTGAAATAGCCGTTGTAATTTTGCAGAGGAAGTAATTGAGAAGATAATGTCTCTTTTTGAAGAACTTGTAACCCAGATCAACAAAGGCAGGGATTTTTGAT
>JACQWO010000076.1 GCA_016209225.1 Desulfobacterales bacterium
ATGGCCAACCCCTGAAGCCCCCTGAAGGGCAAAAATCTTATCCTTATAGACCAACTTTTTAAAACCGGACAGGGCAAGAGGTATGGAATACCTATCGTCTTCGAGGAGATATTCTATTTTTCTGCCGTGGACCCCCCCCTCATTGTTCACTTTTTTGAAAAATGCCTTCACCCCATGAGCAATAGGAACCCACACCTCGGCAGCAGGTCCTGTCATACCGCCCATTAAGCCTATCTTTACCGATCTGTCTGTTACGCCTCTAACCTCGCCACCATAAGATACACCAACAGCACTCAACAGCAAAACGAGAGAGAGAAAGAGAACAACCTTCTTTAACAACTCCATAAGAACCTCCTTGTCAATAGATCATTTTAAAATGTCCTGTTTTCATAGCAAGTGAAATGTCCGGTTCGGTAATTGTTTATACACAAATTGGGAACGGGGGGAATGTGAACTCACCCCCAACTTAAGTTAACTACTATCGGCTAAAGCCGATAGCTTAAGGCAAAAAGGCACAAAGGCACAAAGTCATGTTATCCCCTGCTTTGTGCCTATGTGCCTTTGCAACCTTGTGTCTGCATCATCCGCATAATATCCAACAAAGTCTTCGCCTGAAGACGAGGGTTTTACTCTAATTCCCCAAATAAGAGAAAAAAACTAGGTCTCTGCTTGTTAATAGAAATAGGAGGAGAGCTGTGAATTCACTCTCAGGGGTACTTTTAAAGCTCTCGGTAGGTTATGCAAAAGTCTTAGGAGATGTTTTTTCTGCGAGGGGTGGCGGGCACCCTCGCTATCGAAAGGAGTCTTACAGAAGTGAAAAGAATAAAGCTTCTGTAAGAGTCACCACCCCGCCTTTTTTGTGGTGACGAACCTTCTTTATGCCTGCTGCATTTTATAATTTTTTCTTCTTTCTAAGGTGTGTAAAGTGCCCCTCTCTATCTTAATTAACTTGTTACTACTTTAATAGAAAGCTTAATTAATAACTTTATCTCTCTCAGCTTCAAGGGGGGAATGATCAACTATAACATGTGAAATCGAACCCAATTCGAATACTATGAGAGGGGCACCTGATTAGTTTATATCAGAAAAGGCAAGCAATTTCAGTGCCAGCATTTCCCACTTACGGTCAAATCCTGGAATAACCTTTTCAATTGGTCTTTTAGAGGTTTTAGTAATATATAAATATGGGATAATACATCATCTGACCACATTTATAATTGGGACAATTTTGTCATAGACAGGTACTGTATTTGGACTAGTCATTGCAGATAAGGGTACAGGCTTATATGGGGCAGGTTAGTATAATTGGGGCATTTTGCCCTGATTGGATTGAAAAAACAGGGGCATAATTTCAGTCTTTAATGCTCCATACTGTACTTCTTTAATTTTCTATAGAGGGTTCTTCGATCGATCCCTAGTATCCTGGCTGTATTTATCTTATGTCCTTTTGTCTTCTTTAATATTTTGGCGATGTAATCCCTCTCAAGTTCCTCAATGGTAGCATTTTCAGGCAAGGTTTCTTTCAATGCAGACATCATTCGACTATTTATAATATTTACTGGGATATCCTCTGGTAATATCTCCTCATAACGACCAAGGGCTATGGCTCGCTCAATTACATTCTCCAGTTCTCTCACATTTCCTGGCCAGTTATAGTTCAAAAGCAGATTCATTGCCTCTTTGGAGATAGACTTGATCTTTTCATTCTCCCCTTTAGTATATTTCTTTAGGAAATAATTCGCTAACAGAGGTACGTCATCTTGGCGGTCTTTCAGCTCAGGCAAATTTATAGTAATAACGTTTAAACGGTAATAAAGGTCATCTCTGAATTCACCTCTACTAACAGCCTCTTCCAGATTTTGATTGCTGGCTGCTATAAGCCTGATATCAACCTTAATATTCTCTGCTCCACCTACTCGCCTTATTTCCCTTTCCTGTAAAACTCTTAAGAGTTTTATCTGCATGGCATGGCTGACGTTCCCAATCTCATCCAAAAATATAGTCCCTCCATTAGCCTCCTCAAACAGCCCCTTTCTTGTTGCTATTGCCCCTGTGAATGCTCCTCTTGCATGACCAAACAGTTCGCTCTCCAGAAGGGTTTCAGGTATAGCACTACAATTAACAGCCACAAAGGGGTTATCTTTCCTTGGGCTATTATAGTGCAGTGCTTTGGCTACAAGCTCTTTTCCTGTTCCACTCTTGCCATATATTAAGACGGTACTCTTGCTATTAGAAACACGTCTTATCAAATCGAAGACATCCTGCATTACTTTGCTTTTCCCAATAATATTATCAAACCTATATCTACTCCTAACCTCGTTACGAAGGGATGCAACTTCCTTACGAAGCCCCTTTTCTTCTAAAGCCTTTTTTATAACTATTGTTATTTCATCCATCTTAAAAGGCTTGGTTATATAGTCGTAGGCTCCTTTTTTCATAGCCTCAACAGCAGAGTCTATAGAACCAAAGGCAGTCATCAAGATTACATATATCTCTGGTCTGGTTTCTTTAACGGTTTTTAAGACTTCTATCCCATTCATCTCCGGCATGCGTATGTCGGCTAAAATAACGTCAAAGGGAGTTTCTTCAACTTTCATTAGGGCATCTATCCCATTAGGGGCTGTTTGAACAGAAAGCCCCTGTTTCGTTAACACCTTCTTCAAGAGGTTCCGCATCCTCTCTTCATCATCGACTACCAGGATTTGGGCATCTGCATTATTGGACATTGGTATCCTCACGAATTTGAATAGGTAACTTAACTGTGAATCGTGTTCCTTCATTAACCTTACTCTCTACATCAATAGTACCGCCATGATCTTCAACTATTCGATGACTTACAGTCAACCCTAAACCGGTTCCCTTATCTATGTCCTTGGTTGTAAAGAAGGGGTCGAATATCTTTGGAATATCTTTGGAAGGAATTCCACAGCCTGTATCAGAGATACTGATCTCTATGAATACATTTTCATGTAGAGCTGAAGATGGAGATATATCCAACCTATTAGCTATGGTTAGTGTCCCTCCTTGAGGCATAGCGTGTAGTGCGTTTACGATTATATTTATAAGGACTTGTTGAAGCTGGTTATCATCACCTATTATTGTTGGCATGTCCGATTGAAGATCGGTAAGTACTTTAATTTTCTCTTTTGCTATCTGAAGGTCTGTTAACTTTAATACATCTCTAACAAGACTGTTTATATCTATAGATTTGAATTCGGGTTTATTGTATCGAGAAAAATTCAACAATTGATGTATTAATTTGGTTATATGCTCTGCCTGGGAAATTATGATCTTTAGCTCCTCAATCTTGGGATCATCTCCTTCCATTTCCATCATTAGGTACTCTGCGGTACCCAATATCACATTCAGAGGAGTTCCTACTTCATGGGCTATTCCAGCAGCCAACTCTCCAACAGTAGCCAACTTCTCTGATTGTTGGAGTTGTCTCTCTATTCGTTTAAACTCTGTAAAGTCTTTACCTATCCCCAATGTTCCGATTAGCTCTCCATTACTATTCTTCAGCAAAGATACTGAGAGGTTCATGTTGACCTTTTTGCCGTTTCTTATAATCATCACAGTTTCATAGTTCTGCAGTCCCCCCTCTTGATACAGTATCTTCATTATCTTTTTTGCTTCATCTCTCCCCATTACATAATAATTGGATATTGGAGTTCCTAATACGTCTTCCGCCTTGCAACCGAAGATGTTTTCAGCACCCTTACTGAAGAGATTTATTGTCCCCTTCATATCGGTGGCTATAAATGCGTCTATTGAACTGCTGACTAGAAGCTCTAAATAAGACTCCTGTCTCTTGATATCCTTAGCCATCAGATGCTCCTTTTTCTGTATACATAAAAATATGATACCAGAGTGAGTGGTTAAGGTCAATCCATTTTTGGGTTTTTAATAACCAAAGTAATAACGAGAACGGAAGCCTACCTTTAGGAGATGTTACAAAGTTATTTTGTTTGGGAATTGACTTTTGAGATTTTTTAGGTATAATAACATCCTTCGGTGGTAACTACTCAGCAAATGACCCCAACGCTTCGCATTAGGGTTATAAATGAAAAAAACTTGCGCTTCAAGTTTCTTAGGAGGTTCAAAGTTCAAAGGTTCACGGCCTGCCCTGGCGCGAGCGCTGCGGTCTGGGCCAGGGTTCAAGGTTACAGGGCACAAAGTAGCCAACCGTGAACTGTGAACCTGAGTAGTTAAGGATTTGGGGGAATGCCCCGAAATCTTGTCAAAACAGGACATGAATACAACAACCCAAGGAGATCTTGATTTAATGTTTAGCGCTATCAAAGGATTCCACGATATATTGCCTGGAGAGGTTGAGAAGTGGCAATTTGTTGAAGCTAAAGCCAGAAAAATCTTTGAGGATTTTGGGTTTTCAGAGATAAAGATACCTATTGCAGAAAAGACAGAATTATTTACCCGAAGCATTGGAGAAGCTACCGATATAATCGAAAAAGAAATGTACACTTTTCCGGATCGAAAAGGAGAATTGATTACTCTTCGTCCCGAAGCTACTGCTTCTGTTGGCAGAGCATATATTGAACACAGGCTTTACGAGAATAACCGAGTAGCAAAACTATATTGTATTGGCCCTATGTTTAGGTATGAAAGACCTCAAAAGGGCAGATACCGACAATTTCACCAAATAAATGTAGAAGCATTAGGGACGGTTGATCCAATTATTGATGCTGAAATAATTGCCATGTTGAACCATTTTTTTATTGAGACAAATATAAATGGGCTTGAACTTCAGATTAACTCTCTGGGCTGTAGGGACTGCAGGGCTGGTTACAGAGAGAAATTGAAGAAATTTCTAGAGGACAAGTCGTCAGATTTGTGTATTGATTGCCGTCGAAGGATTTGTACCAATCCTCTGAGAACCTTCGATTGTAAAAATAAAGCCTGCCAAGAGATTACTTCCTTAGCTCCAAAGGTTCTGGAATACATATGCCCCAATTGTGCTGAGAACTTTGAAGATGTTAAAAGGAATTTAGAACAACTAGGAGTATCTTATAGAATCAACCCCCAATTGGTGAGAGGACTTGACTACTACACCAGAACTACATTTGAAGTCGTAACGGATAAATTGGGAGCCCAAAATGCTGTGGCTGCAGGAGGCAGATATGATGGCCTAATTCAAGAGCTTGGTGGTCCCGATATACCTGGTTTGGGGTTTGCTATTGGACTGGAGAGGTTAATTCCCCTCATTCCCAAAGATAAGTGTTTTTCTGCCCCTCTTTATTTATTCATTGCTCCCATTGGGAACGCAGCTAAAGATAGAGCTTTACAATTAGCCAATAGATTCCGAATCATGGGGATTAAAACCGAGATAGGCTATGAAGGGAAAAGCTTAAAAAGTCAGATGAGATGGGCAAATAAATTAAATACTAAATTTGTTATG
Source organism: Desulfobacterales bacterium (assembly GCA_016209225.1). Taxonomy (GTDB): domain Bacteria; phylum Desulfobacterota; class UBA8473; order UBA8473; family UBA8473; genus UBA8473. Next base: position 5,417 of record JACQWO010000076.1, read on the forward strand.
ATCATTGGCGATGAGGAGCTAGCCTCTGGCAGGGTAATCTTTAGAGATATGGAAAGTCAAAAACAAGAGGAGGTTAAGATAGAGAAGATAATTGAAGAAATGAAGTCAAGGAAAAGAAATAACCTATAAATAACTTGATTTATCTTTATCAATGTAGTAACTAAATATCTTTAGTTTTTAAACATGACGTACTTGTAAAAAGTCAAAATTGGGATGGCAAAGTAAAAAGCTCCAGATGCAAGGCGCGCAAGCCCTGAGGAGTGAGGCGTACTTAGGGGTACGCTGCAACGACGAAGGATGCAGTGCAACGCCGCAGATGGATTTTTTGCGAAGCCATCAAATATAGGAGGAGACTCCTTGCTCTAAACTAGTTTAGAGCCATTAAGACCGGAAGGAGAGTATCTATGAAGGCTTATGAAACCGTTTTTATAACGGATCCTGACATCCCCGAAGAGGAACTGGATAAGATTACAGAGAGGCTTACGGGGATAGTGGATAACTTTAATGGTAAAATTATCGGAGTAAAGAAGTGGGGTAAGAGAAAACTCGCCTATAGAGTTAAAAAGAGGAGCAAAGGGTGCTATTTTATCTTAAACTTTTTAGGTGATCGTGCCTTAACCACTGAATTGGAGAGGGTTCTTAAACTGGATGACAGGATTCTAAAGTATTTAACACTTAAGGCTGATGAAGATGCTGAACCCGATTCAGGAGAAGAAAAAGGGCCGGAGCAAGAAGAGACAACTGAAGACGAGGATACTCAGGACGAAGATATTGAAGAGGAAAAGTAACCAATTATATTTCTGTTTTATATGGAGGGGTCGATGGCACGACAGCAAAGCGTAAGAAAACGGACTTTTATTAGGCGAAAAATTTGCCGTTTTTGTGCTGATAAAAATTTAAAAATAGAGTATAAGGACTATCAAACTCTGCGTATTTTTACCACAGAGAGAGGCAAAATAATCCCCCGCAGGATTTCTGGAGCTTGTGCTAAGCACCAAAGAAAGGTTACAAAGGCAATCAAGATTGCAAGGAATATTGCCCTGTTGCCTTTTACTACAACCGGTGCCCGTTAAAACCTACGTTTTTGGGAGTATACTATATGGGGTTTTATATAACATTTCTATTATGAGGACCATCTCTGTTGTTTAAAGATGTTAAAGGAGATTTTAATAGAAGTATTGTCTCTGGTATTTTTTTAACAACCCTCTTTCTTCTTGCACATATATTTATTCCATTCCTGGGTATCTTTATAAGCCTTATTACACCGCTGCCAATTTTATTTTATTACCAAAAGCTGGGAAGATTACCAGGTATCTTTATTTCTTTTGCAGCATCAATAGTAGCGATATCTCTTTTGGGACTTTTTGAAACTCAACTTGGGGTATTTTTTATCGTGGAATTTGGGATTATAGGTCTTACCCTTTCTGAGATGTTACGGAAAAACCTGTCCATTGAAAAGACAGTTTTGTATTCTGTTTTTATCATTTTCGGGACCGGAACTATACTTTTCTATCTATATAGTGCTATTAATTTTGTTAGCCCCTGGACGTTTATTGTACAGCAAATAAATGAAAAAGTGAATCAAACTGTTAACTTATCCAATGAATTGGGAATGTCTGCTGAGCAGTTGAAGTTATTAGAGGCTTCCTCACAAAACTTAGCGAACTTTTTGGTTAGGTCTTTTCCCTCCTTTGCAGTCGTTGGAATGGTTTTTATCATATGGATAAATCTTATGATGGCAAAGATGGTCTATAAGATTCTAAAACTCGAATTTCCTGACTTTGGTGACCTGTCCAGGTGGAAAGCTCCGGATGTTTTAGTATGGGGAATAATTGTTAGCGGGCTACTTTTACTTTCCAGGGTGTTGATACTGAAAAGTATTGGTTTGAACATGTTGATAGTGTTTCTCTGCGTTTTCTTTTTTCAAGGTATGGCTATTGTCTCTTACTTTTTTCACAAGAAGAGCGTACCTGTTATTTTAAGGGGTTTGGGTTATATGTTGATAGTTTTTCAACAGATTTTTTTGTTCATTGTAATAGGGTTGGGGCTGTTTGATGTTTGGGCAGATTTCAGAAGATTGAAAAAACAGAAACTATCATGATAAATGGAGGCGAACTGTGAAGGTTATATTGTTAGAAGAAATGCCATCCCTTGGTAAAGCAGGGGATGCGATTAAGGTTGCTGATGGATATGGAAGAAACTACTTAATTCCCCAGAAGAAGGCTATAGAAGCAACTTCTAAGAACATGAAAGTGTGGGAACATCAAAAAAACTTGCTGAAAGATAAAATTGGTAAAGTCAAAAAAGAGACTGAAAAACTTGCTGAAAAAATAGAGGGGCTCTCTTGTACCATTTCTAAACAAACAGGGGAAGAAGATAAGCTTTTTGGTTCAGTAACATCCATGGATATTGAAGAGAGCTTAAAAGAGGAAGGTATTGAGATTGACAGGAAGAAGATTCTCCTGGATGAACCCATTAAGAAGCTGGGCGTATATACAGTTCCCATAAAACTTCATCCAGAAGTCATCGCCAATCTGAAGGTATGGGTTGTCAAGGCCTGACACGCCAGAGGCGTGATTACACATTAGGGTTTAAAAATGGTCAATAAAGAATTACCACAATTTAAACTTCTCCCTCAGAATATAGAAGCTGAACAGTCCATACTAGGTGGCATATTACTGGACAATCAAGTCTTCCATCGCGTATTAGAAGTGTTGAATGAAGAAGATTTTTACCATGCTGCTCATCGCAAAGTCTTTCTTTCTATGATTGAACTTTATGAGAACAATGAGCCGGTAGATCTTATAACTCTCACTAATGCCTTGAAGAATAAGAACCAACTAGATGAAATCCGAGGGGTCTCATATTTGACATCCTTAGTTGATAGCATTCCCACCACCGCCAATATATCCTACTATGCAAAGATCGTAAAAGAAAAATCAATCCTTAGAAGATTAATCAATAAAACTGCTGAGATTGCCTCCATGAGTTATGATAGTACTGGTGATGTGGATGAGGTATTGGATCAGGCAGAAAGGGCGATCTTTGAAATATCAGAAAATAAAATTAAACCCTCATTCTACTCGATAAAAGAAATGATCAAACACAGCTTCAAGACTATTGAAAGACTCTATGAAAAAAAGGAGCTTATAACTGGAGTGCCTACTGGGTTTGAAGGGATAGACAGGTTTACTTCCGGCTTTCAACTTTCTGATCTTATTATTATTGCCGGCCGTCCCAGTATGGGGAAAACCAGTTTGGCCCTGAATATTGCCCAATATGCTGCTATTGAGACCAATGTGCCGGTTGGCATATTTTCGCTGGAGATGTCCAAAGAACAGCTCTCATTACGAATGCTATGTTCAGAAGCAAAAGTTGATGCCCAGAGATTACGAACCGGATTTCTGAGCGAAAGCGATTGGCCTAAGCTTACCAGAGCAGTGGGAAGCCTATCCGAAGCCCCCATATTTGTGGATGACACCCCGGCGTTGTCTGTTTTGGAAATGAGAGCAAAAGCAAGAAGGTTAAAAAGCGAAAAAGGATTGGGATTGATTATAGTTGACTATCTTCAATTGATGCGGGGAAGAGTTAATGTTGAGAGAAGGGAACAGGAGATATCTGAGATTTCCCGATCTTTAAAGGCACTTGCTAAAGAGCTAAACCTCCCGGTAGTTGCCCTTTCCCAACTCAACCGCAGGGTTGAAGATAGGCATGACAGAAGACCTCAGCTTGCTGATTTACGGGAATCAGGGGCAATAGAACAGGATGCAGATGTAATCATTTTTATCTATCGTGATGAGATATACAACAAATCAGAAGATAATGAGAATAAAGGGAATGCAGAAATCATCATCGGCAAGCAGAGAAATGGGCCTATTGGTATGACAAAATTAGCATTTATAGACAAATTTGCTACCTTCGAAAACCTAGCCCCATTTACAAAAGATTTTTAGTTTACACTTTAACAGACTTCCACCTCACTTACCTTGAACTGAAATCTTTCAATAAATTTTTTCCCAGACATTTAAAGTGCCAATTGGTTTCAATTGATACAAGGAGGGCTTTGGGTTTTGTTGTGGTTTAAAAAAGATATGGCAAATAAGGACAAGGAGACAAAAGGTGTCCTTAATAGGTTAAAGGAGCGATTATCAAAGACCAGAGAAGGCTTTGCAAGCAGGGTGGATCGGGTTGTATTTGGTAAAAAGAAGATCGATGATGACCTGTTGGAAGATATTGAAGAGATACTGATTACTTCTGACCTGGGGGTTCAGGTCACCTATAGACTAATCGAAAACGTGAAGGAAAAGGTTAAAAGAAAGGAGCTTAACGATCCAAACCTTCTGAAAGAGTGTATTCAGAGAGAAATTTTAGATATATTAAAGGCTGAGGAAAAACCACTTGAGATTTCAAATTCCTGTCCATTTGTCATAATGGTTGTTGGAGTCAATGGGGTTGGGAAGACAACTACTATTGCAAAGATGGCAAACAGGTTTAAGGAGGAAGGAAAGAGTGTTCTTCTTGCTGCAGCGGATACATTCCGGGCTGCTGCTATAGAACAACTGGAAATATGGAGTGAAAGAGCAGGGTGTAAGGTCATTAAACATCAGAACGGGGCTGATCCTTCGGCAGTTGTTTTTGATTCCATAAAGGCGGCACAGGCAAGAGATATTGATGTCCTCATCATTGATACTGCGGGCAGACTGCACACCAAAGTAAATCTAATGGAAGAGTTAAAGAAGATTCAAAGGATTATTGGAAGGGAGCTGTCAGGCGCTCCCCATGAAGTTCTCCTTGTCCTGGATGCTACCACCGGTCAGAATGCTATTTCCCAGGCCAAGTTATTCAAAGAGGCAACAAATATTACAGGCATAGCTCTGACAAAACTCGACGGGACAGCTAAAGGCGGGATTATTGTAAGTATTTCCGGTGAACTAAAGATTCCTTTAAGATACGTAGGTATTGGCGAAGGCATGGATGATCTGAAGGTGTTTAATGCTAAAGAGTTTGTAGATGCGCTTTTTTGAAGTGAGTGCCTTTTTTTTCTTCTTTACGAGAGCCTTGAAAAATTACCCCTGAGAGATTCCTTCTTTAACGAACGGGGTAAGCGCAGCGTTTCCTAATTGCACAGAAAAGAGCGAAACAGGGAAGGGGGTGAAACAATTGACTGAATCATATAGTGAGACAGGGGAGATAAGGGAACCTGCTGTAGCTGGAGCCTTCTATCCTAATGATCCAGTGGTTTTGAAGAAACAGATAAGGGATTTTTTAAATAATGTTCCGGAGGAGAAAATTGAGGGAAAGATAATAGCTCTCATCTCTCCCCATGCCGGGTATATGTACTCGGGACAGGTGGCAGCCTTTGGGTATAAATTGCTTGAAGGATCAGATTTCAACAGGGTTATAGTAATTGCCCCCAGTCATAGAGCGCATTTTCATGGGGCTTCGGTGTATAATAAGATTGGCTATAAGACGCCACTTGGGATAGTTCCCATCGATCGCGATCTTTGCAATAGGATTATTGCTCAAAATGGGATGATAAGTTACTATCCCCAAGCCCATACTCAAGAGCATTCATTAGAGGTACAGATCCCCTTTTTGCAGATTGTTTTAAAAGAATTTAGATTAGCGCCCATAGTAATGGGCAGTCAGGATTTTGATACCTGTAGGATTCTGAGCGAGGCTATTGTGAAGGCGATAAAGGACGAAAGGGTGCTTATTGTTGCTAGTTCAGACCTCTCTCATTTCCATCGTTATGATAAGGCCGTCAATCTGGATAGAATAGTATTGGATCACATTGATAAATTGGATGCTGGCGGACTTGAACAGGATTTGAAAAAGGGAAGGTGTGAGGCTTGTGGAGGGGGCCCAATAGTCACTGCTATGTTGATTGCGGAGAAGCTGGGAGCCAATAAAGCCAAGGTTCTGAAGTATGCCAATTCCGGTGATGTAACCGGTGATAAAAGTGGTGTGGTAGGGTATGCAGCTGCTGTTCTGTATGAAAACAAGGGAGATGCCAACAAAGGGACGGAAAGAGCAGGTGTAGCACCCGGACTTACCGAAGAAGAGAAGATGACACTCCTGAGCATTGCCAAGACTGCTATTGAATGCAGGGTAAAAAATCAGAACTTACCCAAATTTGATATAAGCTCAGATACCTTGAGAGAGAAGAGAGGCGCTTTTGTAACCCTTCATAAACATGGCAGCTTAAGGGGGTGTATCGGAAATATCCATGGCAATAAGCCTCTCTATATAACCATAGAAGAGATGGCAATAGCTTCTGCCTTTAATGACCCTAGATTTAAGCCTGTTACAGAGGGAGAGATCAAGGATCTGGATATTGAAATCTCCGTACTGACACCTTTAAGAAAGATAGACAACGTTGAAGATATTCAAGTGGGGAAGCACGGAATATATATAGAAAAAGGCTACCATTCAGGGCTGCTCCTTCCTCAGGTGGCTACTGAGTATCGATGGGACAGTACCACCTTTCTGGAACAAACCTGTAATAAGGCAGGGTTGCCAAAGAGTGCATGGAAGGATAAGGATGCACGCATATATATCTTTTCGGCGGATATCTTCTCTGAGGAGAAACTATAAAGGTTAAGAGATTATGTATTGTTTTATAATGATTTGGTGGGATATGATAAGATAGGGAATCATGGGTTGGATAGAGAACATAATTTGTTATTGCGCAGCCCCGAAGGGACCCATTGATTTGTGGATTTGAACAGTAACTTGTAATCTTTCTGTGTATCACTATGGATGTGGAGATATACAGAACTATAGAATAACTTGTTAGGCATTAGAATCAAAGGGGGATGACAATGAAAATTGATGAAAATGTATGGAAGTATTTTCAGTCTCATTTGGGCTATAGTGATGAGGAAATGGAGATATTCAAGAATGATCCTCGTTGGTCGAGAATCTTGGAGAAATCAGATGATCTCCTGAAAAAAACTATTGTTTTTGAAGTGTACGAATCTCAGGGATGCAATGTGGAGCACAAGGTTGGTGATCGTTTCTTTTTTAGCCCAGAAGGATACATGTTCGCCCATAAAGGACCTAAGAAGGTGTGCCCCTATTTGATGCCTGCGATGGCCCGAATGATGTGTGTTATTCAAGAAAGGATGTATGAAGGTCTCGATCCTCGTCCATTTTTCTATAGGGGCCATTGTGATGACGTTGGACTTAAATGTGGCGGTTGGGGACGAGTAGTTATTGAAGCCAAAATCGTCGATAGAGGCAAGGAGTAATCGAGTTGTTTGCCTAACAACCGCATTAACTCGGACTGGCAATTCCGCTTCGCTCGTGTGTCATGAAGAGAGGCGTAAGCCTTTCGTGCTGTATTAAAGATGAGAGTAGGTCTCTCGGTTTCGGCGACCAGAAGCTGGAATCAAACCGCCCTATGCGGCATTCATTAAGAGTGTTTGTCGTGAGCGATAAGGGAAAAGGCAATCAAAGAATTGTCAGGTGCGTATTGAGGAGATGAACGCAAGTGAACCCCTGATGAGGTGTCGAAATGGAAACGATACTGTCAAAACCAAACTCCGAGCGTAAGTTTGGGATAAGCTTTGATGTGAACTGGCATAACAGACAAAGCGGCAGTCGGCATAGAGGGGGCATGAACTCAATACAGGCTTTAATACGGAACATGAGAACCTGTCGTTCTGATGCCAAGGGAGAAGCAC
>JACQWO010000077.1 GCA_016209225.1 Desulfobacterales bacterium
AATGGGCAAAGATCCCCTTTATTGTTGTTACTGCTCATGCCCATGATGAACTTGGCAGAGAAGATTTTATGAAATTAAAGGCAGAAAAAGTCCTTCTTAGCCCTCACTCTTATATAGAAAAACCAATAATACCTTCAGAATATGTAAAGAAAATAAAAGAAGCTCTTGGGCTTGAAGCAGTTGGAAATTCAGGAACAGAGGATTTAAAAACAAAGGTTAGGGACAAACTAAAAACTGCAACCAAAGGTAAGCTCGAAGAAGCACTTAAAGTGTTGGGTGAGTAAGGTGAATACCTATGTCATCGCTTAACCCTTTTCAGGTGATGTTCTCGTATAGAATCCTTATTTATCAAATCTTTTAAACCCCGTATCCTCCTCAGAGCCTCCCCATAGAACATGATAACTCGGTGGAAAACCAGGGGTAGGATCGGCCTGCGCCCCGTACTGTGAGATGGGATACCTGACGCCCCTTTTGTAGAGTTCTTCAAGGCCGCCAATAGCCTTTTTCATCCAGGAAGCGGGCAATGCCATTACCAGTTCATCATCCTGCACATGCCCATATCTCCTCTCCCCGTAGCAGGGAATGGCAAGAGACGGTTTGTTATTTAAGTAGCATCTGGCAATGGAATCGGCACATGCCGATTCCCCAACACAAAAGAACTCAAACTGTTTATAATCTTCGAATTGAAGGGCGTTGATAAGGATGATCATCTGGGCAGGGTTCCCGTATATCAGCACAATATCAGGGTCGAAGGGGTTATAGACCAAAGGACCCATAATTACCGCGTTGTATTTACCCACCGGGATACTGGGCATCTGTTCTTCACATCTTCTGGCATCTTCCCTGGTCTTACACCATACGATAGACCGGAAACTGCCATCTTTAATATATTCCGGCTTTTCTTCCAATCCGATCATACCACTACAACCAGGCCCTACGAGATCATCGGCAGTGGCCCCTATTGTCCAGTCGTAAGTCCGCACCACTGTTATGAGTTGGCAGAGAGTAAACTTTTTTGTGGGGCGGCGTATCCATTTATTATCTTCTATCTCTCCGGCATCTTCCAGAAGTTTGAAGGCTATAGGAAACGTCTTAAGCCGCAAAAGAAGCTCCATTTTCCTTATTATTGGTTCCCAGTTTTCCATATTGTCTTCTCCTTACTCGAATTGCAACGGTTCAATTTACTTAAGCCTTTCGAAAATAGCCGGCATTGAATCTCCCTGTCTTTAACTCCCTTATAAGGTCTTCCTGTCTCTCTATTCTGTTTTCAAAGACGGTGACACACTTACCGATATCCTTGATCGAGTGGGCATCGCTGCCTCCAACACCTTTCAGGTTCAATCTCTCGCACACCTGAGACGAGAAGTCGTTCTCCTTTATTGTCTGCCTCCCGCTGAAGACCTCGATACCATCAACAAATTTAAAGAGGAGATTTTTACCGGCATCATGCACGTCCATCTGTAATTTTGAAAATCCAAACAACAAAAACCCCCTAAAGGGATGGGCAGCTATCATAAATCCATCTACTTCATTCACCATTTGACGCAAATCTTCAATACGGGTGATTCCTTGAAAATCCTTCTGAAGCCCAAAAACCAGTACATGCCCTTCCGTAGTGTCTACCTCGATTCCATAGAAGATCGAAATCCCGGATTTTTCCTCAATCTTCGAAATCTCTTGGGGGTCCCAGGGTTTATTATGCTCTGTAAAGCATATCCCGTCTAACCCAATCTTTTTAGCCTCCAGCGCTGCCTCTTCCGGGGACATCTCACTGCAGGGAGAAAGCCCTTTGGTATGAATATGCAGGTCAATTACCATTTTGCTCACCAGGAAACCCCCAGTCTTTTAACCAATTCGCTATCCTTGGAATATGTCATACATCTGTCTCTGATTTTAGGCTCATTGCTCACCAGGCCCTTAATAAAATCGTCCTTGCCCATCCCATTAGATCTGGCGATTTTCCATTGGGTCTGTATAGCGGCGGGGAAAACAGCATTGCAGCACTCTATAAAGAGATCGGCCAGGTGTCGGCATCCTCCCCTACCTACAAGCTTCTTTATCTTTGTTTCAAAATCAGCCCCCCCAATCTGAATTCCCACCGCATCATCCAGGATGCTGGGAGCCTTAGGACATTCTGGAGTAGTATACCTCTTCATATTCCCTCTGGCGCTGACTATAGTAAATTCTGGAGTCTTTACCTCCATATCCAGCTCTATAGTATAGACATTGTCATCGAGGAATCCATGTATCAAAAAGATACCATCTTCCCTTTTCTCCACACCTATGGACTTGGTTCTTGTGAATTCAAACATTATTACACCCCCAATCTCTTTCTCAGATCGTTACCTTCGGTGAAGGCTATACAGCTTGCAACCCTTGGATTATTTTCGAGCATATCCTTCAGCACCTGTCCAAAGGCTTCGTCGGTCTCTGCTGCGAGTTGTTTCTCCAACTCGTCCACGGTAAATCCCATTATCACCGCATTGCAGCCTTCGAGTATCATATCAGCAAAGACGTTGCATCCATTCGTCCCCCCTATTGTTTCCTTAACCAACCTGGTAATCCCTGAACCTACACGCATACCTATTGCCCGTTTTAAGATTTCAGCATTATTCTTACACTCCTCGGCAAAGGATCGAATTATTCTGCCCTGTATTGATACAATCTTCAAATCCGGTATGTTAACTTCTATTTCCAGTTCAGCGGACAAAAACGTATCATCTACCCTCACCCTTGCCATCGTGTTTCCGTTATCCAGGTTTTCTGCGCCGGCGTGAATGTTTCTTGTGTAGTTGAGTATCCTATTGTCTACAAAGCTTTGAACCATAATTTCACCTCCGTTAAAAAGGGCGCATCAAAAAATTTCGGTTCTTCTCCCAAAATATACTACGGTTAGATTAATGGGAAAATAGGGATTGCAAGGCATACATTCCTTTTGAAAGAATAGGGAGTTATCTAAACAAACTATTCACAAGAAAGAAGTGATCCTATCTCAGCAGCAATCCCCAAAGGTATTTTATGTTATATATGGTGTAAACTCAAGCAAATTTCTTATTCTAAAGAATCTATAGAGGTTAATGTTGAACTTGAAAGAGATTGCAAACCTAATCGCCTCTGTTCTGTTTGTAATCGAAAGGCATCACTGGGGCGGAAGAAGGAGAGGACGGTTAAATCTCCAAGTTTCAGGTATTTAGTTCTTGCAGTTAGCGGCGAAGTATGTTAACTTAATATATAATTTCCTGATATGGACAAGAATCGAGAACCCATAGAACTAATTAAAGTCCACCCTGAAAATGAAAAATTTCCTTTAGAGTAAATCCGCCTACGATGGATCAAAAAATCTGTTCTAGGTAATGAAAAAGGGAGTTTTTCAGGAGGAAGTAATTAATAGGTTGAAGACCAGTAATAGATGAGTAAAGAAGGTAAAGATTTTCGAATAGTATTTGTCAATTTGAAGACTCGCATACCCTGTCAATTTGCCGGATCAAGCTTTACTCTGGAACACATAGGCATTGGCTATTTAACATCAGTGCTGCGTAAGCATGGATATGATCTATTAATCATCGATGCAGCAACGAGATATCTATCTAACCAGGAAGCCGTTAGGGAAGTTTTAGGTTTTTCTCCATCCATGGTGGGATTTTCTCCTACTGTTGCAACCATGGAAGATGCTATTCACATAAGCAACCGTTTAAAAGAAGCTGATAGCAAGATCCATATATGTTTGGGGGGACACCATGCTACGTTCCTGGCCGAGCGGCTTTTGATTAAGGAATCGAGTTTCGATTCAGTAGTAAGGGGTGAGGGCGAACTTACCATCCTGGGCCTGGCTGATAGATTGCGGTTGGGGTTATCACTACAGGGTACTCTAGGTGTGTATTTCAAAGGTAAGAACGGCACTATTTGTAAGAACCCACCTCGTAAAAAGATTATGGATTTGGATTCAATCCCCTTTCCTGCCCGTGACGCCCTTAAATCGCAACTCCAAAAAGGGGAATCTCCTACTGCAAGAGTTATGAGCAGTAGAGGATGTGTAGCAGAGTGCAGTTTCTGCAGTATTCCACCATTTGAAAGACTGCAGGAAGGACATCTCTGGCGGGCACGATCAGCAGAGAATGTATTGGAGGAGTTGACATATCTTCAAGGGGAACTCGACGTTAAGACAGTTCTCTTTGCTGAGGATAATTTTATTGGACCTGGTGAAGCTGGGAGAAAACGGATAAAACAAATAGCAGACGGTATGATCTCCAGGGGTTTGGGACTTAAGTTTAGAATCCTGTGCACAGCAGAATCTCTAATCGGGTGTGAATCATTACTCCCCCTTTTGAAAGAAGCTGGTCTAGAACGGATCATTGTCGGGATAGAAAGCGCTTCACCTGAAACATTGAAGTTCTTTAACAAAAAGGCTGTTCTAGAGCAACATTATCGCATAGCCAGAATCCTTGCGGAACACAATATTGTTCTACATATCGGATTTATTATGTTTCATCCATACGCTACCCTTGATGACCTACGCATAAATGCCGAATTCCTGGAGAAGATAAACCATGCGTGTTTTTTTCAGCACTTCTCAAACCGAATGGAACTTTATCCTGGTGTAGGAATATTTAAGAAGCTGGAAGAAGAGGGTATGATAATCTCCAAGAACGAATATAAACGGGGGTTTTTGTACAGGTATGCAGAGCCTGGCATAGAAAACCTTGCAAGGAGTTTATCGCCAATTCGAAGAAGAATGGCGGATTTGGATAGGTTTCTTCTAGATATAGATATATGGATTAGCCACTATAACCTGAAGAATCTTGACAGTAATCTTGCAAGAGAATATACAGAGTTGAAAAAAGAATTTTCCTCAAGAAATCTGGATTTTTTCTTAAAGTCTGTTGAGCTTGTGGAGTCTGGATGGGATTCAGAGACTTTTGAAGAATTGAAGAGTGAATACTTGAATGATATAGAGGAACTGGGTAAGGCACTGAGATCGTTTAATAGCAATGTGCAAATAAGTTGACTTTCTACAGGTTGTTATTGCGAGCAGATCAAAGCAATTTCAAGGGATTGTCACATTGCTGTTGGTTCACGCAATGACAACTTTCTTTCACCGTTTATTATAATTCAGGAGGGGAATATGCTATTTAAAACCAAGAAAAACAAAAAATTGGTGTTAATCATATCCATGGTTTTGGTATTAGGGTTTGTAATGAGTCTTGGATGGATGCGCAGGGTATCGGCTGTAAATAAGGAGACTTATGAAAAACTCAAGATGTTTACAGATGTTTTGTCTATTGTTCAAAAAAATTATGTAGAAGAGGTCGATACTGAAAAACTACTTCATGGTGCTATAAATGGAATGTTAGAGTCTCTAGACCCCCATTCTTCTTTTATGCCTCCTGACGTATTTAAAGAAATGAAACTGGAAACAAGAGGGGTATTCGGAGGGTTAGGGATCGAGATTACCAAGCAAGAAGGCACTCTTATGGTCATATCTCCCATAGAGGATACCCCCGCTTATCGGGCTGGGATAAAGGCCGGGGATTATATTGTCAAAATTAATGGAAAACCCACCAAGGATATGGGTTTAATGGATGCTGTGAAGTTGATGCGTGGGCCTGCGGGAACCCAGATAACTATCTCGATACTGCGGAAGGGGCTATCGGTACCGAAGGATTTTACAATAACCCGCGCTGTTATTAAAATCGAGAGTGTAAAATATAAAGTTCTTGAAGAAGGTTATGGGTATATCAGGATTAAAAGTTTTCAAGACAAGACATCAAATGAGCTAAAAGATGCCCTCAACAAATTAGAAACAGAGAAAAATAGCATTAAAGGCTTAATATTAGATCTGAGAAACAACCCTGGAGGTCCATTTGACCAAGCGCTTAAGGTTTCTGATGAATTCCTGGACTCCGGCATCATTACCTATACCGAGGAAAGAGCAAAAGGGAGCAGAAAGGAATATAAGGCTCATGGGATTAAAAAATCCCGTGATTACCCAGTAATAGTCCTTGTTAATGCCGGTAGCGCCAGTGCGTCAGAAATTGTTGCGGGAGCACTACAGGACCACGGAAGGGCCATTATTTTAGGGGTTCAAACCTTTGGAAAGGCAACAGTTCAGTCAATATATCCTTTAGAGGATGGCTCCGGTCTTAGATTAACCATTGGCAGATACTATACACCTAAAGGAAGATCCATTCAAGCAAAGGGTATTACACCTGACATAGTTGTTCCCGATAAGATACCTTCAGGAACTGAAGAGGAGAGAAAGATACGATTTCTCAGAGAAAAGGACCTGGATCGGCATTTTGAGAGCACCACAGAAGGGAAAGAAAAAGAAGATGCTTTAAAAGAGGTAAAAGAAGATAAACCATCTGAAGACGTCCAATTAGATAGGGCATTGGAACTATTAAAGAGTTGGTATGTTTTCGGGAAGAATGTGAAGGTAGGAGGGGGCCTTATAAAAAACTAAAAATAGAAGAGGATTTTTACTTACTATGGTTGAAAAAAGAAAAAAGAGCAGAAAAAGCATGTCGAAAAAAAAGTACAATAAAAAGAAAAATCCTTCTCGAATTGCTTTATTGGGTTTAACTTCTTTATTGGTGGTCTTGGTGATCGCTGTCATTCTATTGTATACCAAGCATAAAATGGAATACGAGGCATATCCTCCTGCGAAGCCCCAGGAAGTTGTCCCTAAGAAACTCCCCAAAAATGTTCCCATAAAAAAAGACCACAAACCTGAGGACGTTATTTCTAGAGAAATAACCCCTCACGGGGCTTATAAAGTAGCAATAGTCATTGACGATTTAGGCTATAATAATGGTAATGCAGAGGAACTGCTGAAAATTGATGCCCCTTTGACCTTTTCTATCTTTCCCCATGGACCATACTCTAAATCCTTAGCTCAGAAAGCCCACACTATGGGGAGAGATGTAATGCTTCATCTGCCCATGGAACCCTACGAATATCCCCAAAAAAACCCGGGCAATGGTGCCCTTCTTTTGGCAATGGACAATGAAGAGTTACTAAGAAAACTGGAGGCAATTATAAGGTCAGTTCCCTTTATAAAGGGTGTAAATAACCACATGGGATCCAAATTTACTGAAGATGAAGAAAAGATGAGAGTTGTTCTCAATGAGCTTGGAAAGAGAGACATGTTCTTCCTTGACAGCAGGACATCGAAAAATACTGTTGGTTATTCCGTAGCTAAGGAGATGGGCCTGAAGGTTGCAGAGCGCAATATTTTCCTGGATAATAATCAAGACCTCAAATCAATCAACGCCCAGATTGACAAACTGGCCAAACTCTCCTTGAAAAATGGTTCTGCCATAGGTATCGGCCATCCCTACCCAGCTACGATAGAAGCATTGAAACAGATGATACCGGAGCTGAAGGCAAAAGGGATAGAAGTGGTGCCGGTATCACAACTGGTGAACCAGATGAGTGGAAGAGTTAAAAAGTAGAGTCTTAGCAGATTCTTAGGGGAAAAGACTGAAAGGTTAAATGCCACGGGTAAACGAGGATGCCAGTAAAGTCTAAAGTATCATATACCAAACAGATAGAGGCTCTTCTGAAGATCAGCGAGGCAATTACCTCTGATCTTTACCTGGAAGATATACTGCGGTTGATAGTGGTAGTCACGGCAGAGGTTATGAACTCAAAAGTATGTTCTTTATGGCTGATTGATGAAAAAGAGAAGGTGTTGAAGATCAGGGCAACTCAAAGCATGAGCCAGGAATATTTAAAGGAAAGAAGTTTAAAACTGGGTGAAGGAGTAGTTGGGTATGTTGCCAAAAAGAATAAACCGGCTGTGATCATGGATGTACAGAAGGAACCCAGGTATAAAGAGAAAGAACTTGCCAAAAAAGAGGGATTGGTCTCTATGCTAAGTGTCCCAATGCGTGTAAAGGATAGAGTAATAGGGGTAATAAACTGCTATAAATCCACTCCATATAGATTCTCTGAAACAGATGTAAATGTTTTGACCACTGTGGCCAATCAGTCAGCTATAGCCATTGAGAATACAGAATTAATGGTCAAAACCAGAGTTATTCAAGAGGAATTAGAAACCCGTAAATTGGTGGAACGAGCTAAAGATATACTGATGCGCGATCGAGGGCTTTCAGGCGAAGATGCATTTCACAGAATACAGAAACAGAGTATGAACACCCGTAGGTCCATGAGGGAGATAGCAGAGGCAATTATCCTGGCAAAGGAAATTTGATGGCTTTGTAAAAAGTCCATCAAATTCAGGGCAATGTATTTATAAAAAAGGTGTTAAACAATTATTTTACTTGGCTTCATTTCGATTTTTTAAACGATTCCAACTGCATAGTCATATCCCATTCCCCTGCTTCATAGATATGACTGCTCTTTTCCTTTATAATTGATTTAACGAGACCAACTTTGGGAGCATACCAAGAGAAATGCTCTACAGTAATAGTAATAATAATTGTGCCACCAAAGATGTTAAAATTTGTCTTTGTGTCACCAACACCATTGACCTTAACACATCCCTTGAACGTACCGGCAGGAACTGTCACATTCTCATCTATACCTTCAATAGTGTATTTTAGCGTAACAGGAACGTTACTAAGAGACGTCTTGGTCATCCGCTCCCATGTTGTCCCTGCCTTAATAGGATATTTTATAATATAAAACGGAGAGGATTTCTTTTCTTGTCCCACAGATACTGGTTGTTGTTCTGTAAATTCGTATAAACCATCTGCATCTTCAGTGAGAAAAGAAAGGTGACTTTGGCCTCCTATTTCCACTTTTTGCGGCGTTACTTTTTTGCCTTTTAACTTTTGCGAGGCAAGGTTAGTAATAATCGTTTTCTCAGCACCCTTGATGGGATGTGAACCGAAAGTGTTCTGATATTCCCATGTCATTCCTTCCTTTAGAGGATAATAAGTCTCTATACTTTTACTACAACTGATTAACATCGCAAACACAAATAATGTTAAAAATAGAATCCCAATAGCGAATTTATTTTTCATTTAGGGTCTCCTCTCTTTATTCCTATCCCGTCCGTATCTGACAATGCAGTATATACCTCTCTACCAGTAAACTTATAGATAGAATTCTGTTGTCAGTTCCTTTAAAAAAGGTAACCGTTCAGCATTTTTTAACATACCTGAGCTTAGACTGTCAAACACTTTATTTATAATAACTATAATAACCAGGAACAATTCATGCAAATTTAATTTTGACGAACTTGTAAAAAGTTTGAAAACCCAATATTTTGTCATTCCCGTGAAAACGGGAATCCAGTTTCTTCAAGTAGTTACATGCTTTCTGGATTCCGGCTTCCGCTGGAATGACGACTTTTTACGAAGCCATCAAATTTGGGGGGTCGAATAAAAGTACGGTACGGGATTGCAAAGCTTTGATGGTAAAGGACACTATGTTTTGTATATATATAAATCTATAATAAAATCTTCTTGATTTTGGAAGTAACTACAGCTAATATGAAAAGAAAACTACTTAATGTTAACCCATAGTTATTTTTTGTGGGGGGGAGGGGAGGTGGAAAAGATGAAAAGTGGCTTGGATACAAAACTTCCTTTAATACAGGATGCGGATCTTGACGGAAAGGTTGTTTTGCTAAGGGTTGACCATAATGTGGTAAAAGGAGGGTTTATAAGAGACCCATACAGGATAGATAGCACATTGGGTACAATCTATAACATCGTGGAAAGGGGAGGGCGTCCTATCCTTATGACCCATGTGGGGAGACCACGTAACAAAAAAACAGGAGAGATAAACTGTACCCCAGGCAATTCTGTAGAGCCTATTGTAGAGTACCTGGAACGCAAGCTGCACATAAAGTTTCATATACCAAAGTTCAATATAGATTCTGCAAAAGGGATTCCAGGTATAGACACATCTATAAATCTGGCGATAAAAGACTTAAGGAATAGAAATATAGGTGGTATATATCTCCCAAATACCAGATGGTTTCAAGGAGAAGAGTTAGATGGAGATGTTCGGCAAAACTTTGCCCTACAACTTGCAGGCTTAGCAGATGTCTATGTTAATGATGCCTTTGGGAGCTGGCAGGCCCATGCCTCAACATACGATATCACCAAACACTTGCCCTCATTTGCCGGCTTTTTAATGCAGCAGGAGATAAAAAACCTAAGCTATGTATTAGAACCTACCAGACCCTTTGTCGCCGTTGTTGCCGGTGCCAAATATGATACTAAAATAGAGCCATTAAAAGAAATCTACAAGAAAGTAGACCATCTTATACTAGGCGGTGTCATATACAGCACCTTTCTAAGTGCTAAGTATAAGGTGAAGATAGAGGGTATCCCTGAGTCAGATGTTATGGCGGCTGAGGATTTAGTTGAGACGGACAAGAAGAGTCACAAGATAATAGAATTGCCCTATGTGGTTGAATCAGATACCCTGGAAGGAAGGATTCCAGGGAAACACAGAACGATATCAATTAAGGATTTTAAAAAAGGAAAGAGGATCGGTTACATATTGGATGTTGATCCTAAATCCTTCGAGGACAAAAGGGTATCAAGCATTATAGGGGATGCCAGGACTATCTTCGTAAACGCAGTGATGGGATTTACCCCTCATTTTACGGCCGGATCAGAGGTGCTGGATAGAACCATTGATCAGAACAGAGAGGCAAGAAAGCTGTATGGTGGAGGAGATACGTTACAGGAATTCAAAAACCTTTGTCCTGGCTTGTATTTGGCCGTTCTGGATGATGCCCAGTATTACTTCTTCACAGGGGGAGGAAGCGTACTTAAGGCTATCCAGGAAGGAAGTCCATATGGTATGGAACCCATACGTGGACTGATAGAAAATGATGGAAAGCCGCCCAAGTAAACAATTATTTGGCGGCTACCCTAGAATTGGTAATGGGTAAAGGGCAAGTCACAACCCGGGAGTTTGCTGAATCTGAAAGAATAGGGCTGAATACCAGCGTGACCCACTTGTTGAACCTACATAAAAAACGATTTGTTGCTAGAATACAAGATACTACAGAGGAAGGAGGTCGCCAATATGTTTATAAATCACTAATTTTTCAATGAACAACAAGTGACTCCTGTAATGCAAATAGAAGGATGAAAATATGAAAGGTATGTTTGAATCATTAAAATAAATATAAAGGAGGATCGAGTAAGCAGGTTCCAGGCTAAAGAGTTTGAACCGCTTAGTTGAGAATAGAACATGGGCAGTGTTGTGAAGAAGAGAAGGAAAAAGATACGTAAGCATAAATACAAAAAATTACGGTCCCGTACGCGACATAAAAGGAGAAAATGATTAATACCTTCAGAAAAGGTAACTATTCAGCCACAGATTCACACAGATGAACGCAGATAGATTTAAATACAAAGAAATAACAGATATTATTCTTAGAAGTTTTTATGAAACTTATAATGAGCTTGGTGATGGATTTCTGGAATCTGTCTATGAAAATGCCTTATGTATCGTCCTAACTGGGTATGGACTATGCGTAGAAAGGCATAAAACCAGAATTCAAAAGATTTGTATATGACAATAAAAGAAAATATATATCAGTGGTGATCAGCGTAGATCGGTGGCTGAGTAGTTACGATTTTTTTACTAAGGGGATTAAATGAACAAAAACACTCTTCCTACGGAGGTATTCTTATGGAATGGAACAAAAAAGAAAAATATATTCAAAGTCTTGAAAATTGGATTGACTGTACCTACGATGAAATCGACTTTGCTGAAAAACTGATAGCTTTTATAGAAGATTCTATGTCTGAGAATGATTTCATCGAAAGGGCACATAAAGAGGCAGAAAGGTATCATAATACCTGTATTAAAGACGAGTTGTATTCGATGATATACAGTATTGTATTGCCAAATAGTTCAAACTGAAAAAATCTTATGGGGACTAAGGTTGAGTTTAATAAACAGGAACAACTTAAACTATCTTTACTGTGTAGAGCAGTATTTTTTATCCCTGACCAAAATTGGAACAGCCCTTTCCCCTTTAGACTATCAGATAATTAAATCATGGGAGAAGAGAGGTATCCCTTTAAACATTGTCTGCAATGCGATAAAGAGAGGAATCGAATCTTTCAAAAAAACCTACGGGCTTAATAAACCCCTGCCGAAATCGATTAAGTACTGTAAAAATTTAGTAGAAGAAGGGTTAGTCAATTACAAGAGGCGCAAAGTCGGAGCCCATTTTAAGCAAGTAGGAGAATTGGAAGAGAAAATAATCATTTTAAGAAAAATAAATACATTAATTGATAAAATAGCCAGGGTTACTGATAGAGAAAAAGACGAAAAAGTCAGGCAATTATATGCTGCGGTTTATGATAGAACTCTAAAATTA
Source organism: Desulfobacterales bacterium (assembly GCA_016209225.1). Taxonomy (GTDB): domain Bacteria; phylum Desulfobacterota; class UBA8473; order UBA8473; family UBA8473; genus UBA8473. The sequence goes on from JACQWO010000077.1 coordinate 12,323, forward strand.
AGTTCCAATATAGATGAAAACTATCTGTTTATATATACAGAAGCGGAAAAGATAGACAAATATTTCATTAACGAATTCCTTAAACTAGTGTCACCTGATGACGTAACGACTCTTATGAGAGAAGCAGAAGAGAAATTGTCTTTACATAAAGTTAAGATGAATCAAGAGGCATATGAAAGGACTTTTATAAGTCTAAAAAATCTTCTTGTTAGAGAAAGGTATGGATTATTGAAAATTGAGATTGGAGATTAACCGTGGGAAAGCGGGTTTGTGATAATTGTAAGGGCAAAAAGTATGTGATTTTTCAGAAGGGGAAGTTTGCTAGGGCAACAATATGCGAAAGGTGTTACAGTGTTTGTGATAAATGTGGCGGAGATGGGGTCATCTTTAAAAAGGGTGAAACCAACTATACATATGCCAATAAATGTGACTGTACTATGTTAGAAAATAGAGCAGTGCTTTTTAACGAGGCCATGATCCCTGCTCAATTTGCCCAGGTTACCCTGGAGGACTTTCAAATCAGTCATCATACCCAAGAAGAGGCTCGAACCAATTCTCAAAAGTTTGTCGACTCCTATCCTATACAAGAAAGGGGGTTACTCTTTATGGGACCGGTAGGGGTCGGGAAAACCCATTTGGCTGTGGGTATAATAAAGAAATTAACCCTGGAAAAGGGGGTTAGCTGTAAGTTTGTCGACTTTTTCCATCTCCTGGCAGATATCAAAGAAGGATATTCCGGGGGAAAATCTGATAAGGAAATAATAGAGCCATTTATAAAAGCCCCTGTTCTGGTTGTAGATGAATTGGGGAAGGGCAGGAATAACGAATGGGAATCCAACATCCTGGATCAGATAATCTCTAATAGATACAACAATTCAAATGATTTGGTTACTATAATTACCACTAATTATACTACAAGGAGAGACTCTACCTTGAGTGTAACCAGAGCCAGGGCGACGAAAAATCTTTTAGCTTCAACCAAGGATAAAAATTATGAGAAGGAAATCTTGCAGGAAACCTTGCAGGAGAGGATCGGAGAAAGGATCTTTTCAAGGTTGGTAGAAATATGCAGAATCATTGAAATAGAGGGAAAGGACTTTAGGCGTTTGAAATACAGTGAGGATGAATGATGCATGAAGTGTAAGTTTAAACTTGCGATATTTGATCTAGATGGCACTTTAACCAAAGAAAGAAGCCTGTGGGAGTTTATCCACAAGCGTATAGGGAAGTGGTATGGCCATGCAGAGAGGTATCAGACTCAATTTTTAAACAACGAGATATCGTACGAGGAATTTTGCAGACTCGACGCCCAAATTTGGAAAGAAATGAGTGTTAAAAAACTTAAAACCATTGTTGAATCTGTACCCTTTTACAAAGGCGTCGGACTTCTCACCTCACATCTTAAGAATCATGGAATTAAACTATCCTTAATATCGTCGGGGCTTTCCGTCCTCTCTGATATGGTTAAAGAAAGATACGCCTTTGACTATGCCATAGCGAATGATTTACTCTATAATAATGGTACGTTAAGCGGAGAAGTCTGTATAAATGTTCATTTCGACAAGAAGGCTCTGTGGGCTGAAAGGATAATGAACAAATACGATATAAGAAGGGAGGAGGTCATTGCTATTGGTGATAGCCTGGGAGATAAGGAATTATTCGAGATAGCAGGGTTCTCAGTAGCCTTTAATCCGTCTTCTAAAGAGTTAAATAGTATTGCTGATATTGCCGTCAGTAGCGACAACATATCCGATATAATTCCAAAGCTGCCGTTTTAAAATAAGGATAAGTTGCTATCAGGAGATTGAGCAGGATGGCTTGCTGATAAAAGAAAGGGATATATAAAACATGGAAGCAAAACCAAACACGATTAAAGCACTGGAAAAGATGACATATGGGCTTTATATACTTACTGCAAAAAGGGGGAAGGAAATAAATGGGATGATTGCCTCATGGGTCTCGCAGGTCTCTTTTAGTCCACCCCTTGTTATGGCAGTTATACGAAGGAACAGATACTCCCACAAGATGGTAAAAGAGAGCGGTGTATTTGCACTGAATGTTCTGGGTAAAGATAATAGCGGATTGGTCAGCAGATTTAAGTCCCCTATCCTTGAAGAAAAATTTAAAGGAATAAAATGGGAAACAAAAACTACCGGCGCCCCCATAATTAGCGAAACTATTGCCTATATGGACTGTAAATTAGTAAACTCTATTGATACAGGTGATCATACCATTTTCGTAGGAGAGATTGTTGACGCAGATACCCTTAAAGATAGAATTCCAATGACCAGCCTGGACTATGGTAAAGTCTATATCGGTCAAAGCTAAGAACTCAAACCCTTAGGAAAAGGGGCTTCTTCAACAGCCTCACAAACTACTTACGATAAATCACAGAGATTACCTATGACCCCCACATTCGAAGAATGCCTGAATTTAATGAAAAACCACAACATGCTAGGACATATTGTCCACCATAGCCTTCTGGTTAATGAGGTTGGGCTCTGGCTTTCTGAAGAACTGAATAAAACAGGTGAAAATATAGACCTGGCTAAGGTACAGGCCGGTGCCTTGCTCCATGACATCACTAAAACCAAAAGCATAACTACAGGTGAAGACCATGCCAGGACAGGAAGTGAGCTTTTAGAAAAACTGGGATTCAAAAGTATAAGCGAAATAGTCAGACAACATGTAATGACCGATAATGCTGCAAATTCACCCATTATCTCAGAGATAGAGATCGTCAACTATGCTGACAAAAGGGTACTGCATAACAAGGTTGTAACCCTTAAAGAAAGATTTGATGACCTGGGAACAAGGTACGGCATCAATCAGGAAAGGGTTTACTTAATCAGTCAATCGGAAAAGAGGGCAATCGAAGTGGAAAAGAAGATATTCTCCAGATTAGATGTGACCCCCGATGCCCTCCTGTCTATAACAGTTGGAAATTATACCCTAGAACCTCAGCGTTATTCCCGCGAGGATTGAATAATCCGGCTCTGCTTTATTGAGCCCGCCCTTAATACCAAAATCCACATCAAAGCTCTCTGATATAGAGTAGATTAATCCACCTAAGATAAAAGCAGGGTTTGTGTCAGAAGTCTTATCAGTGTTTCTCTCTGTACCAATGTTTACAACTGCTTTAATATCTCTGGCTACCTCCACTTCTGATGCTATAGAGGCATGCCATATATCCCTTTCCTCATCAACCTTGTTTTCATTCCTCTTATATCCCAGGTTTAAGTGAAATGCCCATGCCCCTATTTCCTTTGTATTAATAAGAAAAGCTCCATATGTCACCCTCCCGGCACCAAGTCCTTTCTGATCGTCCCCTGTGGGAAATGTGATACCGGGTTTCAGGGCAATGCTGAAACCATCCCTTTCATAAAAACGCCATTTTAAATCAATAGATGTATCTGATATGCCATCCTCTGTATTTGCAGTATCTGAATCCTCTGTCCTTGTGTACTGGTATGGGATACCTAAAACTATGTCCATATTGTTTGTTACCCCATAGCTCAATGCTGTTGCCATCTCGGTTGTTTTTTCTGTAACTCCATCTTTATCAGTATGGTCATACTTTACATTGAGTTCAAGCTGAAATTTCCCTTTGCCCTGGGTGCCCGTATCGTCTGTTATAAGGGGATGTGCACCAAATGCCAATCCACTCCAAAACAGCATAGTTAGGAATACAACTATTCGTATAAACATCTTTTCTCCTCCTTTTGATAAAATTTTTGACATTACCCTGTCTTTTTTACCTTCAGCAATGCCCATAAGCCGAATATGCCCATAATAAAACCTACCCCTACAAAAAGCTTTGTATATATTGCCACAAGGGGTTTCTTGAAAGACTCCATTGAAAGACTTTTATTTACTTTAACCTTTATCTGTGCACCATGAAGGCCGTGTTCCGACTCACCAAAAACCTTTATTAACCATTCCCCGGACTTATCTGGCAGAAAGGAGACAACACCATTTTTGTCTGTCCTTCCTTTTTGATGGGGAATTTTATCACCTGGTCCGAGGATTTCATACTGAGAATAGCTTGCAAGGTCATCCTGCGCATAGAACACCCGCACGCTGATCCCCCTGTTCTCGACCTGGTAATGGACAGAATGGGCAATAGCCATAGTACTAAGCCCAGCCACGGCTATTGCACTAACAACTACTATTATTGAAAGCGGGTGTTTCATTTTAACTCCATGGTAAGAACTGTAGTGAAAGATAGGTAGTCAGCATCAGGATTATCCTTAGTAGTAACCCTGTATGTTGCCGAGATTACCTGCATACCTTGTCCTGCAATCGGGATATTAACTATACCATCTCTGTCAGTCTTTGCAGCCTCCTTATGTGCATTCACATTAATAGTAGCTCCCCCCAGTGGTTTCCCTTCAAAAAGCACCTTTATTGGCAGAAGCCCATCGGGTTTTAATGTATAAGGATTTTTCAGAGGAACTATCTCGAACTTCATCTCAACGGGCTTTATCACAGCATCACTGAAAGCAAAAAGTGACTTAGCAAACTGTGAGGAATAAAAAGAATCTATCACCTGAAGACCTGCCTTCTGGGCATCTCTTTTTGTAAGCCTTTTTTTGCCATCCGGTGTACTTACAAGATAGCCTCCTTCAAAGGAGAGTGTTATCATAGAGACATCTTCCTTTGAAGATAAATACACCTTATCCTTTTCGTCTGTTCTTTTTAGAGTGATTTCTTTTCCTTTTTTGTTGAATGCCCTTATCTCTTTGACTCTATCAGGTTCATAGGAATCTACTTTTGGAGGATGTCCCCACGCAATCTTAAACCTACCCCCCTCTTTTTCGACCCATAGATGGTGTGCAAATGCAGCCTGAGATAAAAGAAAAATAATCACCATTACTGAAAAAATTATCTTCTTCATGTCTTGTTACCTCCAAATTTTAATTGTTAGTTTCCCGAATATTACCCTGCCAAGCCATTCTTTGTCCGGTTCTCCATAGTCAGACTCAAAGATATTGTCCACATCCATCGAAAAACTAATGTTTTTAGTTATATCTTTGATGATCTTCAGGTTTGAAATATAATAATTTTCGGTCTTTTTCGTATTTGCCTCATTTGTGTATCCCTCGGAAATGTAATTTGTCCTCCAATGAAAAGACGTTCCCCATGGTTTGATCTCATAATCCAGGCCAATGCTGGCGGTATTACAAGGATTATAGGGAAGCTCTTTTTTTGTATCCTCATTTTCTGTATCGAGATATGTGTAACCAAGATTCAAGAAGAGGTTATCCAGAACAGCAGCCTTTATCCCGAGTTCTGCCCCCTGGGTAAATGCCTTCTGCACATTCTTCCATGTCCTTACAGGTGTGCCCTCTATGGTTTCAGAGGTATCAACTGCGACAATGATATCCTTTATGTCATTTCTGAATAGACTTACATTCGCAGATAGTTTCTTTGAAAATATGTGCTCAATCCCCATAGAATAACCCCATGAAACCTCTGGATTTAGGTCTTCATTGGGCTTATTCCACCAATTGCCGTGCTTGAAAGATACGTAAAGCTGTCTTATGGTTGGTGATTTAAATGCCCTACCGATTGATGCTCTCAGACGAGTATTCTCTGCAACCTTCCACATAAGGCTCATTTTTGGATTGAATTCAGTGCCATAGAGGGAGTAATCATCAACCCTGCCGCCTATGACAATGCTGAAAGGTTTCAGCATTATCTCGTCCTGAAGATAGAGGCTTTGGAAGGTATTACTCTTGTCTGCAAAACTTGCATCTATGTCTCTCAGGAGATACTCACCACCTGCTGTAATGAGCTGGCTTTCGCCAAAAGGTTTTGTATATTGAACCTCTGTTTGTGTATATGTGATATCACCAAAACGGCGGGTATACCCCGGAGAAAAAGAGTCCATATCCAGCCTGTACCAATATCCCTTAAGTTTCAGAAAAGATGCATCCGGGAGGGCTATCTCTAAAGATGGGCTGAATCTGAGCTTTTCTTCGGTCTGGTATTCCCATTTCAAATCGTCATGGTTAATTCCAAGGGAGAAGTTTACTTTATCAGAAAAATAGTATGACAACTTTGAAAGGATATATTCTCCCTTAAAATCATCCCCCGTTGCACCATAACGCCCCCTTTCAGAGGTTTCTCTTTGAGCGCTGATCAAAAATCCAAATTTATTGATCTTCTGACCGTATCCGACATTAAACAACGATGTGTCATAAGAGCCATATCCACCGCTTACTGTGAACGTCGGTTTTTCAGGGATAGGTTCCGTAATTATGTTTACCACACCTACTATCGCATCACTTCCATACAAAACAGAAGCAGGACCCTTAACAACCTCTATCTTCTCTATCATATCAACAGGTATTTGATTGAGGCTTATTCCATACTCTCCCATTCCACCACCAAGAACCCTTTCGCCATTTATAAGAATTAGCCCATAGCCTTTGTCAAAATCCAAACCTCTTAGTTTTGAACGATAGGCGGACGATCCAGGGACATTTTCGCCCTGAATATAAAATCCATGAATATCCCTCAAAAGCTCTGATACATTCTTTGCATTTGATTCCTTAATATCCTCTTTTGTTACCAAAATGGTTTCTACAGGCACATCTTCTAACGTGTGAGGTGTCTTTGTAGCAGTCACAACAATCTCTTCGAGTCCTGTCTCTTTTTCCTCAGCCTGTGCTGTAGTGCTAATCAGTAAGGTGACGGAACCAATCAAACAAATTGACCCCAGAAACCGAATCAAACCTTTCAATCCCTTTCCCATAAAACACCTCCTAAGATTTTTTTACCCCTTTCTTAGGAGTGTATAAAGTCTTCGTGACTTTAATTACGGCGAAGTCCTTACGCAGGCTGAAGCCTACGGCTACCTATAGGTTTGCTTTATTCCTTAAATCTTAACTTTCAACCTTTAACCTTCAATTTTTAACCTTTATTTCACCTCCTCTCTGTGACTACGCTAAAGTTTTTAACCCCTGAATACCTAACTTCATCAATTACACTTACTAAAATGCCAACACTTACATCTCTGTCAGCCTTTATCCGTAAAAAGTCTTTTTCCCTATCGGTTAATCCTTCTTTAATCGCCAGTTGAAGGTTCTTTAGATCCACCCTTCTGCCCATAAAATAGATCTCGCCATCCTTCGTGATAAGCACTGTTTTAATCGCTTCATTCTTTGCCTCTGCTGTCTTTGATTCGGGAAGCCTGACCTTTATTGCCGGTTCCTGTACCAGATGAGATGTGAGCATGAAGAATAAAAGCAGGAGAAATACCACATCCACCAGTGGAGCAATATCCATATGAGCATGATTATATCGCCGGCGTTCAAATTCCATTCTGTTTCCTCATATAGACACTCATGGTTATCTCCTTCATCATAAAGGCAATATCATCGGCCTGCTTTTCCAGATAGTGATGCCCAATATGGACCGGTATCGCTACGAGTAATCCTGCTGCGGTTGTGATTAATGCCTCCCAGATGCCTCCTGCAAGCATAGATGGACTTACGCTTGTGCTATTTGCTATTACCATAAATGCCTTAATCATGCCTGTAACTGTCCCTGTAAGACCTAAGAGGGGGGCAATCGTGGCAATAAGTCCAAGCCAGCTCAGCCCTTTTTCCATCTCCCTTACCTGCCGTGTACCGATAACCGACAATTCTTTCTCGTTCCCACCATTCTCCATCGCCGTTAATAGAGGAACTAATATAGCCGTTCTCGCTTTCAGTGCCTCTGGTCTGCCTATATCTTTCAAGATTCTTCTGTACTGCAGAAATTTATTGATCAGGATTGCAAGCCCTACAAACGAACAGAGCAGAATGGGGTACATCAAAAAGCCGCCTTTTAAGAAAAAATCAATCATCAATCCCTCCTGAACATAAATCTTATAGGCAATATTGCACGTGAGACTATGGTTCTGCCGTCTTTCTTTGCCGGTAGAAACGTTGATCTTTTCACCGCCTCAACAGCAGCCTCTGTAAAGCCATATCCGGCGTTTTTAACGACTTCCACATTTAAGAGGTTACCTCTTTCATCAAGGGTGAGTCTCAAGACTACCTCTCCCTCTTTCCCAAGCCTCCTTGCAATCATGGGGTAGATCGGTAATTCCCTATGCAAGAACTTGGGTCCAATTGCTGTACCAAACTCTACATCGTGAGGTTGGGAATTCTGACGTTGTGGTAAAGAGATTTGAGTTGCGGAGACAACCTCACGCACCTCGGCTATAGGAGGGTTAGAGTTTACGGAGGGAGGCAGGGGAATGATTACAGGTTCTTCTTCAATCTTTTGAGGTGTCTCCTCTCTCTTTATCTCTTCTTTAGTAACTTTCACAACCTCTGGCATCCTATGACTTACTGCCTTTATCTTTTGAATAACAGGTCGTTCCTCCTCCATTACAAAAAGCTCCACCTCATTAAATTTCTGGACAACAGCCATTGAAACAGGAATAGTCATAATCAAGATGTGAAATATCCCTGAGATTAAAAGCCCAGAGTTACTTCTTATATCCAGCATTTCTTTTCCCTCAGGAGATCCCAACATAAGGGGGTATCTTTCATACAGAGATAACCATCCTTAAAAATTACTTTTGACTACCCATTTCCTCTTTCTTGAAATAAAAAAGCCATAAAAGCTTTTCAGACCTTCTGGTCTTTATTTAAGCCTTCATGGCTCTATTTGTGATGTTATAAATTAAGTAACTGCTCAGGCACAAAGTGGCAGAGGCACATAGGCACAAAGCAGAGTGGGGTCGTTTTGTTGTTTTTTTCTTACTTTGTGCCTTTGGTGCTCTGTGCCTACCTGAGTGGTCACTATGACCCTACATCAAACACCCTGTTGTATAATACTGTATTGCACATATCATCATGACATCTCTGAATAGCCTCTTTCGCTAGAGGGTCTATCTGCATGAAGACCTCACCCTCATGAGTCATCTGGAGAATCCTTCTCCCCTCAATCTCGGTGCAAAGTACTCCACAGGGCATTTGTGATTCCAGGAAAGCTTGGTGTAACGCATCTGCATAGGGTATACTGCACGTATTGATATTCTCACACCCACCACACATCTCAATCTCCAGGTTTACAGAACCAGCCTTGACTCCATTAACCACCCTGGTGATAATCTCATATTCCCTGGTAAAGTCGTGATCATGAGGATCATGCTCGTGACCTTCTTCTACAGATGAAACAGGCATCCCTTTCTGGGCTGCAATAAACCTCTCATTGGATTGGAGGATTAAATCAGCGGCGGTTTTAAGGTTATGTGCTACCTCCTTTAACCCCTGTCTGTCCGCTTCTTCTGCCCATTTCCTGTAGTCTTTAATATGGTCTTTATTATGCCTGATCCAATGGTTCAAAAGAACAGCAAGCTTTTTCAACTCATTCCCTTCCATAAATCAACTCCTCTATAACTGGTTACGATTTGTAACTACTCAGGTGTTTAGGCTGAAGACCGAAGGCTGAAGTGTCCTAACAGTCTTCAGCCTTCAGTCTATCTACCTAGAATAGTTACTACGATTTAAACATATCACAAAACTGACAATGGTAGCTCGGGTCTATCTCATATCTTTCGAGCACTTCCCTTTTCCCTAAGATATCTTTAACTGATCCGTCTTCTACAACCCTGCCTTTTTCAAGGATTATTATCCTTTGACACAGCTCCAGGGCAATAGGCAGGTCATGGGATACTATTATTTTTGTTTCCGGGAAGGACTTAATGAGGTCTATCAGGACCCGCCGCATCTTTGGGTCCAGGTTACTTGTAGGCTCATCAAATATAAGGATTTTCGGCTCCATTGATAAAACTGTTGCAATAGCAGCCCTCTTTTTCTCTCCAGCGCTCATGTGATGCGCGGATCTCTTCTCGAAACCTGATAACCCAATCCTTCCCAGAACCTCCGTAACCCTCTCCTTTGCCTCCTTATCGTTCATGCCCATATTTATAGGGCCAAAAACCACATCATCGTAGACAGTAGGACAAAAGAGCTGGTCATCAGGGTCTTGAAAAACCATACCTACCATCCGTCGAATACCCTTAAGGTTTTTCCCGTTTACAGATTTCCCAAAGATCTTAACCGCCCCATTTTCCTTCAGTATGCCATTTAAATGTAAAAGCAAAGTGGACTTTCCAGCCCCGTTATGTCCTATAATGGCTACGGACTCTCCTGCAAAAATGCTGAGATTCACATCCTGTAATGCCAGATTTCCATCCGGATACCTGTAAGTTAAGTTTGAAATCTCCACTGCCTTTTCTTTATTCATAACATTAACCTCACCCCGGTAACTATAGGGATTAAAACGGATAAGAAGATATAATCCCCTGGCTTCAACCTCTGTACCCCTTCCTTCCCCTTCAAATCTCCATCGAATCCCCTGGAAAGCATAGCGACATAAACCCTTTCTCCCCTCTCGTAACTTCTTATAAAAAGGGTACCGATCATATAGCCTATCACCTTTGAGTGCCATATCCATTTTCCGCCAAAACACCTGGAATCTCTGGCCCTTTTCATCCTTTGTGCTTCGTCTGTAATGATAAAGACATACCTGTACATGAAAGACGCAATTGTAGTGAATATTTTAGGTAATCCCAAATCCTCAAACCCCTTCAGTAGTTTTGGAAAGGGAACAGTCGAGGAGAGGAGAATCATACATATAACACCTATGTATGATTTGACAACCACATTCCACAAGACCATAAGTCCACTATTAGAAACTGTGAGTCCACCTATACCAAGATTATACCCCCCTCCAATTATATCTTTCTTTAAGAAGGGGATAAATACGGCTACCATAAGTACAAAGGGAATAACTACCATTGATCTCCCAAATACATGATGGAAGGGGAGTCTTGAGAGTAGAAGAACCCCCAGAAGCACTACAAAATATACACCAAAGCTGAAGTAGGAAGAAGGGGGAGTGCTAACACATACGACTGTGAGGAAAAAGAAGGCAATGATTTTAACCTTTGGATCCAGCCCATGAATCACACTAGAAATATCACTGTAATTGTCTAAAAACGAGTGTTTCATTTAAGCCCCTGTTTTTACCGAAAGCTGACGGCTGATAGCTGAATGCTTGTCTGAATTATGATCTTTTCGAACGAATAAGCCTGGCAACACCATATCCAACACCGAAAACAAGGAGTGTTCCTACAAAACCGGATAGCCCTGTGACAATCTTTTCATTCTTGGAACCCGGAATGGAATAATCCGGCATAAGCGATAGTTTCCACAAAACCCATTCCTCGCCTTTTTCCAAAAATCCCTTTATCTCAGCTACCTTCTCCAATCCATCAGGATAGGATGAAGCAAAGGGAGAAACGAATATTGCTATCAGCAGAGACACCAACAGACCCACAATAACAAATGCCTTTATGTTTACGTTTTTCATATTATGCCTCCATTCTATTAAATGTCCTGGCATCCGGGTAACTGTATGTCCCCACAAGGTCGGGTCTCGTATTTAAGACCAAACCTACAACAGCAGTTGTAATTGTGGCCTCCCCAATACCTATCAATACATGAACAGATGCCATTGCAGGGAGTACGATACTCAGAGGCGACGTCCCTGAAATCGCCAATTCGACGGCACATGCACTTGCCCCCAGCACAACAGACATCCAGGAACTTATGGCAACTGAAATTAAATATCCCCCCTTATTTTTTGGAAAGATAGATTTCAGTGCTACCAGAAGATAATAACATAGCACACCTCCTATAATACCCATATTGAAAATATTGGTGCCCAGTGCTGTAAGCCCGCCATCTGCAAACAAGAGGCATTGTATAGTAAGCACCACAGTCATAATAAGACAACTTATCCATGGTCCTAAAAGCGAAGCTGCTAAAAGTGCTCCCAGGAAATGACCACTGGTTCCTCCGGCTACAGGGAAATTGAGCATCTGGGCAGCGAATATAAAGGCAGCCACTACCCCCAAAAGGGGAACTTGCTTATCCCCAAGCTTCTTATTTGCCTCTCTGACAGCAAATACAGAAACCCCACCAGATATAATATAGGTTATAGCATTTACCCCGCCACTCACGAATCCGTCAGGCACGTGCATTTCTACTCTCCTTTCTGAAGCGTGGCCAGAAAATACAAAAGCCACGAAAGCATTATTTGGTCTTCTGACCTTCCTAAAGCCTTCGTGGCTTTTCTTCAGAGAAAAAACTACCTATTTAATTTAACTTTAAGTATAAATTATATCTAGACCAAGTTAAAAAGGATGTCAAGAAAAAAAATTGGACATGTCAACCACAATTAGAAATGCCCTGTTTTTTATTTTGAATTGTGGAGGTATTAAGATGAAAACTAAAAAAGGGGCGGACACAGGTTGTTCCTGTGTTATCCTCCCCCTTTTTCTGGTATTTGATTACGGTATTACATTTGATGGCTTCGTAAAAAAGTCCATCTGCGGTGTTGCACTGCATCCTTCGTCGTTGCGGCGTACCCCTAAGTACGCCTCACTCCTTCGGATTTGCGCGCCTTGCATCTGGAGCTTTTTACTTTGCCATCCCAATTTTAACTTTTTCGAGTCCATCACATTTGGTGTTTTATCACACCATGCTGTATCCCCCGCTTACACTCAGAATCTGACCAGTTATATGACCTGCTGCTTCATTTGAAGCGAGAAAGACCACAGCGCTGGCTATATCCTGAGGTTTTCCAACCTTGCGAAGGGGGTATGCCTTTGCAACCTTCTCTAGCTGCTCAGGAGTAAAGAACTCTGCTGCCTTTTTCCACATGCTTTTTTCTCCAATCTCGCCGGCTTCTGTTGGCACAGTTACTCCAGGACATACCACATTGGCCCTTATCCCAAAACGACCATTTTCCCTAGCTATCGTTTTGATAAAGCTGTTAACGGCACCTTTTACGCCTCCATATACTGCCTCTTTATATTCACCCTGACGGCTGGCATCGGAACTGATGCTGACAATTGCCCCGCTCTTCCTTCCTATCATATAATCAAGGGCAGTCTTAGTGCAGTTCAGTACCCCTACGTAGTTGATGGTTATCACTTTGTTCCAAAAATCTGGTGTAGTTTCGGTAAAAAGCATCATTTGATCCCATCCTACATTGTTTACCAAAACATCTATCTGTCCAAACTCATCATTGGCCTTTTTGAACATAGCCTGTACATTGTCCAGACTTGTTACGTCACATTTAGTTGTAATGGTTTTTCCTCCGGCTTTAAAGGCATTTGCTTCTTTAGCAACGTTTTCAGCCTGTGCTGTGTCTATATCCCCGATCATCACATTTGCGCCCTCTTTAGCAAAGGTCAAGGATATGGCTCTGCCAATATTAGAGCCTCCTCCAGTAACTACCACGGTTTTTCCTTTATAACCTAAGTCCATAGTAAACCCTCCTTTAGTATGATTGTTATAGTGAATGCCTTATAAACTTTTTACCAAGATAAAGGATGTGTGTCAACAGAAATTATCAGCGGATTTTCAAAATTACTACCTTTCCGTTGCTATTATCCTTTACCTTTTAACTTGCATTTTTTTAAATAAATAGAGTATAAAAGGCAGAAAGTACTCTGGATTTTGAGTTTTGTGAAAGGGTTCTTGGGACGGAAGGATTTTGGAGAGAGATTGAGAGGAAGGTAGTCAACGCCCGAAGAGAGGAAGACTCATAAAATAGTTTGTATTTTCTCTCTCATATAAGTTCCTGTCTACGATATACTGATTCTGTATAATATGATATTATAGATCATTTACGGAAGTCAAGGAGATAATCCTCTGAAATTATTTGTTTATTTGGTTAAAATACAGTATGGTTAAACATAAATCGAAGGAATAAACCGATCCAGTATAATCATTGTTAGCGAATAAAAACGATAATACATAAATACCCCTACCCCTGATGATATTAAGCCCATAATGTAACCTACAAGAAGAGATGAAAAATGGAGATTAGAACCCTCATCATCGGTTTTCTCTTTGGTATTATTGGGGCTTTTTTTGGCTCCTGGTTTAACTATCTCTTTAGCGAACGCAGAAGGCAGAGAGAAGAATTTAATAATACTGCAACCGCCTTGCTTGCTGAGATTGATTCCGTCATCGAAAATCGTAGTCGAATGAACCACCCCACTGGGAGAGATTTTGCCAAAGACCCTCTCCGAAAAATGGGCGTTGCTACCTACCATGCTTTCAAAGTTACCCTCAACAAAACTGATGCAGCTTATATAGAAGAAGCATATCAGAATTGCGACAAGGATTATCCTAAGACAATAAATCTTACGGTGTTTAGAGATGCAATAATAAAAATTCATGATCGCTAACCTATTAATCCAGCCGATGCTGAAAAGCGCACGGCTGATTACGGTGTTGGGCCAATAATATGTTAAAGGAGCGACATTTGTGAAAAAAACACTAAGCGTTAACAATGTGTCCTTGTATAGAGAAATAGCCAGCAATCTAGTAAATCCACTTGAAATAATAAGGGAGGCAATAAGCAACTCTCATGACGCTCAAGCAAAGGAAATTTCTATAGACATTAGTAGAAATGAAGACAATGACGTGGAAATTCGCATTTCAGACGACGGAACCGGAATGGATCAAGAAGGTTTTCAGCGTTTCTTTAATCTTGGAGACTCCCTAAAAAAGGAAAACCTAATCGGTCAAAAAGGTCTTGGGACAAAGACATATTTCCGAAGCAAAATGATCCATGTTGAGTCGCAAACCAATAATGAGCGATTTCGAGCAGTTATGGAATTCCCTTGGGATACACTTTCTAAGAATCAATTACCCGAATATGAATTGACAATTGTTGAATACAAGCCAGGAATGAATGGCACCATAATTACAATTTCAGGTTATGCCACTGATATTCCTGAGAAGTATTTTAACTTTGATACGTTAAAAGACTACATTTTATGGTTTTCCGCGGCGGGGTCATTCAAGACAAAGTTTGCTGACATTATTTCAATCCACAAATATGTCCAAAACATGCACGTGGCCCCCAAGATTTTCTTAGTAGATAGAATTCAGGGAAAAACAGAGGAATTCTCAGGGGCACATAAATTTTCACCCCCATGCGAAAATCCAATTCTTCCTCAACATTCAGAGGATTTACGCGCTGATCTGTATTGTAAACATTTTGGACCATTTCATAGAGAAACAACCATTCATGGTAAATATGTTTCATTTCAACTTTACGGGACAGTCTCAGGTATAAAATGCCGGCAAAGCATTTGTTATCTTGGTTATTATGAGCAGTTAAAATCACGTTTTGGTTTATATTTGTGTAAGGATTTTGTCCCTGTCGTCAATAGACGTGAATTATTGGCTGACGACCAGTATCATCACTATCATTTACTATTGAACAGCCAAATTTTCGATTTAACTGCCGACAGAAACAACATTTCAAATGATAATAGTCCGGAAGCAAAGTGGATATTCGAAGAATTTAGAACCCTCTTTAATTCTCAAATTAAAATGATTGCTGAAAGTACATATTGGGTTATCAGAAAAGAAGAAGAAGCAATTATTGCCATAAAGAAGCGTATAAAGGAAGTAAAAGGCCGAATAGAAAATTATCAAGGTTATCCAAATCTTGATGCTGAAGGTCTGCCTATCGTAAAAATACCTAATAACGAAGCCCAAGTTGCGGTGTTATTTGCCTCAATGCTTACAAAATATGGTGAGGGTAATTTCCTAAATCTAAAAATTGGGCAGTATTCTGGGACTTCTTCAACAGATTTAATTTGCGAAAACGTGGATGGTAACCCTTGTCTTGTTGAATTCGAATTTAGAATAAGCAACCTTTTTACGCATGGACATCCATATGAAACATTTGAATATGTAATATGTTGGGAGGTTGACCTTGAAATTAATCAAACAAAAAAGACACCAGAGGGTGTTACTTTAAAATTAGTAAAAGATGGGTCAAATTGGCTCCTGAAATATGGACCGACTCGGACAATTCCAATCATTGAATTGAAAAGTAAACTTGATGAGTTGAGAACTCATACGGCCAAATAGGGATGGCCCAACCAGTCACTCCAGCGGACGGGCAAAAAGCTGCCCGCCGCTGACTTCTACGTTATGCCTATGCAATGAAAATATATTTCCAAAACATAAAAACATGGTATACTACCGTATAAAATCACATATTTAGGGAGGTTGGATATGATAAAGACTGATGAACTTTTTGCTGAAGCGGTTTCGCTACCATTGGATATTCGGACGCAACTTGTAGACAAGCTTCTACAAAGCCTCCATCCAATCCAAAAAGAGATTGATGAGTTGTGGGCAGAAGAGGCGGAAAAGAGGGTTGAAGAAATAAGAAGCGGCAAAGTAGTTACAATACCGGGTGAAGAAGTATTCAAAAAAATCCGTAAAAGGTTAGGCTCTTGAAATATTCTTTCCATGCCGAAGCTGAAAAGGAACTTAACGATGCAATAGATTATTATAACAAGTGCCAAAACGGCCTTGGGGTTGAATTTGTAGAAGAAGTATACGCCGCAATCCAGAATATTCTTTCATTCCCTCACGCATGGGCTCCGCTTTCCAAAAACACCAGAAGATGTCTGACCAATCGTTTTCCCTATGGGGTCATTTACCAAATTACACATGGTGAAATATTTATAGTCGCTGTGATGCAACTTAACAGAGAACCCGGATATTGGAAAGACAGGGAAAATAAGGCATAACCAATCACTGCACTGGATTTTTACTCCGCTCCGCTTCGTAAAAACCAGTGAGTTCAGGCGTTGAGCCTGTAGGAAAAGTCAATCTCGCGCGAAATTGGTAAGTTGTAAGAAAATGAGACCTCTCAGAATGCTCTATGTACGATGATCTCATGATGTGGAAGGGTGAGACCCCGAAAACCACCCCTTAATCGCAGTAAGGGGCTTTTTCTACAGGCTCGTTAGACAGATAACAAAAAGGAGAGAAAAGCATGAAATTATGTTTTCCGGTTGAATTAGAAAATGGATTAGATAGTGAAGTGTTCGGTCATTTTGGTTCGGCTCCAATCTTTGTCGTTTTTGATACAGAAACAAAATCAATTGACACAATTAACAATCAAGACTTAGGCCATGCGCACGGTATGTGCAGCCCCTTAAAAGCTTTAGATGGAAAAATGGTTGATGTTGTCGTTGTTGGCGGCATTGGTGCAGGTGCTATCAATAAATTAAATGGAATGGGAATCAAAGTTTATAGAGCTTCAAAAGGCACAGTTCGAGACAATATCGGATTATTTGAAAGTAACACAATGTCCGAAATTACTGTAGAGCATGCCTGTAGTGGTCATGCTGGTGGATGTGTACACTAATAAAGAAAGGGTTGGGGACGTTTCTCAAATTTTATTTGTTTAACAAATAGATACGCACTATTTTTTAGTTTTTATCTTTTTTATTTACCTTCACTCACTTCTTCTAAGTTTTTTCCAAAACCTCTTCGTCCCAATGATTCCTCACACCATGAGGCTAAGTTTTTAATTTGGATTTCAGCCATTTTGGGAACTCAATCCAGGGGATGGTCAGGGTGTCTGAGCGGTACGCTTTCATGATAACCTGATATTAGCTGGATTTATTGATTGTTTTTTATCTTTAGTAATGGTAACATTTTTTCGTATTCTAAAAGACAATACCATTAAATTAACCAGTCTTTTTGCTTCCTTTGGGATCTTCATAGTTAACATTTATCCGAAGTCTACAGAAAGGAGAAATAGGAATAATGAGGATTGTTCCAGCTATTTTGACTGATAAATTAGAAGACTTTCAGAATATGGTAGATATTGCAAAGGGGTTCACCGATTATGTTCAGGTTGACTTTATGGATGGGGTTTTTGTCCCTTCAAAGAGTATATCTTTGGATGCTTTAATGGGAGTGAAAATCCCTTTAGACATGGAGGCCCATTTAATGGTGAAAGACCCTAATGGTTATCTAGCCTCTCTTAAATCTATAGGGGCTAAAAAGGTCATATTGCATTTTGAGGCCGATCCAGATCCAGAAAAGGTAATCTCTAATATCAGGAATTTGGGTATGGAAGCAGGTTTGGCTATTAACCCCAAGACCGCTATTTCAGAGTTTCAGTCTTTAGTGTCCCATGTTGATTCTTTTTTGTTTCTATCAGTGGACCCCGGTTTTTATGGCAGCCCTTTCATACCTAGGGTGCTTGATGAGGTAAGGCGTTTTCGTGCCCAATTTCCGTCTGCCTTTATTGGGATAGATGGTGGGATTAGCCTTGATAATATAAAGAAGGTAAAGGCAGCAGGGGTGGACTATGCATGTGTTGGCAGTCGTATCTTTCTGCAGCCGGATCCAAAGGAAAGCTATGAGGCGTTTCTAAGTAGTTCATCCTGAAAAGGTAACTATTCAGGCACAAAGAGACAAAGGCACATAGGCACAAAGAATAAGAAAAAAGCAAAAAACAACACCTGCCTGCCGATAGGTAGGGAAACAACCGTATCGCTCGACAGAAATTTATGCTTACAATAATAGCAAACCAAATAAACTTTGTGCCTTTGGTGCTCTGTGCCTTTGAACCTGAGTAGTTACGTATTAACAAGGATTCATAATGGTCACTCTCTTCCAAACCGAAAATTGGACAAACTACCTGTTAGCACTTATCCCCATTTTTATAGCAATAGATGTAGTTGGGATTCTCCCTATATTTATATCGTTAACCGAGGAGATAGGAACTGATGAAAGAAGGAGAATCGTAAAACAGAGCATTATG
This sequence comes from Desulfobacterales bacterium, assembly GCA_016209225.1. Taxonomy (GTDB): domain Bacteria; phylum Desulfobacterota; class UBA8473; order UBA8473; family UBA8473; genus UBA8473. Next base: position 31,001 of record JACQWO010000077.1, read on the forward strand.
ACCTCCTTTGCTGTCAGCCTGGGTTTTCTTGCTATCGGAAAGTTTATTTTTAAGGTCTTGGGTATTTCAATATCTGACTTTAAGATTGCAGGCGGTATAATTTTGTTGATAATTGCCACCACCGATCTGCTTTTCCCCCAAAAGACCAGTAGATTAACCAGTTCCACCCTGGGTGTGGTTCCCCTTGGGATGCCGCTAATAGTCGGCCCGGCAGTCCTTACCACAATCCTCATCTCTGTTGATTTATACAGTTACTTGCCGACTATCTTCTCATTGATTGTGAACCTTCTCCTTGTATGGGTTGTATTTTTAAATTCTACACATATTATAAGGATAATGAGTGAAGGAGGGGCAAAAGCCTTTGGCAAGGTAGTTAGTGTATTACTTGCAGCATTAGCGGTTATGATGATCAGGAAAGGGATATATGAGATGATTTCTGGAGTTTAGATGGGGGTTTTATGGAAGAAAAAGACAAACAAGGACACTTAAGGATGCTTCCCTCTGTTGACAGGATACTGCAGCAAGATCAAGTTAAGGATCTCCTCGATGAATATCCCCGTTGGTTGGTATTGAGGGCAGTCCAACTGGTGATAGAAGAGGAACGGATAGGGATATTGTCTTCTGATCACGATACATTATCTGAGGACGGTTTAAGCCTTGAGTACTTTTCCAAAAGGGTATCAGAGATCATCGCTACTCTCGGGCAATTGAGTCTGAGGAGAGTGATTAACGCCACAGGGGTTATCCTGCATACCAATTTAGGGAGGTCATTATTAAACCTTGAGGTGTTGCAAAACCTGGTAACGGTTGCTTCCAACTTTTCTAACTTAGAATACGACTTAAAAGAGGGGAAGAGAGGTTCCCGGTACTCTCACGTAGAGAATATACTATGCGAGCTAACAGGTGCAGAGGCGGCATTGGTGGTTAACAACAATGCTGGAGCTGTCCTTTTAGCCCTCAATAGCATAGCAAGGGGTATGGATGTTCTAGTATCCAGGGGACAGTTGGTGGAGATAGGCGGGTCATTCCGGATCCCCGATGTTATGAGAAGCAGTGGAGCCAGGTTGGTGGAGGTTGGCACAACCAATAAGACCCACCTGATAGACTATAGAAGAGCCATAACCGATGATACCGCTTTGCTTTTAAAGGTGCATACCAGCAACTTTCAAATCGTCGGATTTACATCTGAGGTTAAATTGGAAGAACTGGTAGGCCTGGGAAGGGAATTTTCTTTACCGGTAATGGAGGATCTGGGAAGTGGATGTCTGATAGATCTGGATCAGTATGGTTTAACGAGAGAGCCTACAGTACAGGAGACAATCAGTAAAGGTGTGGATGTAGTTACCTTTAGTGGGGATAAGCTTTTGGGAGGCCCTCAGGCAGGGATAATTCTGGGAAGAGAAGAGGCAGTTAGAAGGATTAAGGAGAATCCCCTTAACCGGGCACTTCGAATAGACAAACTCACCCTGGCTGCTCTGGAAAGCACCCTCCGTATATATATGGAAGAGGAAAGGGCGGTTGAGGAGATCCCAACCCTTCGGATGTTAACAATGCCTTTGCAGGAAATAGAGAAGAGGGCAAAGAGTCTCTATCGCAGGTTGAGAAAGGATAGTTCTGGGAATTTCCATATAGAGATTAAGGACGATAACTCCAAGGTAGGAGGAGGAGCTCTTCCTTTGCAAGACCTGCCCACCAAAGTGATTTCTATTAAACCCCTCCACCTGTCTCTTGAGGGTTTAGAGGAAGGATTAAGAAATTATAATCCCCCTATTATAGCCAGGATAGATGACGGCCGGCTTCTTTTAGATGTACGGACATTACAGGAAGGTGAACCAAAGATAATTGAAGAAGCGATTAAGAGTATCTTTGTGGATACCTAGTTTCCTTCTTTCCATTAGGGCCCAATTTTATGACAGAACGTGTTATCACTCTGAAATATGGCAAAAAGGATCTCTCCTTTAAGATACCATCCGATAATTTGCTGGGAATTATTACCCCAAGAGAAATCCATCCTCCTATAGACACTTTTGGACTCATTGAATCTGTATTAAATACCCCCACTTCTGGCCTACCTTTTGATGAGATGTTCCGGAGAGGTGACAGGATAACCATTGTTGTCTCCGATATTACCCGTTATACAGGAAGCCAGCTTTACCTTCCCATTATAATCAATAGATTGAACAGGATTGGTGTTGGGGATGAGGATATTAAGATTGTCTTTGCCCTGGGGATTCATCGGCAGCAACTGCCACAGGAACACAGGATGATAGTTGGAGATGAAGTCTACAAAAGGATTAAGGTCTATGATCATAATGCCTTTGATCCAAAGAATCTTACCCCTTTGGGTAAAACCGATAGGGGGACAAAGGTTGAAGTAAACAGGTTGGTGGCAGAGGCCGACAAGGTCATTCTAACAGGAACCATAGGATTCCATTACCTGGCAGGTTTTGGAGGCGGAAGGAAGAGTATTATGCCTGGTGTGGCTTCATTCGATAGTTGTCTTGATCTGCATCTTATGGCTTTGAATCCGCCAGAGGTTGGAGGAAAACACCCCATGGTAAAGACCGGGGCGCTTACGGGGAATCCCTTTCACCATGTTATGGTCCAGGCCTGTGGGATGTTATGTCCTATATTTCTCTTCAATACAATCCTATCCCCAACTAAAGAGATAATAGAAGTAGTTGCAGGAGATTATTTGTCGGCCCACCAGCAGGGATGCGATTTCCTTTTAAGGAACTTTAGCCCTGAACTTAATGAGAAGGCCGATCTCGTTATCGTCAGCTGTGGTGGCTTCCCTAAGGACATCAATTTTATCCAGGCACACAAAAGCATTGACTATGCAATAAATATCCTTAAAGACAATGGGGTAATGATTGTTTTAGCAGAGTGTTCTGAGGGTCTTGGCAACCCCACTTTCCTCGATTGGTTTAAATATGATGATCTTATGGATTTTGAGGGTGCCCTGAGGGGAAATTTTGAGATCAATGGACAGACGGCTTATTCTGCTTTGATTAAGGCAAAGAAGGTGAAGATTATCTTGCTCTCTGAGTTGGCCAGCGAGGATGTGGAGAGGATGTCTATGATTCCAGCAGACTCAATAGATCAAGGGGTCTCCATGGTCCATGAAATACTGGAGGAAACCCCTTCCACGTATATTATACCTGATGGGGGAGGTGTCTTCCCAAGGGTCAGGGGAGCAGCGTAGCGAAGATGATAGAAAAAAGGGTTGTTGATAAGATAAAAAGGATTGTAGGTAAGGAGCATGTTCACTCTGAACCGGAAGAGAGGGTCTGTTATAGCTACGATGCTACCAATCAGAGTTACCTTCCTGATCTGGTCGTTTTTCCTGGCAATGCTCAAGAGATCTCGGATATTCTTAATCTTGCCAATGAAGAAAATTTTCCTGTTATACCAAGGGGCGCTGGATCTGGATTTACCGGTGGAACCCTCCCGGTGGAGGGTGGAATGGTGCTGGTAATGGCCAGGTTTAACAGGATTATAGAGATCGATACAGAAAACCTCATAGCCTTTGTAGAACCCGGAGTGGTGACTGGAAATTTTCAAAAAGAGGCGGAAAAGCTGGGGCTTTTTTATCCTCCAGATCCAGCCAGTTTAAAATTTTCCACTCTGGGTGGAAATGTAGCAGAGTGTGCTGGGGGCCCGAGGGCGCTAAAGTATGGTGTAACCAAAGACTACGTTATAGGTCTGGAGGTGGTTTTGCCTACAGGGGAGATTATATCCACAGGGGTTCAGACAGCAAAGGGGGTAGTTGGCTATGATCTTACAAAGCTAATGGTTGGCTCGGAAGGCACCCTGGGGGTTATTACCAGGATTATAGTTAAGTTACTCCCCCTGCCGGCATCTAAGAAGACCATCTTAGCGATTTACCCCAAACTTGAGGATGCAGCCCGTACTGTTACTGGAATAACCGCTTCGAAAATTACTCCTTCCGCCCTTGAATTCATGGATCATTCAGCTATTGTTTGTGTGGAAGATTTTCTCAGGATTGGGTTGCCTGTAGAGGCTGAAGCCATTCTGCTTTTAGAGGTAGATGGTGATCCCTGTATAGTAGACAGGGATGCTGCCAGAATCCGGGAGATATGTATGAGATATGGGGCAAGTAGAGTGGAGATTGCTGAAGATGAAGAAAGCGAAGAAACCCTGTGGAGGGCAAGAAGGGCTATATCCCCTTCTTTACTTAAGATAAACCCCACAAAGATCAACGAGGATATTACAGTTCCCCGCAGCAAAATACCGGATATCTTAAGAAAGATCAATGAGATTGCGAAAAGATCAAGGTTAGATATTGTTAACTTTGGACATGCAGGAGATGGAAATATCCACGTCAATATAATGATAGATAAGAGGAAAGAAGAAGATGTTAATAGGGCACATGATGCTGTAAAAGAGATATTTCAAGCCACTTTGGCCATGGGGGGAACTATATCCGGGGAACATGGCATTGGCATTACCAAGTCCCCATATCTCAGGATGGAGCTAGGCGATCTTGGAATTGAGATAATGAAGAGGATAAAGAGGGTTTTCGATCCCAATAATGTCCTTAATCCAGGGAAGATCTTTTGTGACCTCTGATGTCAATAGTGGACACGAAATGTTTTCATGCCGCCACCTGTTTCCCATAGAAACTTTTCTCATACATAACAGGGGATAGATATCCGAGCTTTGTCTGCCTACGTTGCCGATTGTAGAAGATTTCAATATATTCAGTAGTCTCCCGAATTGCCTCCTGTCTGGTTTTGTAGCTTCGATGATGGATAAGTTCATTCTTAAACGTACCCCAGAAGCTCTCCATAGGCGCATTGTCGTAGCAGTTGCCTTTTGCGCTCATCGATACTTTTATATCAAACTGATCAAGTAACTTCCGATATTCATAGGCACAATACTGACTTCCCCGATCGGAATGATGAATCAAGTTCTTGTCTGGACGTTTAGCTGTCACTGCCCGGAAGAGAGACTGCATGACAAGATTCTTGGTGATCCTGGAACTCATTGCATACCCTACTATCTCTCCGGTGAATATGTCTTTGTGGCCTGCAAGATACAGCCGGCCTTCTGCTGTGGGTAGATACGGTAACACAATCAAAAACAAAGAAGGTGCATATTCCACCAAAGGATCATCCATGGAGAAAGTATCCTGTTGTTAATCGTTATCGTCATGAAGAAATTAGAGAATCACTGTTAACAGAAACTTAAAAAGCGGACATTTCTAATTGTGGTTGACAATACGGCAAAAAGATTTGACTTATCATTTACAATGATATAATCTAATTAATTCTTAATAGATATTTTCATGTTATTAAAAGGAGGAAAAACCACCATGGTGGAAAAGTTAAAGAAGATATGGATGGATGGGAAATTTGTTGATTGGGACGACGCCAACATACATATTCTAAGCCATACTTTACATTACGGATTAGGGGCATTTGAAGGCATTAGATGTTACCTATGCGATGATGGGAATTCTGCAATCTTCAAATTAAAGGAACACGTAGACCGTTTTTTCAACTCTGCCCATATTGGACAGATTGATATCCCTTTTAGCAAGGAAGAAATAACCAATGCGATTATAGAGACCGTCAAGATCAATGGCTTAAAAGAGAGCTACATTAGGCCTATTGTATTTATCGGCGACGGGGCTATGGGTATCCATCCACAAAGCAACCCTATAAGAGTTGCTATTGCTGTTTGGCAATGGGGGGCTTATTTGGGTGATGACGGGCTGAAGAATGGAATCAGGGTTAAAACCTCATCGTTTACTCGTCATCATGTTAATATTATGATGACCAAGGCAAAGATATGCGGAAATTATGTAAATTCAGTCTTGGCCAAAAGAGAGGTGGTGCAGGATGGTTATGATGAAGCAGTTATTCTAGACACTGAGGGGTACGTCTGTGAAGCTACAGGTGAAAATATCTTTATTACCCAGAAGGGAGACTTGAAGACCCCGCCCCTTACATCTGTGCTGCCTGGAATTACAAGGGAATCAGTTATATCTATTGCTTTGGACAGAGGAATAAGGGTGATTGAGGAGAGGTTTACCCGAGATGAACTATATGTAGCTGATGAGGCATTCTTCACTGGAACAGCGGCAGAGATTACTCCTATAAGACAGGTGGATAATAGAAGCATCGGTAACGGTAAGCCTGGTGAAATTACCCAAACCCTTCAGAATATATTCTTCGATATAATACGTGGGAAACAAGAGAAATATAAGAAGTGGTTGACGTATATTTGACATATTAGCTCAACAATGCGCTGCAATAGGGATGTTGGATTTTAAAGTATATTGTTTAGACAGAAAGAGCCATTCTCTATGCCTCTTTATAGAACTGATGCTATAGTTATTCGTTCCATGGATTTCAGCGAGTCCGATAAGATCGTAACCTTCTTCACTCGAGATTTTGGAAAATTGAGAGGTATTGCAAAAGGGGCGAAAAAAAGCAAAAAGAGGTTTAGCAATACTCTTGAGTTGTTTTCCTATATCAGCCTTCTTTTCTTCCAAAAAGAAAACCTGGGGTTGGCAAGGGTAAATAATTGCAGCATTATTAAAGCACATATGGAAATCTATAAAGATATCGAAAAGATGGCATATGGAAGCTATTTTATCGAGTTGATTAATGAATTAGTTGGTGAGAGAGAAAAGAACAATGAGGTTTTTAATCTTCTGGTTGATTCATTGTCCATGGTTAACGGTGATAAACTTGGCGAAGAAATTGCGAGGATATTCGAGATACGTCTCCTCTCTCTTGTTGGCTACCAACCTCAATTGCAGGGGTGTTTGACATGCGGGCATAGACTTTCTAATGGCGAGATGTTTTGGTTCAGTTCAGTTAAAGGGGGGATAGTTTGCAACAGGTGTTCACATGGACAGGGAAACCTATCTCCCATATCTCCAGGAACCTTGAAGATACTGCTTTTAGCCAGAGATATGGACTTAAGAAAAATTCATCGGCTGATATTTTCAAAGCAGGCGCTAATGGAGAGTAAAGATGCCATCACCAATTTTATACAGTACCAAATGGGAAAAGAACCTAACTCTATGAAATTTTTAAAGAAAATCCATGGGTTAAGTTAGCTTGATTGCATAGGAATTTCCATTTTAAATAACTTTAGGCACTTTAAACTTTAGCTCACTTTAGGCACTTAACTTGAGAGAGCAAAGCTCCAGAAGAAGATATGGTTGACTATAATAACTCTGAAGATAGAAAGGAATACCATATTCAAAGTAAGTCCTTTACTATAAAGAACAAATTGGGTATCCATGTTCGGCCTGCAACTCAGCTTGTTAAAACGGCCAATAGATTTGTTTCAGATATTAGCATTAAAAAAGATGGGCTGGAGATTGATGGCAAGGGTATAATGGGAATATTAATGTTAGCCGCTTCACAAGGGAGCGAGATTGTTATAAGAGCTGAAGGCAGAGATGCCAGAGAAGCTATAGAGGAATTGGGTCGTCTAATAGAGGAAAGATTTGGAGAAGAATAGGGATGGAACCTAAAAGGCAAGAAGACTATGTTATAAAAGGTATCGGAGGCTCTCCTGGAATAGTTATTGGGAAGGCTCAACCAATTGATCGAGACAGGGTAGATATGCTTGCATATCGACTTATTGGTGAAGCTGAGGTGCCGGGAGAGGAGAGACGTTTTAAAATCGCTGTTGAAGAATCAAAAGAGCAGTGTTTAAAGGTAAAGGATAATATCCTTAGTCAAGATGCCAAAGAGGTGGTTTATATTATCGACGCGCAGCTTATGATACTTGAAGACAGAATGCTTATTGACGAAACCATAAGGAGGATAAGAGAAGAAAAAGTCAATGCCGAATGGGCATTGGAGATTACCCTGCAAAAGCTTCGAGGTGCCTTCAAAAATATAGATGATGAGTATTTGAGTGAAAGAAAGAGTGATGTTGATTATATTGGAGAAAGAATTGTTAGAAATCTCTTAGGAAGAAAGCAGGATAGTATTTCTGATTTAAAAGAAAAGGTTATTATTGTTGCCCATGATTTGTCACCGGCTGATACAGCACAGATGACAAGGGATAAGGTTATTGGGTTTGCAACCGATATAGGCGGGAAGACATCTCATACGGCAATTATGGCAAGGGCGTTGGGGATTCCGGCTGTAGTTGGTTTGGAAAGGATTACCCAGGAGGTAAAAATAGGGGACTCCATTATAATTGATGGCAATACAGGCATAGTGTTAATCAACCCTACAAAGACGGTACTGAATGAGTATTTAGAGAAGAAGCGAATTTATGAAAGATTAGAAAAAGAACTATTTATATATAAAGACCTACCTGCTCAGACGCTGGATGGTTATAAAATTAAGGTTGTAGCGAATATAGAATTGATTGAAGAGATTCCGTCGGTTTTGGAACATGGGGCAGAAGGAATAGGTTTATACAGAACCGAGTTTTTATACCTGGGGCGAAAGGAACTCCCATCGGAGGAAGAACAGTTTCAGGCTTACAAGAGTGTTGTAGAGCGATTTCACTCCTATACAACCATAAGAACCATGGATATTGGTGGAGATAAATTCATTTCTCATCTTGATCTGGCTAAAGAGATGAATCCTGCTATGGGCCTCAGGGCCATTAGATTTTGTCTAAGAGAAGTTGATATATTCAAGACCCAGTTGAGAGCGATTTTAAAGGCCAGCAACTACGGGAAGATTAAGATTATGTTTCCCATGATTTCAGGGGTTAGTGAGATCCTTCAAACAAAAGAGATATTAGAAAAGGTAAAATTAGAGCTGAAAAACGAGGGGATTCCCTTCGACTCTAATATCAAGATTGGGATAATGATAGAGATCCCATCAGCCGTTACCCTGGCTGATATCTTAGCTAAAGAAGTAGACTTTTTTAGCATTGGAACCAATGATCTCATCCAATATTCGCTGGCAATCGATCGAGTAAACGAGCATGTAGCTTATCTTTACGAACCCCTGCATCCAGCGGTCTTAAGAGTGATAAAGCATGTGGTTGACTGTGGACATAATGCAGGCATCAAGGTAGGAATGTGTGGAGAGATGGCTGGAGAACCATTATATATCCCTATCCTTCTGGGAATGGGTTTAGATGAACTGAGCATGAATGCCCTGTCGGTTTTAGGAGTTAAGAAGATCATACGTTCTATAACATACAGAGAGTCAAGAGAACTTTTGGACAGCATTATGGGGTTTTCAACCGCTTCTGAGATCAAATCCTTTGTTAAGGAAGAGATGATAAAGCGTTTCCCCATGGAATTTAAGGATTTGAGGAATTCAAATTGAAACTTTTTACGAAGCCATCAAGATTAAGGAGGATATTTTTATGTCAATGAGCAGATTTTTATTTACTTCAGAATCGGTAACAGAGGGGCATCCTGATAAGATAGCCGATCAAATCTCTGATTCTATTTTAGATGCAATTATTGCTCAGGACCCTAATGGACGGGTTGCCTGCGAAACCATGGTTACAACGGGAATGGCAATAATAGCAGGAGAGGTTACCACTTCTTGCTACGTGGATATGCCTCAGATAGTCAGGGAGACAATCAAAGAGATTGGGTATAACGACTCATCCATGGGTTTTGACTGGGAGACATGTGCGGTAATTACCTCTATTGATCAGCAGTCGCCCGATATAGCCCTTGGTGTAAATTCATTCGATGGGAAAGAGCAGGGGGCGGGTGATCAGGGTTTGATGTTTGGTTATGCTTGCAATGAAACCCCTGAGTTGATGCCCATGCCCATAACCTATGCCCATAAACTAACAATGAGATTGGCACAGGTTAGAAAAGAAGGCATAGTGGACTTCCTGAGACCAGATGGAAAATCCCAGGTTACTATCGAGTATATAGATGATAAACCTATAAGGATTGATGCAGTAGTAGTCTCTTCTCAGCACACTCCGGATGTGAAATACCAATTGTTGAGGGAAGGCATAATCGAAGAGGTTATAAAAAAGGTTATTCCAAAAGATCTCTTAGATGAAAAGACCAAGTATTACATTAACCCGACAGGACGATTTGTTGTTGGCGGTCCTCAGGGTGACTGTGGTTTGACCGGCAGGAAGATAATAGTGGATACCTATGGTGGACAGGGGAGCCATGGGGGCGGATGTTTTTCAGGCAAGGATCCATCCAAGGTTGACAGGAGTTCATCATACATGGCCCGTTATATAGCTAAGAATCTGGTAGCAGCAGGTCTGGCAAGAAAATGCGAGGTTCAACTGGCATATGCGATTGGTGTGGCAGAGCCTGTTTCAGTGATGATAAATACCAATGGGACAGGTGTTATACCAACGGACAGGATTGCCGATATAGTTATGGAACATTTTTCTATGAAGCCTGCGGCTATAATAGAAAAACTGGATCTATTAAGACCCATATACAAAAAGACTGCATGTTATGGTCATTTTGGAAGGCTGGATCCTGATTTTACGTGGGAAAAGACCGACAAGGTTGACGTATTGCGAAAGGCTGCCGGTATATAGGGGTCAGGGGTCAGGGGTCAGGAGTCAGGGGTCAGCAAGATATGTTTATAATGTATCCGTTCACAGTTTACGGTTTGCAGTTAACAGTTGGCAAAAATGCTACAAGCTTTATATAACAGCGGGCTTAAGCCTGCTGTTGTGATGCTTGCTGTTGTGATGCCTGCTGTTGTAATTACCGTAAACTGTAAACTGAGAACCGTGAATGCTTAAATATAAGGAGGTTGAAGTGGATTTTGATATAAAGGATATGAACCTTGCAGAAAAAGGAAGGCTCAGAATCGAGTGGGCAAACCAGAGCATGCCGGTTTTGAACTTAATACAGAAGAGGTTTGAAAAGGAAAAACCGTTGAAAGGGATAAGATTGGGTGCCTGTCTTCATGTTACAACGGAAACTGCCAGTTTGATGAGAACTTTGAAGGCTGGGGGAGCAGAGGTTTCCCTTTGTGCATCTAACCCTCTCAGTACCCAGGATGATGTGGCAGCATCTTTAGTAAAGGATTATGAAATTCCGGTATATGCCAGGAAGGGAGAAGACAACGACACCTATTACAGGCACATCAATGCGATCCTGGATATGAAACCTATGATTACCATGGATGATGGAGCTGATTTGGTTTCCACTCTACACTCTCAAAGAACAGAGTTGATTGATGGAATAGTTGGAGGGACTGAAGAAACTACCACTGGAATCATAAGGCTTCGAAGCATGGCAGAAAAAGGGGTATTAAGATTTCCTATTGTGGCAGTAAATGATGCAGATACAAAACACTTCTTTGATAACCGTTACGGAACTGGACAGAGCACCATCGATGGAATTATTCGTGCTACAAACCGTCTCTTGGCAGGGGCAGTCTTTGTGGTTTGCGGATACGGCTGGTGTGGCAGGGGTGTGGCTATGAGGGCAAGGGGGATGGGTGCCAATGTAATAGTAACTGAAGTAGACTCTTTAAGGGCTCTAGAGGCTGTTATGGATGGATACAGGGTGATGCCGATTGCAGATGCAGCCAAAATAGGGGATATTTTCTGTACCCTTACGGGTGACATCAATGTTATAAGAACAGAACATTTCCTGACAATGAAAGATGGCGCTATCGTATCTAACTCCGGTCATTTTAATGTGGAACTGGAACTGCAAGGGCTGGAAAAAATCAGTAACAACAAAAGAAGGATTAGAGATTTTGTTGATGAGTACACCTTATCCAATAATCATAGGATAAACATACTGGGTGAGGGAAGACTTATTAACCTTGCTTCAGCAGAGGGACATCCATCAAGTGTTATGGATATGAGCTTTGCTAACCAAGCATTATCAGCAGAGTATTTGACTAATAATAATCAGACTTTTGAAAACAAGGTATATAGAGTCCCTACAGAAATAGACCAGATGATAGCAAAACTCAAACTGGGATCTATGGGTATAGAAATAGATACCTTAACAGAAGAACAGGAACGATATCTAGCATCATGGGATATGGGGACATAAGCCATAAAAGAGGATGGAAATTTTTCATTTTTCAGGGCGGACTAAGTATATCAATAGTCTATCCGATATTCAAATGTTGCTATAAAATTTAATTTGTTAATCTCCATCGTCTGTGGAATTGGATAGTAAGGGGCTGCAAGTCTAACTGCATTAAAAGCTTCGTTATCAAGAATCGGAAAGCCAGAGGACTGTAACAGTTGAAGCCCAGCAAGATCGCCATTTCTTAAAATTGAAAATATCAAGGTTAGTTTTCCATTCATTTCTTCTTTTTTTGCCTTGTAGGGATACTCCCATACCAATTCGATCTTCCTTTTGATCTCAGAGGAATAAGGAATATATTTTGGGTTCCTGGTATTCAACAGGATTGTGTCTTCTCTATTGGGATATGAGGGTTTCCTGTTTTTATAACCCTCAATAATATTATTTGACCCAATGTGAATAGAGGTTAACTGAAGTGATTTTTCTACCGAGTGTTTAGTCAATTTGGTATTAGAGGAATTTTCTTTAGGTTTAGAAGATAGAGGGGGTATCTCTACTGTGAGAATGTGACCTTTAATGGGTTTGAAGGAAAGGTTACCTACAAGAAAAATGATACATATATGAACGGTAATAGAAATAATCAGGAATACTTTGAAGCCCTGTTTTTCCATAGGCAAAATTATACCATCTAAATTTATTTATTCTTAATCCTCTTATTAACTTTTGCCCAACTCAGCGTAGTTAAAAAGCTATCCTCCATATCGTCAACCATACTCCTAAACTTGTTCATTGGTACGGAAAAACTGAGTGTGTCTTTTTGCACGTATGGGCGTGCTGAAACGTCGAACATTCCAAAGGATACCTCGAGGGCGGTCCCTGCCCTTTCCAGACCTTACCCAAAACCCCAAGGAAGCACTGGTGACCTGATGACGTAGCATGCACCAACTCACCACGCTCTTCTTGGTCTGTATAATAGAATGTAATTGGGAGTTCAGCGCCATCAAAGTATTTTCCCCACAGACTTATAAACCTGTCCCTAAATCCTAATTCCATGTGTCGCACTCCTTTGCATGGTATTATGTTTTTTTGTCTATTTGTTTATTAATAATAGCCCATAGGCTACGAAAGTCAACAATTTTTGTGGCCCATATGGGGTATATGAGTTGTTATTATCTTGCTAAAACCATCCCCTTTTGCGTTCGTTTCATAGCTTGCGTCTCATGAGGTAATATTTGGCTCAGATTTTTTTCGCTATTTATACGGAAGTGGTGTCCGTAAACCATAAGGGGCACAGCCTCGGGAAAGGATTTTCTATAAAATATCATTGAGATGTGCCATTTCCTAAAATGCCGAGATAAAAGACGGATTTTATTTAGAAACCTTTCAATCTAAATGAGTTGTCTCAAATTATCAGGAGGATTATTGAAAAGAAGCAGGAAGTACAACAAACCGCACCCTGAAACGCTGGCAAGAGAAAAAGGGGCTAACCGTTACCGGTTAACCCCTTAAAAATACTGGCGGGGCCGACGAGACTTGAACTCGCGACCTCCGGCTTGACAGGCCGGCGTTCTAACCGACTGAACTACGACCCCTAATTAAAGTTGTTGGAAAATCGAAAATTATAAGAAAGAGAAAAGTCCGACTCTTGGATTTCCTATTTTTAATTTTATATGGTAGGCGGAACAGGGCTCGAACCTGTGACCCTCGGCTTGTAAGGCCGATGCTCTCCCAACTGAGCTACCCGCCCAAATAAATAATGGCTTTTCACTTTAATTTACAGATCGGTTTGTAACCTCCTGGATTCCTTCCTGTTCATAGAACTTCTCAGTAACCCCTTCATCCTTTTTCTTTTTCATAAAATTATCAGGGTCATCCAGTATCAAAGCCCTTTTCAAGACCTCATCCATATGTTCTACCATAACAATATCTACTGTCTTTAGAATCCTGGCAGGGACTTCCTTAATATCCTTCTCGTTCTCCTTAGGAATAATGATTGTCTTTATGCCACCTCTGTGGGCAGCCAAAACCTTCTCTTTAAATCCACCAATGGGAAGGATCCTGCCCCTAAGGGTTATCTCCCCTGTCATAGCTATGTCCTTCCTCACAGGTTTCTTAATCAACGCAGAGGTTATAGAGGTTGCTATGGTAATGCCAGCCGAAGGTCCATCTTTTGGTATGGCCCCTTCAGGAACATGTATATGTATATCAACGTTTTGATAAAAATTCCTTTCTAAATCAAGAAGTTCCGCCCTTGACCGAACATAACTAAGAGCAGCATGGGCAGATTCCTGCATGACATCACCCAGTTTTCCAGTAACAGTCAGTTTCCCCTTGCCCGGCATAACTGTTACCTCTATAGCAAGTAATTCCCCCCCCAATTCGGTCCAGGCAAGGCCAGTTGCAAGCCCCACCGCGTCATCCTCTTCCACTCTACCATATCTGTATTTGGGAATTCCTAAATACTTCTGAAGACTACTTGATTGAATACTGATTTTTGCATTCTTCCCTTTTTTGACGACCTCTTTTGCTACTTTCCTGCAAATAGATGCTATCTCGCGTTCAAGATTCCTGACACCTGCTTCCCTGGTATATCTACGGATTACACCTAGAATAGCATGAAGTGAGAATACCACATTTTTCTCAGCCAGACCATGGGCTTCTATCTGTTTTAGAATCAAAAACTTTTTGGCTATATTCAATTTTTCTAATTCGGTGTATCCGGCAATACGAATAATCTCCATACGATCCTGCAGAGGGAGAGGGATTGGAAACAAAGTATTTGCTGTGGTAATGAACATCACCTCAGAAAGATCATAGTCCACATCTATATAGTGGTCGTTGAATGCCTGATTCTGTTCAGGATCCAATACTTCCATTAATGCGGCTGATGGGTCTCCTCTAAAATCAGTGCTCATCTTGTCCACTTCGTCCAGCAGAAATACAGGGTTATTTGAGCCTGCCTTCTTTATAGACTGGATGATCTTACCAGGCATTGAACCAATATAAGTCCTACGATGACCCCTTATCTCAGCTTCATCACGAACTCCACCAAGGGAACACCTGACAAACTTCCTTCCAGTTGCTCTTGCAACAGATTTAGCTAAAGAGGTCTTACCCACACCTGGAGGACCCACGAGACAAAGGATTGGTCCCTTCATCTTCTTAACCAGGCTTTGAACAGCAAGATACTCTACTATTCGTTCCTTGACCTGTTTTAACCCGTAGTGATCCGCATCTAAAATTTTCTCAGCTTCTGTTATGTCCAATTTATCTTCAGTCTCGTCATACCAAGGAAGGGAGATCAACCAGTCTATATAATTGCGTACAACTGTGGCTTCTGCAGACATAGGTGCCATCATTTTAAGCTTTTTAAACTCCTTTTCAACCTTTGCTGTTGCCTCCTTTGACATCTTTTTCTTTTTAATATTTTCTTCTAGTTCCTTAAGCTCAGTCTTAAACTCATCCTTTTCCCCCATCTCTTTTTGAATTGCACGCATCTGTTCGTTTAGGTAGTATTCTTTTTGGCTCTTCTCCATCTGCTTTCTAACTCTATTCTTAATCTTCTTTTCTATCTGGAGGATTTCAATTTCAGACTCGATTAGTTGAAATAGCTTCTCTAATCTCTCTTCTATATTCAAAGTTTCTAAAATATCCTGTTTATCCTCTAACTTAATATTTACGTGAACAACAATGGTATCGACTAAACGACTCGGGTCATCAATGGACAATACGGAAGATAGCATATCCTGGGAGATTTTTTTATTCAGTTTGACGAAAATCTCAAAGGAGTTTTTAAGATTTCGCATCAAAGCCTCAATTATATTCGTTATTTTCTGGAAATCATTTATCTCCTCGACACTCACCTCCAAGAACTGTGTATTGGGGATAATTTTCCTTATCATTGCCCTTTTTTTACCCTCGACTAGAACCTTAACTGTTCCATCCGGTAGTTTTAAAAGCTGAAGGATGGTGCTCAATGTACCAACTCTATAAATATCATCCTCTGAAGGGTCGTTAACCTTAGCATCCTTTTGAGTAGTCAGGAATAAGCTTTTTTCGTTCTTTAGAGCATATTCCAATGCATCTATCGACTTTTCCCTGCCAACAAATAGTGGCACCACCGAATAAGGAAATACTACAATATCCCTAAGGGGCAGCAAAGGATATATACTTTCAACATTAGGTGTGTTACCAGTGCCTTTGGAAAGTTTAAATAACATTATCCTGTATCCTCTTAATCAGATTTGTCCGTTACTACTCAGGTTGTTTAGACTATAGGCTTTGTTTAGGCAGTTAGGCTGTAGGCTAACAGTCTACAGGCTAATAGTCTACAGGCTAACTACCTTCAGTCTATCTATGCGGATTCTGCTTTCTTTTCGTATACAAGTATAGGAGTTTCTTTTTTTTGAACTACTTCTTCGGTTATAACACACTCTCGGATGTCCGATTGAGATGGCAGTTCGTACATAATGTCCAGCATAATATTCTCCATAATTGATCTCAATCCTCTAGCCCCTGACCTCCGCTTTTGGGCCTCTTTTGCTATTGCTACCAGGGCATCATTGGTAAAATTAAGACCAACTTTCTCAAACTCAAACAGCTTCCTATACTGCTTCACCAGAGCATTTCTTGGTTCTTTTAATATCCTTATCAGGCACTCCTCGTTAAGATCACTCAAGGTGGCAATCACTGGCAGTCTCCCAATAAATTCCGGGATTAAACCATATTTCAATAGATCTTCCGGCTGAACTTCCACTAGAATATCGTGAATCTGCCCTCCTTTATTACCACTGATCTCTGAACCAAAACCAATTGAACTTCCCCTTATGCGTCTTTGGATGATCTCCTCTAGTCCATGAAATGTCCCCCCACAGATAAAAAGGATGTTGGTTGTATCTACTTGAAGAAATTCCTGTTGAGGGTGTTTTCTGCCACCTTTAGGAGGAACACTGGCTACTGTACCTTCGATGATCTTTAGAAGGGCCTGCTGTACCCCTTCTCCTGATACATCCCTGGTAATGGAAGGACTGTCAGATTTCCGGGAGATTTTATCAATCTCATCAATGTAAACAATACCCTTTGATGCCTTTTCAACATCATAATCCGCAGCCTGCAATAAAGCAAGTATAATATTTTCAACATCCTCTCCAACATATCCAGCCTCGGTAAGGCTTGTGGCATCTGCAATAGCAAAAGGGACTTGGAGAATTTTAGCGAGAGTCTGAGCTAAGAGTGTTTTGCCGCAACCCGTAGGTCCGATAAGCATAATGTTACTCTTTTGAAGTTCAACGCCGTTCAGATCTATCTTGGAGTTTATTCTCTTGTAGTGGTTATGTACTGCAACGGAAAGAATCTTTTTTGCCCTTTCCTGTCCTATAACGTATTCGTCCAGGAACTTCTTTATCTCAAAGGGTTTGGGAACCATGGAGTGCCCACTGTAACTCTCCTCTTTCTCAAACTCCTCAGCAATAATATCATTGCAAAGTTCAATACATTCATCACAGATGTAGACGGTAGGACCAGCTATCAGCTTTTTTACTTCCTTTCTTCCTTTACCACAAAATGAACAGCTCAAATTCTCAACTATATCGTCATTCCTATTCACTTATTTCCTCCCTATTGTTTATTTAATACAAACATAAACAATGAAATAAACCCAGCTAGACAGATGCCTTCTTTTTAATAACTTCATCAATAATTCCGTATTCCTTAGCTTCCTCGCTGCTCATAAAAAAGTCCCGCTCTGTCTCTCTTTGGATCTTTTCTAAAGGCTGTCCAGTGTGATGAACCAATATCTTATTTAAGTTTTCTCTTATCTTGAGGATCTCTTTAGCATGGATCTCTATATCTGTAGCCTGTCCCTGGAATGCACCCAGAGGCTGGTGCAACAATATTCGGGAATGGGGAAGGGCATATCTCTTTCCCTGTTCTCCTGCTGTCAAAAGCAACGCCCCCATACTTGCAGCCTGTCCCATACACAATGTTGAAACCTTGGGTTTGATATACTGCATGGTATCATAGATAGCAAGGCCAGAAGTAACTACACCGCCTGGCGAATTAAGATAAAGGTAAATATCCTTGTCAGGGTCCTCAGACTCTAAAAATAACATTTGGGCAATAACCAGATTTGCCACAATGTCATCTATAGGAGTACCTATGAATATAATCCTTTCTTTTAGCAAACGGGAATAAATATCATAAGCCCGCTCTCCACGACCAGTCTGTTCAATCACTATTGGGATTAGTGTCATTTTCCCTTCTTTCTACTTCTTTTATGTTAGCCTTTTCGATTATAAAATCAAGGGTTTTCTCTGTTTTGAGTCCAGTCTTCAATCTCTCTCTCGCTTCGTCTTCTTTGTAATGATTTCTGACAGCTTCAACGTTATGCCCGGAATTTTCTGCAATTTCAAGTATCTTATCCTCAATATATTTTTCGTCTACCTGTATGGATTCTTTTTTCGCAATATCTTCAAGAAGGAAGCCGGCTTTCACCTCTTTTTCAGCCTGGTCTTTATAGCTCTCTTTAATGCTATCAGTAGATATGCCAACCTGCTCCATACTTACCCCCTGAAGAGCCAGCCGCATCTGTGTTTCTTTTACCTTATCTTGAAGATGTTGATTGACTAATGAAGGTGGAACTTCAAAGGCATTTGCCTCAAGCAATTTATTTAAAAGCTGGTCTCTAAGGTTAGCTTCTATTCTGATTTTATCCAGCTTTTCTGAATTTTCCCTTATCTTTTGCTTAAGTTTTCCTAATGTCTCAAATTCTCCCAAATCCTTGGCGAAGTCATCATTTAACTCAGGTAGAATCTTCTCTTTTATCCCTTTGATTTTGACTTTAAAGGTTACCTCTTTACCCGCTAAATCCTTTTTATTGTATTCTTCCGGCAGGGTTATCTGAATATCCTTTTCATCCCCTTTTTTTAGCCCTGACAACTGCTCTTCAAAATCTGGAGAAAAGGATCCAGACCCCACTTCCAGCAAATGGTCGGCAACCTTTTCCCCATCAATTGCTTCACCATCCAAAGACCCCTCATAATCAATAACAGCGAAATCCCCAACCTTAATAGGTCGGGGTTCATCTACCTCCTGTAACTGCGCATTTGATCGCTGTAACTCTTTTAGTTTATTATCTATATCTTCTTCGGATATATTTATTTTACCCTTCTCCAGATCTATACCTATATAACCCTTTACATCTATCTCAGGTTTAACTTCAACCTTGGCAGAATAGGTAAAGTCCTTGCCTATTTCTAAAATATCATTGTCTATTACTGGCTGTGAAACAGTTGTTATATTTTTTTCTTCCAGCATTTTAAAGTAAGAGTCATTTACAAGCTTTATGACAACCTCGCCTTCCACGTCTCTCTTATAATATCTTTCAAGAATGCTTCTTGGGACCTTGCCTTGGCGAAAACCTTTTATCTTAGCCTTCTTTCGTAAATCATCATAGGCAGAGTTTAACTCACTTGTAACCAATTCTTTTGGTAGGGTAACAGTAAACTTTTTTTCGATAGGGCTAATCTCTTCTATTTCTATTTTCATCTAATCCTCGGGTAAAGAAATACATAAACTTGGTGCGAGAGGGGGGATTTGAACCCCCACCCCTAAAAGGGGCTGGATCCTAAGTCCAGTGCGTCTGCCAGTTCCGCCACTCTCGCTGGGATATGAAGACAGATTTAAAATCTGTCCCTGTTTTTTTTCCAAATTCAGAGCGAAAAGGACTTCGGTTTATGGTGGGCCGTGTAGGGATCGAACCTACGACCTACTGATTAAGAGTCAGTTGCTCTACCAATTGAGCTAACGGCCCTTTGTTTGGTACGCCCGGTCCGATTCGAACGGACGACCTGCGGATTCGAAGTCCGACGCTCTATCCAGCTGAGCTACGGGCGCATGGGGTGAGTGAAGGGATTCGAACCCTCGACCGCTGGAGCCACAATCCAGTGCTCTAACCAACTGAGCTACACTCACCATAGGATAATTGTAAGATTAATTTCTGGCACGCCCGGTCCGATTCGAACGGACGACCTACGGATTAGAAGTCCGTTGCTCTATCCAGCTGAGCTACGGGCGCCCGTGTTTACAACCTCGAGAGCTTTGAAAAACAAATATGATAAAGTCGTAAAAAGTCAAAATTGGGATGGGCTTTTTACGAAGCCATTAACCTTAAGTGGTCGGGGCGAGAGGATTTGAACCTCCGACCCCCTGCTCCCAAGGCAGGTGCGCTAACCAAGCTGCGCTACGCCCCGTCAAAAAGATAAAAGTGTCTAATAGCATATAAGCAAAAAAAATTCAACCTTTTTCTACGCTCGTTTTTCCGTTTTTAGATACTCTTTCAGCACAACTCTCAGTTTCTCCATAGCCTTTGCCCGATGGCTGATTTTGTTTTTTATCTCTGGTGATAACTCTGCAAAGGTTCTCCGATACTCAGGGACAAAAAATAGAGGATCATACCCGAAACCAAATTTCCCTCTTCCCTCAAATTGAATTATTCCCCTACATTCACCCTCGGCAATATCTTCCTTTCCCTCAGGGGTAACAACAGCGATTACACATCTGAAGGCAGCGCCCCTTTTGGAGAGTGGAACACCTTCAAGTCTTCTAAGCAGCTCCTTATTGTTTTCACCATCATTGGCATCTTCCCCGGCAAACCTGGCAGAATAAACCCCTGGCTCCCCTTTAAGGAAATCCACCTCTAATCCTGAATCATCAGCGATGGTAACCTTCTTGGTGAAAGAAGCTATAACTTCCGCTTTCATCAGGGCATTTTCCCGAAAACTTGAACCACATTCCCGGACAACAGGTACTTCGGGAATATCTTTCAGGGATAAAATCTCAACTTGCAGTCCCTTAATCAATTCTTTAATCTCTCGTAACTTCCCTTCATTTCTAGTTGCTATAACAATTTCCATTTAAAAAAGATTTCCTATCATCTTCCTCTGCCTTGCAATTAATTCTTCTATTCCTTTGGATGCAAGTTCAGTCATTTTATCTATCTGCTCTTTTGAAAAAGCCTTCCTCTCTGCAGTGCCCTGTATTTCAACAAACAAACCGCTACCAGTCATTGCGAAATTCATATCCACTTCAGCTTTGGAATCTTCCTCATAATTTAGATCAAGAAGCATCTGTCCATCCACCATACCTACACTGATGGCAGCTACGTAATCTAAAATTGGCATTTTGCCAACCTCCCCCCTTGCTTTTAGTGTATGGAATGCTTCAGCCAAGGCAATAAAGGCTCCTGTAATGGATGCCGTCCTTGTACCACCATCTGCCTCTATAACATCACAATCCAGCAGGATGGTCCTCTTGCCAAATTCCTTCAGGTCGGTAACTACCCTCATAGAACGGCCAATCAATCTCTGTATTTCATGGGTTCTACCTCCCTTTCTTCCAGTAGACGACTCCCTAACTGTACGTACCATGGTTGATCTTGGTAACATGGAATATTCAGCAGTTACCCAACCCTGATCAGCATCCTGTAAAAAAGGGGGAACCCTATTTTCTATAGTAGCGGTACATATCACTCTAGTATTACCCATTTCAATTAACACTGAACCTTCTGCATGTTTTATGTAGTCTTTTGTTATAGCTACCTTCCGTATTGCATTGGGCATACGCCCATCATTTCTCATTGTCTCTCCTGGCTTTTAGGATGTGATGCATTCTTTTTCTCCGATACCGTTGAAGCCAACTGTTTCAAGGTCTTTTCCCTCATACTCTGGATAAATTGTAACCGCATGCAAGTTTTAGACAGGCATTACAAAGAAAAAGATAGAAACGAACAAATCCCGTACTATAAAGGTACGGGACAGGTAAACACTAAATACCCTTAAATCATTGGTGGAGGCGGCGGGAATCGAACCCGCGTCCGAAGATATTCCACTTAAGCATCTACATACTTAGCCTATATTTTAATTTTGCGTTTTAAAGCCCCTACAGGCAGGGTCATTAAAACACTAGCTTATTTTTGTTTTATCCCCTTTATATAAGCATCAAAAGGAGACTATCCTGCTAATCGGCGCTCCATCCAGCCCCGCAGGAAAGACTGGGGGAACGTTAGCCGCTTTAAGCGGCTAAGGCATATTCGTAGTTGTCTGCGATTATGTTTATATCCTATTGTTTTACGAGTGAATAGGACCTCGGTATGCAGCTCAGGCTTCAACTATCCCCGTCGAAACCATGTCGCCCCCTAAATTACTTCTTGCCGGCATAAATAACCAATAATATAAAAGGAGGTGTTTTATTTAACTTATTTCAAAGAACGTGCGTACCTACTTGAACCTCAAGGATCTTTCTAAATCTCTATCTTCAGTCTTCTTCTTTATGCTTTCCCTCTTATCATAGAGTTTCTTGCCCCTTGCCAGTCCTAACTCTACCTTTGCCTTCCCATTTTTTAGATACATACTTAGGGGGATGAGAGTCATCCCTCTTTCGTTAATCTTCCCGATTAAGCGCTTTATTTCTACCTTATGCAGAAGCAACTTGCGCTCTCGGAGTGGGTCATGATTAAGTTGATTAGCATGGTCATAGGGAGAAATGTGTGTATTTATTAAATATAGTCCCCCATCCTTTATCTTAGCATAGCTGTCTTTTAGATTTACTTTTCCCATCCTGCATGATTTTATCTCACTGCCTTTAAGCACAATGCCTGCTTCGTATTTCTCATCAATAGAATAATTATGCCATGCCTTTCTATTTTTACATATCATTTTTTCAGAGAATGATTTCTTTGCTACCATTTTATCGAGAAAATATACAAAAACATAAGTAACTACTCAAGAGACAGAATAAAAAAGCATGCATCGAGGAGGCACTACGAAAAGAAACCTGCTAAGGATTTTCAAGGTATGGGCTTGCTTTGCTTCTATTCTGGCTCCTAACTTCTGAATAGTTATTATTATAATACCGAAGCAAGGGAATGTCAAGGCATAACAGGTGTCCCCCTACAAGAAAACTCCATCCCTTAAGCGATTTCACACGGGGGATTTAGAGGAAAAGATACAGGATTTCGATTCGGAGAGCCACTCGACAGCCTTTTTAAGACCTTCAGGGTTTCCAATATCGGCGAAAAATTGATTGTTGTCTATATATGCAGAGATCAAAAAACCTTCTTCTATCAATCTCAGATAAAGGCTGATAATAGAGAACTTTCCTGCTTCTTTTATATCCTTAAATATTTCAGGGGAAACGACATGAATCCCACTAAAAGCCAGGTATCTAACCGGCCCTTTAGGTTGCCTTCTGACATCAATAAGACCCTTTTGAGAATAGTAAAGCCCACAAACAATACTCATGGAATCGACAACAAAATAATTTGTTGAGAGTCGCTCCTGGAGCACTAAGGTAACCATATTCTTTGACGCCAAATGGTAACGATAAACCGTCCTTAAATCTGTTTCACTTATTATGTCTACATTATGAATGAAGAAAGGTTCACTTCCCCAAAAACCTTCAGTGTTCTTTAAGCCTCCCCCGGTATCCAGCAGTTCAGGTTCGTGTACCGTTGTAAAGTTACAGTTTAAGTGCGTATTCTTTAAATGAGTCTCCACTTGCTCACTCAGATAATGTGTATTAACGGCTATCTCCTTTACCCCTGCTTCAATCAGCCTCTTCGATACCACGTCAATAACTGTTTCTTCCCCCAGTTTAATCAGTGCCTTGGGCACTTCCTTTGTTAAAGGCAATAACCTTGTCCCCAGACCAGCGGCTAAGATAAATGCCTTTTTACAAGGCTGTGCAAAGGCAATATCCCATCGGAACCTCTCCTTATGTATGCATTCGGTCTCAAATCCTGCCAGTGCCAAGTCCCTTTTCATTCTTTCAGTCATATAGACCGACCGATGCTGTCCGCCAGTACAGCCATAAGAGACCATAAGATGCTCCAACCCTCGGGCTGAAAAAGTCTCACAATGACTTTTTACAAGCTCCAGAGTCAGGTGGTAAAACCGATGAACCTCTGGACAACCCTCAAAATAATCAACAACAGGTTTATCCAGCCCACTATATTCCTGAAATTCTTTTTGCCTACCTGGGTTGGGCAACCCTCGGCAATCAAACACATACCCGCCGTGCCCATGTGTATCCTCAAGGGTATGGGAATAGTTAAAACCAAAGCTATGAATCGATACAATCAATTTATTATCCATTGAATCAAACTATCATTAGATCGTTCACCGTTCACCGTTAAACCGTGAACAGTGAACCGTTTTTTAAAATGCCTGAAGCGAGTCATAGATGGGTCAAAAAACCTGCGCGAGAGAGCGGAAGGGGGGATTTTTCAGCGTGAACTAATTAAACTTATCAACTTCGTTGGAGACAGAAAGGCATCTTCTGTACTTAATCGTTGTGCAAATTTTTGAAGTTGAGGGAAAATCTCACCTAAGAAGCTTTGTCCATAAAAAATACTCATGAGGTTCTTTGATGCCTCAGGGACTCCTTCCAAAAACCTCCAGTGCCCCTCTTGAACCGCCAAAAACAAATAAACCCCTAATGCCCGTAAAATCCTAAAAAGGACGAAAAAATAATAGTTGGGCATAAAGTCACTACGGGTTACTAGCCTTGCTGAATCCAAAACTTTTCCCATTCCTTTTGGATCTTTTCGAGAAGCTATTACTATTTCTAATTGATTTAAATAACTGGATAAAATGATTTTTCTTTCTTCATCGGAGATATTTGCTTTAGAAGCATAGAGTAGGGTTGCAACATCATATTGGAGCGGCCCCTGACGACCTGCCTGAAAGTCAACGTACCCAAGTCTTCTATCAGGGCGAACCATTATATTTCTGCATTGAAAATCCCGATAGAGAAAAAACATGGGCTGAGTCCCTGCTAAAATATCTGTTAATCTGTTTAGTTCGTTTTCTATTCCGGGTATCTTTAAATAACCATCTGCCAGGACAAAAAAATTATTCATAAAATATTGAAGGTCCTCTTCAATATTTTTTCTATCAAACACTGGGCTCTGGTGACAATTATTCTCATAATCGAGGCCCATATGCCCCAAAATCTGAAAATGAACCAGGTCTTTTACACTTTGTATGTAAAGGGAGAGCACCTCTTCCCTGGATATAGAAGGAGATGAAATTCTTTCGGCAAGGGTTTCATCTCCCAGGTCTTCAATTATGTAGATCCCTTTATCAATACTGCTTACGTACAACCTGGGAACGGGGAGTCCCAGGGAGTATAAATGTTTGCAAAAATATATAAAAGAACGATTTTCTTTGTCATCCTGCCCATAGACACCAATTAAAGTTCCATCATCATGATGCAAGCGGAAATACTTCCGCTTTGATGCATCCCCAGGCAAGGAATCCATCTTTAGCAAATCTATATTACAGGATTTTTTTAGAAGGATATTGAATTGTTTTTTGAGTTTTGAATGAAATGTGGAATCAAGCATTTGAAAGTTAGTAACCGTTCACGGTTCTCCGTTTACAGTTTACGGTAATTACAACAGCAGGCTTAAGCCCGCTGTTATATAAAAGCTTAGATCCAAGTTTTTGCCAACTGTTAACTGCAAACCGTAAACTGTGAACGGATACGAAAATTAAGATAGTAAGAATTACTTTTAGGGCATCTTGAGGACTACATATAATGCACTATCGGCTCTCCTGATAAGCAGAAGAAGGCTATCTCCCTTTACCTTGCTCAGGATAGACATATAATTTCCCAAATCTTTGACGGGGTTACGGTTTATCTCTTTTATCAGGTCCCCTTGTTTTATTCCAGCCTCATCTGCTGGACTGTCTGCAATAACGTCGGTTACCAAAACCCCCCTTTCACCCACGTATCCAAACTGTTTTGCAATATCCGGGGTTAGATTTTGCACTACCATTCCCAGTTTTTCTCCTGATTGTTCTCTTGAAGCAACTATTTCCTTTTCTGGGAATTCTCCAATTATAACCTTTAAGGTAGTTTCCTTTCCATCTCTTATAATCCTTACTTTTGCTTCCCTTCCCACATTTAGATTTGCGACAAGCCTTGGCAACATATTCATCTCGTCGATCTTTTTCCCGTCCAGTTCTATTATTATATCTCCCCGCTTAATTCCTGCTTTATCCGCAGGACCACCTTCCTCAACATCAGCAACCAGCGCGCCTTCGACTTCTTTCAACCCGAATGACTTTGCTATCTCAGTAGTGACCTTCTGTATTACAACACCCAACCATCCTCGGATTACCTTTCCCTTTTCTTTGAGTTGGGGGATAAGCCCTTTTGCCATATTAATCGGGATTGCAAACCCTATCCCCTGCCCACTGGAAATAATAGCGGTATTGATACCAATCACCTCTCCTTTCAGGTTAATCAGGGGACCTCCGCTATTTCCCGGATTTATAGAAGCATCAGTCTGTATAAAATTATCATAGGGGCCGGCTCCGATAATCCTTCCTTTAGCACTCACAATCCCTGCTGTAACTGTATGATCAAGCCCGAAGGGATTTCCAATGGCCATCACCCATTCCCCCACCTGTAATTCATCCGAGTTGCCCAGTTTAACTACAGGCAGGTTTCCCCATGATTTTATCTTTATTAAGGCCAGATCAGTTTTGGAGTCTTTCCCCTTTATTTCTGCTTTAAACTCCTTTCCGTTTTGGAGTTTGACCTTTATTTCATCGGCACCTTGAATCACATGGTAATTGGTCAAAATATAACCATCCTTGTCTATAATGAATCCAGAACCCAAACTGGTTTGTTTGAAATCCTTGGGAACCATGTCCTCAAAAAATTTATCGAAAAAGTCTCTAAAAGGGCTTCTTTCACCAAAAGGACCCTGAAAAGGTGTAAATCCCTGCCTTCCTCTATGAATAACCTTTGTAGTACTGATGTTGACAACTGCCGGTTCTAACTCTTTTGCCAGTTCAACAAAAGACGGCAGTTGAGCAGGCACTGTTGATGATTTGTTTTCACTATTCTTGTCTTTTTCCTGTCCAAAAGTAGAAATAGCCTTTAAAGAGGGTGTCAACTTCAGTTCTGAGGCAACAATTATACCTACTACAAATGAAGCTATAATTATCCCTATTAAAGTCTTTAGTCCATATCTGTGTTTCATAATATCCTCCCGTTCCTTCATGAAGTCTGCATAGCCCGTCCTGAAAAACGAAAAATTTCCTTTCGGGCGAATCCGCTTATGATAATGTCATATAACACAAATATAGGCGGATCAAAAACCGGAAGTAGGAAATTGTGAATGGGTTTTATTCTATTTACTCCTCCCGACTTTTGATTTCCGATTTTTAGGTATTTAGATCCAATTTTACCATTAATTTTAAATTAGTTCCTGGATGTATATTATCTTTAATCCCTATTTTATTCCAATATCGAATCTCTGAAGTTTTTAGATCGTACCTCTGGGCAATATTCCATAGGGTATCCCCTTTTCTTACAGTATATATTATCTCCTTTCTATCATGGTCCAAATATCCTTTTTTTGCAACCTTACTGAGGAGTAACCCTCTTTTTTTATCTGTGTCTCTCTTCGCAATTTTAGAACTTCCTACAGGGATAATTAGAGTCCTTCCAGTTTTTATACTCCCTGGATTTTTTATCTTATTTAACTTCATAATCGGCTTTGTACCGGTATCGTACAGGCTGGCAATCCTTGACAGAGTTTCTCCCCTTTTGACAGTATGTCTTATGAAGGCAGATCTCTCGCTAGGTTCTGTCTTGTCAAAATTTTTCGCAAATATTTCTTTTCTACCGATGGGAACTTTAACTTCATAGTCAGGATAGTTTGGGGGTGTATATCCTTTTTTCAGTTCAGGATTTAACATCTTTATAGTGTCATAATCCGTTTTACACGCCCTGGCAATGACCTTTAGATTGGTAGTATTAGGAATCTGAACTTTATTATATGTAAATGGGAGCTTGTAATCTATGTCATCGAAACCGTATTTTTCAGGGTTCTTAGCTATGATTACACCGGCTATCAGTTGAGGCACATAGTCCTTTGTCTCTCTCGCCAGATAGGGATGCTTTGCTATCTCCCAGAAATCCTTGGTGTTATATCTCTCAATCGCTTGCGCAATCTTGTTCTCCCCTGCATTGTAAGCGGCCGCAGCCAGGTACCAGCAACCAAACATATCATAAAGGTTTTTCAAGTATCTTGCTGCAGCTATGGTGGCTTTTTCAGGGTCCCTCCTCTCATCGATCCATCTGTCAACCCTCATTCCGTATCTTTGCCCTGTTCCTTTAATGAACTGCCAGGGTCCACTGGCATGGGCACGAGAGTATGCCTTCGGGTTAAAACCACTTTCTATCATTGCCATATAGACAAGATCCTCGGGCAAGCTATTTTTCCTGAATATCTCTTTCATCATTGGAACATACTTGTATGCCATGGACAGCCATCTCGAAAAGACCTTCTTCCTGCTTGTTTGAAAATAATGGATGAAATTCTCAACGCTTTCATTAACTACAATTGGAATATCATATTTCCGTTCCTTCTCAAAAAGCACATCGGAGTCCTTGCTCTCAAGTTCATCGCTTTCCGCAACGGGTCCTTTATTGACCTCTTCTCTTAATAAATACGGTGGAGGTTTATCTTCACGTGTAAAATCATAATTATCAGAATAAATGCTTCCAGCATTAGGTAGACTTTTTATTGTATCCCCTTTCACCCATCCTGTGGAAAAAAGGGAGAAAACTAAGACTAAAATACTAACCTTTATAATTGTAATGGGTCTCAATATTGTTTTACCTATATCAGCAGCATTACACATATTCAATAAACTCCCTTCTTTTAAATGAGGCATTTGAAATTTTTTCATGTAAATAGTATGAGGTGTATTGAAAGCTATCTGCCGACACATAATGCCCCAAATGTTCCTTAGAACCGCTATGAATATGGCCCTTTAAGCACCATCATTCGACAGTTTATACAAAGGCATCACTTTACTATTTAGTTCATCCTGATAAATGAAAAATTTCCTTTGGAGCGAACATAAGCAGGATTTTTGGGGTACCCATCTTGACGAAGCGGAAGATAAGCATTTTCAGGTGTTTGAGCCCGAAGGGCGAGTTCCTGAAAATGCCTGAAGCGAGTCATAGATGGGTCAAAAAACCTGCACTAGAAAGCGGAAAAGGGAATTTTTCAGTGTGAACTATTTAACTTTAAGATAGAAATATTAAACAATATTTATAAAAAAGTCAAGGAAAAGCATCTGCCCGTGTCAGTAACACGTGATATGTCCGGTTTGTAGCACACAATCTGTCCGGTTTATTATAGTCACCGATGGAGGTGACGGATGAGACGGACAGAGATGCTACAGGAGATTCGGGAGATGCGATTTGAAGAAGTTTATTTTGGAT
>JACQWO010000078.1 GCA_016209225.1 Desulfobacterales bacterium
ATCCAAAATAAACTTCTTCAAATCGCATCTCCCGAATCTCCTGTAGCATCTCTGTCCGTCTCATCCGTCACCTCCATCGGTGACTATAATAAACCGGACAGATTGTGTGCTACAAACCGGACATATCACGTGTTACTGACAAAATGAAATTCAGACCTTGACAAATTTAAGTCATAATGCATAATTAGTAATTATGAGAATAACACTATCCATACCTGACAGTATCGCACGAAAGTTCCAGTCGGCTATTCCACCTCGTCAAAGGTCTCGTCTAGTTGCGGCCCTGCTTTCGGAAGAGCTTCAAAAGCGAGAAAATACTCTCGAAGCTGCCTGTGTTGCTGCTAACAAAGACCATGTCCTTGAAAAAGAAATCGAGGAATGGCAGCCAAATCTCATCCACCAATAACGGTCGAGGTGGTATGTCAAAATAAACCTGCCGTAGCGATAGTCGATCAAGTTCGAGCTGTTGGCAAACATCGCCTAAAATCAAAGATAGAGCAAGCTTCTGTCAAAACAGTTACCACCGTGACAAAAGCATTGTCTGATATTTTAGAAATTGCTTGATTTGGTGGCATATTTTCTTTGCTGGTTCAATCTGTAAGGTTGAACCAGCCCAAGAACCGGATCAACCTTGAGTTCACTGCCAAACCAATCCTGCCCCCACATTGATTGAAGCCTCTACAGAAAATTCTTTAATAATCTTATTTCCCCTATTGAACTTAGAGACATAGTGATTAAATTCTTGATGTCATAGACAACCTTGAGAGGGTTATAGACTCGGCTAAAAACTATAGACACGATCCCTTCTTTGATGGTATACTATCATATACAGACAACTCATTTCGGTTTTAAGAGAATATAGAGTTGAACGTATAGACTGTTTAGGGAAAGAGTTTGATCCCAATTGATAAGCTCCTACGTCCATCGAAGGTTCATGTAGCTGTTTGAGAAGTTGAGGGTGAAGAAATATGGCGATAAAATATAAAGACTACTATGAAATACTGGGTCTTAAAAGAGACGCATCAGCAAAAGAGATAAAGAATGCCTACAGAAAACTCGCCAGAAAGTACCATCCAGATGTCAATCCTGACAATAAGGAAGCAGAAGAGAAATTCAAAGAGATAAACGAGGCCAATGAGGTTCTGGGAGATCCTGGAAAGAAGACCAAATATGATCAGTTAGGACCCAACTGGCAGGCAGGCGCTGAATTTAGACCACCCCCGGGATGGGAAGGTGTCGATATAAGAATGGGTGATTTCGGAGACTTTGCAAGCATGGGTGGCTTCAGCGATTTCTTCTCTACCCTTTTTGGGCAGGCACAAGGGGGTAGCTTTTCACAAAGAACAGCCAGGAGGAGCAGGAAGTCCCGGGGAGCTGATATTGATGCCGAATTAACAATTCTACTGGAAGATGCATATAATGGTGGAAAACACAGTGTTACTCTTCAGAAAAGTGAAATATGCCCTAATTGTGGAGGGACTACCATAGCAGGTAAGAGAAGTTGCAGTGCCTGCAATGGTATGGGAATGACAGTGAAACCACGACGACTGGATATCAAAATACCTGCTGGTGTCAAAGGCGGATCCAGGATCAGGTTGGCCGGACAGGGAGAGACTGGTGTTGGTGGTGGTTCTGCAGGAGACCTGTACCTCCACATTAAATTGAAACCGCACCCTCATTTTACTGTGCTTGACCATGATGTACAGGTTGAACTACCCTTAATGCCATGGGAAGCTATAATGGGTACAGAAGTGGAGGTATCAACTTTAAAGGGGTACGTTAAGATGAAAATACCTCCAGGTACACAGTCAGGGCAGCGCCTCAGGCTGAAGGGTTTAGGCTTGTCCAAAAAGGGCGGAGAGAGAGGGGATCAATACGTGAAGATAAAGATTGTTGTACCAAAAACAGTCAGTGAACAGGAAGGGGATCTCTATGGAAAGTTGGCCCAATTATATGATAATAAAATGAGTGGTTCAATCTTTGGGAAAATCAGGAGATAGAGAATGGATTCCGATAGACTTACTGAAAAGACAAGGGAAGCAATAAATAACGCCCAGAGCTTGGCGATAAAATACAATAATCAACAGGTGGACATTGAACACCTTTTTCTAGCCCTGCTGGATCAATCCGATGGTTTGGTTACCAGGGTCTTTGAGAAGATGGGAGCATCTGCCCAAGATATTCGTCAACAACTCCTTCGCCAAATAGAAAACCTTCCCAAAGTTACCGGTTCCGGTGCTGCTGCAGGTCAGATTTATATTACTGCCAGGCTTAACCGGGCACTGGTGGGAGGGGAAGAAGAAGCTAAAAGGCTTAAAGATGACTATGTCAGTGTAGAGCATGTGGTCCTTGGTATATTAAACGATGAAAAAGACTCTATAACTATTTTTTTGAAGGGTCATGGGGTTACAAAAGATGGGTTTTTGAGGGCTTTAATGGAGGTGAGAGGGAAACAGCGGGTAACATCTCAGACCCCCGAGGACACGTATCAGGCATTAGAAAGATATGGAAGGGATCTGACCAGGGAAGCAGAGCGGGGCAAGCTCGATCCTGTAATCGGAAGAGACGAGGAAATAAGGAGGGTGATCCAGGTATTATCCAGGCGTACGAAGAACAACCCTGTCTTAATCGGAGAACCTGGTGTAGGAAAAACCGCAATAGTAGAGGGATTGGCACAGCGAGTCATAAAAGGGGATGTCCCCGAAGGGTTAAAAGAAAAGAGGGTCATCGCCTTAGACATGGGGGCATTGATTGCAGGTGCAAAGTACCGTGGAGAGTTTGAAGAAAGGCTTAAGGCAGTATTGAAGGAGATCCAGGAATCAGAGGGTAGGCATATTCTCTTCATAGACGAACTCCACACGGTTGTGGGGGCTGGTGCCGCTGAAGGAGCAATGGATGCCGGCAATATACTAAAACCCATGCTGGCAAGGGGGGAATTGCACTGTATTGGTGCAACAACGCTAAACGAATATCGAAAACACGTAGAAAAGGATGCTGCTCTGGAGAGAAGGTTCCAGCCTGTATTGGTGGACCAACCCAGTGCAGAAGAGACCATATCGATACTCAGAGGTCTAAAGGAGCGATATGAGGTTCACCATGGGGTACGCATCAAGGACTCTGCCCTGGTTTCAGCGGCTGTATTGAGTAATAGATATATATCTGACCGATTCTTGCCTGATAAGGCCATAGACCTTATTGATGAGGCTGCTGCCAAGCTTCGGACAGAGATTGACAGCATGCCTTCCGAACTCGATGAAATAATGAGAAAGATCATGCAATTGGAGATTGAAAGGGAGGCATTAAAAAAGGAAAAAGATAAGGCATCTGAAGAAAGATTGGAAAAGTTGGAAAAGGATCTGGGAGATATCAAGACTGAGGCCGATTCAATGAAAGAAAGGTGGCAGATAGAAAAAGAAGGCATTCAGAAGGTCAGGGAGTTGAAGGAGGAGATTGAGAAGGTAAAGGTCCAGATTGAGCAGGCGGAGAGGAGTTATGATCTCAACAAGGCAGCTGAGTTAAAGTACGGAAAACTTATTGAACTGGAAAAGGGTCTAAAAGCTGAAGAAGAAAAATATCAACAAAATGGCGACAAAACAAAAAGATTACTAAAGGAAGAGGTGGATGAAGACGATATAGCTGAGGTAGTCAGCAGGTGGACAGGTATACCGGTCAGCAGACTGTTGGAAGGTGAAATCGAAAAGCTCTTACGGCTAGAGGAACACCTTCACAAGAGGTTAGTAGGACAGGATGAAGCGGTAACAGCGGTGGCCGATGCAGTGGTCCGTTCCCGTTCCGGGTTAAAAGATCCCCAGAGACCCATAGGCAGTTTCATATTCATGGGACCATCTGGAGTGGGGAAAACAGAGCTGGCAAGGACCCTGGCTGATTTTCTCTTTGACGACGAGCAGGCCATGGTGCGCATAGATATGTCGGAATACATGGAAAAACACACAGTAGCCCGTCTGATCGGGGCTCCACCAGGGTATGTAGGATATGAAGAAGGGGGGCAACTCACGGAGGCAGTGAGGAGAAAGCCATATTCAGTAGTCCTCTTTGATGAAATAGAAAAGGCGCATCACGACGTCTTTAACGTCTTACTCCAGATCCTGGATGACGGACGTCTGACCGATTCCCATGGACGTACAGTAGACTTCAAGAATACAATAGTGATAATGACATCAAACATCGGCAGTCACTATATTCTGGATTATCGTGAAACTGATGAAGATAGTTATGATAGTATGAAGGTTCTCGTTCTAGAGGCGTTGAGGCAGCATTTTAGACCGGAGTTTCTGAACAGGGTTGATGAGATAGTTGTGTTCCACGCCCTCACCTCGGAACAGTTGAAGAAGATTGTAGATATACAGCTTGAGCACCTGAAAAAGCGGCTTTTGGAAAGAAGGATGGTTCTGAAGCTAACGGATGCTGCCAAAGATTATCTGGCTAAGATAGGATATGATCCGACTTATGGGGCTCGTCCTTTGAAAAGGAGCATCCAGGCATATGTGGAAACCCCTATTGCCAAACTCATAATAAAAGGTGATGTTAAAGAGGGAAATGAGGTAGTAGGTGATTATGACGGGGACATATTGAGCTTTACAGCTAACCCGGACTTCGTCTATACAGCTACAGGTACAAACAGAGAGCTTTGAAAAAGTATTCCTTTTCCAACGCTCCCAAAGTACAGTATTAGGGGAGGAGAAGGAGTTTGCTCTGTACAAATCATCCAGACAGGGAAGCTATCTCTATTTGCCAGAAATTTGGGATAGGGCAATGTGAACAATGCATTGCCTGCAAGGACCCTAACTTATACTGTAAATTCAGGGACCACTGTATAGCATGGGAGTTACTTAAGGAGAAAAATATCATTCAAGGGAAAAG
Organism: Desulfobacterales bacterium; assembly: GCA_016209225.1. Classification (GTDB taxonomy): domain Bacteria; phylum Desulfobacterota; class UBA8473; order UBA8473; family UBA8473; genus UBA8473. The sequence continues at coordinate 4,882 of JACQWO010000078.1, forward strand.
ATGAAGCTAAAGACGGTTAACAACCTCAAACAATGCCCATTTTGGAGGCAGATATGACACAAGAGATATCATTACTTATTGCACTTAGTGCTGGAATATTTACCTTTTTTTCTCCTTGTGTGTTACCCCTGATCCCCTCTTATATCTCCTTTATAACAGGATGTTCTATCAATGAGCTCTTAGATGATAAAATACAAAGGACAAAGGCAGAGTGTTTTAGGAATATATTCCTTGAAACACTCCTTTTTGTCCTGGGGTTTGGGTTGGTTTTTACAGCTTTGGGGGCATCGGCAACTTATCTTGGCACCTTTCTATTTAACAACAAGAAGACAATTGAGGTAGTCGGGGGGGTAATCGTTATTGCTTTTGGAATACACTTAACCGGAATCTTGAAGATAAAGTACCTGGAATATGAAAAGAGATTCCACCTGAAATATAAACCCACCAACTTCTTCGGTTCGTTGGTTGTAGGGATAGCATTTGCTATTGGATGGACACCCTGTATCGGCCCCATATTAGGGGGAATGTTGACATACGCTGCAATGCAGGATACGGTTTATCAAGGTATGTCTCTTTTGGGTGTCTACTCTATTGGATTAGGTATCCCTTTTATCATTACAGGTCTGTGTATAGGTGCATTTTTTAGTTTCTTTCAAAAGGTGGTGAAGTATTCAAGGGTCATATCTATAGCAAGCGGTTTATTGCTTATTGTAGTTGGTATACTTATTATGACTAACAACCTCAATATAATCCAGTCTATCTTTGGAGTCTAGATATTTATATCCCGGTCATGGAAACGGAAGTAGGTAATCGCAAATCGAATAAAAAAACAATTTTCCATATTACCCCAGAACGTATAAAGATATCTAAGTCTCTTCTTATGCTAAAGGATAATCTCCTTTCTCAAATCATCTACCTTTTTAGCATCCTCAGGTATCGTACCCTTAGGTACAAATTCGACCTTGTTAACTCTCACACGGCATCTATTCTGGAAATCGTTCATAAAAGACTCGGTTATTGCATCCTTGTCTAAATCCTCTCTTCCAAGCTCAAGCTTCGCTGTTATGATATCCTTCATATCTTCATGAGTAATGGCTATCTGAAATCTTGATATCCCATTTATCCTTGAAACCACATCTCCTACTTCCATGGGATGGACGAACATACCCCTTACCTTGACTGCTTCTCCTACTCGGCCAAGAATCTTCGGAATACGATAGGAGGTTCTGCCACAAGGACATGGTTTGTCGGTAAGATAAGAGAGATCGCCACTGCCAAAACGAATCCTGGGTAAAACATCATTAAATGTGGTAGTAACTACCAATTCTCCTACCTCACCACAAGGCAACTGTTTTCCTGTTGCAGGATCAACGACTTCAACGATAAAGTCTTCCTCAATATGCATACCAGCCTTTTCTTCACATTCACATGCCGGTATTCCCACAGGCAGATATGCATAAATCTCTCGGGTATCTATACCGTAGTCCTCCTCTAAACTCCGTCTTACAGGAGATGATCCAAGGGCAAGGGCTCGCTTTATGTTGAAATCGCGCTTAAAGTTATATCCCAATTCTTCTGCTCTCTTTATAACGGACATGAAGAAGAGGGGGAACCCAGCAAAGAGAGTAGCCTTTAAATCGTGCATGATTTGAACCTGGAGATCGGTATTTCCAAATCCGGTGGGCACTACAGTAATTCCCATAGAAGTCAAAATATCGTCAACCAGGAGTCCGGCAGCGACAAAGTGATAGGCTACAGCGTTTATAACTATGTCCCCTCTTTTTGCCCCTACCTTCCACAGCACCTTTTGCGCACGCTCTATATCAGCGTCAGATAGAGTCTCGTATTGAGGGCCAGGATGAACGTAGATTCTCTTCAGGGTTTCGCAAGGTACGGTCAAGAAGCCGCCAAAGGGGGGGGTCTCCCGCTGCATCTTTATAAACTCATCCCTTGTTATTATTGGTATCTTTTCTATATCCTTGAGGTTTTTTATCTGAGAAGGATGGAAGCCGGCCTCATCAAATCTTTTCTTCATTGCAGGTGCCTTTCCATAGGCATGTTTGGTTATCCCCTTCAATTTTTCAACAAGGGCATTCTCCCTTTCCTCAACTGGCTGCCATTCTCTCTTTTCAGCATAATCTCCCATTTTTCTTCTCCTTTTGGTTATCCAGTATAAGTTTATAAATTCCTTTGAGCGATCATTAAAACGTTTTTTGCCAATAAATCACATCCTGCTTCTTTCTTCCATAAGGGCGGAGGTTATGTCTCCTGCTTCGCCTATCATGTATATCCTGCCTTTACCTATACGGGATATCTTCTTCATAAGCTCCGGATTGGCTGACTCTTCATTGATGCATACGCAGGATA
>JACQWO010000073.1 GCA_016209225.1 Desulfobacterales bacterium
ATCCAAAATAAACTTCTTCAAATCGCATCTCCCGAATCTCCTGTAGCATCTCTGTCCGTCTCATCCGTCACCTCCATCGGTGACTATAATAAACCGGACAGATTGTGTGCTACAAACCGGACATATCACGTGTTACTAACAGAGTGAGAGCATTTTGTTGACACTTGCTTCCATATCTATTATAAGTTGATTAGTAACTATTCAGGTAGGCACAGAGGCACAGAGCACCAAAGGCACAAAGTAGGAAAAAAACAATGAAACGACCCTGCTCCGCTTTGCTTTGTTCCTATGTGCCTTTGCCACTTTGTGCCTGAGTAGTTACGTTGATTAAAACCTATGATGCATAGACCATTAATCACCCTATTAATTTCCTACCTGTTAGGGCTTTTGCTTGGTAACTATCTTTATCTTCCTGCCAAACCCACCTTAATAGTTATAGCAGCTCTTCTGCTTGTGTTTTTAGGTGCAATCTTGCTTAACTGGAAAGGTTTAGGCATTATTCTTTTTCCAGTTGTCGGGTTAAACTTATTTTGCGACAAAATGAAACTTATTTTGCGACAAAAATTTGCTGGCTGGCTCTAGGACAAAAAAATCCTGCCGGATTGGGAGGTAAATTTTTCGAGTAAATATACCCCAAATCCACAGGAATACGGCCGCACAGAGAGCGGTCTAATTGTATATTAAATACCGTTTAAACCGGCTTAAAAGCACCTAATAATTCATTACCAGAAGCTCTGTAACCTTTTTCTTTTTGTCTGCACCTCCAGCACTGTATGATGTATTCACAACTTCATATCTAAATTCTTTGTATAGGTTCTTAATCTCCGGCAGATCGTTGATCGACATAATAAATTTACCCTTGATGCCCTTGAGAATCTCTCTGAGCTTTTCAAAGTCTTCCCGCTGGAAAATTCCATCACCATAATAATCCTCACAACCCAAATACGGTGGATCGATATAGAAGAATGTGTCTGGCTTATCAAAGCGGGTTATTACTTCTTCATATGGCCTGTTTTCTATGTAAACACGCGCCAGACGTAGATGAATGGCCGACAATTCTTCTTCAATCCGCAGAAGATTTAAACGAGGCCTTGCTGTAGTAGCTATAGAAAAGGATGGATTTTTAATCCTCGCAGCGTAGCCCAGCTTCAATAGATAATAAAAGCGCACAGCCTTTTGAATGTCAGTCAGGGTCTCCGGAGCTTCCTGCCTGAATCGATAGAATTCATCCCTCGAAACCAATATCCATTTGAAATATCGAATAAACTCCTCGAGATGATGTTTTATAACGCGGTATAACGTGACTAGATCGAGGTTTATATCGTTGATAATTTCAACATGAGACATATTTTCGTCTTTTTTAAATAGCATCCATGCAGCCCCTGCGAATACCTCAACGTAGCATCTATGCTTCGGTATTTTAGGAATAATTTTAGGTGCTAGCAGCGATTTGCCGCCCATATACGCCAAAAAGCTATTCATTTTCCCCTCCTCTCTTGCAAAAACCCTGACTATATGATATTGCTTTCCCCTATCTACTAAGAGGGAAGTCGGGCTTTTGCCTGTTCGGATGTTGCTGCATCCGTTCGGTGAGGAGGGGCCCCCTCCTTACTGGCTTCCTAAATACCGGCTGTTTCTGCTATCTTCTCTCCAACCTTTTCACCCTTCACAAGTAACGTTTCATTCTCAATCACAGGCTGATCCTCAACCGTTATCCACTCATATCCTTTTCTTGTCTCCGGCGGCTTGGGAGAACATATCCACCCAACTATTTTGCTGTCAGATAATCTTTTTTCAACATATCCCCAGTGAGCCATATTTCCTCCTAATCGCTAACGCTTACACCATCAGAATCCACAAATCCATGAACATGGATAACAAGTCTACCATTACCACTTGTCCACATATATTCGAAAACACCATTTACTAATTCCATGAAGACTTCGTTTACCTTATAACTAGTATTATCAGCTACTGTAGTCATAGCTACAAGTCTACCATTACCACTTGTCCCATCTTTTCGAAAATATGCAGAATCAAGTGGTGCTACTGCACTATAAACTTTATTCCCTAATATAGCTTGGCGTGCCGTCGAAGGGGCATATCGAGTCGAGCCTACAGCGGGGTCTAAATCAACGTCTGTCCAAGCGGACGCAGCTCCTGCATTTAGAGATACTAAATCAAATCCGTCCCGCCACATATAGACCCCGTGCTCAGCCATATCAAATGCTCTGATAATAGCATTTGTCACTGTACTGTTGTATATGATCCCAACCTTCGTATATCCAGACTCTGCTATTGTAGCACCTTCCCTTATCACGAAATCAGATGCAACGGGCTGTCCGGTTACGGTATTGGCAATATAGACTATATAAAATTCATGCGCCGTAACTGCATCTCCTGCTTTTAGTTGTCCGCCACCTGCAGCAAGGGCAAGTTTCAGGGTGACATCAGTCCATGCTGCCGCCCCTGGGGGCGTGAATGGAAACGAGACTTTGAATTCATCGGCATCAACATATTTAAGGATTGACCCTTTAATCCTAAGCGGTAGAAGTAGTTTTTCAAGGAAAGTGGTCGTGTGTTCTCCATCCTGTTCATGTTCGAACGCGAATGCTGTTTCGATAGGGCTCAAAGAATCATCCACATACTTCCGGGTAGCCAGAACCACAGCCGGATCTATCAGCAGGTTGACTTCCGCTTCACTGCTTACTTCCATAATAAACCTAATATACAAGTCTTTTCCCGATCCTTCGGCCAATACTGGCTTATACGTCTTCGGATATTTACCGATAGCGAATAGATTTCCGTCACTGTCGAACAACCCCACTTCACAGACATCCCACCCTCCGTCTTCCGGCGGGATAACAGCCTCTGCTACTATATAATTGGGATTTTCAGGATCACGCGCCAGGCTGTTCAGGGAATCTCTCCATTGTTCATTTACCAGGCTGGTCTGCCCTTTACTCGGCGTGTATTCCGCATTACCCACAGCCATCTCAGTTAACGATATAGGTGTTCCCCCAGCAATTGCTTCAGCAACCTTAGCTTCTCCCAATGTCGTTAAAATTATGTAGTAATTCTGTGTAGTCATTTATGCCTCCAATGGATTCACAGTTATTGTTTCAACGGCTTGTATTGCCATGCCTACATACGGTGTATTGCCTGACAGCTCCGCTTCTGTCTGATTCCAGGGATACACAGTTATAGCTTCCCCAGAGTTTATGCAGGATACTATTGTTGGTTGTACACTCCGGGTACCCACATGCATCACAATCGTGTCTATCTTTGACCGTGCAGGTTTCCAATCATTTACTATAAACGGTATCAGATCAAAATCTTCTTCCTTAAACCCTTCATTTTCAGGTAGTGTTACCTCCGGCCTGAACTCCGCCCACCGGTCAGGATCGAAATGGCGGACATTGACAATTTTGTTGCATATATACCCATACTGCTCCAGTATTTTAGGAAGACCCTGAATGCCGCCGCCTAGCATCTGCCACGCATATGCATCAATTACCCTCTGTTTGAATTTTTCATCATCCGTTTCCAGATTGTACCTCCTGATTCCTCTCGATCTGGCGAACCGGACAATATACTCCTTTTCACAGGTCTCCGGCTTAAACTGAGACCTGAGCCATAAAATGCTGTCACGTACATCATCCAAAACCAGCGCAGCACCCTTTACAATCACAGAAAGGGGTCCAGGCTTCCATATCAGGGGCCAGCGCAGGGTATCCTTAAAATATTTCCAGAAAAGGCTCATATACTATTCCTCAGACGACCAGGTTGCCGTCAGGTTCAACGAATTCAATACTGCCAGATCATCATCATCCACCTGGATGTCAGCTATTGGCGATGTCCAGTTGATCTTTTTAATACCTTCCACTGCCATAATAACCGATACCAGTCTGTCCATTGTTAGATCCTCTCCGATCTGTAAAGGATTCACATCCGGCACCGGAGACGGGTCTTCAAACATGGCCCGCAATCGATTCTCTGCATCCGCCAAAATTCCGCTCTCTGAACCGGATACCAACTCAAGTTCAGCATCAATAGTCACATTCAATCCAGTTGGTGCTTTCACTAAATAATCATCATTAATCGGTGCTTTTCCCGCTATAACCGTTTCCACCGAATCAAGGAGATCCTGCGTTGGAATCCCTGCTGTCCCTTTAATAATTATATCGACCGTACCTTGTCCCCGTGGATGCTGATCCGCTATCTTTACGGCAACCACTCCTGTCACACCCAATGCCCATGACATGTAGGCGTACTTGGTCACGCCGTTATTCTCCATCCACTTCAGCGAATATCTCTCTCTTAGCCTATCATCTGTCTCAGCATCTGCCCCCTCACTTTCGAGCCAATCCGAGCGGTTTTCAACACTGTCCACACCGGGTATTGTGGTGGATATCTCCGAAATCTGTCCTGCGGTCACATTAGCCCCCTGTCCATACTCTTCTGATTCAACAGCCACTGACACCTCGGTCCCGCCGTCCGGCAACACCGCGCTTTCTGTAGTTACAAATCTATATATATTGCCCTCTCCATCGGGTTTAGTCTTTACTATTCGTCCAGCGGGGATCGATACATTCCCTGTTGACCCGGTACGCATAAACCAGACATTGCCTTTCGCTTTTGTGGTGGCTTTTCGTGACACATCCACCATGCTGCAATGCAGGTCCAGCCATAGCCCTGTAGCAGTTTCAGGAAATGCCTGTGAAAATATGGTCATCAGAAATTGATATAGCTGATAAAGCCCCCATGCCCATATCTCGATCAACCCGCGGGCCACACCCTTATTAAGACTCAACCGATTCGGAAGCCAGCCCTTGGCAGCGTATTCGTCCTGGACATCGTTGATACGGTCATACAGTTCCGTCCGGATCTCATCCAATGTCTTACTGATAGGGATTGACATCTTTAATTACCATCTCCATTTTCTCACTGTTATACTCAATTACCAGGTTAAACGGGTGATCCTCATCTATAAATTGCCACGATACTATGGCCGTGATACTTGTCTCATCCCATGTATCAATGCTACACGATACCGATCCGACCTGAACCCTGGGATCTGCCTGCACCCGCCTCTGTATCTCTGTCTCAAAAGCCATGCGGTTGGCCAGGACATTTTCCTCTTTGATCCAGTCATGAATAAGGCTCCCGAACTCAATATCATAAAACAATTCGCCAAGCCTGGTGAACAATCTCAACCTGATATCCTGCATACCGGTTTCAGGCCCATCTTCGGTCAGTACAAGCTCGCCGTTTGCCGCCACAACCGCCTGTAAATCACTGTCTAATTTAATATCCTGTCCAAATATATCGTCCATAATCAGTGTGAATGATGATTCGTATTGCCTCCCGAATCTATGATCGTCCCTGTTGCCTGAATATTGCCGTCAACATTCAAGTCTCCCGAAATTAAATTAGCCCCCGCGCCTCCCGCTGATAACGCTCCGTTTAAAACGATACTCGGAGCCTGTATTGTTACAGTGCCATCAGCTATGATTGTCCATGCTCCGCCTATATTTGTAGAAACGTCCCCATCAATGTTTTCACTCTTGTTACCGCCTATGCCTGATTGCTGGTCTCCGGATGTCATATGAATAATTTTGTTGTCAGCTTCGATCTTAATATACACCCCCGATTCCTTCTGAATGATAAAAGCCTCCAGCTCACACTCCGGCGCACCATGCCCGTGCCATCTGAAATTCGATATCCTCGGATAGTTAGGATCACCGTCATAATACTCCAGATCGCAATATGCCCCTGCCACAGGAGGACACACAACCCCCCGATTCTGTCCTGCCCATAATATTGGGATTTCAGCCTTTGGGATAACCGCCTCCTTTTCGTCAACGCTATCATCGTTTCTCAAGGGCTGCACATCGGCCCAATATTGGCCGTCAGAGGCATAAACTTTAACTACACGGGCCTTTCTCACGATACGGTAGTATGACCTTAGATCAGGCATCACAAGTTCAACTACACGTTTTAAAATGGCGTTTAAATCAGAATTTTTCATATTCCGTCCCATACCAGATAAAAGTCCTCACAGAACGATCTTTAACCTCATGTCTTACCCGCACCGCACGAAAATTGCCATCGATGCCACGCCTGGTATCAACCAGTCTGAATAGATGCGAATGCCTGAACCCTGCTATTAAAAATGTCTCCACCATGTTCAAGGCGCGTGTCCCGTTATCTGGAGAGTGTTTGATCAGCCCTGCCCCTGTCTCAATCTCCGGCACATCGCCCGGCTCGTCAAAATCCCCCCAGTTGATCTTCCCGTCCTCGTCCATCCAAAGCGCCCATTTGCTCATATCAATACCAAAAGCCTTCCGGCAAGTATGGGCACATTGTCTTGCCACCTGCCAGACAGGTACACAGGATGCCGTGAATCTCGGAAAAACCATCCCGGGTGAATCAATACGTCCAGCCTCCATACCTGCCTCTCCAATAGCCCACTTGATAATCGCCTCCGGAGTTTCATTCTCCCAGCTTTGGGTAATATGCGTCACAGAAAGAGGCAGCTCTTCACCAACCGCGTCAATCAATACCTGGTCATTTGTTCCAGGTCTTCTACTTGATACCGTCCCTTTCCAAACAGCCGGTTCCTCATTCCTGTAGCCTAGCCGGATATCTACAGCACCGCCTACCTTTATGCCCTTAAAATACTCCCCTTTCGGGTCCGGCAGTGTTACCTTGGCGTTGCCTAACGGCATATGCCGTTCCGATCCAATCGAAACATGAGGCGCCCTGATTATTTCCAGGTCGTCAATTAATATATGCGTTCTGATCCCCGATATCATTGTCCTATGCCGGCCTTCCATCCTGCTGCTAACGGGCCTGGATCCTCCATTATCGCCTTGTTCTGTACAGGTTTAGCAGTCGTAGCCTTTGGGGTGGTATTTCCTCCCTTTGCCTTGTCAGAGACCACAATTTGCTTCTCTTTCTTTTGTGCGGGGGGGTTATGCTCGACAAATTTAAGGCTTGCTACAATAACGTCATCCTCATCTGTCTCTCTTGAGTCCAGACCGGCGAATACAACCTGATCAATGCCTCTGGCCCTGGCGTGTGTGTTTATAACATCATATACTTTTGGATCCCCCCCGTTATCCTGTCCCCTGAATATAGCGGAAAGAGAGGCCAGCTTGTCATAACAGGTAGTCTTTTTTCCGTCACGTTTAGGGAAGAAATCATCATCAGTGACCAGTTCAAGCTCTATGTGTATGTCCGAATCCTCCCATCCGTGCGGTGTCTTCACCTTGCCCGACATTGTGTCCGGCTTCGCTTCATCAAACCTGACAAGCCCGGCGATAGAAAGACTTTTTAAAACCCCCGGGACGAGTTTTTTCCCAAGCCTGACCTCACCATGCTCAAATTTTAATATCCCGTCATACATCATACCCCTCCACGAGTTGCCTGAGCTGCTCAACAAAACTCTCCGCATCAGTAACACCCGGCAAAGTCAGGTTAATATCTCCTTGAATTATAAGATTTCCTTTATTCTTTCTGCCTTCCGAAATCCCCGTTGCGTCTTGTTGTTTATTCACCGCTGTTTGACTCCAATTCATATTCCCTGAAAGGTTTGGAGTCTTTGGCAAGTTAATCTCCCGACTTTCCCACATAGCTTGTGCGGACAGATCGGGAATAGCGGGAACTTTCAGCTGCTGAGGCAAAATGGCCGTGTTTTGTACAATTGCGGCAGGCTTGGCTAATTCCCCTGTAATATCTGGCGCAGCAACGACTGGAGACGCTATCATTACACCGGCCAGTGCGCCGGCAACAGCGTTTTTCATGGCAGGTACAGATGCTTGGACGCCGGCTCCCAGGGTTTCCATAATACGTGCGCCCGACAATGTCAGCTGAGATAGCGGCCCCTCTTTGGCGTCGGAAAAAGGCAAGAGATTTCTAACCTTTGCAAGTCCTCCTTTTACGATTTCCACTGGAGCTAGAAGTTTTGCTTTTATCCCTGTAACCAAGGCATCCCATAATTTTGAGCCTGCCTCCAAAAAGCTCGGTATCAATCCCCGTATCCAATTCAACGCTGCTTGCACTCCTGTTTTTATCGCATCCCAATTCATGGCAATCGCCAAAGGAGGGAAAACAAACAAGGAAAGCAACGTGGACGCTGCATTGAGGACTGGCTTAAGCCAATTAAATTTCTCGGTCAGTTGTTGTATCTTGTTGGTAACCCATGAAATAATATTGCCTGCGCCCCAGAATAGAGCTTTAACAAAAAGAAGTGGATTGCATATCGCCGATAAAAAGCTTTTTCCAACCCTTACAGCCGTGCCGACAATGTATCCAAGCACAAAAAGAAATCCGTTAATAACGGTCCGTACAGCCTCAACTCTTTTATAAAGGAAAATTAAAGCCCCAACTAACACTGCAATCCCCACAACTACCCAGGTGATAGGGTTGGCCAGCAGCGCCGCAGTAAACGACCACACAGCCGCAATGGCAGCGCTAAGTGACGGTATTATTCCGGCGATAGTGCTTCTGACCCATGCCCAGATAGACGGAATCAACGTCCTGTTGATCGTGCTTGCATATGCCCTGATACCGCCCTGGGCATATAGAAAAGTAAGCAGCGATTGTTTTTGCCAGAGCATCCAGAATTTCATTGAAGCAATGGCTTTTAAAATGTTTCCCCGGACAAAACCAAAGGCTGTACCAATATGGGTAATGCCCAATATCATATTAGGAGCCATCAACCCGACGGCTCCTAAAACGGCAGCCACAGTCCCAAATACAAACACAAGCGCCGAAATCACTCCAAGACTGACGACAATAACCCTGGTCAATGTCCCGTGCTTTTCGGCAAATTCGGTGATCAGTTTTATACCTCTGCCTATCCATGAAAACACCGGAGACAAAACAGGAATAAGCTGTTTACCGATAACCTCCAGGAAGTTACTGGTTCGTTGTTTCATAAGCGCGATCCCCGAACCTATATCCTTGTTCATGGTCATTGCCATCTGTTCGGTAAACCCGGTCCCTGTACGCATGGCAGCCGCCAGGCTTTGAGTGTTGTCGGTAAGTGCCCCAACTTTCCCATATAACAGGTCTATTACTGCCACAGCTTCCTGTGTCCCAAAGGCCTTCTGGATCTCCATCTTCTCGATGGCATCCAGGGTGTCGCCATATTTACCCTTCAGGTTTGCAAGGATCGCCGGCATACTGAGGAGCTGTTTGTTGCTGTCCACAAATCGGAGGTTCAGTTTTTCCCCCGCTCCTGCCGCTGCCTGCATAAGCGCCTTGTATTTTGTCCCTGCCTCGCTTCCACTCATGGTCGCCTGCAGCATACCCAGGATGGTAAGCTGCTCCTCCATCGGTATTTTTGCGGTTGTAGCCACTGCCCCGATCGTCGAAATAGCCTGTGCCATCCCTGAACCGGTCGTCTTGAAGTTCTTAACGCTCGCCGCAATTCCGGCGGAAAACATCTCCCCGAACTGCATGTCAGAGAGATCCCCATACATATCCTTGTATATCCCATAACCTGTAGCAAACAGGCTGGTCATCTCCGCTGTGGTTGATTTTGTAGCCTTGCCGGTAATGGCCGCCAACTTGGTGAACTCCGCCACTCCCGTATCCGTGAGGGTAGAGATACCGCTTTTTATGTCATAAGCCGCCCCTATAAACTGAGCCTTTGTGGTGCCTGCCCATTGGCCGGAAAATGCCGCTCCTGCCTTTTCCAAAGCGCCCAGATCCTGAACTCCAACAGAAGAAAGCTCTCCCAGTGCCTTTTGAGTATCCACTGTGGCCATAACTGCCCCGGAGAGCATGTGCAACATGAGCGCTCCGACAGTAGCCACCCTCAGACCATAGGTCTTGAATTTATCAAAAGAAGGCCCTAAAGAAGCCACTTTCCCCTTGAGAGTGTCCATGCCTCCGGATATACGTGAAGTAGGCCCAGTCACCTTGTCCACCACAGAAAGGAGTATGCCTAATTTAAAGATACTCTCCATTTACTTTCCATTTGACTTTTTTGTTGAGTTTCCATATAATTAAACTATGGAAACTTTAATTGGAATAGCTATGGCGATCATTATTTTTGCTGTCTTTTTCTGCCTTGTATGGGTAGTCATTGACATAATCTCCGCTATAATAAGCCGTATCTTCTCTCTTGATCATTAACTCTTCCCACCAAAAGCCTTTGCGATAGCTCCCGCCATTACATTCATCTGCCTTTCCTCTATCCATGCAGCCTCGATATACTGAGACATTAATGTTTCTATGTCCTGCGCTGGCTCTAGCTGAAGGTAATGCCGGACCAAAATTTCCACCTGTCTGATCCAGTTTTTGTTAAGCTCCTCTCGGAGCCTTACAACTTTTTTACCTCAAATTCCTCATTGAGTCCTACTGCGTTCTGCAGAGCATTGCTGAGGGCAACCATCAGCCCAGGTTTTTCGTCGAACTTTCTCTTCAAAGCCTCGTGGTTTGGATGCACTGCAAGGTCGTAGACGAGATTCCGCACCGCAGAGGCCAGCTTTCCCTTTGCCGCGGCAGAAAGGTATCTGTCCATATCTCCTTTTCCGGGGGGTCTGAAATAGTATACCTCTCCGTCCTCGCCGGTCAGCTCAAGGACTGCCCCCTGTTTTTTTGCGTCAACAACCTCTTTTGGGAGGTTCGTTTTTCCTTCACTTTTGATATCTTCGAGCATTTTTTGCCTCCTTTAATTTGTTTCCGTTATTCTCAACAGGGCTTGATTACATAGCGACAGGATATGCGCTTATGCCACTCCATTTAATCGGGCTCAGTATAGTAAAATCCAGCTTAACCACACCCGCATTGTCGTCTTCCTGTTTAGCCGATGTATCTGCCTTCGTGATGATGCAGTCAGGCAGGACGTCAATAATCGTCATCTGGTCCTCGTTGGCATACGAGACAATGATCGGAAAAGGTTTTTCTCGATAAAAAGAGCCTCCTAGAGCGACTTGCAGCCTCTGCGCCTCATCCTTGTCCAGAGACATATTTCCGCCGGCCTTGTAATTTTTCCTGCCGAATCCACGGGGAATTGACCCTTTGCCATACCGGGCTTCGATCCCCCTCTCGTCGTTGTAACTGATTTCTGTGATCCCGATAGCAATGCCGTTCGGCAGCATTATCTCTATACTCTCCCAGTCATAATAATTTCCGTTAATGGGCATCTATCTTCACCTCCTTATTGCAGTCTCGGATCGAATGACGACCCGGCGTATATATAACTGGCGTAGAGCTTAATGGATCTGATTATCGGTATCCCGATCAGTTCCATCTCAACAGCTACGCCATTGTTAACGATGTCCTGGCCGTCCGGTATGGTCACCACGTAATCTGCAAGTTCCTGGGGCACTGCCGCCTTCAGGGTGTTAAGCGCCGTCTCGATGTTGGCCTTCAGGTAATTGAGCCCGGACGCGCCTCCTTCCATCAATGGATCCCCTGCCTCGTCATACATGCTCTTCAGGGCTGCAATCCTGGCCTTTCTGACGGCTTTAAAGACGGTCCTTACAACCTCAATGTATTGGTAATCGCTTGTAACGTCGGCCATTGTCTTGGCATCCCCCCAGTAGGCGCTGTTCAGACCCGCATAATGCCGTGCCGTGGCAAATCTGTTTGTTTCGAGTTGCTGCTGCATTGCTTCCGTGAAATCATCGGGCAAGGATCCCTGCGATATCCCGCCATCCCGAACCCTGCCGGTCGCACGCATGACCGGAATAGACAACAGTCTTCCTGCCTCCAATCCTGCCCAGCTTCGCGTAACCCTCTTCCCTGTGGTGTCGCTCACCTCACCAAACGCAGCGCATACTGAAACGAACCTGTGAGCAAACCCCTGTTGCTCCTCGATCATGGCTGCTGTCCAGTCATCAAGGTCTTCATTGTCATAGGGCAGCCTTGTCTCACACAGGAAAAATGTCGGCCGGTGAGCGTTCCACAACTCGTCTGCCTTCGCCCCCATTGAAGCCCAATCTGCCGAATCGCTCGGCCCTGCCACATAAACGAATTCAACATCATAGAGGCTCAAAGGCTGCTCAAGAGCTGTCATAACAGCAGATATGCTTGGAACCGGCGGTATCAGCTCAAAGCTGTATGTATCGCCTGTTACCATGTCCGGGCTTGCCGGAACCGTTATGGTTACGCCTGTTGATCCCACCGCAATCAGGCCATCCACAGGTATAGTCCTTACCGCCCCCCAGTTATCGCCGCCATCGACCGTAAGCTGATATGTGCCGGTATTTCGACCGCCTCCGGAGACCACCTTCATCTGAACATCTGCAGCTGCTTTGACAGTCCCATCGACCGTGATATCAGGCCCTGTTCCTACATGGCTTACTGGCCCGATGGATGTCCGGATCGTTGTGGCATATTCGTCATCCAAAACATGTGTTCCAGCCTCCAGGATCATGGTTATGCCTGTAGTTCCTATCGTGATCTGACCGTTTACCGGTGTGATCGTTTCAGTTCCCCATGTCTCGCCTCCGTCTTCACTCAGCTTATACTTTGCTGTGCCGAGTTCTCCGCCAAGAGTGATTTTAACGATGGCATCGGCGTTTTCTACAGGAGACCCACTAACGATGGCCTCCGGTCCCGTGCCGGTATGCTCCACATTCGTATAGTATCCGCCTGAAAGCCCCGTCACCGGCACCGCTATTACGACAGGATTCTGCCCGCCGGTTGCAAATATATCCCTGAGCCGGTCAGTCAGCGGGCCCACACCCAGAAGTCCCTCCAGGTCGCTTGATTTGCCCAGTAGATACCCCTTGCCGACTTCACCTAGACTGCACACCCCTGCTACGATACACGCTCCCTCAACTCCTCCCGGAGCCAGTCCTGATGTACCGTCAACCAAATATTCTAAAACGTCTCCCATAACTACCTCCTTAAACCCTTAATTTACTTTAGCTTACCTGAATCCGTCCTCCTCCTTGAGGTCGACACCTGAAAGCCGACACCGCCGAGTCAAACTCATTCTTTGTTACCTGTTTGCCTTCTGTCCATCCTGCTGCCCTTGCAAGTCCTGCCGTCTCCCAGGGTTTCAACTCTGCCTCTTCTGCCAGATCCTCCACGGGCTTCAAGTCTTCCTCGATTTTTTTCTTCCCCTTGCCGAGAGGATGAGGAGCAATCATCGATGTACCGCCTTTTTTTTCTTCCGATTTCTGACTTCCGGCCTCTGTTTTCTGACTTTTCTCTTCTGCCATCACACACCTCCTTTTAAGAGTTTAATAATTACCAATCCATTACCTTGATGGTGTTTAACAAAATACGAGTCAATTGTTGGTTAATTCCAAATCGCTTTATGCAGATTTCAAGGCTTCGATAAATGTCTCCATCATTGTGTCGCATTGTGGCCGCCTTCCAATCACAAAGCATTTCCACAATGTCAATAAGGCTCATATCATCAATGCCGTTTGTATAGTGTTCGGGATGATGTGTGTTGCATTGGTTGTGATGATAAATAGCAGGCCTCATCTCATCTAGCATTTTCCGATATTCATCTGACCCATAAGTAACCGTTGACAAAAGAGGAGTCATTCGGTCAAAGCACTCCTTTTCGGGGAAATTCAGTTTGCTTCGATCATGGTTATCGCCTCGCTCTAATAATTCACGGATCACATGGCCTATGAATCGTTGTACATTGTGTATATGTTCTAAAGTATCACCTCTGCTATCATATTCCATTTCTCCTCCGTGTTCTAGTGCTCTCTATGAGAGATGAAGTTCCATATTCCTTATCCCTACTGCACCTCCGGTGTAATCTCCACGTCCGGTATAATAGGCACTGTCCAGGACGTATAAATCCCGCCTTTAAATTCCAACCTAACAATCGCCTTGTGAGGACGTCTCTTTAACCGATCTACAGCCTCGTCATCCATCCCCCAGGGTCTTACAGCGTCATGCAGCTCTACTCGTATAGCATTGTTATTGCTGTCGGCTATAATCCTGTCCGCCTCTGCCACTTTCTGTTCCAACTGATCTACCAGCCCGACAAAACCATCCTTCCCCCACAGATCTTCAAAGCTCTTTGCATGTAAAAAGCATCTGAACAGCACACTCCGGCTAAATCTCCTCCTCGTAAAGGTATATTCCGTGCATCCCTCATTTCGTACCCTGGAGACAATGGCGCCGTTCTTTTTTTTCACATCGCTGAAGATCATACAATCAGCCGCATAGTCGTTATCCTTAAGAAAATCCCTGGGCATATCCCCGAAAAAGATAATCTCATCACTATATGCCTGGCTCTCATCCTCCAGCAGTATCTCTTTAATCCGGTCTGTCAGAAATGTTTTGCATGCCTCGATCATTTTTTAAAAGTCCTTATTGTGACGCCCATAATATCTGAAGCCACATCGTCTTTCACCTCATTCCAGGTCGGTTCCCACAGCTTTCTGGCCGGTATTTTAGTGCCGTCATTGTCCGGCTGTTCATGGATAATGGCGATGTCTGTGATTTCCTCGCCATCCTTGGTTTTAACCCCCCTTTTTACGCCTACAGACCCCTCAAGCTCATTTGGCTGATCCGTTGTGATGTTTTCATACATGGTATTGGTAGCCCTCAGTGTGTCAGGGTCCAACCCGGCTTTCTCTTTCCGTGCTGCATATTCGGGATCAAGTTCATCCCATCCCAGGTCTTGTTTGTCCATGTGGTCAAGAATTTTTCTCTCAATCTTCATCAGGTTTTTACCGATCCTTTTCCCCACATCGCTCTTGAAACGCCTGGCCATATTGTCGAGGTTTCTACTCAGCCTGTCCCAGTCACCGGTAAAAGAAACACCCATTATCTGACCACCTCCAGGATCACCATGATCTTGCTTTCCCTGAACCCTTTTTCTTTAATGGAGGCAACATGATACCTTTTCCCGTCCATCCGGACCCTGTCATCGTATATAATCAGCAGGTTGTCGTTTTCATCCACCAGCCCCTGATCCTTCAGATACTCGCGGTTGAAAGCGATCTCGTATCCCTCGTCTATCTCTCCACCTTCCTCTTTTTCCTTGAGCCGTTCAGTTAATATCTTCCGCCCGGCAAGCAATTCCGTGTCTCCTGAATCCTGCTCAAGTATTACAGGGTATTTATGAAACGTGTCCGTCACGTCCCTTATAGCGTCCTTGAACGCTCCAACAGCCTCGTCATCAAGCAGATCCGTCATTCCTTTAACCTCATTCCACTACCTGCATTGGAACACCCGTATCCGTAACCGCTTCGATCTTTGCCCTTTTTTCTGCTATGTCTGTCGCCAGTTTAGCCTGCATCTCTTTCAGAAACTTAAGCTTGTCAACGAACTCTGCCGTTCCCGCACCTTCGCCTTCAGCCTTTGCCAGGTCTTTCTTATACTTGCTCATGGCCGGAAGTATAAGCGCCTTGGCCGCCATATCCGCAATAAGGGATTTCTGAAGAGTCGTGAGATCCTCCTCAGAGAGGCACTCGTAACCTGCAAGAGCCTGGGCTTCCTCCGAAAACGAGCCCAATGAGCCGGAGAAGATCTCCGACTCATCAGGCAGCCTGTTCTCGATCATTTGCAGAATCGTTGCCATTATTCAGCGGCCTTTTTGAAGATCATTGCAGCTTCGGTGAATATCTTGGCAAAGCCTATTACCTGGCTGACAACGGTCTTTTCAAACTGCTTGTCTATTACCTTGTCGGTCTCGATCATCTCAGCGCCGGTCTCTTTTACCAGCTCCAGAGCTGCTGATTTATCCACCTGGAATATCCGATCATCACCGAGGGTTGTCTCGTCCCAGTTGAATTTTTTCATATCGAAACCGAAAGGCGTAGCCAATGCCCCTGTCTTTGCAGTATCAAAAAGCCTCGTATCCTTAAACTCATCCAGCACCATCGTTTCCTTGAGCATAGCCTTTTTGGCGAACCATACGGTCGGTTCCCACTGATCCATATCCAGCATCCAGCCTAAAAGGTTAGCATAGCTCAGGGCCAGCTCAGTCTCACTGGCTGGATTACTGTTCCCGTCGCCGTTAACCAGCACATAAACCGCGTATGCCACCATCTTTTTGGCCAGTCTCTTTCCGATCAACTGCATGTGGATAGACAGAAGAGGCAGCTTCATCCTTCTCAACACCTCATAGGTAGCATCCACCGCAACTCCTATCTTGGCCAGCTTTATGGACTGCTTGCCTGTGCTCATGGTAACGGTCGGGAAGGGCGCTCCCTCGGCGATCTTCTTGAAGTCGATCTTTTTCGTGTCGAACTCCGCTTGCACGGTCTCATAAACCCCGCTGTCAATAGGGGTTTCCGTAGCAATCAGGTCATCCAGCACCACGTCTCTTTTTCCCAGTCCCGCAACCCCGATCCGCACGTTCCTGTTAATGAATTCAGGGAAGAGCACACTGTCTTCCGATGTCCGGTAAAATTTCTCCACAGCGTCTTTTTTGAGGTTTATATCACGCTCAAAAAGAGCAAACTCGAAGGCGTCCAGCCCTTCCCTTTCCGAGGGTCTTTCCCTGTCAAGCAGCTCGGAAAAGGTTACCCCTTTCCTTTGAGCCTCCTGGTACATTTCCTTTGCTGGTTTAATTGCCATCATCTCCTCCTTACATTGGTCTTTAAAATTGTTAATCCTGCTTGCGAGTTCACGCAGGCAAGCGTTATCCTAAATCCAGGATTAACGTGCCTGCATTCGAATCCACGCTTACGATCTGGTAATATTTTCCTATTGTTGGATCGACACCTCCTGCCAGAGCGGTTAACGCTTCGGCTGTAACGATTCCTGTCCCGTTACTTTCACCCGAATCCTCGGCAGTCACCAGACTGGCTGCGGCGCTGGTCGCTATGGCTGCGATGATCTCAGCGGCAGTGGAAGTAATTGCGCCTGCTACACCCGTGGCCAGATTCACGATGATATCCTTCCCGACCACGTCAATGGACAAAGCCTTATCATTCCCTCCGGGGTCTTTTAGCTGCACACGGATATCATGGTCGATAACTCCGTATGCCTTTGCTGTCCAAAGCATGGCGTTATTATTCTCTTCAACTCCGGTTATCAGCAGGGCCTGTACACCAACGGCCGGCGCCTTGACTCCTCCGTTACCGTTCGCTACCAGCTCTTTCCGTCCGGGCGTGATTGTTCCGGAATAACTCACCTCTTTGAACCCTTTCCTGGTCAGGGCAACTACCCCTCCGCCCTCATCAAACTTACGGATTACGCCGTAAAAGACGTCCTCGGCATTGCAAAGGTCAACCTTCTTTTCACCGCTGACCTTTGCCACCTTGCCCTCATCAGCCACAACCATGCCGCCGGCAGCCAGCATGGTCACGTCCTCAACCCCTATTCCTGTAAAATCTACTTCCCACATAATTTCCTCCTTTTGATTTTAAATGTTTTTAGGATTACAAAATCATTTCAAGGTTCTATAGTTTGTAATCCTCTACTCTCTTATCCCCCTTGTCCTCGCTCTTTCCTGTTGATGCGGAAGATTGCCTGCTCAGTTTTTCCCCGCATTTAGGGCATGTCAGTGGGATTGCTTTTTCAACCCCTTCCTGGTACTCATCCACCAAAGCCTGGGCCGTTTCAAGGTCCGCCTTCTTTATCACGTTCTCAATGTAATTTTCTTTAGCAGCGTCACCTTTGAGCGCCTTGTAGAGAGTAGATGCCTTATCCCTTATTTCTTCCAGGTGTTTCTTTCCAATTTCCGCATCCAGCTTTAAGCTCTCGATTTGGGTGTTAAGCTTGCCTATTTCCTCTCTCACCCTGGCTTCCATCACTTGGACTTCCACCTCACGATTAGCATCTGAAATGCCCAGTACATTTAAAAACTCCTTGCTAAACTTCATGTCTTTACCTCCTTGTTGGTCTATAATATCTTCAAGGTTTTCAAAGTCTTTGCCCGACTTCCCCATCACTAATGCCTTCGCATACGGGTCTTCCCCTTCCCACACCACTGAAACCTCACCTGCCCTGATAAGCCTTGTTACGATAAACCTTACGATCTCTCCATCCACCTCTTCGCCCAGGTAATCGGAAAATCCTCTGAGTTCAGGGTGGCTCCTTTTATACTCGAACCATATAGTCACTGACGCGCTCCGGAGCGCCCCTATCTCTACGCCTCTTGCTAAATTGGCATCTACCGTTCTGTCAAGCACCATAAGGCCGTTTATGCCATTGGGCTCGTTCTCCTCATCCCATACAGGCTTTTGTGTATATCCTTTCCACTGGTTAACGTCCGCGTTGTGGTTGGCATAAACTGTCAGGCCATCAAAAAGCGACACGCCGGTCTTGAGAACCCCTTCTTCTCTAAAGTCAATATAGCGATAGGGAGTGAGGGCAGCGGAAAGAAACCGGAAGGGTTTTACCAGAAACTCCTCTCCTTCCAGGGTTTTCTCCTCTTCATCCACCTTAAAACGAATCGGTTTATCGCCCGGCGATACAACCTCATGCCCCATTACGCACCCGAATCTCGCAACCGCCAGCCCTTCCCTGATTATTTTGTATTTTTCTTTCATGGACATGATCCCCCTTTTTAAATAATTAATCCTCAGCCGCCTTGCGGTGCCTGCACTCAGGATGATACGGCGGACTCTCAAAACCCGCGTCCTGGAGCTGCTCGTCCGTCATCTTTCCGACCTCATCAACTGTGTAAGCGTTGGGCAAAAAAGGAGGTAGATCATCGACATCCTCAAAACCCTTACTTACGACCTTTGAGAGTCTCGTAGCCGCTTTTTCTACATCAAATACTCTTCCAACCATGCTTGCGCAATAACCGCAAATATGTCCGCTCGTTGGGCCTACAATACGAAACCGTTTATAGCCTGTCTCATACAGCTTAAGCGTTTGTCCAAAGTTCTGAATCCTTCCCATTGACGTATCAACAAGCTGGTTGATCTTCTGCCGGGAGGTCTCTTTTACCAATCCTGAAAAATTCCGCTCAAACTCCTTGATGGTCTCTTGATCCTTTATGTTCAGACCTTTATCGACATATTCTCCCTCGAGCCATTTAATGAATTTTTGGCTCACGGTTTTATGGTTCGCCAGATAATTCCCTGATCCAAAATAGTGCCTATCAATGGCCCGCAAATACCTGAGAGCGTTCTCATCCACAATTCCCAGCCTAGCCCTTTGAGCCTTGAGCCTTGAGCTTTGAGCTTGAAGGAAGCTGTTATCCTCATACCGGTACCGCTGCCACGCCTTCTCCACATATTTATCCGTGAGATTATCAATTGCAGGGTAGGGGATCTCATTCACCAGACTTTCTGAAAAAGCCTGATATACAGCATTTGCAAAAGCAGTCTCATCTCTGTAGTCCTTTTGAGCGGCCTTAACAGCCGCCACTATAGCCACATCCTCCGCACCTTCCAGAACACTCGTCAACGCCTCAACACAATTCTGAACCCTCTTCTCCTTCTCGCTATGCGCCATGCGCTCTGTACTCTGCGACAGGTATAATCTGTCCGGCCGGTGCCTGTATTTTCCCGACTCCCTGTCAAACTTAAATCTGGTTTTACTGCCTTTTCCCCCCTGATCTTGCAACATCCAGTCCGGTACATTACCGGGCTTATCGCCGGTTGCCTCGTCATATCCGAGTTCTCTGGCTGCCTGATCATCGTCGATGAACCCCGCATCTCGCTTTTTAATCACATTGTCTATTACCTCTCCGTCTGCCTGGGCTCTTTCCAGTTCCTTGAATCCAGTCCCCTCGTTGAAATGGACTGTGACATCTGCTTCCATGCCCCTTAAAAGCAGGTCAAGCTCATATCCCTTTTCAATGAATCGCTTTGTGATTCGTCTTATATTCGTGATCCGTGTCATAAGCTTCTTAAAATCTACTTCAGCGTATGTCTCTGTTGTTGAGTAGCTTCTGCCCATCATGCTTGGCGGAATATCCAGGGCGCTGCATATTTGCTCTTCATTCAGGTTAAAAATGCTCTTTGCCCCGGCTGATGCTGTTGCTCCTACACTGTTATGTTTGATCTCCTGGTCTTTGTAATGCACTGCTACTCCCTTGGAAAAATTAGACGCATAGGCTGCAGCGTAATCCTTAAGTCTCTTCTGGAGCCGCTGTTTGAATGATTCGTCACTCTCCCCGGCTTTTTGTTGAGGTATCTCCATATTCACGTCCAGAAAGCCGAGCAGTCCCGTCTTTTTAATGATATAGCCGATGTTGCTTACAGCATCCAATTGAACCTCAATGTTTTTAAGCGCCGCATAAAAGGGCGGGATTGCGTAAGGACTTCCATCCATCGTCATAATTGGGCTGTAAGAAAACGTAAGGGGATTCAATTCAACAAATGTGTTATCAATCCCCCTGCCTGTGTATTGATAGGGTCTGTATTCCCCGTTTCCGTATTTAAATCGTATGGTTCGCACCGGAGGAATCACCACATCCCTTACCCCTTCTTCGATCCTGTCGGCAATTACCCACTCGCCTGATAAGGCTCCCATTAGCGGTATCTGGCGGAAAAAATGGTTGATCAGCCCATCCATACCCCCGCCTGTTTTGTAAACGTTGCCCGCAAGCCAGTTGAGCCGGTCAAGTGCAGCATCCGGGTTTTTTGCCTGAATCTCCACTTCATGTCCCGCATTTCCCATGTTCACCAGGATCGATAACGCCTGAGAAACATCAGGGTTCCATATAGCCAGTACCTCCAGCACCTGGAGGTACTCAAGAGGGAAGCCAGGTGTAGTAATGTCGTAAAACATTGAAAGTCTGCCAATGCTTCCCCTCAGCCCATCATCTTCAGGGATCGATCTTCGCCCGGGATCAATATCCGCAACCCTCACTCTTTTAAGTCTCTGCCATATCATGCAACTGCCTCCGCGAATTCAGGCATGGTATCGGTAACAATTGCTCCGCCCCAATCGGCATGAACGGCATACCAGGCCATTGCTCCAGCCACTCCCTCATCGCCGTGGCGTTTTTTATTATCCTTCCCTTTAGTCCTCACGTCCGGTAGTTTGGCGATACCGCGAATAACCTTGAACGCCCGATGATCTTCGATGACGTCGGCATCTTTTGCCATGAGAACAGTTTTGTCCTCAAACGCAGATCTATATTGATACATGTTCTCCCGATACCATTGTTCCGTCAGCATGACCTGGGCAATTCGGGAAGGGCCGTAACGCTGCATCGCACGTTCCGCCAGATACTGACCATTACCGCGTGCATCGAGTGCTCCGTACCGGAAACGGGGAAGGCGATCACAGATATAGTAGAAAATCTGCTCTTGCTGCTGAAACGGGATGTTCCTCAGCTCCAGATGGAATATTGCCTTCCAGTTGGCGTTCTGCTGTTCAATCAATGGAATAAATACTGACAGATCTCCGGTCCTTCCGAAGTCCTCTCCAACTACTGTATTCCTTTCTTGATCGACAACCACCAGTAATGATTTTAGAACTTCCTCACACCAATCCTTGACCTCGGCATATCGGATATGATCGGGCAACTCGGCAAACGATGCGGGCTGTTCATAACGGATAACCGGAATATCATCAGACAAACAGGTTTCAATTAGTGCACGTGTTAAAAATGTTCCTGTCCCCTGGCTCGGCACACAGAAAAGCTCTTCATCGGCATCGTCTCGGTAAGAATCAATGATCTCCTGACGCCACGCAATTTCGCCTGCCGGTGTCCATTCCCTTTTTAATACCTCACAAATACGTTTATAAAGACCGTCCTCTAATGCATCATCTAAATCAACCCGATGGAGGCTATAGGGGGTTTTCTTCGACCGTATATCCTGTATGATGGAATTGAATTCATTGGTATCCCCGAAATGTGTACTGATGACCCGTATCTGACCGCCCCACATAAGCAACGCCATCCCAGCCTTAAACAGTCCGGCAAGATCATCATGGAACGCCGCCTCATCAATTACCAGACGGCCCTGCTTACCACGCAGGTTTGTCGGCCTGCTAGAGAGCGCCGTTATCCGCCAGCCTGATTCGAGGGTGATCTTATACGCTAATATCTTCTTTTCTTGGACGACTCCGCCAACTTCTTCTTTGTCAATCTCCTCGTATTCTTCCATTTCTGAAGCTGCCAAGTTATACGCTCTGGCCCAGTTTGCGCAGTCGTTGATAAACTCCAGTGCCATGTCCTTTGTGTACCCGATATACCATACGTCCCGTTTCTCGCCGCTACCCTTCTCGGATGCGTAAAGGGTATCATCCGCCGCCTCGGCCCACGAAATACCGACACGGCGGGATTTTTCGATGACCTTTACCGGAGACGGATCGGCAATCCAACGGATCTGATACGGCAACAATACGCCCGTGGCAAAACGCGCCTGGTCAAAATCATTCTGTGGATTCACTTCTGTCATACAATCCCCAATATTTTCTTCCGGATCATCTCGGCTTTTTCTTCCGAGAGACCATCTTTTTTGACCGATTTTACAATGTCATCCGCGGTGGCCTCTGCTTTCTTCTGAAAGTCCGCCTTGAGTCTCTCTCTTGTTACTGTAGATGATTGCAGCTTTGCAAAATCAGAGATTATCCTCGGTGTTTTGCTTATGTCTATTCCCTCGTCAAGCAGCAGTTCCATGAGGGTTGCCGCCATCTTCTTGGCAACTGCCTCTTCCAGCACCATTCCATCGCCGCCTGCCTCGGAGACTAATATCTTGCTCTTATCCTCAATGATCAGTAGCTTTCGGTACTCATTCAGGAACTCTTTGCCATATCTCCCGATGCTGGAGCGTGATATATCGTGCCCCTGTCCCTTCAGATAATCCGAGATATCCTCGTATGTCTCACCTTCGATGAGTAGTCGATTGACCTCCCTGCGTATCTCCGGGGGCAGCTCATCCTCGACTTTGCTGTGCCGTCTTACCTTGGTGTGCGGGCCACCCATCACTCCAGCTCCTTTTCGACCTGTGCGATCTTATCGCAAACATCCATGTATTCACGGCGGAGATCCCGCGCTTCTATAGACAGATCAGCAACCACCTCCATGTCAATTTCGGAGATTGGGGACAATGATGCACGTGCAAGCAGGTTTTTAATAGAATCGATTTTTCCGCCGGCTTTAACGGCAAGCTCCCTCTTCTTTTGTTTCAAAGCCAGATGCTCTTGTTTCAATATCTGTCTTTCCGTGTTCATCCCTGCACTCCTTCCGCCTGTTTTTTCAGCCTGATCATCGGACAGAACTGGTTAGTGTTAATAGAGTCGACCATCGTTTGCATGGCCTGTGTATTCATCATAACGATTTCTTTAAATCCCTCAGCCAATTCCTGGTCCTTCTCAACGAGCTTCACGTTTTCGTTATACATATTAATTGCAGCCTCTAGCCTCTTGCCCTGCTGAAAAAAGAGTATCGATGCAAATATCCACGGACCGATGAACAGTACGAAAATAATAGTTATCAACGGCAACGTACCTATTTTAGCAACCAGGCTGAGGATTGCTGTTAAAAGCGCAATGTGAGACGCATCCATTTATGTTCTCACTTTCTTTTTGTGATATGAGAAATACCCACCTAACACAACACCCCAAAACATCGGATACCTGATCAATATCGCCTTCTTTCTCGCATTCGCTGCTTCTAAAAATACTCTGTTGGCCACAGAGAATGAAACTACCGGCGTTGAATCTATTCGGTATAAATAATCATGCAATACCGCCTCTCTATGTACCCGTCCCCCCCAAAACCAGTATGCAATCGGAACACGAGGAACGCTTGCGAGATCCGTTTCAAAGCCTGCTGGAACCTCCACTATTTTATTCAGGAGGGCGCTTCTATATCGCAGTGGAGATATAAGTTTCCATAGATTGTCATCAATGTTCTCGAGGTTGAGCTGTGTTAAAAACCTGGCTTTCATTTTGTGCCTGCCTTAATACCGCTAATAAAGGACTGGAGTAGGGTCACGGCATCTTTATTGGTCTCACTAGCCTTAAGCTTGCCGGACATTTCTGTCGTTATGTCTGTAATCAACATCGGCAAAACAGGGTCGTCATCGCCGATATAATTTGCCAGCAGGGTAACAGCCTCGTCTATCTGCCCCTGGGCTAAACTGCCTTCGGTTGCCATAGTTAGCAGTCCCTGAGCATAGGGCAACGCCTGTTTTGCCAGGGTAGGGTTGTTTTTCGATATTCTGTAACCCAGCTCAATAGCTGCCATTTTCCGGGCTGTCTTATTTGTAGAAAAATCCAACGTGGCACACCCCATGAAAACAAGCAGCACAGGTATTAAATATAAAAGTCTTTTCATTTCATTCCCTCCGTAGCACTGTAAATTTTTACAGCACATCATCCTAATTCCTATACCTCAAAATGCGGATAATCCGGGCGAGACTGACCTTTGCTATTCTTGAAACGTCCGCCCCATTTCAAACTTACGGATTCCCCGATTTTTCCAGCCTCTTCATAATCTGTGATTTCGTTTTCGTTGACATCGGTCTTGATGTCCCATGTAGGCTGTCGTTTGCCCCCTAGAATGACAATGTCAAATGCCCGGGCCTTGTCGTTGTCTGGTTTCCCATCATCAAGGTCTATAATATGGTTAGACTTGAGTGTCCATGTAACCTTGAAAACATTTCTGTCATGGGGAATACTTCCAAGTCCTGCAATCTTTCTAAGCGCATTTACATGATCCAGCGATTCTCTGCCCTGGGCATATAGAGCCATCTGTTCACGTATTGTCCTGGCGGTACAGGTGAGGATAAAAGGGATGCCTGCGTTGTCCATCTTTTCCTTAAAAAGCCAGTACTTCTCCTGCAATTCTGGAACACAATCCTCAATCTTGCGTGATGCCATTATCTATCCTCTGTTTCTATTCTTATGTCGGGGGTTGTCTGCACGCTGTAAAATGATGCCTCAGCCAGACCATCGATGGTTGTGATGTCGAAAATCTCCACATCATGCCCGCAGCCCTTCAAATCATCCGCCAATTTCCTGGCGGATTTGCATTTCGGTCAACTCTGAGAGACGAAGATTTTTATTTGCATACATTTCCCACTTGGAGCACAAAAAACAACTGAGATCTCATATTCCTTTTCCCACTTTTGCTTGGGTACCCACTCTCTTTTTGGGTGAAACATCCCACTTTTCAAAAAAAATACAAGTTTGCATTTTGTACCCAAAAAACAAAAAGCCCGCTCCCCGTTGCGGTTGCAACGAAAAGCGGGCTTCGTAAGCCTCTATTTTCTTATATGGCGATCGAATCGCTCTAGCTATTATTTAATGAATTAAACTATTCTTTTTAAAAAGTCAACCCTTTTTTGACTATCTCTCTGTTTATCTCCTTGAATATTTTGAATATATCCACACTTGGGGCATTTAATCTCTATAGTCTTAGCTTCCCCTTTAAATAAAAGTCTTCCGCACTTCTTACATTTATTCCTTTTCATATTTGTTTATTCTCTATTGCGTTTCCCATTATTTCTGATATATATACTTCATGAAAAAGTTTATTATTGCCATCTTGATAATTCTTCTCAGCGCCACATTCAGCCTCGCAGAAAGAAAGCATCCGGAGAAATGGTATCAAAATAAATGGTGTGATGAACATGGTGGACAGGCAGAGGTTGTCCTGTCGGACCGTACCAGGTGCGATTGTCTTACTAGTACCCACGCCATTGAGTTTGATTTTGGGAAGAAATGGGCAGAGGCAATCGGGCAGAGCTTGTACTATTCTCTCCAAACAGGCAAAAAAGCAGGTGTCGTCCTGATCCTCGAAAACAAAAAGGACTATAAATATTGGATTCGGTTGAATACTACTATCGATCATTTTAACCTGCCTATTGATACGTGGAAAATTGATTAAATAACATCTGCATTGATTTCCCCTTTTGCCATTAAGACAGTTCCCCCGCACTTCGGGCATATTCCTTTTTTCTGAGGAGGTGCTGGTGGTGGTGGAGGTTTTATTTGTCCTTTTGATGGCAATGGATTTGATTGTTTTTTACTCATTGTTTTTACCTCACAATTCATATCTTCACTATAGACATCACGCATAGATTTTCGGGCAGCCCGAATTTGCCCTGGAGCATATACGTCACCATTAGAGGGCGTACCCTATGAGTGTATTCCTGTGTCTCAGGGTCCCATTCATGCAGGATCAAGATGTCTCCTTCATGATAGTCTTTATCGTTTACCCTAATTTCAAAGAGCTTCCTATCATCATGGATAGCCTGAAACTCCTCCGGCCAGCACTTAAGAACGTGTAGGCTCATACTAACTTCTCCGACACCCTTGTAATGATATCCCACTGTCCTTTACTGATTATCGTCTTTTCACCATATACGTTAAAGCGTTCAATTATATCCTCCATAAACCCTTTCTCCCACTTCGTCAGTTCGTCCCAATGCTGATCGATCTCTGATTCCAGTCTTTTCAGCCAGTTATACTCTTTTTGTGTCATAGCCAACCTCTTTCAGCAATACATATACCGATATGCATCCTCTTCGTATTCTATGTCTTCCTTTTTTACCCTATCGCCGATAGAAACAACTTTATTCTCCTGTACAAAGTCATTTATCATATTTTGTAATTTTTTCTTAAAAGCTAGCTTGTTTTCAAAATATTTTTCTTCTAATCCTTTGCCACTTAAATACTTATCCATTTTTTTACCTCCTTACTAAAACCTCTTCACCCTTCGCCTCCGCCGCTTTCCGTCCGTCCTGAACCCTGCCTTCGCCTCCAGCCTTGCCAGAGATAAAACAGATGGTTTCAGCGCATCCGGTTGATTCTTATAGTCGTGATGATTTATATGTAATAATTCATTTCTTGTTAGCAGAATTAAGTTCTCAGGATCAAAGTTGCGATTGTTGCTATCCATAAAAGCTACCACATACCCTTCCGGCACCGGACCGTGCTCTTGCTCCCATATCCAGACATGTTTTAGTTTATAACAAGTCGGGGATCCGGTATATGGATTTCTTTCAGGTACCTTCATCTCGATGTATCCGTCCTTAGATATCCTTTCCGACCATAACGGCTTACGATTCTGCGGTACATTCCCCTTTTTAAAACTTGTTCTATTCGCCGTAGTCAGCCCCTTTATGCCTGTATTCCAGGGGATATTCCCCTTTTCAAAACACCCTGTGCGTCCGGAAGTAATTTTATGATTACCCAAACAACTCTTAATCTGATTTTCGGTTTTGTCCTCAATAAAACGCTGGTTGAAAAGCTCTGTCAGTTCTCTTTGGGAGTTTTTGGGATAGTATCTCCGCAGGTACCGTAATTGCTCTGATGTATATATTTTGTTAATCATCTTCTTTTCTGAGTTCTATACCCAACATTTCCGGCAGTTTGCGTATCCTCATCGTATCGTCATATGCCAGTTGTGCATCAAAAACAAGCCTGGCATTGTCGATAATATTTTTGGCTATATTCCCTACAGCCTTGGCTCGCCCGATCTCCTCAATCAGTTTTTCCCCGACCCTCTCCTCTTCAGACAGACGTTCAATCTGAGCAAAAAGATGATCATTCAGATTAGTCAATTTGTTTTTCATACTCTCTCCTTTTTTTTGTTATACCCGTCCCCCGTCTTCCGTCTTCATCACCTCATAGCCAAACTTCTCCACCAGCTTCTTTCTCCCGCCGACCATAAACAGCCTCTCCTCCGGCCACTGCTCGATGACTGCTCTGTCCACACTCTTGGCAATCTTGATAGCCTCGGCAAAACCGTGCTCCTCTATCCTTGCAATTACATCCCTAGGCAAAGTAATTTTTCTCTCCTTTGCATACAGCAGTATTCCATTCGCCAGATTAATTTTATCCCTGCCATCGAAGAGCGGCCCCTTGCTATCCTTCATTAGAAAAACGATCTCCTTGTCGAGATCAACAAGATGGTCTTTAAGTGCGCCTAGTTCGGTTTCGTATTTTTGCCTGATAGCAGCTACCTCGACCTCTGCATCTCTTTCCCGCTCGCTGATCCAATCTGTAATTTCTTTGATCTCATGCAGCAGAATGTCTGCTTGTTCCTCCAGATATTTATCCATGCTTTTACCTCTCAGCTATACCTTTATTTTCGGATCATCATGCGCGTGGCGATCTGCACAGGTCGGAACGGCAATCCATTGCTTACGACGGGCATATTCATCGAGATCTTGCTGACATTCTTCCGCTGTTTTTCTTGGTGGCATAGAAGGAGTCTTCACTCGATGATATCCCCCTGATCGTGGATTACGTCGCCCGACAATCCACCAGTCCCCCAATCCATGAGTCACCTCAACAACTGCACCATTGTTGTCAAAATATTTGGTCCAGATCATATTATGCCCTCAACCCTCTATATTCATCTGCATCTGTCCCAGCAGCTCCGCAATCCCTATCCGTCTGATTCTCGATTCCATCGAGAGCGCCTTCAGTGCCCGCTGCCTGATCCTGCCGAGGTAGTCCTCCAGCTCCGACCCTGCACTGGCGAGATAGTACCCGCCTCCATGCTGGCTTGAGTCAGAGCAGATCGCCACACCATCCTTGCGCAGCAGGGTAATGACTGTTCGGAGCAGCCGGGTATCGTTGATTCTATGCTCCCATGATTTTCCAAACGCTTCCTGATAAAGCTCTGCCATGCCGATTGCCTTCTCCTTCCCGATATGTCGGGACAGAATGGTCAATATCGCAACCTTATGGACGTTTATTATGTTTATCTCTTCGGTTCCCTTCTTTCCCATCTCTTTCCCCTTTCCAATTTACGGTATTCAATTCCTTCCATGTCCATATCTTAAGCCCATATCTTTGCTTTAGAAAATCGGCAGTATCTCTGCATCCTCTCTTGACTTTTTCAAACAGCACTTTTCTTTCCTTTAGTATTTTGCCGTAGGTGTTGGTTAGCTGATAATCGTTGCCTATATACTCCAATGATATAGGTTCAAGACAGTGCCGGTTCATCCCAGCCCTCCTAGTGAAACACCTTAAATGCCCAGGCATACCCCAGCCCTATGCCAATTACCACGAGTAGAAATGCCCATTTAATCCTGTTGAATATTTTGTTTTCTGAAAAAAGAGCATCTATTAAATCGTCTATATTTAAAGTATTATTCATCTCCGTTCCTCTATCTCTCTGTTGACAATCTCCCACGGCACACCGGTCAGGGCGTGTATCCTGGTCGTCTCTCTGACCGTATGGGCGGGGTTATTCCCTTCCCTACCGATCATCTTCCTCACCAACGATAAGTCGATGACCTGAGACTCCTTGCCTTTTACCCTCTTTTTGAACATCAACAATCTTTTCATGCTACCTCTCCTGCCTCTTCACTCCTTATCTTTTCCAGAATTACGAGCATCCTTTTTAGTTTCCCTATGTCCTTGCACCACTCAATTCTGTCCGTCCTGCATATTGTTTTACACAATCCGGTTGCTCTCTTTTCCCCATCTCTCATTCGGGCAGCAACCTCCATAATCCTCTCGTGCAATGCCTCAATTTGGGTTCCCTTCTCTCCGGTCACTGGGGATTCCTGCCATCCCAGAGATTTGAAATGCCTCACAAGAGATTCCAACCCTTGTAGCGCAAGGTCGCCTGCCGATTTGACTCGCCAGGGTTTGCCTTCGAGTATCTCTCTGTACATTTCGTCATCAAGACAAAGATCCTTTTTTGCTATATGTATCTTTGCCAGCAACCCTTTTCTCTGGCGCTGTAACTCATTCTGCGACTTTTTCCCGCCACCATCGATTATGCGCATCACATCACCTCGATCTTGAACTTTTCTCTGTTGACGATATTGTATAGTTGTGTCGCCCCTCTGCCGTGGACACACGGGCGTTTCCCTACTAGATGTATATGCCCATTTTTTTTCAGGTTCCGAATTATCCTGTTAACATAACTCGTATTAGAAACACCTGAAATCCGCTGAATATCAGCGGAAGAAAATGCCGATGCTGACACATACATAGCCTTGACTATACGAGGTTTGAGACAGCCCTTTTTCTCTCTGCGCCAGCCCTGGTTATATTGGTACCTGCCTTTTTTTATTCTCTGTATCTCTCCCCTTTTTACAAAATCTGTGATGACGTTCCTGATCTGCATCCTGTCTTTGCCTTTAGCTCTAAGACCGTTACAGACTTCCGGGACTGTGAAAATGGATTGTCTGGTGGATACCCAGCACCTTATCCTTTTTGCCAGTCCTGTTTTAGGTATTGTCGCAGATGTCTTTTGCGAGTTCATCGCTTACCTCTTTTATTCCGCTTGCCCTCATTGCCCTCTCAATGCCTATCGCAGCAGTTAACACAGGTCTCCAGTCGCCATGAGAACGGCGGTGAATGGTCGATGCTACCCCTGCCGATATCTCAACCCCTAGCGACTTTTGAAAAAACAGAGCTATGTCGGGTTGAATCACAGGGGTAAACTCCATTTTTTGCCTGATTCTGCTGGCTATGCGGCGGTGCCTTGCCACCTTTGTTTTCAGATCTTCCTCCCCGATTAAAAGAATAGGACATGAATACCGCTCGTTTACGCCTCTCAGCATCTCAAGTACCTGCATCGCAAGCAGGTCGGCCTCGTCAACGATTATCAGACGTCTCTCTCTGCCCAGTTCATCCCCGATCATGGAGAGGCACTTCTCTGAATTTCGGGGTTTGACCTTGCAAAGCTCGAACGTGATCTCCCTGAGCATCATCGATGCGGAACGGATATTTAAAGGCGGCAGGTATATGGCAGATGACCCGGCTGCATAGTGTTTCGCTGCCTCTGACTTCCCTCTGCCAGCAGGACCCGTTACCATTGCAAGAGACGGCCCGATCATGCTCTCAGGGTCTTCCAACTCCCTGCAAATACTGTCAAAAGCATTTATGTTTTTCGTGTTTACAAAGACGTTTTTCATCTCTTCTCCCCTTCTATTGATACGTTCCGTATTTCCTCACCATCTCCCAATACTCTCTTTGCCCTTCGGTCATTCTATTTTCATACTCAGTCTTAAAAGCATAGTCATCCTTCCTTAACTCACCGCCGGCGATTTCATATTCCACACAGAACGTGTATCTGGTCAGGTCGTCCAGGAAGTATGTCGGTCTCGCAGGCAGGGGTTTTCTCCTGACCTCATTTTTGTTTTTTTCAGCCTGAGCCTCAAGCTCAGCTACCTCTGCTGCAAGTTCCTCCGATGTGCGTTCCCTGTATAGTTCGTGTTCCTCGTCTGCCCTTTTCTTTTTATCCTTGCCTATTAGAGCAGCAGCTTTTTCAACAGGTGAGGTTTGGGAGTGCTGAATAAAGTTCGGTATCTTCGATGTGAGCTGCCTGTATTCTAGTAGGCACTCTTTCCGACGCCTTGCCTTCTCCTCTATTTTTCTCCCTGCCAGGCCCACGTCCTTCATGCTGGAGTATTCCACCAGCTCGGCACGGCATATATATTCGCCCCTGCAAAATACCAGCAGCCATTCGGGGTCCATCGGGTCGTACCTAATCTCGACTTTTTCGCCTTTTTCAAGCAGGAGGGGAATAAGGGCGTCATGCTCATACTGCTCGTTTCTGAATGTGATCCTGCCACGGTCCACTCCCCTCTCATCCCGTGACAGGAATATCAGGTCTGTAGTATCGTCATTCAGATATGTCGGCTGCCATCCATCCTGGCAGCACATCTTCAGGCAGTCCATCGGGGTTGCTTCTCTAGGTTTTGGTTTCCAGACCCATTCTTTTCGCACTCCGCGATGCGCCTTTTTGTTGTTGTAGTAGTCCATAGCCTTGAAAAAAATCATCCTGAACTCACTGAATGTCAAAAGCTTGCCCGAGTTTCCAAGTTTTTGAATCTCCTTTTGATCTACTTCCTGCTCTTCCTGGGATGCACAGAGATCCTTTACATACCCGGGCACCAGGAATACATTTCTGAGGAGCTGCTCAAACCTCCTGAACGTCCCCTCGATCATCTTTGCCTTTGCGTTTCTGACAATCGCTTTTCGGTGTGTGCCGGGGATGATCACACACGGATGTATCTCCTCCGGGTCGATATCGATGGATGTGCAGGCGGGGATATCTATAACATTCCCTGCCGACATATTCAGAGAACGGATGTCCGCCATTATGCTTCTTATATATTTAGATTCTTCCGGTTTCCCGTGGTCTGTATAGATAGATGAAAAAGCTCCGAATATCTTCATGCCAACTCTCAACGCAACACCCATGAGCTGGCTGTCGTACTTTTTGTCTATGGCGCCGCCATAAAAACATCTAGTCCTGAGATCCTGCCATACGTACCCCTCCGGACGGAAGACCTCTCCGGTATCATCATCAACCACCCAAAAGTCAAATCTGTGTTGATCTCCCACAAGGATCTCGAACGGAGCCAGGTCGGAATAATTTCGGAGTACTGGAGGAAGGGTATTGTCTAAAGCCCTGACTCCACCTCTCTGAAGGGCAAGAAGCTGAGGGGTGATCTTCTTTTTGAGCCACCATAGGGCGCTCTCGTATCCGCCTATGTCCCAGCCTCTCTTGTTTGCCTCTTCCTGCAGGATGGCATACAGTATCTTCTTGCCGTCCTTCATCAGCTTGCGGTGCTCTTTTTTCAGACAGAGGCCAACCCACCAGTCGATAGCCTCCGGTGTCCATGCCTTTGCCTGTTTGGGCTTGCTGTGCTTTAACCCTGCAAGCCCTCCTTTTTGATATTTCTGTATTTTTCTATATATGGTAGATACAGTGGTGTCGTGCTTGACAGCCACCGCCTCGATCCACGTTCTCTTTTTCCATCCCCTGGGAACATCCAGGGCTTCCTGAACTATCTTGCTGGATTTCTGTACCCCCTCGTTGTGGAGGATGTTCGGGCTTATATGTGTATCTCCCTGCCATGCATCCGATTTTTGGGCTCCGGCAGAGAACGACATCTCCGGGAGATATTTGTTGGCAACCTCAATGGCAGCCTCAGGGGCAAGGACAGATAGGAGCAGGGGAGAGACATCGTTTTTTTCGACATATCTCTTTTGGAGGGATGGCGTAAGGCATGAGAGGGCAATTTTGGTTATTTGTCCCCCCTTGCCTCCGCCATTTTGGGAAGGAAAGAGTTTTGTCTTTTTGTAGTAGCTGGAGTTGAGACGTCTCTGAATTGTCTTTTCTGACGATTTTTCGATGTCCACCACCTCTTTTTGACTCAACCAGACCTCATCCATCCGCAAATCCTTAAAACTATTAAGAAAAATTAGAAATTATCTTGTAAAAAATGGCTGACTTTTAATGTCCACCACCTGTCCAGCACCTAATGGAGGTGGTGGACATTAAAAATCTCTCACAACGAATGAGACAATTTGACCAGCTCGCACTTCAGGCATCCCACCGTCTCGTCATGTCTTTCAATCTCTGCAAACATCTTCCTGAGCCATGAGGTCGGACGGTCTATATGCCTTACCCCGTCCAGCTCACTCTTACCCATGCTCTCCTCTATTCTCTTGGCCATTGCAGCTCTGGTCATCGTTCATCTCCCCCTGCCACTCTTTTATCTTTCTCATTGATCGCAAAAAGCACCAAAAACACAGCCCGTGCGTCTCTTCCTCGTCTTCCAGGGGCTCTTTTTCCCCCAGATATATCTTGCAATCGGCACAGATCCTCTTCATTCAAACATCCTCATCTGTCCTTTTTCCTCAAGCTCTTGCCTCAGTTTTTCCTGTCTCTGCACTCTCTTTTTATGTGCCTTCTCAGCCAATCTTTTATGAGAATCCTCCATTTGCATTTCATACAGCCTGGTGCATCTTCGGATCTGCATAATGAGCTGCCTCTCTCTTATCCTTATTTTCTTCATCCCACCGCCATTAGGAGCTTTCTGAACCTCATTGGAAAAGGTTTGCAGGTAGGCTCCTATAGACTGTAAGCCTTTTCTTATCTCCTCGGTTACGTCAAACTGGTCCATCTCATCCAGCTTTGGCGGTTCAAAGGCTTCGATGCCTAATTCATAGTTGAGATGTATTACCGGATTCGTTGTAGTAATAAATCTGCAAAGGGTAAGGAGTTTTTGGGTGGGAATGTCGGTTTCGCCATCGTAGTATCGTCTGAGCTGTCTTGTACATATGCCGAGATGCCTGGCTATCTGATCGAGGTAATCAGAGCGCCTTTTAGGTGATATCTCAATCTGCTCGTTTATCCAGCTCTCAATCTCCTCATATATAATGTCTTCCAACTTGATTTCGGTTTCTGACATCTCTATATGTCCAAATTCTCAAAATTTTGACATTGCATTTAGGTCAAAAAAAATATATAGTTCCCCTAACAGCCTCAGAACCATGATCGACCACCCCTGATACGATCTAATGGTCCCCTTTTGGCTGTTAGGGAGGTTGACATGTTTGACCTTGTCAATTTAGTGAATTACCCCGCCCACAGGGCGGGGCATCTTAAAACAATTTTAATTGCTTCGGAGATTTCTCTTGTTCACGATGATACTTAATATAATTTCTGATCACATCTGCCGTCACTTTGTCTCCAACTGTG
>JACQWO010000074.1 GCA_016209225.1 Desulfobacterales bacterium
CTAAATATGAGAAGGGCAAAACACATAGGGACTACTGCCAGGTATGAACCCCTTGATTGGGTAGCCAGAAGAGGAATAATTATTAAAAGACTCAATATGCCAAGAAGAATCTTATTCCTACTGGATTCCGTAGTGAGAATTAACCCGGCTACTATAGATAAAATCAAGACCAAGTACCCGGCAAGGGTGTTTGGTTCGCCTATTTTTCCTTCAAAGGGTGCAGTTACCCTTTCCCCTGTCGGGATCTGGTAGATTCCGATTATGCTGACGACCGCACAGGTAAATAATATGGCTATTACCCAGTATCTTACCTGTTTTCTATCTCTGATATTGTTTACCACCATGAAATATACGATGAAATACTCGATATATTTAAGGACAAAGAAGAATCCTGTTTTGATTTGTATTCGTCCGAACATAATACCAAATGCAGTTGAAAGAACCATTGCTGCTATATAATAAAATATGGGTTTATTTAAAGGCGTTTTTAAAAAAAGCCCCAGTTCTTTGTATATAGCACTCTTAGCAAACCAACTAAAACCGATCAGCACCAGCAAAAAATCATCCAGACGGAGCGTTATTCCTCGTTCTACAACGGCTTTTCCTGCAATCTGCCCAACAATAAACTCAGGCCCTAATAGCATAGAAAAAATAAGGATATATAGGGCTGTCTCAGTACTTACGAAGCTGGTAATAAAAATTAACATTACGCCTAGAACTGCCAGTGCTATAGTGGGCTTAACATAAGTTATGCCAAAACTAAGAAATAAAGCGATTAAAAGAAGCCCGGAAAATAATAGTATGGTTCGGTTGTCATGCCTCTTCAATAGATTAGGCATTAGAGAGCTCCCTATATAAACTGAGAAATCCAATGAAATACAATTATGATATAACTATATGCACAAACTGTCAATTTCATGTATGCTGAAGCGAAAAAGGGGTACTTTTTCAAAGTTCTCTTATTGAGTACGAAAAATAGGTATGAGTCTTTATAAAACGGAGATAAAGCAACCATACCTTGGATATAATAACACATAGTTCTCTGAGCGGTGGGTTGTACAGTACTGGCAGGAGAAGCATAAACCTCTTTTGCCTTTATTTACTTATATGCTTTTTTAAGCTTTTCTATGTTGGAACCAGCAATCCCCTTTTTGGTATCTTCAACCTTTCTAACAACCTCGCCTCAATTCTTTTCGTTATCACCCTGTCCAGTAAAGTAGGGACTCTTCCGGTTATGAAAGATACAACTACTGCGAGCAAAAAACATATAAGGGTAACTACAATCAGAACTTTTACCTCTTTTTTCTTTTTGCTTTTGTTTCTCCTTTTAACCAATTCCGTTCACTACGCACAATTTTAGAGTTGTATTGGATTATTCCTCTAGTTTCTGCTTTGCTCCTTGATACCACCTCTTTGGCTTTGAAGGAGTTTTCTCCTCATCTTCAGAGGCATAGTAACGGTCATATTTAAATTCTGTATAATCAGGGCTTATCTCTGCCTGAAGTTTATTCAATACAACTCCCATTACAGTCGCTTTAACGTTCTCTAATTGAACCTTGGCGCGCCTTAAGCCCCCTCGGGCTATTTTCCCTACATGATATACTAGAATTGCTCCATCCAGTTTTGATGCCAGAATAGAAGCATCTGCAGCGGCGAGAGCAGGGCTTGAGTCAAAAAGAACAACATCGTATTCTTCTCTCACCTGAGAGATGAAATCTTCCATACGTTGTGAATTTAGCAGCTCAGATGGATTTGGACTTATAGTCCCAGAAGTAATTATATTAAGGTTATCAATACCTGGAGTCTTCATTATATCATCTATTTTCATATCTCCGGTAATAAAATCAGTTATTGTCCTAACTGTATCCCGCCATTCATAGTTGCCCAAGATAACATCTGACAGACCTGGTATTTTATCTATCCCGAAAAGCTTGGAGATCATTGGTTTTCTTAAATCAGATTCTATTAAAAGTACTCTCTCGCCTGTCTGAGCCATAACAATAGCCAGATTAATCACAGTAGTAGTCTTCCCTTCGAAAGGGGAAGAACTGGTATATAGTATTGTTTTAATATCCTTTTCCATTCTCATAAAGTGGACATTAGTCCTTAATTTCTTATAACTTTCAGCCAGTGTTGATTTAGGAGCAAAATGAGTAATTAAACGTGCATTCCTGTTGATGATATCTTCATCAGTTTGTTCAGGATATCCCTCCGATAGAATATTCTTTATATCTTCGTATCCAACATGGGGTATTACACCCAGTACAGGCACTCCAAGGAAGTTCTCTACATCCTCTATAGTGCCTATGGAGGTATCGAGGGTTTCAAATACAAATGCGACTATTAACCCAATTATTACTCCGATAATAACACCTACAAATGAGGTTGTATAAACATGGGGTGAATTGACAGGGCTTGTCGGTTCTACAGCCGGCTTTACTATACTCACCTCTTCTACCTTTTCAGCCTCTTTTATCAAAGCCTCCTGATATTTGGATTCTAAAAGAGAAAAGATCTGGGACTTGACTGTTAAATCATGCCCCAGCCTGGCAAGTATTAATCCTTTTTCTGGAAGGGCTCTGAGTTGACTGCGAAGTCGATCAATATCCCCAGCCAGATTGGTCTTACGCCCTTCAAGGGTTTTCTTTTGATCTGAAAGTTCAGCGATCATATTTTGAATTGTCTGGTTAATTTTGGTTTTTATTTCCTTTAGCCTGGGATGCTCTTTAGTAAAGCTAAGTAAGAGGGTGTCTCTTTCCAAAGTAAGATCAACAAGTTGGCTGTTTAAACGGGCAAATATAGCCCCCACTTTGTCCGCATATATGCCTTTTATATCTTTTTCCGGTATTGCATCTTCCTTCTTAAGGCGTTTCAAGATTAAGTTAATTTCTTCAATGGTCCGCTTTAGGCTTTCATGTTCTGCATCTATCTTGGTTAATTGATCTAAAGTAATCCCGGTTTCACTGTCGATTGAGATAAATTTATTTTCCTCTCTATATTCTTTTACTTTCTCCTCGGCTTCTCTCAGGTTCTTCTTCGCCAATTCTAATTGCTGTTCTATAAAAGCCCTTCCTTCAACAATACGCTTGTTCCTTTCCTTGGTATTCTGATTTCTGTAGACTTCCGCAACAGTGTTAGCCAGTTTTTGAGCTAGTTTAGGGTCTTCTGAGGTTGCCATAATATTAACTAAGTTTGTGACCCCTTCTCGTTTAGTTTCCACCTTATCCTTAAGTTTCAAAACAACGTTAAGGTATTTAGTGTTCCTGCGAATTTCATCGGAAGTCAGGTTACTATCTAAAAAACCCAGCTTTTTAGCTACTTCCTCCATTACAGGGTAACTTTTTATGATTATTGCCTGCGTCTCTAAATTATCCGTCGAGCTCCATGACAGAGTCTCAACGTACAAGCCGGTGAGGGTTGAACTTCGCTCTATCTTTACGCTTGAAGAAGCCTCATATAAAGTAACAGGAGTTTGAAGAATGGCAAAAAAGGTGCTGAAAACTCCCATGAGGATGGTAGCAAAGATGACAATTATCTTTCTTTTACGTAATATGCGCCAGTAATCCCTTAACGTTAAATCATACTGAGCCACTTCTTAACCCCAAAAATAAAATGCTAAGTTTCTCATCATTATCAACGGGTCCCTGTGTTTATGCGTAGGCCCCCTCCTGTAGTGTAAGCGTCCCTGTATGTAGCAGGATACAAAGCAAAATCCAACATGGGGGTTAATCTAGAAATATAGTAGTTTATATCGCCAATTAGACTTCTGGGGACATAGACGACATCCCCGCTTTGGAGGGATATGTTTTGGCTGAAATCACCTTGATTAAGAAAATCTTTCAGGTTCGCAACAAGTACATTGGTTTTAGCCGGATATCCTCTTATCACCAGTATATTTTTTTCTTTAGCATCATAGGAATATCCTCCCGCGAGCGATATAGCCGTTACCAGGTCTATTTCATGTTTAAATGAATATGCCCCCGGGTCTCTTACCTCTCCCAGTACGAAGACCTTGTCCTTGGTTGTCGGAGATTCAGGGATTACTATCATGTCCCCTACATCCAGTATAACATTTTGACTGGCATCTCCCTGGAACATAGTCTTGTAGAGGTTTATAGTGTAAGTTTTTCCTCCCCTAATCAATCTTGCTCTCCTTAAATCTGCATTAGTTGTAGCCCCTCCGGCTGACACCAGTAAGTCTAAAACAGTTGTCTTCCCCTTTAAAGGATAGTTGCCCGGTCCTGAAATTGCTGCTTGGAATTGTAGTATGTTTATCTCTCCAAACAATGATGCCTTTTTGCTGTGAAATTCCTTTACTATAACATCTACCCTCGGATTTTTTACAAAGTTTGCCAGCCCTTCGGTAATGGTCTTATCTACCTGTCTTGCGGTGAGTCCGGAAACCTTAACATCCTCTAAAAACGAAACAGATATAGTGCTGTCAGAACGAACAGTCATTGTGTGTTTCTTTTCTTCGGTTCCTTCCCACAGAGAGATTTCCAGCACATCTCCGGGTCCTATGATATACTCCGGCATCTCAAATTCTTCAGTGAAAACAGAGTTTTTGGTAACCTTGCTCATCTGGACAAGTTCTGTTTCTTTCTCCATTGCCTCCTTTTCAGCTTCGATTGATTTTGTTTCTACCGATTTGAATTGTTTTGAAGATACAGTCTTTGGGGCAACAGCACATCCCAAAAATAGAAACAGACATGGCAGGACTATTAGAAAGATGGTTTTCTTAAGAACACCTCCATGCCTATTTTTTAACCTTTTAATAGAAAACATCCTTAATAAACCTCCGTTTAGAAGAACAACGAAAATCACCGGTTGGCTTTTTTCTTTTTGCTCTTTAGCTGCTGCAAGTCATTTTTGATTAGCCATTCCTCAATCAAGTTGACAATCACAGTTTTCATGGTCTGGTTTTTTTCCGTTGCCTTCAATTTAAGATCGTATTTGAGTTTATCAGGCACATCTATAATTAGTTTAGCCATACAAAACCTCTCCAATATATATAAGAAACCAGAAATATTGTTTCTCACGTAGTTATGACATTTATGTTACTTATAATACATTTTTACGTAAGTCAAGCTTTTTTTCTAATTTTTTCTATTTAAAGAAAGAACCAACCGTATTTTCTTGATTTTCTATTTACTATCATTATATAAATATATTTGGTTCATCTACCAAAGAGTTGGTCGATGAAAAGGATTCAAGGGGTCAAGGATTCAAGTGAAATGTTAAAAAAATACAAGGCACTTATTAAATCCTTAGAAAACAAACACTTGAACCCTAGAATCCTTGAATCCTCGAACCCGTTTAAACATAAAACGATGCATGCCGTTGAAACCATAAATCTGACCAAGGTATTTAGACCGGCAAGGAATATGTTCAGTCTTAGGTCCCCACGGCTTAAAACCGTAACTGCAATATATCAACTGAATTTAAAGGTAAGAAAAGGTGAGGTATTTGCCATCTTAGGGCCTAACGGTGCAGGCAAAACCACCCTTATAAAGATTATGTGCTCTCTAATCACTCCTACCAGTGGTACTGCCCTGATAAATGGCTACGACGTGGTAAAAGATGAAGACAAGATTAAATCTCTTGTAGGCCTGGTTATCGGTGAAGAGAGAAGTTTTTATTGGCGACTTACCGGAAGGGAAAATCTGGAGTTTTTTGGAGTGCTCCACAACCTGAGTTTGCATGAGGTACGAAAAAGATCTGAGGCTATTATGGGATTGCTGGAGATAGAAGACCCTGATAAGAGATTCTACGAATATTCCACCGGCAATAAACAAAAACTCGCCCTGGGTAGGTGTCTTCTTTCAAATTCAGATGTTATATTCATGGATGAGCCTACGAAAAGCCTTGACCCTGGGGTAGCATCAAAGTTTAGAAAATTCATTAAAGAAGTACTGGTGGAGAAAGAAAACAAGACGGCTATTTTCTCTACCCATTCAATTCAAGAAGCGGAAGAGCTGGGAGATAGAATCGCTATTATGGATAAAGGATTGGTTAAGGCATGCGGGAATATAAATGATTTAAAAGCCGATGGAGAGTCACTTTTCGATATCTATAGTCGTTTTACATCTAAGAGAGAGGAGTAAAATTGCTATTTGAGAAGTTATGGGTTTTTTTTAAAAGAGACTTTCTGACCGCTTCCAGTTATAAGTTTGGCTTTTTCCTGGATGCAGTCGGTATAATAGGCGCCATGCTCACCTTCTTCTTTATAGGGGAGTTGTTTAAAAACAGCCATATCCCCTTGCTTGAACAGTATGGTGGTGATTATTTCTCTTTTGTCATTATTGGGGTTGCCTTCTCAAGCTATCTGGGTTCAGCCCTGAGTAATTTTGGCGGAGTGATTGGCGTCGAACAGGGGATGGGCACTATGGAGGCATTAATCATGACACCCACCAGGATTTCTACCATACTGGTAGGGGGCTCAATATGGAACCTCCTCTTTACCTCTTTTAGGGCGGCATTTTATCTTCTGGTTGGGGTATTCCTTTTTCATGTGAAACTAAAGATTATCAATCTTACAGCCATTGCAGCTATTCTAATACTATCTCTGGTTCCTTTTATTTCACTGGGAATCATATCAGCAAGCCTCATACTTGTCTTCAAAAGAGGCGACCCTGTTAGTTTTCTCTTCGACGGGGCATCAAAATTTTTGGCAGGGACCTTTTTCCCTATCGCAATTTTGCCTCTGTGGATTAAAAAGCTTTCGGCTTTTATTCCCCTCACCTATTCTCTAGGGGCATTGCGAGAGGTCCTCCTGGCACAGAGAACCCTTAGAGATGTATGGTATGATTTGTCAATGCTCTTGCTTTTTTCAATAATTCTATTTCCAATTTCCCTGAAATGTTTCAAATTTGCTTTGAGGGTGGCAAAGCAAGAGGGAAGCCTTTGTCACTATTAAAAATAAAGGATTCGAGGGGTCAAAGATTCAAGTGAAATGTTATTATGTTTTCTTTCGTAAGCCCCTCCCTAGAATAATCACAATTTTAAAAAAATGCAAAAACACCTCATTTATTCGGCGAAGATAATCCAGATAGCTTGTCCTTGATTGGGGGATGTACCCCCTCTGGGCTATTATGTGACGGGGAGGAAAGAATGTCCGTCCGATAAATCTCATCTTCCTGAATAGCCCCTTGTTCATGGAGAGATGAACCAGATAACTCAAGCCTGGAGGTCGGTCATTATTTGATATGGCATTTATGAATATCCTTTCGCCAAGGCTAAAATGTTCGGGTCTTAGCCTTAATAAAACATCCTTCGGTATCTTTGCTGCCAAAAATTTAGAGGCAAAGTAGAGGCTTATATAAACCATTCTATCCAGTTTGAATTTAAGGCTGTATTTAATAAGCCTTTCCCACTCCAACCTATCCTGATAAGCATTGACTGCCTCATTTATATCACATAAAAGACTGAGTTTGCTTAAAGAATGGGTAACCCTCAGGGCGTGTTCTGATAGGTGGATGATAAGGTGGTGAGGTGACATGAGCAGCGTTTCTACATTGGCAATATTTGCCTTTCGTGCATCCTGCCATATATCCTTAATTTCGATATTGTTGATGTACGAATCATTTGGTATTGTAGAATTGACAAAATGCCAGTGGATATGAAACGAGGGGGAGTTAGCGGAGGTATTTCGATAATCAAGGGTAGTTAAGTATGTTGATGAAAAATCGATGTCGCCAACGGATCGATCAGAGGGAAAGTACCCAAGACCTTTTAGGTGTTCATTTATGCCAAAAAGGTCTTCTTTTTTTACCAGCAGGTCTACATCGGACATTGGTCTTAAGGCTAGATTCCTATATGCCGTTTCAGCTAATGCCGCCCCTTTAAGGACTATTACCCGGAGCCCAGCTTCATTAAATACATTAAGTATATTTTCTAACTCATTAAAAATTAAGGTGTTTTTGCTGGCACTTAGATAATAATCTTTTCTTAATTCATCTGTCACGTATTTGGGGATATTGTTTCTGTTTATTACAATCTCTGGAAGCCTTATAAAAACCAAAGGCGAGATGCCCTCTTCTCTCGCTTTTTTTAGAAAATAATCCCAATCTATTTTATCTCTTTGTGTTTTAATTAACCAATCTCTATTCGTATCGCCAATTTCTGTCTGACAACAAAGGAGCAAAAACTTATCTTCCCTTAGCCAGCTCATTCGGACTCCCAAATCCTTCCAATTACCTTCTCTCCTTTGTCTCAATGAATTTTTTCACCCCAATGTTTCCAATTTCTCAAGATTAGATATGCTTTGCTAAAACAATTCGGCGGCGTGAGT
The DNA here is from genome assembly GCA_016209225.1 of Desulfobacterales bacterium. GTDB lineage: Bacteria > Desulfobacterota > UBA8473 > UBA8473 > UBA8473 > UBA8473. The sequence goes on from JACQWO010000074.1 coordinate 8,291, forward strand.
TTTCTCTTGCATCTTCTTCAGGCTGTTTGTCCGGTTGAGGAATGAAGACTTGGTTAAACCCTGCTTTTCGATACAAATTGTTAGCAGGTTTGGAATCTTCAAAAACGAAAAGCTTAACTTCTGAGGCACTATTTTTGGCTGCCACTTCTATAGCCATCTTGGTCAATTGCTCTCCGATCCCCATCCTCCGATAACGCCAATTCACCTTCATGCCAAATAGCCACCAGCCCTCGTAAGGATAGTCGCTCTCTGGAAACTTACCGAGATTTACACCGCCGATAACACTATCTTTTTGCCTGGCTACAATCCAATATCCCGAATCTTCTGGATTTTTGAGCTGCTCCTTTAAAACATCGGTGGGATTCTCTAAATCAGACTGCTGGTTATAGCTGTAAAGCCGAGAGAGCGAAAGAGCATCATCAGGAGTAGCAATTTGATAGTGAATATTTTCTTTCATCAATTTTTTAAATAAGAGACCGTAAAGTTTAAGGCTTTGAAGTTTCTCTAAAATAATCCCTAAGAGTCTATGCCCTTTGTACTTCACTCTACTTCCTATAGGAAAAATCCACCGGCTAAATGGGGAAATTACAGCAAAGAAGAAACCAACTATACGATAAAGTTTTGTATCTAATCTTCTTTCTCGCTCGTTTCTTTCAATTGCCACTACCTTGCCCAAAACGTCTTGCGATTTCACACTTTCAGGGGGTCCAAAACAGGCATCGCCTTTAATTAGAAAGTTCATATTGCCATCTTTCCCATATTTTTTAATAACGCGATGAACTATTACGTTGTTTTCAGCAGTTGAGTAAAATGCCACATCTCCAACTCTGATAGAGGAATTTTCAATTGGACTTACCGTTATAAAATCCCCGTCCTGAATAAAAGGACGCATACTGTAGCCTTTAGCTTGGAAACGGATGGATATACCTTTTTTAAGCAGATTACGGCCTATTTTTAATAAATCGGAATGGCTTAAAAGGATCGTATTTTTCACTTATCTAAATATTTTTTACAAAGTCGATGATTCTTTTATCCGGCAGGAAACAAAGATTATAACAGGGTAGCTTACTGGCGATACGACCTAACAAGCCCAATGTATAATCCATCCCTTTTTGATCCCACAAGGGGGGGAAAGACCGGGTAAGCAGCATTGAAACCGCTTCTGCACCTTTTCTGGGGACAGCCGAGTTCTTTTCACTGTGACGCAAAAAGAATACCTTGCGGATTGGCAGCCCTTTCAGTGACAATTCTTTAAAGTCACCATGCCATGGTGTTCCATACATCCAGAACTCTCCATCTTTTTCCCTTACAATGATTCTATCATCGTTAAAAACTGTCGCATGGTTTTTATACCAAAGTTTTGCCATCGTTGATTTACCATGACCCGAGTTACCCAAAAAAAGAAAACCATAGCCCCTGTCGTCAATCCCACATGCATGCAGCAATACCCCCTTACGAAGGGATAGCAGGATGATCATCAATATCTGATTTAAAGGATATCCTGGGTAATCAGAAAAAAATCTTTGATCGAACCCATTATTTTTCAGATAGATGTCACCGGATTTGAAATCCGGCTCTAAGACCACAAGTTCTTGAGGAAGGGAACCAAACTCAAAGGAACAATCTTGCAAGACATATTTCCCCTGGCTCCGGTAAAGGGACCATGTGCTGCCCGAATCAAATATCTTTTTTTCAAGTCCCATAAGGGGAATACGGCCATAATGTACCCGAAGCTTTATCTCAGCTCTACTATCTGTAATGAACTCATTGTTGATATATTCAACTCCAGATTCAAAAGGGTCTTGATCAAAGAGAAAAGATATGCAAATATCAGCTATCTCTATTGTAAATTCTTTTAGTTTATCTTCATTTACAACAGCGAATTTGCCCTTCATAAAGTCTCTCTTGCGATCATGATACCCAAAAATTGCAATCATAAAACAGGGATAGCCCTATCTTTTCAAATGATTCTCTGTGGTTAGTTTTATGCCCATTTTTACTTGGGACTATGAACCATAAATCCCCGCCTTGCATTGGCTATGATCACAGTTCTTATTTGTCTTCCCAACTAGACCTGCTCCTCTCTTACAAGCTTGCAAGACCGCTTCTTCGATTTCCAGCTTGACCTTATTTACTTGTGGCTTTATGTAGCTTTTCCGGACTCTTTCTTTGCTCATCATTTTTACCTCCTTTCATTTTTCAAGGGTTTCTTTGTGCTAAAGTCTCTGCCCGCAGATGAGCAATCCGGCAGAGATATTCAACAGGTGCTTCAGCGTTACCAGCCTCTAACCATGACCAACCAGGGCATTGACTGCATAGGTCGATCAAATCACAGTGACTGCACTGGTAGTCATTTTTTGCTTTTCGGGTTAAAAACTCAGGGATAGATTGACACCAACCCTCTTCGAAAGAGCCGCGACGCAAGTCATAATTTTGAAAACGAGACATCTCACATACGCTCATTTGCCCATAGGGATCGATATGAAATGTGGAGATGCCTGCGCCACAGACGTAAAGATTATCAGATTGGGAAGGCCCTGTAAACTTTTCACGAAACTCCCTCAATTCTTTAGCCCTTTTCTCATCAGCAAAATCTAATTTTACTACCTCTTCAGGTGATAACCTGAAATTACAGGGAGTTTTAGAGCCATCCAGCCTGGGGTTGAGTTCAGGGTCAAAACGAAACTTTACCCCTAATCCCTCAGCGTATTCTTTTATCTGCCATAGTTCATCTCGATTTAAGGTCATAGCCATGGTCTTCAACCCGATAGGAATTTTCCGCTCTAAGAGTAAGTCAATACCTCTTTTACAGCGCTCAAATGAACCAGAAGCCCCAGTTACTCCTTCATAGGTCTCTTTGGTAATACCATATAAAGTTATCTCCACCACAAACGGTTGCCATTCAGCCAAATAATCGGCAATCTTTGGGGTAATTAGTGTCCCATTGGTAAATAGGGAAATAATGAACCCTTTTTTCTTTGCGTAAGTATAGATTTCCAAAAAATCCTCACGCACCAAAGGTTCTCCTCCAGTTATCAGAAGCCACAGACAACCAGCGTCTGCAGTCTGATCAAAGACATGAAATACCTCTTCAGTGGAGAGTTCCTTTTTTAATGCATCTTGATCATTCACTGGCAGGTTGCAATAGCAATGAGCACAATGCAGGTTGCAGCGAAAGGTGAGCTCAAATGACCCATTAATTGGGATTCTCTTTGCTATAACCTGCTTGTGCAAACGCTCATCAAACTGAGAATAACTGATAGTAGATATATTAGGACATTCCATAGCCTACCCTTCAACGATAGCCTTTATTCCTTCTAACTGTTGCAAGTGTTCTATGATATCCTTTTCAGCCTCCTCAGGCATCACTTCAAACTCCTCAACTATCTTTTCTTTTGGATAAACTTATCCAGAGAAATCAAGATTATACTTTCTGAAACAACTCAAAGTACTTCTCTCTGCTCATCCCGATTATACGCATGTTGTTTTTGATAACGAATACCGGTACTTCTTTGTATTTCGGTATAACCACAGGCCTGATAGCTCCTGGATAATGATAAATAACATGATCGCCTTTTGTCCGAGCATACACGCATCCGGCCATTTCAAAAATCTTGACCTGAACTTGATAATGAGTAGACTTAATTTTCATTAGACAGGCACTTCGATAGGTGTAAACCCAACCAGTTCTTTGCGCGCGCTCAATATGTCAGCATTAATTTCCTCCAATCCGCAATCTTCAATAAACTGCTCAAATGTTCCCATCTTTTTTGTCTCTTCAATATTGATACATATAGCCTCCATGAGATTTTTTTTTGCCTGCTGGACATCCTTGCCGCAGGAAGCAATATCCAATTCAGGGCAATATGAAACATACATATTGCCCTCTTTCCATATCTCTTCAGTCAAGCGTATTTTCATAGGTTTAACTCCTTCCCAATCTGGTCTCCATAGCCTACCCTTCAACGATAGCCTTTATTCCTTCTAACTGTTGCAAGTGTTCTATGATATCCTTTTCTGCTTCTTCGGGTGTTACCTCAAACTCCTCTATTATCTTTTCTTTTATTTTTCTAACCTTTGTTCCCCCATCAATCAGTTCCCAGATACGTGCAGCGGTCTCATTCAGTGTATAGATGCTTTCCATATCCCCCACATTTTGCCTGATGGGAACCAGTATAAACTCATCGGCTATCTTTCTGGATACAATAGAATCGCTCTTCTTATAAATCTTCTCAATAAAATCCATTTAGCGTTAACCTCTCACTTGAATCCTTGATCCCTTGAATCCTTGAATCCTTCAGTTGTAGTTGATTATCCAACAACGGAACTTAAATCAGGCAGATCTCCTTTATCAACTGCCCCTGTTATATAGAGTATCGGTGTATCTGATAATTTAATACGTTGCATTTTGTTTACCTTCTTTTTTTGAGGGTCAAATAAGATTTCTACAGTAGGACGTAGCGGATAAGCTTCGTTGACTTCAATAACTCTCCCAATATAACCTGAATTTAATTTAACATAGCTGTATAAAGGAAATATGGAAAGTCGCCCAATCAATGCCTTTATGATATGGGAAGAAAACAGCCCCCGCTGAGTATTCAATAATTCTTTAACGGCATAATGGGGAATAAGATATTTTTTATAGGACCTGGAATGGGAAATGGCTTCGTAGACATCAGCCAAACCAATGATTTTGGCATTCTCATTTATTTCTTCTTCCTTTAGTCTCCGTGGATAACCCTGGCCATTTTCCCTCTCATGTTCCTGAAGGACTATTTCAGCTAACCATGCATATTCTTCCCCTAAAGAACTCAGGATATCAAATCCAAATTCAGGATGTTTTTTTACCATATCAAACTCTTTGTCGTCCAGAGGCCCATTTTTTTCGATTATCTCCCGGGGTATTTTCCACATACCTATATCATGGAGCAATCCGGCGACCCCTAGTTTAATCAGTTGTTCTTTTGAATATAGAAGCCCTACACCGATTTCCATAGCAAAGATAGCCACATTAACCATATGAACTATCAGATAATCTAAAGGTTCTCCAATGAAAGATGCATTCAGTAAAATGCCATATGTGTTCTGGTCATTCTGAAGCTTGGTTTTAAGCATATATTCTGGTTGCAGGGAATTTACAATCGCTTCTGAGATATTAAACATTGGACCAATCTGAAAATTTATCCCCCCTTTTATTTTAAAACATATTTCCTCCATGCATTGAAGGGCTTCTTTGAAGACCTTATCAGGGTCTAATTTATCTGTGGCGAAAATAGCCATAGAACCCTGGTCAGATTCAGGTTGGAAAGGATGGGATTTTTCGGTTCTTTTCTTTTCCGGTTCTACCACTTTAGCTTCTATTTTTTCTTTAATAATGTCCTTGAGTTCTACCACGATTTATACCTCAACTCTGTTCATTAATGGATCCCTGTACCACTTTAGAGTCGATTTCCTTCACCTTCATGCTATAACCCACCAGAAGGCTAAGGTCGCAGATGTTATTGATCTTCCTGGGAGTCCCTTTACTATATTCATATATCTTACTTATGGCTTCCTGTGTGAAGATGTTTTTTGATAGACCTGCGGTCTTCAGGCGGAATTGTATATACGCCTCAGTTTCAGACAAATTAAGTGGTTTCAGGTTATACCTTATGGCAATCCTCTGTTCCAGTTGAGGTATTTCCGAAATCCCGTCTTTTAACTCGGGCTGACCGATCAGGATTAAAGTTAACAAAAATCGGTCGTCAAGTTGAAAATTTAAAAGGAGTCGAATCTCTTCAGAAATTGCTTTATTACCAATAATAAAGTGGGCTTCATCAATGACCAGTATGGTATCCTTCCCGTTTTTTAAATTATTCAATATCTCATTATTTAAAAGATGCAGTAAATCTATCTTCTTCAGCTTGAAAGTGGTTTTAATACCTAGTTGATAAAGAATTTCCCGGAGGAAAGAAACAGGGGACAGGGAAGGATTTGATATAAGGGCAACTTTAAACCTTCGATCTATCAATCCTTGGAGGAGAACACGGCTTAAGAGTGTTTTCCCACACCCTATCCCTCCGGTTAACATTGCTGCACCTTTTTTTCCGTCCACCGCATAAAGTAGCCTCATCAGAGCTTCTTCATGCTTGGATGACAGATATAAAAAGCCAGGGTCAGGAACATTTTCAAAGGGGGCCAGTTTTAATCCCCAATATTCTTTGTACAATGTTTTATCCCTTGACGGCTTCGTAAAAAGTCCATCTGCGGCGTTCCGCTGTATCCTCAGTCATTGCAGCATACAGGTAAGTACGCCTCCATTCCTTCGGATTTGCGCGCCTTGCATCTGGAGCTTTTTACTGTACCGTCTGATTTTTGACTTTTACGACTTCATCATCCCTTATTTGTGCTGAAAAAGATAAAAGATACTATTTTTTACCCATTGTATTAATTTTTAGACATAATAAGCTATATTTAATTGGTTGTCAAGGGTAAATATCTGAATAGATTACTCTTTCACAGCTTTTTCCTTTAATTCATTCAATTTATTCAACGCCTCAAGGGGGGTGAGTGTAGATATGTCCAATCTTTTCAATTCTTCGCTTAGACAATCTGCGCTTTGATTCAATAGACTCAATTGATAATTCTCTAGTTTGTGCCTATAGCGTTTTGAAAGGGCAATTTTGGGAATTCCAACCTCATTTAATTCTCCCCTCTCAAGATTCATAAGGATTTCTTTGGCGCGATCAATGACTTCCCTTGGAAGTCCAGCCAGTCTTGCCACCTGAATACCATAGCTCCGGCTGGTTCCTCCCTCAACAAGCTTTCTTAGAAAGATAATCCTGTCATTCCACTCCTTAACAGCGATATTATAGTTTCTTACCCTTTCCTTTGTTAAAGCCAACTCCGTAAGTTCATGGTAGTGGGTAGCAAACAGCGTCTTTGTTCGAAGAGTTGGTTGATCATGTATATACTCAGCCACTGCCCACGCAATACTCATACCATCAAAAGTACTCGTACCCCTTCCGATTTCATCCAGGATTATCAGGCTCTTATTTGAGGCATTGCGTAGTATACTGGCAGTCTCGTTCATCTCTACCATAAATGTACTTTCACCTTTAGCCAGATTGTCTAATGCCCCCACACGGGTAAATATCCTATCAACCAGACCAATAATGGCTTCTTTTGCAGGAACAAAACTTCCTATATGTGCCATCAGAACAATAAGAGCCACCTGCCTCATTATGGTGGACTTCCCAGCCATATTGGGGCCGGTAATTATTATCAATTGATTCTCTTCACTATCAAGCCTTATATCATTGGGGACAAACCTCTCCCCCAGGTTTATCTGTTCGATAACCGGGTGCCTGCCGTCAATGATAATGATACGGTCTTCCTCATTTATTGTAGGTTTAACATAATTGTATCTGTATGCTACTTCAGCCAGGGCAAGCAATACATCAAGCTCTGCTACCAGAGAAGCTGTATGCTGTATTCGCCTGGTCTCCATAGCGATATGTTCTCTAATCTGGTTGAACAATTGGAATTCCAGTTCAACCTGCCTTTCTTCCGCCTCTAATACAGTGGATTCGTACTCCTTTAGGTCTTGAGTTATATACCTCTCTGCATTAACCAGGGTCTGTTTTCTTATATAATCTTTGGGTACCAGGTCTAAATTCGTTTTAGTAACCTCTATATAATAACCGAAGACCTTATTGAACCCAACCTTCAAAGAATTGATTCCGGTTTTTTTCCTCTCCTTAGCCTCTAAACCGGCAATTGAACCCTTTCCGCCTTTGCTCATCTTTCTCCACTCATCCAGACTATTGTTATACCCTTCTTTAATTACCCCCCCTTCCCTAATGGTAAACGGTGGGGCAGGAGTGATGGAGTCTTCTATCAGATTATAGATGTCTGTCAGCTCATCGAGTTGGGAAAAGATTTCCTGAGCTGGATTAGACATTAATTTTCCAAGCTGTTCTTTAATCTTTGGAAGATAGTTAATAGAGGTCTTTAATTGAATTAGGTCTCTGCCATTGACAGTGACCAAAGAGATTTTGCTATTGATTCTCTCAAGATCACGGATTCCTTTTAGGAGATTCCTTAGATCTGTTCGAAGTATAGTCTCATCTTTTAATTCTGATACTACATCAAGCCTTTCCCTTATTTTATCAATAGTTAATAGAGGGTAGTTCAACCAGTTTCTAATTTTTCTCCCCCCCATGGCTGTCATGGTTTCATCCAGTATGCCTATCAGTGAACCCTTTTTAGATCTATCCCGTATTGTACAAAAAAGTTCAAGATTCCTCTTGGTAGACTCATCCACAATCATATATTCATTAACATGGTAGAAGGACAGGTGGTTGATGTGACAGAGTTCTGCCTTTTGGGTAGCTTTGATATAATGAATTATACCAGCAGCAGCGTTAACAGCCTCTTTCATATCATTAACATCGAGGTATTCAAGGGAATCCCTGCCTATCTGCTTTGAGAGCAGCTTAAGGGATTTCTCATAGTCAAAGATATCATCATCTATATGTGTCAGCACATATTTGTCCATGGATTTAAGAAGAGTCTGAAAGGAATCGTGCTCACTGAGAAATCTGGGGACGAGTATCTCTCTTGGACCAACTCTTAATATCTCTTCGAATAGTACACGATAATCCGTAATTTCTGTAGCCCTAAATTCTCCTGTAGACAGATCCAAAAAGGCTATGCCCCAACTCTCTTTGTTAAATGAGATACTCATCAAAAAATTGTTCTCAGTAGATTCCAGGGTATCTGTATCTAGTACCAATCCAGGGGTGATAATTCTGGTAACTTCCCTCTTAACAATCCCAACAGCTTTTTTGGGATCTTCCACCTGTTCACAGATGGCCACTTTGTATCCCTTATCAATCAATTTTGAGATATAGGGTGAGACTGAATGATACGGAATACCACATAAAGGGACACTATTCTCCTTGTTTTTATCTCTTGAGGTAAGGGTAATATCCAAAATTCTCGACGCTATCTCAGCATCTTCAAAGAACATTTCATAGAAATCGCCCATTCGAAAAAAGAGTATAGCGTCTCTATGCGCTTCCTTTATCTCTAGATACTGTTTAATCATCGGTGTAAGATTTGACATGGGTGCTCGCTAATATCACTTTTTTTCTAAATTTTGTCCAACCATACTTGAAACATTATTATCTAGCTTTGCAATTTTCCTTGTTTTTTTAAGCGGTTTCCAACCCATTCAAGGGATTCTCTTGGCTCTTTAGCCCTTTGCTGTGCAAGCAGACTATCATAAAAGTCCTCCCACCCAAATCTCACCAAACTTTTTGAGGTTAATTTGTACTGCTACTCTTTGCCCTTTTTCATCTGTAACAAACTGAATACCCTCCACTTAAAAGCCTCCTTTCTTCCATCTGTTAATTTCTACGGGCAACTTTATGGCATAATTATTCCTACCGACTGTTACTACCCAACAACTGTCCATCTTTCTTTTTATCCTGTGGAATATGTTTCTCGGTCTTGCATAGTGAACATCTCTACTCGAGGGGGGAGAAGAAAATATATAATCAGATGGGGTTTGTATGGTTTAATTATTAATTAAAACCCTAGTGGTGTCAAGGAGTTTTCTCATACATTGTCAGTAACACGTGATATGTCCGGTTTGTAGCACACAATCTGTCCGGTTAGTTATAGTCACCGATGGAGGTGACGGATGAGACGGACAGAGATGCTACAGGAGATTCGGGAGATGCGATTTGAAGAAGTTTATTTTGGA
>JACQWO010000072.1 GCA_016209225.1 Desulfobacterales bacterium
CGGTCAATGGAAGGTGCGAAAATCTTCTGCCGAATCCGAAGCTATATATTGACGTGCAGGAAACAAGGCGTTACTGCATCCGAAGCTTTGCGACTCCTGTTTCAGGGACAGTGGCCTGAATTTATGAATGTCAAAGAGCAGTGTGCTGAATAGTTAAAACGATCTTTCCATACCGTATTATTCGCTAATGAATTCATAATAAGAAAACCTCCTTCTCGTAAAATATAGATAGTTTCAGATGCAACTATTATAGTAAAATATATTTTTTGTAAAGGTTTTTTGAAATTCTCTACTCAGAGGGATAGATTGAAGTCCCCAATAATCGGGAGAACGCATGCTTCCTGTCCCGTTAAAAGCGGAACCGCAGGCGGTCAGGAAATGCGCTTTTTGCTTGCACCGTGAGAAGAAGTGTATGGCTAATCGACTTCCAGGTTCCGGACGTCAAGCATACTGGTAAGCATGTTGAGGGAGGCTACGATCTGATCTTTTTTGACCTCGGTGAGATTTTTGACCCTCTGCTGGATAGGGGGCGGGGCATTTTCAGCTAGCTTTTTGCCGGCCTCGGTTAACTGGATGGTAATCATCCGGCGATCGTGAGAGTTTCTCAACCTTTCAACGAGCCCCTTGTTTTCCAGGCGGTCAACCACGCCGGTAACGGTGCTGGATTTTACCATCATATGCTTGGCGATCTGGGAAGAAAGCAGTGGGCCGTTATCATATAAGGTCAGAATGCAGTTCAATTGCGCTGCGCTCACCTGATATTTTTTATTTAATTCCTTGGTATAGAGCTCACTTGCCTGGACTAACCTGCGGATCGAAAAGATGATTTCCTTGGTGCGGTTTTGCTGAACGTTTGAGGATAAGGTGTCTGTGCGGATAAAGCTGTTGGTTGACATATTTTTTTATTCCTGTTAAAAATGTTTCGATTCAAAATATATTATTGTAAGAGACTAAATTAATCAACATAATTTATCATTTTTAGACAATTTGTTCAGGAATTCACATCCAGACATCCTTTCAACGGGATCATCATTGAAGTCATAGTTAACGATATACGGTGGATTTTTTCAACCAGTTCACTTATGACAAAGGGCTTTACTACATAGCCATCGGCTCCCTTATCCAGTATCTCCGGCATTTCCGATCTGGGGTCCTCACATGCAGGATAGTCCACCAGCATAATCACTTTAATATCCGTACGTTCCCGTTTAAGGTAAACTAAAAACCTGTATCCGGCATTTTCCTCATCTATCCATGGGAGAAAATCTTTATCTCCGGGCATAGAGTATTCCTTGGTCAGGTCAAGTTCTATCAAGACTATATCCACCCCCTCCAACATGGATAATGCCTCAGTATAGCTGTCGCAAATCCTGATAGTGTATATATATGTTTCATCAGAAATATTTAGAAAATCCTCCAAAGGTTCACCAAGCTTAAGTGCCTGTTTGTCTATCATCAATATATTTATATCCCTTTTTTCACTCATCAATCAACCTCATTAGATTTAATTTATAGGTTTTTAGTACATAATCGAAAAGAACTAATGTCCAATATAGACTAAGAAAGAAATGTTATCAATCATTATTTCAACTTAGAACTTTCTCTTTTGTTTTGGTAAAATCTTTGATAGTATAGGGTAGCGGAAAAAGAAACTTTTCAGTTCTAACTAGTTAGGTGAGGCAACAGTGTATGGTCAAAGCCAAAAGGATTTTAGAAATCTTGGAAAGGGAGCATCCTGATGCACGCTTACTCCTTGAATTCAAAACCCCTTTACAGCTCCTTATTGCCACCGTCCTTGCCGCTCAGTGTACTGATGAAAGGGTCAACCAAGTTACCGCAAGCCTTTTTAAAAAGTATCAAAAAGCCGAAGACTATACAAGCGTTAGCATCGAGGAACTAGAAGGAGATATTCACTCTACGGGTTTCTATAAGAATAAGGCTAAAAACATTGTAGGGTGCTGTAAAAAGATTGTTAACGACTTTAATGGGGAAGTCCCTTCAACGCTTCCGGCATTGGTAAGTCTGCCTGGGGTAGGAAGAAAAACGGCAAACATAGTATTGGCTAACGCATTTGGCAAACCTGCTATTGGGGTAGATACCCACGTGGACAGGGTTTCAAATCGTTTGGGGCTGGCACATTCCAATAATCCTGATAAGGTAGAAATGGAGCTGTGCCAGATCATACCAGAGGAGAGATGGATCAGAACTGTCCATCTGCTCACCTTCCATGGAAAAAAGATTTGTAAGGCAAAAAGGCCATTCTGTGGTCAATGCGTTCTGTTCAAATTATGTGAATGGCCAAATAAGGAACGATTTTACGGGCAGAACCTTTTAAACTGATGTCGAAGGTTGATGTAAATACAAAATATTCCACCGATATTCCTTAAATTATAAGCTTATTCTCTTTGCTATGTGGTTCTACTTTAGAACCCAAAGATGATGCACAGTAGCTACAGAGATACTCAAACTTATCCCCTTCAGGTAAAACTATCAAGAGTCTTTTTCTTACTGGCACAGCTACTTTACATTGTGGGCAATAAAGTGAGGTGGCCTCAAGCTGCTGGAAACTGGCATTGTTCATAGAGGAATTCTCCTTAAAACTCCAAAAGACTTACGGGCATTATCCCTTACCAACCTTTAGTCCACATTTCTGCATCTTCGTATACTTTTTCATCCTCCATATGCGCCTCTTGAGCATCCAGCTCACTCACACGGGGGGGATTGGGGTCGTTGAGCAATTCACGATAGTATTCGTGCTGAATCAGAAGACTCATAATTTCGTTGCTTCCAGTCCATATTTGGGTAAGCCTTGCATCACGCACCATCCTCTCGATTGGGAATACGTTGGTATACCCTATGCCTCCAACGATCTGCATGGCGAGGTTACAAACATCCCAGCACATATCGGTAGCGAATTTCTTTGCTTCACTTACCAGTCGTCTCGTTGAGGGGAGTCGGTTATCTGCTGTTTTCCCTGCGGCATGTACCAAGGCACGGGCCGCATCCAGTTGGGTTATGGCATCTGCAACCTTGAAGCTAACCCCCTGAAAAGAGCGTATATTTTTGCCAAAAGCGTATCTCCTGTTACTGTATCGGGCGGCAACCTCAATAGCGGCGCGTGCCAGGCCTAGTGCAAAGGCGGCTGAGGTCAGTCGTTCCGGAATCATCATTGTGTTGAAAATTTCTGCACCCTGGTTGAGTCCACCGATAAGATTTGAAGCAGGAACCTTTACATCCCTGAAGATTAGTCGCCCTGTTCCCCCTCCACGTGTACCTAAAAGTTGGTATAGATACTTGGTTTCAACTCCCTCCCTGTCTGCTTCAATAAGGATTAGGCTGATACGTTCCTGAGGCTTTCCTTCTGGGTTGGTTTTACAGTATACGATAAAGAAATCCGCCCCGTTAGCCGCTACAACGAACCGCTTTTGGCCTTTAACAATAAAACAATCGCCTTCCAATTTTGCCTCTGTAGTAGCCCCGAAAAAGTCTGATCCGCCACGTGGCTCGGTTAGTGCCTCGGCAGAGACAAAATCGCCTTTGAGTATGGGTTTAAGAAATTTCTCTTTTTGCTCTTCCGTCCCGAAATTATAAAGGGCCTCACCCACAATGGAAGGCATGGCGAAGGCACAACCCAGAGCTGTGCCCAGAACCCCAATCTCCTCAAGGGCAGCTACTTCAGCAGTCCAATTCAGTCCTCGGCCGCCATATTGTTTTGAAAATCTCAAACCCAAGAGGTTGCGATCTCCCAATGCCTTCACATACTCCTTAGGGTAGGTTATCTCATCCTTATCCATCTTTTTTAGCAAATCGGATGGCACCTCGTTTTTTACAAAATCTCTTACCTCCTGTTTTAATGCTCTTTCTTCATCGGTCAAAAGCACGTCCTGCAACATAATATTACCCCCCTTTCTTTTTAGTTCACACTGAAAAATTCCCTATTTATTGGATAAAACCTATGGCATATTAATTTCCTACAGTCAAGTTCCCTTGCCATTCCGGCTATCTTTCTTATATATTCAGGAGAGTAGTTGAAATCGTTAATGAGAGGAATTCTAAACCAGGTCCGTCCGTACCTTCTTGGAAAAGTTACGAGCATTTGTAAGGATAAGACTATTGCCTACACCCGTATATTTCTGATGTCTTTCAGAATCTAACTGTTTGATATCTAATAGTAAAAGATCAACAAATCGAAGTATCTCTCTAAAAACCTTTTCAGAAACATATCCACATGTGTCAAGAGCTCTGTTAAACTTTCAGTTTTTTCCACTCTTCGGTTATCTGTTTAGGGTTATCGAAGATAACTTTCATTGTCTTTAGAGTTCCCATTGATTATTTTCTTTTGCTTGCCAGTAGAGATTCAACAAACGAATCAAGATTGGCTTTTGAAGTAACATCGTCATACTCCCTTATATCCATACCATCAAGATCAAAGATCGATGTGGGGATTCCGACCTCTTGATATACCGCATCTTTGATTAATCTCATATATCCGGGCAAGAGTCCACAACTCCTCTTAACTGACCCTATTAGCCCATCAATCTTAAACTCTTTTACGGTCTTTACAACAAAATCCACCATATTTTCGGATGTGGGATTGATTATATCGACGAGGGATTTGTATGCCAGGCTCTCAAGGGGCCTCTCTGGATCCATAATAGAAGGATCGTATGCCCCCCCCACTATATACTCTACCATACTCTTCACAACAACAGCGTCATATTTTTCCACATAGTTGAGAAGTCCCATGTTATATACAGGAGGCACTCCAAACCACATCAGCCTCAACTTTTCATTATCGAGAACACCCTCTTTATTTGCTACTTTCTGTTTCAGCTCTTCAAGTAAATTTTCATATAGCGTAACCCCGAGCTGAGTCCCGGCCAGTGAAACAAGTGGATAGCAGGCAGTGAATCCGTCAACTGAACTCATAGGGGAAGGCACAGCCTTTCTGTAGCCGTCTATTTCATTCCAGAGTTCAACCAGCCTCTTGGAAAGGCAAACAGACTCTTTTAGCTTGTCCCTATTATAATTGAACCCATGCTCCACCAAAAAATCTATAGCCCCCTGCAACTGGTCCACATAGTATTCAACAGCATAATCGGGGATGTCGCTCCCCCAGGTGTTTATAGGGGCATCAACGAAGTGGTAAGGGATACCATAGTGATCAGCCACATATAGGAAAGACTTGGACTCGGACATACACGGAAGGTTAGTTGCTACTATAATATCAGGCGGAGCGAAAAATTTCTCAAGGTATGGCTCCCTCTCCTTGGCAACTGCACACCCCAGAAAACACCTGTGAAAGGCACAGACATCTCTTGAAAATCCTTCCTCTTCAGCAATCTGTATATAGTGTCCAGATAGCTGTTTCGTTCCTATCACAACCGGGAGATGCTCCAGATAGATTGCAGGCGCGTCTAGAGCATTAAATATCTCTCTTGGAATCAGTCCATAAGACCAGATTACAGGCACACCTTTTTCCTTTGCTTCTTTTATATTTGCATAATAGGCTTTAACGGCTTTTCCTATCTCTAATGATGTTTGTAAACTCTTTTTTCCCGGAGCAGTTACTTTTGTTGTCATGTTTCACCTCCTAATAAATCTTTAATGCCCCTGTTATTGTTGTCTACTCCAATAAATTATTTTTTCTTTGCAGTCTTTTTTTCAAGGATTCCCCTACCAAAAACTGCTGCCCCAAGGGCTCCTACTATTTGAGGTTCGAAGCATATATTTGCCTTTAACCCTACCTTTTGTTCTATCCTTTTCACTACTCCGATATTCTTGGCAATACCTCCACTGATGACAAAGTCACCTTCAATACCTACTCTCTTCAAAAGAGTATAGACCCTATCTGCCAATGCCTCACAGGCTCCTGCCAGTACGTCGTTTTTGTGGGTTCCTTCGTGGAGGTATCCCAAAACCTCTGTTCTGGCAAAGACAACGCAGGTGCTACTCAGAGGTGCCAGTCTGTTTTTTATATCAAGGGATAGCCCTCCCATCTCAGCGAGAGGAGTGTCAAGAAGCCCTGACATAATCTCCATAGATCTCCCAGCACCGGCAGCACATTTGTCGTTCATTGCAAAATTTGTAACCTTTCCTGTATCATCACATCGTATTCCTTTACAGTCTTGACCACCCATATCAAGAATCAGCCTAACACTGGGGAAAAACCAATTTGCCCCCTTTGCATGGCAAGTAATTTCTGTAATGTTCTTATTAGAAAAAGGGACAACGACCCTTCCGTATCCTGTAGATACGATATATTCGATATCTTCCATAGTAAGCCCTGCTTGCTTCAATGTCATATCGAAAACCTCTTTAGCCGTTTCGCTGCTATCAGGTCCGGTTGGAATGATATTCCAGGCTAATATTTCGTTGTCCTTTAGTATGACTGTTTTGCCCGTTAATGATCCTACATCTACTCCAGCAGTTATCATTTTACTCCTTCCTTTCTCTGGCCAACAGAGCAGCACCTAAGGCACCAACAACCTCTGGTTTTTCTGGCACAGTGAGTTCCGAATTCATTAATTCATTCAAAGTTGTGACAAGACCTATGTTTTTGGCTATTCCGCCTATGATAATGACATTACCTTCCAAAAGAATCCTGTTTGCCAGACCAACAACCCTTGAAGCTATAGATTTGTGGATACCTCTTAATATATTGTTCTTTGGCACTTTTCTGTGAATCATCGATACAACTTCAGATTCAGCGAAAACCGAACACATAGAGGTAACTTCAATATCTTCCGTTGATTGAAGGGAGAGTTCCCCCATCTCTTCGGGTTTTACCCGCAATGCTTTGGCCATTGCGTCCAAAAAGATGCCTGTGCCGGAAGCACACTTGTCATTCAATGCGAAATCAACGATATTTCCTTCCGCATCAAATTTTATAGCCCTACAGTTTTCTCCACCAATATCTATTACCCCATTCGATTTTGGGTAAAAGTAAAGAGCTCCTTTGGTGTCACACACCACCTCTGTTCCCTGTACTGATTTATAGGGAACCTTTTTCTTCCCAACGCCAGTACTTCCAATGGACTCCACATCCTGAAGGGATATGCCGGCCTTCTCTAAAACATTATCCATAGCCCTTTTAGTAGCCGCTCCGATATCAATACCAGTAGCCAATACCTCATATGCCATGATTTTATCTTGATTCAAAATTACCACTTTAGTCGATAAAGATCCTGCATCTATTCCTGCTGTTAGCATATCTCCCTCCTTTACAACATTTCTATAAAAGCCTGGACTCTGGTTTTCAATTGTCCCAGCCCTGAAAGACTGTGGTCTACCTCCAGTGTTAAGGTGGGAACTTCTTCCTCCAGTTTTTTCCTGAAAATTGCCGATTCATATACAAAAGGATGACAGTATTTTATGTTGAAATAGATAATACCATCAACGTTAAACTCCCTTATAAGTTCCTGAAGATAATCATACCTGTCCTCTGACGGATGTGCACAAGCACAAAGGGTTCTCTCTAAATTAAACCTGACAATGGCATCCATGGGGTCATTATTTGGCTTTGTCGTATACCAGAAGTATTTGGCAGAGGTGCAGAGATCATCAACAGCCACAACACCGCCCATATCTTCCACCAGTTCGATGAGGGTTGGGTTGTCTATGATACTTCCTGTAAGCAAAATCCTTGGACCATCTGCGTTTTTGATCTCTCTGTTTTTTACCTCGTCAATGAGCTTTCTCAATAAGGGGTTAGCCTTTTCTTTGGGCATTAACATGGAGGCCATTGATGTTACCAGGAATTCAGATCCTGAAATAGCAGGGATGTCCCTCTTCCTTAAGTCATTCAGTTCCTTGAGTAATTTCCTTGTTTCATCGTAAAGCTCTATGGATTTTTTTAAGGACTCATCCGTTATCTTGTTCCCGCTTAGGTCTTCCATGAGTTTCTTAAATTTCTCCAGTTCCATGCGATAGAATTTAAACCCCGATTCATCGTACATCTTTTGAGGGTTGTTGACCATATAACAGGGTACGGAATCTACATAGGTGTCCCACATGTTGTAGAGATGTCGTACCGCATCACACGTGTTACATAACACCATGCTGTCCAAAAACCCGAATTTTTTATCCAGGGCAAGATCGAATAGGTTCCTTACGAATTCACAGGCACACGGTTGGAAGTAGGAATCGGCCTTTTTAATAGGTTCGGGGGTACCAAAGGTAGGATAGGGTAACATGCCGGCGGCATGGATTATCTCTTCGGGAACATACATGCATCTATGCCCAACCACCTTCCTTCCGTCTTTTTTCCACTCTTCGATTATCTTATTAGGGTTATCGAAGATGTCTTTCATTGTCTCTAGAGTTCCCATTTATTGCCTCCTTTTGCTTGCCAGTAGAGATTCAACAAACGAATCAAGATTGGCTTTTGAAGTAACATCATCATACTCCCTTATATCCAACCCATCCAGGTCAAAGATCGATGTGGGGATTCCTTTATCTTTATATACCGCATCTTTTACCAATCTCATATATCCAGGCAAAAGCCCACAGCTCCTCTTAACCACCCCTATAAGTCCATCAATCTTAAACTCTTCGACAGCCTTTACAATGAAATCTACCATATTTGGATATGTTGGATTTACTATATCAACCAGGGCCTTATAGGCAAGACTCTCGAGGGGTTTCTTTGGATCCATCTTAGAAGGATCAAATGCTCCCCCGGCTATATACTCTACCATACTCTTCACAACAACAGCGCCGTATTTCTCAACATAGTTGAAGAGCCCCATATTATAGAAAGGAGGCACTCCAAACCACATGAGTCTCAACTTTTCATCCTCAATAACGCCTTGTTTTTTTTCAACCTTCTCCTTCAGTTCTTCAAGTAACCTTTCAAATAGAGTAACCCCGAGCTGAGTCCCTGGCAGTTGAATAAGTGGGTAAGCGGCAGTGATGCCATCGACTGTTGACATGGGTGTAGGCACCGTTTTTCTGCAATTGTCTATTTCGTTCCATAAACCCATCATCTTTTTAGTAAGGTTAATAGACTCTTTTAGTTTGTCCATGTCTACCTTAAATCCATGCTCCTCCATGGAATCTATTGCCCCCTGTAACTGACCTGCAAAGTACTCGATGGCATAATCAGGGATATCCTTCCCCCATGTGTTTATAGGGGCATCGAGGAAATAATAAGGGCAATTATGGTGATCAGCAGCGTAAAGGAAGGATTTAGACTCAGACATACATGGGAGATTACTGGCTATTATGAGGTCAGGTGAGACAAATAATTTTTCAAGATATGGGTCCCTATCCTTGGCGACTGCACACCCCAAAAAACACCTGTGAAAGGCACAGACATCTCTTGAAAAACCTTCCTCCTCAGCGAGTTGTATATAGCGGCCCGACAGCTGTTTCGCCCCTATCATCAGTGGAAGATGCTCAAGGTAGAGTACCGGTGCATCTGCTGCATGAAATATCTCACGCGGCACTAATCCATAAGACCAGATTACAGGTTTCCCTGCGCTCTTGGCTTCTTTCACACCTTCGTAATATGCCCTAATGGCCTTGCCTATCTCCAATGTGGTCTGCAAATTCTTTTTCCCCGGGGTAGTTACTTTTGTTGCCATGTTTTACCTCCTAAGATTGGCTATTCTACCGGTATTTTGTTGATGGTTTATCAGAAAGCTCCTTGAAATGATTATGTAAGGGAACCCTTTGTTAACAAGCAAAGTTCTTTTAATGAAATTTCATTATGGAATGAACCTATCTCATCCAGGGTGTGAGCGTCGCTATTCTTTAACAAAATAAGGTTGTATTTTTGGGAAATCTCTTCCACCTTTTTCTTATTGATCTGGCGATCATGAAGGGCATTACTTATCTCTATTCCCTGGAGTAGATTCATATCATACTCAAATCCATCGTCCCCTGGGTAAGGATAACTTGGGTGTGGTAAAAATCTAAAGGTGGAACCGTTGGGCAGAAATAGCTCTACCATTTCTGCCCATCCCATTTCCTTTATAGTTATTTCTCTCCCAGGTATTATCAATATCTGACTGTCAAGGCTTTCATCTACTATCTTTTTAACCAGAAATCCATACTCTTTATCATCGTGTTCGGTAATGGCTATTCCATCCAATCCCCGGTTCTTGATCTTCTCAACAATCTTTCTCACTAGATCTATGCTTGGATAGGCAACCATACCGGTAGCTTCCATACAGTGGGTGTGTAAATCCAGTTTCAAGATGTCCCCTTAATGCAAATCTTGAACAACATTCATAAAATGAATTGCAATAATAGAGTAATAAATAGTATAAAATTTGTCAAGCACAAAATAACAATCTTTTGAATAACTGAGTTTTCGGTAATATGGAAAAGTAAAATGATATTTTAAAGGGTGTTATTGACATAATTGATAGAGGTATCTCTGTTTGAGACAGGATATAATGCCGGAAGATGCCTTTGAATTGGACAAGAAAAGGAAGATTGCCAGGACTTGATGAGCAACCACTAAAGAACAGGTTGTCGCTCAAACAAAAAATCCTTTGAGCAACAACCCCTGGATTTCTTTTAGCGCAATGTTCCTACATAGCAGGAGGTAAGCTGTCTCTCTTTTACGTGGGGCAACGTATAATCGGGGAGTAACATTGGAGACACCCGATCTGTCTGGATGTCCGCCTCTTCAAGCCCCTTGTGATAGGCACGGACGTGATCAAGGGTGAGTCTTCCCATATCTGACCTTGATTTTGCATAATCAGCAGCATTTTTACCAGCGATCCTTCCGAATACCAGGATGTCCAGCAGAGAATTGCCCATCAAACGATTTTCTCCGTGAACGCCCCCTCCTGCCTCTCCGGCAACAAAAAGCCCGGGCAGTGTTGTTTCACCCTTGCTCTTATATTCCAATCCTCCATTCTGATAGTGGAGGGTTGGATAGATCAGCATAGGCTCTTTAGATATATCAATCCCGAATCGCTTGTAAAGGATAAACTTGCCGGGGAATTCCCTCTCCACTGTACCTTCCCCAGACAGGGTATCGATCATAGGAGAATCCAGCCAAACCCCAAATTTGCCTGTAGGAGTTGGAACTCCCCTGCCCTTTTCAACACATTCTTTGATGACGGCGGCTGATTCCACATCCCGGGGCTCCCTCTCGTTGACGAACTGCTGTCCGTCGATATTGATTAGATTTGCCCCAGACCCACGGAATTTTTCGGTAATCAGGATACCCTCAGCCTGTTCAGGGAAGACTACCCCTGTTGGGTGGTATTGAACTGTATGGAGGAAACAGATTCCCACGCCTGCACGGTAGGCAATAACGATGCCGTCAGCGGTGGCTCCGTAGTGATTTGTAGTCATGAAATTCTGGATATGAAGCCGTCCACTGCCACCGGTCGCCATGATGACAGCCTTGGCCTTTACTATGAAGTATTCCTCAGTCTCCATATTGTAAAGCAATGCCCCGGCACACTCCCCGTTTTCGTTAAGGATAAGCTCCACGGCCGGAGAAAATTCGATTACCTTGATATCCTGAGAGCGGTTACGTGCTTCATCACGGATGGTACGCATGATCTCAGCCCCTGTAATATCCGCCGCATAATGCATCCGTTTTCTGCATGTCCCACCTCCGTGGAGAGTCTTTAACGTTCCGTCCGGGAACTTAGAAAAATTGCACCCCAGCTTTCCCAACCACAGGATAACATCGGGGGCCTCAGTAACAAGAGTATCAACCAGGTCAGGTATATTTTTGAAGTGGCCACCCCCCATAACATCCAGGTAGTGATAATAAGGCGAATCCTTCCATCCCTTAGTTGCAGCCTGGATGCCCCCTTCAGCCATCATAGTATTGGCATCCCCATGGCGGAGTTTAGTAGCGATGATTACTTTTGCCCCCTGCTCTTGAGCGAGAAGGGCTGCTGAGGTTCCTGCACCACCCCCTCCGATAACGAGAACGTCGGTTTTATAATCAACCCGGGAGAGGTCTACGAGATCCGGGTTAACTCTGCTCTTTGCTTCAAGCATATCTACCATCTCATGGGCTATTCGGTAACCCTTGCTGGGACCGACTTTAATCTCCCGCCGTCCTTCCTCTCTGAAATCGGGGTGATAGTCGAGTATTTTCTTGCGTTCTTCCAAAGAAAGAAAGGGAACCTCTTCATTCTTCTTTTTCCTGGTAACTCTCTCTGATCTGGTTTTCTCTACTACCTTAATCAATTCTTTTAACTCTTGTGGGTATGGCATATTCGTACCTTCCTATTATACAATTTTGAATCATCTCCAAAAAAGTTGCAATTTGAAATAAAGGATTCAAGGATTCAAGTGAAAATTTATAGATAAGTGTTATCAGCCGGCTTCCAATCCTCAGGTGCCTCTGATGGTTCCATTTCCCTCGCCTGGTATACTTTTCGCAGCTGGTCTTCACTCATACTCTTTATATCTGTTATAGCCCTGGTATACCTTCCGGTTTTGATGTTATCCACCATAGTTTTCAAATGGGAAGATTCAGGCTTGATCTTGCTTCCGGTGATTCTTCGTACCATCTGAGCGATGTGGTATTGGGACATCTCTCCCATGCAGCGCACAGTACAGAGCCCGCACTGGATGCAGTCGAAGGAGAGTTCTGTGGCTTTCTCGAAATCTCCCTGTTTGATTGCCGAGATATAGTCCATAACCGAGATGTCCATAGGGCATACCTTTGTGCAAGCATTACACGCTACACACCGGAATAGCTCAGGGTATTTTTTATATACTTCTTCAGGGTCAGATCCCATGGCTTCCAGATTGTATGTTGCTCTGTTAGCAGGGAAGAAGGGTAATTGGGTCAGATACATCCCATCTTCAACAACAGTCTGGCATGCCAGTCCAACATAAATATGGTAGTCTCCCGGCTTTCGGTAAACGGTACCGCAAGCGCCACAGATTCCGCCACGACAACCGCATCCTCTGATGTACTTGTACCCGGCATATTCCATGGCCTTCATAATAGTCAGGTTTTTCGGAATCTCATATTTCTTTCCCATGACGAAGATCGAAACCAATTCTTTGCCGGAAGTAGTTTCTCTGCTTTCACCTTTTGTGGTATCCGTTGTATTCATTTCAACCTCACATTTTCTGGGATTAAAACCTCACTAAGAGGTTGCTTAAAAAGTTTCTTAATTAGTTTGCCCTGAAAAATTCCCTTTTCCGCTCTCTGGAGCAGGTTTTTTGACTAATTAGTTCATCCTGAAAAATTGCTCAAGCCGCTGTCAGGAATTTTTTACTTTCCATTAACCGGATTACCCCATTGTGATTCAATTCAAAGTTACAGACTTCAGCCCCCAGGCCGAGAGCTATGGCAAGTAGCTGGGTAAAGTAGAAGGTAGGCAGTGCTTTAAGTTTATCGTGTTTTCTTAAGGCGTCCTCCTGTCGTTTTCCCAGGTTATACTCACAAAGGGGACAGCTTGTCACTATAGCCTCGGCACCCCAACTTTCTGCCGATTCCAGTATCTTAGAGACGGTTTCTATTCCGACATCAGGGTTGCTTAAGATTTGATAGGAAGAGCAACAATCAGTAGAAGCCGGAAAATCTACTACGGTTGCTCCCATCGTCTCAATAAGGTTTTTAAATAGCGTACGCTTTTCAGGCGGCTCAATAGCTACTGACTGAGGACGTAATAGGGTACATCCGTAATAGGGGGCAATCTTTAATCCTCTCAAAGGCACTTTGATGCTTTCCCTTATCTTTTCCCACCCTATTTCATCTCGCAGGAAGCTCAAAAGATGGACTACTTCTACTTCCCCATTGTAGTCTCGCTCTTCTTCCATAAAGGTATTTATGGTGTGCCTTTTTTCGCTGTTTTCTCGCATCAGGAGATTGGCACGGGCCAGGGTATTGTAGCACATGGAACACGCTACAACCAACTTATTATCACCCTGTTCCACAACCCTTATCAGATCGCGGACAGGGGCAAGAAGGTGTAAAAGATCATCGTCTGCTAATGAAAATACCGCACCGCAGCAATTCCACCGAGGCAGTTCCACAAGTTCTACCCCTAAGGCATTTAGAGCAGCTACTCCTGGACAGTCCATGTTTTTGGCCTTAGTCTTTAATGTGCAACCTGGGTAATAGCTAATCTTCATTTTATCCTCTCATGAAGTGTGTTTCCTAAAGCAGCTTACCAGAGCAATCTGAGGGAGGTCAGCCATCATCTCTTCAGATATTGCCGAAGGTTCAACATAATTGATATTTTTTCGCAGGGTTAGCTGCCTGATAGCTTCCATGACTTTAGTAAGTTCGATCCCCCTCGGGCAACGGACAGAACAGGCATTACAAGTTGCGCAGATCCAGGCTGTTTTGGAACAAATAACCTTATCCTTCAAACCAAAGTGGGTCAAAATCATAATCTGCCGGGGGGGGGTATCCATATGTTCAATCATAGGGCATCCACCTGAACATGTGCCACACTGCATGCATTTGTGAAAATTTTCGCCGCTGATCTCTTCGACTTTCTTTACGAATTCTTCATCATAGGTTTTATCCGAGATTTCGATAGTCAATGGTCTACCTCGCTGTTATTTGGGATCGTAAAATTAAACAAAGCCTCTCTGTTACAAGAGCAGTAGAGAATAACAAAAGAAAATATTTGGGTCAAGAAAAATTTTCTTATTGTGTCAACCACAATTAGAAATGTCCGCTTTTATAGTGAGGTTTAGTAACTGCTCAGGTTCAAAGTTCCAAGGTTCACGGTTAGAGAGCGATGAAAATATGAAGAGCGCAAAGTAGCCAGCCGTGAACCGTGAACCTGAGCATACTCTCCGGTGCTTTCTTCCAGTTTCTCATGAGGCACTACTTTGTTCACCAGACCTATGCGGTATGCTTCATGGGCATCAATCATATCTCCGGTAATCATCATCTCAAACGCCTTGGAAGTACCAACCAGTCTTGGCAAGAAATAGGTGCCTGCCATACCGGGATTGAGCCCTATCTTTACAAAACTCATGCTCAATGTGGCCTTTTCAGAAGCAATCCTTATATCACTGACTAGAGTGAGACAGCACCCCGCCCCTATTGCGGGACCGTTCACTGATGCAATAACAGGGATATCCAATTCCCGAATGGCCAGAAACTTTTTGTAGAAGTCTTTTGCAGAATCCTTTTTGTCTATAGGGCTTATTTCCCCATCAGGGAAAGTCCCTGCCTTCAAGTCGGCTCCGGAACAAAAGGCCTTCCCTGCCCCAGTTATGACCACAACCCTTACGTCTTTATCCTTTTTGAGCAAATCCACCGCAGATGAAAATTCGTCGGCCATCTTTTGAGTCATAGAGTTGCGTGCTTCCGGATTATTTAATGTTATTGTAGCAACCCCCTTGTCCTTCTCAAATATTATCTTCTCAAATTCCACTTTTTCCCTCCTTTACAGAGATGAATTTATAGTTTTTCTATCTCTTCCATTATCTTCTCGGTCATTCTTTTCCTATTCTTTTTATACGTGTTGTTTTTAGTCTCAAAGGAAATGGGTTGGCCAAAGACAATTCTTGCCCGACCCATCCTCGGGAAAACCTTTCCATCAGGGAGTAACTTCTCGGATCCTATTATCTTCACCGGCACAATCGGCACATTTGCCTTCATGGCTAACCACGCCACTCCAGGCTTTCCTTCTATCGTATTGCCATTCAGTGGGATAGTGCCTTCAGGAAACAAATTGAGCACCTTGCCTTGATTTAATATTTGGAGAGAACGTTTGAGGGCATACCGATCCATCTTTCCCCTTTTTACCGGAAATGCGTTCAGATGGGTCATGACAAACCTCAAAATGGCGTTTTTGAATAACTCTTCCTTTGCCATTGAATATACTTTCCTTTTTACCCCTACCCCTAAGAGGAGGGGATCTAAGTAGCTTATATGGTTTGGTGCAAGGATTACCCCTCCTGAGCTGGGAATATTTCTATGTCCTATAGTGTCTAGCCTGATATAAGAATGGAAGAAAAGAGATAATAACCTTACCACTATTTTGTATAGCATTGTTACCCTTCTAAACTTTAATATCTTATTAGACGCACAGGGGAAACACTCTTACAAAACGGTAAGCACATGCTCGTGGTGAGTGCCTTTCCAACTTATTAATTACAAGGCATCTGAAAAACCGTACCTAAAAGGTAAAGGGTCACTTTTTTGATTCATACAGCATTTAATTTCTAAATACAAGGCAAAACCAACCGACACAAAACAAAATAATTAGCCCATCCTGAAAAATGAAAAATTTCCTTTGTAGTGATCATGAGCTGGGTCATTAAGTCGTTCACCGTTAAACCGTGAACTATGAACCATTTTTAAACTGCCTGAAGTGAGCCATAGATGGGTCAAAAAACCTGAACCAGACAGCGATAGTCTTGTTGAGGGATTTCAAATCTTATTTTTCCTTGTATTTTTACATTACTATGCTATAGTAGCCAAAGATGACGGCTTCGTGGTGCTACACAAGGCATAGGGGTTATTTACGACTTTATCAAAGTTAGACCCGAAAGGAAATCGCTGGTTATTACGGATAAAAAGGAGTAAGAGATGGGGGAGAATGCTAAATGGTGGATAATTGTTATATTGAGCTCTTTGTGGTTTATGGTTTTGACACATCCTGTCTTGGCTGAAGTAACTGCCCAGACCTCCGGTGCAGAAAGTAATGCCCATGCCTGGTGGTTTTGGCCTGTTGTCCTCTTTCTGGTTACCCTTGTCATGGGAATTTTAGCGGTACTGGGGGGGGTTGGCGGTGGTGTTCTTTTTGTGCCCATTATCAGTGGTTTTTTTCCTTTTCATCTGGATTTTGTCAGGGGTGCGGGGCTTCTGGTAGCCCTGGCTGGTGCACTGGCCGCAGGTCCTGGCCTCCTGAGGCTAAACCTTGCCAGCCTGAGACTCGCCATCCCGGTAGCGTTGATTGCTTCGACCTGTGCTATCATAGGGGCTATGATCGGATTGGCTCTCCCCACCAATATCATCCAAACGGCCCTGGGGGCTACCATCATTGGCATTTGTATCCTTATGTTGACGGCTAAGAAATCGGAATTCCCGGATGTGCCTCAATCTGATATGCTCTCCTCTGCCTTGCGGATATATGGGGTCTACCGGGAGGAAAGCACAGGACAGGTCATTAACTGGAAAATACACCGTACCCCCCTGGGCCTTACTCTGTTCATTGCCATCGGTATCATGGCCGGTATGTTTGGCCTTGGAGCTGGTTGGGCTAACGTTCCTGCACTCAATCTTGTAATGGGTGTTCCTTTGAAGATAAGCGTAGCCACAAGTAAGTTCCTTCTCTCGATCACTGATACGTCAGCAGCCTGGATATACTTGAACAAAGGGTGCGTTATACCAATGATAGTAGTTCCCTCTCTGGTAGGGATTATGCTTGGTTCCTTTATAGGGGTTCCTCTTCTTAAAGTGGCCAAGCCTTCAGTTGTTCGCTGGATAGTTATATGTATGCTGGCATTTGCAGGAATCAAGGCACTAGGCAAGGGTTTAGGCTTTTAAATAAAAACACTTTCAGGAAAGTAAGAATTTTATAAGATAAGAACGTATATAAAGACTCAAGGAGAAAAATAATGACTGACAAATCACAAACCTCATTAGAGGCAGGACCCGAACAGGTTCTTTATGCCAAAGTTTTAAGGAAAGGGATGTACCTGGGCCTTGTTATTCTCTTCATTACCTTTGCTATCTATGCTTTAGGCATTATAAAGCCCTATATCCCCAAGGACAAGATCTCCATCTATTGCGCCATGAACGTCCATGATTATCTTTATTATGCCAAGATCAAAGATGGCTGGAGCTGGCTTGGGATGTTGAGGTATAGTGAGTTTATCAACTTCATAGGGATTGTTATCCTTGCCGGTGTTACTATCATCTGCTACATTGCGATCATACCTGTTCTCTTGAAAAACAACGACAAGCTATATGCAACCATGGCTCTGCTGGAAGTGGTTA
This sequence comes from Desulfobacterales bacterium, assembly GCA_016209225.1. Taxonomy (GTDB): domain Bacteria; phylum Desulfobacterota; class UBA8473; order UBA8473; family UBA8473; genus UBA8473. The sequence goes on from JACQWO010000072.1 coordinate 17,912, forward strand.
TCCTTGGCTTGGCAGCCAGTGGTATCCTGGCGGTAGGACACTAATGCCCCTTCCCATCCTTGCTTGTCTGAATCTTATTAACCCTCTGAACCATATCTACGCTTTGGTTTTTCCTTGTCTTTTCCCATTACTCTGCTATAGTAACCAAAGATAATATCTATTGAATCCCGAAGGAAAAGGCAGTCTTCCCTGTTGATTTTAGGGGTATCATTGATGGAAATTGAGGAAAATAAAACCTACTGGCCAATCGACCATCTCAGGATGGATATTAGAGAGCTTATTGATGGAATTCCAGTAGGAGTAGCCCTTATCTCTCCAGATTTACGCATTCATGCCATTAACAGAGCCATGGAAAGCCTTACTGGTTTCGACAGGAAGGAAGCTTATGGTGTCCCCTGCCGTTATATTATGAGAAACAACCTCTGTACTGGAGAGTGTCCTGCCAGAAAAATTCTGGAGAAAGAAGATCAGATCAGCGCTGAAGGGGATATTATTAATCTCGCTCGACAGAAGGTGCCAGTCATAATCAATCTTTCGCCATTGAAGGACCATGATGGCAAACCTATCGGCGTTATTGAAACAGTCGAAGATATCTCTCTGGTCAGGGAGTTTGATCAAAAGATCCAGGGACCATCCAGCTACCATAACATCATCGGTCACAGCCCTCAGATGGAGGAAATATTCAAAACCTTGCAGCTTGTTTCTCAAACCGATTCTTCGGTTTTGATAACAGGCGAAACAGGCACAGGTAAGGATTTACTGGCTGAGGCGATCCATCTCTCCTCAATGAGGGCCAAGGGACCTTTTATCAAGATAAATTGCGGTGCGCTGCCCGAAAACCTTTTGGAATCTGAATTATTTGGACATAAGCGGGGTGCATTTACCGGAGCAGTTGAAGATAAACAGGGGCGCTTTCGTATGGCTAACAATGGGACTATCTATCTAACAGAGATAGGAGATCTCCCTTTATCCCTCCAGGTTAAGCTCCTCACCTTTCTGGATGATAAAGAATTTTACCCTCTTGGGAGCAATAAACCGGTAAAATCGGATGCAAGGGTTATTGCCGCAACGCATAGGGATTTAAATGAGATGGTAAGACAGGGGACATTTCGAGAAGACCTTAAGTTTAGGTTGAAGGTTATCCGTATAGAGCTACCCCCTCTGAGGGAAAGGGGGGATGACATCAGGTTGTTAATGAATCATTTTCTGCAGCATTTTTCTAAAAAATTTAACAAGCGGATAACCGGATTTTCCTTGAATTCCATTCCAATAATGTTAAATTACACATACCCTGGTAATGTACGGGAGCTCCGAAACATCGTCGAATTTGCCGTAAATCTATGTCAGGATGAGGTAATTCGCCGTGAACACCTGCCTTCCTATTTACATGAACCTATAACCATGGGTGTACCCGTGTCTGATAATCTAGCAAACACCTCTTCCAATACATCAACGCCCCCTATGTATAGAGAATCCCTTTACAAAGCCACCAGTCATTTTGATTGGGAGAAGATTGAGCAACAGATGATCGTTGAGGCTCTTACTCAATCCAGGGGCAATCGAACAGGTTCAGCTAAACTTCTGGGATGGGGGAGGGCAACCTTTTATCGAAAGCTGAAAAAGTACAAACTTGGATAAAGATTTGTAATAACTACTCAGGTTCAAAGTTGCAAGGTTCACGGTTCAAGGTTAGAGCAACCAACCGTGAACTGTGAACCTGACAACCTGAGTAGTTACCATTTGTAGTAGTTAAGCATGTGTTCCATGGCAATCTTGGGAAACAGATAACAATGATGGAAAAAATCCTCATAACCATCTATGAAGAAGATGTTGCACCTCGTTTTGATCTTTCCTCTGTTGTATTTATAGCCTCCTTAAATGATAAAAGAGAGACCATTGAAAGAAAAACTATAGTCCTAACCTCTGCCTCTCCGGAAGAGTTATGTCATATGATTCTCTCACAGGGTATAACCCATCTTATATGTGGTGGGATTGAAGATGAATTCTATCAATACCTCAACTGGAAGAAGGTGGAGGTTATAGATTCAGTGGTCGGCCCTTATGAAGAGGTTTTAGATCTATTTTTAAAGGGCAGTCTGGAGCAGGGAACCAATCTCATGTTTCAAAAAACTCAGGGGTAAATGGTTTATGCCCGGGATTAAAGAAAGGTTTAGCAAGTGGACAAGAATAGGGACATCTGATTCTCTTTATAACGATGACCCCCCCCAAAAGCACTATGACAGGTTGCGCAGAAACCTGATGATAATTATTATCTCTATGGCAATAATCCCCATGATATTAATGGCTATCATAAATTATCATCAATATCGGAATGCCATAAGGGATGAAACGATTAAACCCATCCAGAGTCAGTTAACCAACCTTAAACATGTTCTTGACATATTCCTTGCAGAAAGAAAGTCTTCTCTTAATCTAATAACCAACTCTTACGATTTTGAAGAAATCAATGATCAGGCAAAGTTAATCAAGATATTTATGGTTCTACGAGAAGAGTTCAAGGAATTTGTCGATATAGGTGTCATTGATTCTTCCGGTCTGCAAAAAACATACGTTGGGCCTTATAACCTGAGGGGTAAAGATTACAAAGATCAGGGCTGGTTCAAAGAGGTAATGGTTCGTAATGAATACATAAGCGATGTTTTTATGGGTTACAGGAGGTTCCCTCACTTTGTTATAGCAGTGAAAAGAGACCTTCACAATGGAAAATTTTGGGTTATTCGGGCCACAATTGATACAGCAAAATTTAATCGTATTATCACCTCCATGGAGTTAGAACCTGGGAGTGATCTCTTTTTAATCAACCAGGATGGAATTCTACAAACACCGTCCAGGTACCATGGAAAGGTGCTGGATAAGTACCCTCTGTCTATGCCGGTTCTAACTCAGATTTCCAGCGCTGTTGTTCAGGAAAGATACGTTTCTAAAGGATATCGGACATTAATAGGGTACGCCTGTCTGGATATAAAGCCTTTTATCCTGATCTTCATTAAGAAACCAGGGGAGATTATGAAGACATGGTTTGCCTTAAAGAGCGAGTTGTTCTGGGTGCTTTTTTTTAGTTGTATCTTAATCATTGGGGCCACTTACGGAATAGTAAAAACCCTTGTAAGACACATCCAGGAATCCGATGAACGTAGGGGAACCGCCCTTCGTGAGGCGCAATACGCCAATAAGCTGGCGTCTGTTGGAAGATTGGCTGCAGGCGTTTCTCACGAGATCAATAATCCCCTGGCTATAATTAATGAAAAGGCTGGTTTAATGATGGACATTATAGAACGTAATGAGAATTTCTCTGAAAGAGAGAAGTTCATCGGATTAATAAGCTCTATTCACAGATCTGTGGATCGGTCCCGTGTGATTACTCATCGACTACTCAGCTTTGCCAAAAGGATGGATGTCAATCTGGAAGACGTCGACCTCGCAGATCTCCTCAAAGAGGTTATTGGATTCCTTGAAAGAGAAGCCTTCCACAGAAATATAGACTTGAGATTAAATTTCGATCCAGAACTTCCTGGAATAATAAGCGATAAGGGACAGCTTCAACAGGTATTTCTCAATATTATTACTAACGCGTTTGAGGCTGTGGAAAATGGTGGAATGGTTCATATCACAACCTCTATTAAGGATGAGAGCAACGTGCAGGTTATTGTTCAAGATAACGGTCAAGGTATTCCCGAGCAATACCTTCCCCATATCTTTGAGCCCTTTTTTACCACAAAGAAGAAATACGGAACAGGTCTGGGGTTGTCTATAACATATGGAATTGTACAGAAGCTTAGGGGGGACCTTACCGTGCAAAGTAAGGAGGGAGATGGTACTACCTTTACTGTAATTATCCCGATAAAGAGTAAACCAGATTTGGAAGGGGGTGACCATGTCTAATCTAAGGGTCCTACTTGTTGACGACGAAGAGGAGTTTGTAACTACACTGTCGGAGAGACTGAGTTTAAGAGGCATTGAAACGGAAGTAGCTTACAACGGTGAAAATGCCCTGGCTAAAATGAATCAAATAACTCCGGATATTGTTATTTTAGATGTCATGATGCCGGGGTTAAGTGGCCTCGATGTTCTCAAACAGATTAAGGAGATATTACCTGATATTCCAGTTATTCTGCTTACAGGGCGTGGCTCCACCAGAGACGGAATCGATGGTATGAAACAAGGTGCTTTTGATTACTTAATGAAGCCGGTTGATATCGAAGACTTAATAAAGAAGATGAATGAAGCTATGAAAAGCAGGTAATATTAAGTAGGACGAATAGTCTCTATTATGAAAAGAGCAGATGATCAACTTCTTAAAATCAAAGAAATTGCTTTTATTGGTAAGGTAACTGCCAGCCTTTCTCATGACATTAAAAATATATTGGCTATTATCAATGAGTCATCAGGGCTAGCCGGTGATCTTTTAACTAAAGGGGATCAGAAGGAAAACCCTCATTTAAGCAGACTGACTCAGATCAATATAAGTATGCAGGAACAGGTCAAAAGGGGGGTAGAGATAGTTAAACGCTTAAATCGATTTGCCCATAGCATGGATGAGGAGGCTTCTGATTCTGACCTCAATGATATTATCCTTCTGACAGCAGATATTGCAAAAAGATTGGCCAGGTTGAAAGGGGTAGGTTTGGAAACTATACCTACAGATAACCCAATAATAGATATACGCAATGACCCATTCAAAATAGAACAGATACTCTTTGGTTGCATAGAATACTTGCTGGATTTGCCGGCAAAGAAAAGTCTGATTACAATAACAGTTAAACAGAACAAGGATGATACCTCTATAATCATCTCAGATGATTCCTCAAAAGTAAGCCCCTCTTGTGGGGATAATGGAATAGAGAAGACGAGCGATTTACAGATGACATTCCTAAATATATTGATGGACGAAATAGGAGGTTCTGTAAATTTTATTAAATCACAATCCGGCAACACAATCACATTGTCCCTCCCCCTTAAACCACCTTGAAAGGACCACCTGTCCTTTCAACCTGCCTTTGTCTCATATAGTACCAAATTGATACATCAGTATGCTGCCATAAGTGTCTCATATTGTATTATAATGATACACTACCTGCCTATAATTTCCCTAACTCTTTGATTGTTGGTATTTTTTTGTTATGGCATGCATTTTGCTGTTTATAAAGACAAACGGTAGCAACGCAAACCAAAACAGATGGACACGCAAAAAGTCAAAATTGGGATGGCAAAGTAAAAAGCTCCAGATACAAGGCGCTCAAATCCTGAGGAGTGAGGCGTACTTAGAGGTACGCCTCAACAAGCCTGCCCCTGCAAAACCAGGGGAAGGATACAGCGTAACACCGCAGATGGACTTTTTAAGAAGCCATCAAAACAAAAGGAGGTCAATCATGAGAAACATTAAGGAAAGAATTGAAGATTGGTTTGCCGCAGTGGCCTTTGCAGAAGCCGGTGAAGGAAAAACAGCAATGGAGATTGCAGGCATACAAAGGAGACCTCAAAAAAGACTGTCATTTGACAATTTGATGGCGGCTGTTACCTTTGCTGAGGCTGGGGCACATGAGTATGCATTAGAGTTTGCAGGAAAAACCGCGCACAAAAAGAGTAGCAAACCCCTATCCATCGTCCTTCCTGGAGTGAAGATATGGTATGGCACTGCTACTGTGACCTGCTAATCTGTCAAGGGTAGGTCCAAAGTCGCACGCATACCTAATTGTTATCAGTAATGCCTATTTTGCCCCTATGGGAGAAGTGGTGAATTGAAGATTATGCTGGTAGGCAACAACACCACGTTTATGGAGAACCTCTCTGAAAAGATCAAAGGGAGCGGCTTAAAGGTGTTTACCTCAAGCAGTGCAAACGAAGCCGTTAACACATTAATAAAGAAGAAGATTGATGTTGTTGTACTCAATATGAAAGAACTTCAAATGAGTGGGATTGATATACTGTCTCGCATCAAGAAGGTACGTCCCTTAACAGAGGTGGTTATGCTCACAACCCCCTCCATTATTCATTTGTCTATAGATGGTATGAAACTCGGTGCGTTCGACGACCTCCTTTTACCTCCAGATATAGGTGACCTTCAAAGGATGATAATAGAGGCAGGCATAAGGAAGAAAGAGAAAGAAGCTGAGGAGGGGAAGAAGAAAAGAAAATCTATCATTGATGCCCTCGATGATATCGCGGTATCGGCCACTTATGCCGAGGCAGGACAATTTGAAACTGCCATGGAAATATTAAAAAAAGAGAAAAGGAGAAAATAAAATGAAGAGAAAAATGAAGGTACTCCTGGTAGATGATGAAGAAGAATTTGTTAAGACCCTCGCTGAAAGACTTGAAATGAGAGATCTTGGTTCAGATACTGTTTATGACGGAGAAGGGGCTTTGAGTTATGTTGAAAATCAGGAGCCTGATGTTATGGTTCTTGACCTTAAGATGCCAGGGATTGATGGTATGGAGGTCCTTAGAAAAGTGAAAAAGGCATATCCCAACATCGAGGTCATAATGCTGACAGGACACGGGACCAAGAAGGATGAAGAAGAGGCCAGAAGGTTGGGGATATTTGATTATATGGAGAAACCTGTTGATATCGATAGTCTAGTAAAGAGAATGAAAGACGCCTTCAGAAGAAAACTCGACAAGTATACGGCTGCTGCAACCTTTGCAGAGGCAGGGGAGGTCGATGAGGCCAAAAAGATATATGACGAAAAATAACGGTTTAATTTAGAACTGTGAGGAGTAAACAATGAAAGAAATAAGAGTGAAGGATATAATGGTGCCTCTTAAGGAGTATGCAACAGTGCATGAGGATAGTTCTCTGGCTGACGCTGTTTATGCCCTGGAGGAGGCACAAAAGGCATTTGACGTTTCCCGTGAAAGGCATCGGGCCATCCTGGTCTATGATAACAATAAAAAGATAGTAGGGAAATTAAGCCAATGGGATGTGATCAAAAGCCTCGAACCAAAATATGACTCCTTTGGAGACTTGAGGTCGGTGTCTCGTTCAGGATTCAGCCCTGAATTTATCAAATCGATGTTAGAAAAACACAATCTATGGGTGGACGACCTGGATACTGTATGCCACAGAGTCGCCAAGAAAAGGGTTAAAGAGGTGATGTATGTGCCTACAGAAGGCGAAAAGATAGAAGAGGATGCGACTTTTGGAAAGGCATTGCACATGCTTATTATCGGTCATCATCAGTCTCTTCTTGTAAGCAGGGGAGAAGGTATTGTTGGTGTTTTACGTCTGGGAGATGTATTCAAATTGGTCTGTGAAAGGATAAAGGCTTGCATAATTTAATGGAATAGCGGAGGTCCTTTGAAGGGAGTAGCGGAGGTAGATAGGATGGAAGAAAGAGGGAGTAGGGGCATACCAGAAGATATTGTTGTTGCAGTTCCCAACCCGGGGTTTAACTGGAAAAAGTGGATATTTATCTTATTAGGAATTGCTGTTTTCCTTTTTATTTATTTTATGCCGTCATGGCCTGACGCAGTAGACCCTACCGGGAAGGCATTCCCTCTATCCAGAGAGGGAAAGGCATCAATTGCCCTGTTTTTGCTGGCCGGTATCTGGTGGGTCTTTGAGGTAGTACCTATCGGTTTAACGAGTATAGCCATTGGCGTTTTTCAGGCAATCTTTGCGATCCGTCCCGCAAAAGAGGCATTCAGGGACTTTATGGACCCGTCTGTCATGTTCATCTTCGGCTCAATAGTCGTTGGACTGGCATTCACAAAAACAGGCCTGACGAGACGTTTGGCTTACAAAATGCTGGAGGTGGTTGGCGAGAGAACAAGCATGATCCTGTTGGGGTCTCTTGTGGTAACAGCAGGACTTGCCCATTTTATGGCACATACGGCAGCCGCAGCGACTGTATTTCCGATACTCATGGCTATTCATACCCTTTACGGAGAGGAAGAAGGGCCAACAAGGTTTGGAAAGGCCCTTTTCATCGGTATGGCTTATGCTGCAGGGGCTGGAAGTGTTATAACAATCCTCGGCTCTGCCCGTGCGCCTGCTGCGGCAGGAATGTTCAGGGAATTTACCGGAACAGATATAAGCTTTTTTGAACTGACAAAATACATGTTTCCTATCGGATGGCTGATGGTCTTTTTTATCTGGGTTTTACTGATGATATTTTTGAGACCGGAAAAAAAGGTAATCCATGGTCTAAGGGACAGGGTAAAAAAACTCTCAAAAGAACTCGGTCCCTTTAAAAAGGATGAGAAATTTGTGATCTTCTGTGTCTTGGGCGTGGTTATCACCATGTCTTTACAATCTGTATTTCCTGCATTGAAGGCGCTGGACAGGTCAGCCATTATGCTTGTATCTACCCTTCTCTTTTTCTTATTCGGGGTGCTCACCTTAAAAGAGCTCGAGGAGATACCATGGAATATCATCCTTCTCTTCGGTGGTGCAATGAGTATCGGATTCTGCCTCTGGCAAACGGGTGCCGCTCAGTGGATGGCTATTGAATGGCTTGTAATGTTCGAGAAGGCGCACTGGCTGGTCTTTGTTTTGAGTATAGCGTTTTTTGTCCTGATTCTGACCAACTTCATTATGAATGTTGCGGCCATTGCAATATCTCTTCCTGTTTCCCTTGTTGTAGCGAAATACCTTGGTATAGCTCCTGAACCAATCTTGTATGCTTCACTTGTAACGGCAGGTATGCCTTTCTTGCTCTTAATAGGCGCTGCACCAAATGCCATTGCGTATGAATCGAAACAGTTTACCACTGGAGAATTTTTCGGGTATGGTCTGATACCCAGTTTAGTCCTTATGGCTGTTTTAGCAGTTGCTCTCTTAGTACTCTGGCCGATGTTAGGAATGCCGATTTTGATTAAATAAGTAACATAACCCTGAGTGTAGACCAACAGGAGGGTAAATGGGATTTGAGGATGTCCTGTGCAGGTTTTTCCCGAAGGTATATACTGAAGCCGATTTTATAGAGAAGACTTACAGTATACTTGATAAAGCAGGTTTTAATGCTGACAACACAATTGCCTCTGCCAATGTATGTAGAGATGAGATTTCACAGACAATAGTCAGTCTAATAAGAGAGAGATGGGGAGAGGCATTCAACCTCTCGAGCCTTGCAGGTATGTTCTTTGCCGGCAGAACAGCCCTGATAGCAGGGATGCATCATGCACCGATTGAGGCCGGCAGGGAACGTTATGTCTATTATGCCTTGCCTCATATAGCAATCGGTTCTGGCGGGGAGATAGGGCTCTGTAGACGGAAAGGCAGAGAAAAAGAAGGAAGCGCATGCGGCGCCTTGACCGCCTTTCATAAAGAGATGACAGGGGGCAGGGTCAATCTCTCGATGGACAATGAAGACGTTGAACAGAGCCTTCTTAAGATGCGTCTGTTAAGGGAGATCCCCTATGGCCATGTTCCCGACCTTCTTGAGCTTACAAGGATGACACATAAGGTTATCCAGACAGACCTTGAAAATGCACTCAATAATATCGTGGATAAAGAGAGGTGTGATTACGCTCTGATGACAGGCATACAGATTCATGGCCCTAATGGCAACTATGTGTGGCCTGCATCTTCTTATGCAGTCATAAACGGAGCAAGACAGGAAATTACATTTTGAAAATCTTGGAAGAGAGGGTGAAGACTAACTGTTGAGAATTTTATCGTAACTACTCAGGTTCAACGTTCCAAGGTTCACGGTTCACGGTTAGAGCAACCAACCGTGAACTGTGAACCTGACAACCTGAATAGTTACATTTTATCAAGGGGAGAAACCTATGAAAACAATGCTGTTATTAGTGGACGATGAGGAGAGTTTTGTAGATATACTGGCCGAACGATTGAGGAATCGGGATTTTGATGTCACTACTGCCCTGAATGGGGAAGATGCCCTGCAAAAGATCAACGAACACAATGTTGACGTTGCTATCATCGATGTTATGATGCCGGGTCTCAGTGGTATTGAAACCCTTAGAGAGATAAAGAGGCTGAAACCACTTGTAGAAGCGTTAATGCTCACCGGTCATGGAACAGTAGAAACTGCCATAGAGGGCATGAAGCTTGGTGCATATGATTACCTGATGAAACCATGTGATATGGACCAACTCTTAGCCAAGATCGGAGAGGCAAAGGATAAAAAGAATAAACATGAAGAAAAGATCAGGGAAGCAAAGATAAAAGAACTCTCTTCCAGGTTTGTTTAACCCTATAAGTTATTTTTGCCCTGTGAGTCAAATGAAAGCTGAATCCGACAAAAATCATCAATACTACCGTACCCTCACGAGAATGATTGTGGTATTAATGATCAGTATCTCTATTATTCCTCTCATCTCCATCGGGGGGATAACTATTTACTACTACAGCCGATCTTTAAAAAATAATACCATAGTATACCTCGAAACCATCGTTAACAAACATAAAATCCACATAGACACATTCCTGGAGGAAAAGCTGGCTGACATTCAGACCCTTGTAGACTCAGCTACTGTGGAGCAACTCCTTGATGGTTCTTTCTTAAGAGGAAGGCTTGAAACATTGCAAAAGAGGTATGGGGATTTTGTCGATCTTGGGGTTGTAGATAACAGGGGATACCAGCGTGCCTATGCCGGACCCTTTAAACTTGAATATGCGAGGTATTCTGATGCGGATTGGTTCAAGAAGGCAATGACCAGGGAGTACTTTATCAGTGATGTCTTTCTTGGCATTCGAGGATTGCCCCACTTCATTATAGCGATAAAAACGAAGGATAATGAGGGGAGAATCTGGATTGTAAGGACTACTATAGATATAGAAAAATTCACTTCACGGGTTGAGAACATTAAAATAGGCAAGACCGGCCATGCCTTTATCTTGAACCGCTATGGAGAGTTTCAAACGAATCCCAAATTTAAGGATAAGGAAGACACCCATTTTGTATACTCTATCCTTAAGGAAACATCCCCGGGGGTTAGCGGCGTTTCAGTTGTTGAAACCGAAAAGGAAAAGAGAAAGAGGGTAATCTACGCTATTTCATTTCTCAAGAATAGAGAATGGATGCTGGTCTGTAAACAGGACTCGGCAGACGCTTTTTCATCCCTTTACCACGTAAGGAAATTGGTTATATCTATCTGTTTTGTAAGCTTCTTTTCAGTTCTGTTGATAAGCTTTCTCCTTGCAAAAAAAGTAGTGGGACGTATAGAAAGGGCTGACCTGGAAAAGGTAAAGATGCGCGAGCAGGTCGTAGAGGCAGGTAAACTCGCATCAATAGGGGAACTGGCAGCAGGCATCGCCCATGAGGTGAACAATCCCGTGGCTATTATGGTGGAAGAGGCGGGTTGGATGGAGGACCTATTGGAAGAAGGGGAACTCGAGAAGGGTGATACCCTTGATGAATTCAGGCGTGCCTTAAAACAGATAAGGGCACAGGGAACACGGTGCAAGCAGATTACCCATAAATTATTGAGCCTGGCTCGGAAAACCGGCTCACAGTTATCTGACCTTGAATTGAATGAGTTGATCAAAGAAGTAGTTGGACTTTCCCAAAGGACGGCAAGGTATAGGAACGTCAAGATAGAGACCGAACTCAGCCCTGATACCCCCCCTATAACTGCATCCCCCTCAGAGCTTCAGCAGGTTCTTCTCAATCTAATAAACAACGCGATCGACGCTATAGGCAAAGATGGCGGTACGGTCAAGATTAATACCCGCATGGACAATAAGTCTGTAATTATTGATGTATCTGACACAGGATGTGGAATCCCTGAAGCCCATATTCAGAGGATTTTCGATCCGTTTTTTACCACGAAGCCGGTGGGCAAAGGCACAGGGCTCGGTTTATCCATCTGTTATGGGATAATTGACAGGATGGGTGGAACGATAAGTGTCAATAGCGCAGTGGGAAGAGGTACAACCTTTCATGTCCAGCTTCCCATCCGGCCAGAGGGGAAATAGGTTTGGGAAAAATAGAAAGCGCCGAGGAGAGAGTCGGAACTTGTTAAATATAAAAGGAGATGAAGCCGTCAAAAGTCAAAAATCAGACGGCACAGTAAAAAGCTCCAGATGCAAGGCGCGCAAATCCGAAGGAATGAGGCATACTTACCTGTACGCTGCAATGACTGAGGATGCAGCGGAACGCCGCAGATGGACTTTTTACGAAGCCGTTAAGGAGGACTACGATAATGACAAACATAATGCTGGTTGATGATGAAGAGCCGTTTGTAGAAACCATGACCAAACGTTTATCCAAAAAAGGTTTCAGGGTTATTGGTGCATTCAGCGGGGATGAGGCGCTCAAAACGCTCGCATCTAACAGGATGATCGATGTTATTATCCTGGATGTCAAGATGCCGGGTATGGATGGTATAGAGACGCTTAAGGAGATCAAAAGCAAATTCCCTTTGGTAGAGGTTATAATGCTTACAGGTCACGCCACTGTGGAGTCAGCCATTGAAGGAATGAAGCTTGGGGCGTTTGATTACCTAATGAAGCCGTCTGACATGGAGCAACTCTTAGCCAAGATTGAAGAGGCAAAGGATAAGAAGTATAAGCATGAAGAGAAGATCAGAGAGGCAAGGATAAAAGAACTTTCTTATAGATTTGAATAAAGACTGTCAAAAATGATGAGAACAGGGATAAATCAAACAGAGGGTATTAATCTGCTGTTGGTGGATGATGAAGAGGGCTACGTAAGTGTTTTGTCCAAAAGATTATCAAAGAGAAATATTCAGGCAACTGTTGCTCTCAGCGGAACAGAAGCCATTCAGACTATAAAAGGGCAGGATTTCGATGTAGCCGTTTTAGATCTGAGGATGGAAGATATGGATGGTATTGAGGTTTTGAAGATCTTCAAAAAAGTATCTCCTAATATGGAGGTTATCATGCTTACGGGCCACGGTTCCGAGCAGGCCGCCAGGGATGGTCTATCCCTCGGGGCATTTGCATATCTTACCAAACCATGCGATCTAGATGATCTTCTCAATAAGATCAGACAGGCAGCCAGAAGAAAAGGAGGTGGCACGGGTGGATGAATTCAGCGTCCTTCTGGTAGATGACGAAAAAGAATTTTTAGAGACCTTAATTAAAAGATTGAGAAAGCGAAAGTTAAAGGTAACAGGGGTTACCAGCGGTGAAGATGCCCTCAGAATCCTGAAAGAAACGCCGCCGGATGTGGTGGTGCTGGATGTGAGGATGGAGGGTATGGATGGCATACAGACGTTGCGGGAAATCAAGAAGGTAAGCCCCCTCGTAGAGGTGATTATGCTTACAGGACATGCAAATCTGGAAGTCGCTGTTGAGGGAATGGAAGTAGGAGCATTTGATTATCTGATGAAACCAATGGATATTGATGAACTGTTATACAAACTTCAGGATGCCTATAAGAGAAAAACGATTCAGGAGCAAAAGATAAAATACCTGGAAGAGGAAAAAAAAATCCCCTCTCCCCTTTTGGGAGAGGGTTAGAGCCTGCCCCGTACTTGATACGGGGGTGAGGGGTATTTTGAGATGAAAAGACAACTATATGCAAACCTCAGGAGGAAGATCGTCTTCATCACCCTGGCAGTTGCTTTTATACCCCTTATTTCCCTCAGTGTGATTATTTATTACCAGTTCGCCCAGGTGTTCAGGAATAAAATCGAAGAACAGATTGAATACCGTGCCAGGGCACAGGGTAACGCGATAGAACTCTTCTTAAAGGAACGCACCGCCATTCTACTGGCCATGGCCGACACATATACTTTTGATTATCTGGCAGGTGAGGACAATCTGGGGAAGGTTTTTCAGATAATGAACCATCGAGTCGGCGGTTTCATTGATCTTGGCTTGATTGACAGTTCCGGACGGCATGTCGCCTATGTAGGCCCTTACAACCTTCTTGGTCTGAACTATTATTCGCAACCGTGGTTCGGTGAGGTTGAAAGCAAGGGCGTTTACGCCAGTGATGTCTTTACGGGTTACAGGCGGACACCTCATTTTATCGTTGCTGTCCGACGTCAGGAGAGCAACAGAAGTTGGATACTGAGGGCAACAATAGACTCTGATGTTTTTGAGAGTCTTGTCCGGGCGGCACAGGTGGGAAAAACAGGGGACGCCTTTATTATCAACAGAGAGGGCATCTATCAAACGCACCTGCGTTTTGATGGTGAGATTCTCTCTAAATCAAATCTGAACCCCATTATCTTCGGAGAGGGTACCACGGTCTTAGAAAAGGTGAACAGAGAGGGGAGAAAGGTCCTCTATGCCGGAAGGTGGTTGAAAAAAAACAACTGGCTTTTGGTGATCAGCCAGGATGCGTCGGAGGAGATGACAAAACTGTTTAAAACGAAAAGGATGGAGATTATTATCGTTGTCTCCGGTTGTTTGCTGATCATCCTGACAACCATCTTTACCACCCGTCTGACCGTCAGTCACCTGGAAATGGCTGACCGGAAGATGAACGAATTGAACGCACAACTCGTCCATGCAGACAAGCTGGCAGCCCTCGGTAAGATGGCGGCCGGCGTTGCCCATGAAATCAACAATCCCCTTGCCGTTATTGCCGAAAAAACCGGGTGGATGGAGGATCTCCTGACAGAGGAGGAGTTTAAGAAGAGCCAGAACTTTGAGGAGTATAAAAAATCACTTAGGAAGATAGAGGAACACGTGGAGAGGGCGAGAAAGGTAACCCATGGGATGCTTGGATTTGCCCGGAGAATGGAGCCTCATCTGGAGGATGTGGACATAAACGAAATCCTGAATGAGACGGTAACCTTTCTGGAGAGTTATGCCCGGACAAATAACATTGCCATAGAGAAAGAGCTGGAAACCGATCTGCCCATCATTGCCAGTGACCACGCCCAGCTCCAGCAGGTCTTTCTGAACCTTATAACCAATGCCATTGATGAGATAGGCAAGGATGGACTGGTTTACGTAAGCAGCAGTAGGATCAATTCCGACATAGCCGTCAGCGTGAGAGACAATGGACAGGGGATTCCCAAAGAGTATCAGGCAAGGGTTTTTGAACCCTTTTTCACCACCAAACCGGGAGGCAAGGGAACAGGCCTTGGTTTGTCGATTACTCATAATATCGTCCAGAATATGGGAGGGACGATCACCCTCGAGAGCGAAAAAGGGAAAGGGACAACATTCACCGTAAGGTTACCTATTGTTGTCCCGGAGAAGAAGTAGATGTTGGCCGTAGTTGCATAAATACATAAATAGTAGCTATTCAGGTTCAAAGTTCCGGGGTTCACGGTTCAAGGTTAGACTGTGGATTCATGAACTATCTCAAGAAATATGAAGAACGTAAGCCAACCAACCGTGAACCTTGAACCTGATAACCTGAGTAGTTACCATAAATAATGGGGGTTAAAATGGACACCTTCCGGGTTTTGGTTGTAGATGATGAAACAGATTTTTTAGAAACAATCGTTAACCGTTTCCAGAAAAGGAAAATTGATGCAACAGGTGTTCCAACTGGAGAGGCAGCCCTGGAACTGATGAAGGGAAAACCCTTTGACGTTATTTTGCTGGATGTCAAGATGCCGGGCGGTATGGATGGTATCGAGGCATTAAGAGAAATCAAAAAGATACAGCCTTTGAGCGAGGTGATTCTCCTTACCGGACATGCCTCAGTGGAAACAAGCATCGAGGGATTGAAGATGGGTGCCTTTGATTATCTGATAAAACCGGTAAAATTTGACGAGGTCCTGGAGAAATTGGCAGCTGCCTTTGAAAAGAAGAATATTCAGGAACAAAAGATTCGCAGCGCAAAGATCCAGGAATTGATCCGCTTTCCTGGTCGCATATTTGATCAGGAGAAGGGGAAGGAGTGAAGCGAAGCTAAGTTTAGTATAAGAATTCCCATTTTTAAAACTTTAGGCACTTTAAACTTTAGCTCACTTTAGGCATTAACTCGAAATGACGAGGAGGGGTTTTATGAAGGTACTGGTAGCGATAGACGGTTCAGAAAATTCCATAAAGGCGGTAAGAAGGGCGCTGGAACTGGCAGAGAAAGAAAAGGCAGAAATTACCCTGATGTCAGTTGCCTATTTTGGGAAGGGTGACTTTGATGACATGCCACCCAGAATCCAGGAGAAATTGGAGAAACATGCCAGGGATGCCCTCGATAGGGCAAAGATTATTTTCGAAGAAAGGGGGATCAATGTCCAGACCATCCTGGAGACAGGTGTTGTGCCGGCCAACAATATTATAGGGAGGGCGAAAGATGATGGATTTGACCTCATCCTTATGGGAAGCACGGGCATCACCGGTCTCGAGAGGGTTTTGATGGGGAGCACAGCAGCCAAGGTGGTGGCACACGCTCCATGCAGTGTGAGTGTAATTCGATGAATTCAGGAGGTAAAGGAGATGTTTAAGTTGTGGACAAAACTAACAGGTGTAATGGTCATGGCATTGTTCGTTATATCGGATATTGCCCTGGCTGCTGCAGAAAAGGCTTCCCCCCTCGTCATTGTGGCTGATACGCGCATATTGACGGGCTGGGAGGCATGGTTTGCCAATCTATATAATGAAAGTCATCTATATTTTACTCTTCTCACAGTGGCAATCATTCCGATTGTCGGTGTGCTTCTTGGTCTTATAGCGGACCTGGTTATGAGCCATATAGGCATTGACCTGAAGTCAAGGGAATTATCTGAACACTAAAATTATGAGGATTCAAGGGGTCAAGGAAAATGCTTAAGGCACTAATAAAATCCTTAGAAAACAAGCACTTGAACCCTAAAATTCTAGAATCCTTGAATCCTTTTTTTTAAACTTGGGAGGTAGTGTATGGACTGGTTGTATGTTTTAATGCCAATTTCGGGGGTTACAATATTCTGGCCTGGCCTGGTTATCCTTGGAATCGGGGTCGGAATAATCGGTGGTTTCTTCGGCATGGGCGGCGCCTGGATGGTGACACCGGGGCTTAATATCCTTGGTTTTCCCATGGCTTTCGCGATCGGGACCGATATCGCCCACATGGCGGGTAAGTCCCTTATTTCTACAATGCGGCATGGCAGGTTTGGGAACGTAGACTACCGGCTGGGCTTTATTATGCTTGTCGGCACCGTGGTAGGGTTTGAAATCGGCGCCCAGATGATTATGTGGCTGGAACGTCTCGGTAAGGTAGAACTCTATGTTCGCTGGATGTATGTCGTGCTCCTTATCCTTATCGCATGGATGATCTTTTCTGACGTGGCAAAGAAAAGAAAAAAGGAAAAAGAGGCAAGGGCAGCAGGTATGGAGGTGGACAAACTGGCTACCGGTATTGAATGGCACAAGACCCTCCACAAGATCAAGATCCCCCCGGTAATACATTTTAAGGCGGCTGGATTTTACTGTTCTGCCTGGTTACCCATCTTTATCAGTTTTTTTACCGGCTGGCTTGCCGGTATCCTCGGCATCGGCGGGGGCCTCATACGTATGCCGGCCCTGATCTATTTTATCGGTTGTCCAACCCACATAGCTGTTGGGACAGACCTCTTTGAGGTTATGATCTCCGGTCTTTACGGAGCTGCCACCTATACTTTCAAGGGCAGGACGGAGCTGGTTGCCGCCCTTATAATGCTGGTAGGCGCTGCTATGGGAGCACAGGTCGGGACAGTGGCAACCAAATACATTAAAGGGTACGGGATTCGTATCGCCTTCGGATGCGCCGTTGTCGGTTGTTGTATTTCCATCATCATGAAGCTTATTCCAAATTATATAGCCTGGACTAAAGCAGCTATGGATATTGCCTCGACTGTTCTCATTCTTGGGCTTGTGGGTGCCATGTCTCTCTATATTTTTATCAAAATGGTACAGGGTGCAAGGGAAGAAATCGCCGTGAAGAAAGGAAAGACTTAGCATGAGGAGGTATGTGATGATAAAGAAACTTAGCATGTTTGCGATACTAACTGCCTTATCCTCTGTTCTCGCCTGCGGGGAATTGGGTAAGGTAGATCAGGGCAGGGTTATCGAATTTGACAGGGGAAAAGGTACGGTCACTATTATCAGAGATAAGAAGGCCGACACTAAGAACCCTGACTACAGTTATCTGCCGCCTGTTACTTATGAGATGCCGAAGGATCCTGCGGAAATCGGGGCTCTCCCGAAGGCAGGGAAGCGGATGAAGCTCGATACTAAGAAAAACCAGATAGTCATCTTTGATACGGCCACACAGAACTTCAAGACGATCACTTATAAGCTGATCGAGCAGAAGGAAAACGTGGGAAAAGAGGACACGTTGGTCTATGATAAGGCGGCAGATAAACCCAGGAATTTCCCTGTGATGGACAGGGAAAAGAAGACCATCACCGTCTATTCGAAGAGACAAAAGGTTCTCACCACCTTCTCTTTGCCTACTGAATACTTTACCCTTCCGGATAATACATGGGATTCCGGTGATGAAGCCCGCATCTACTATAAGGAGGAAGGTAAGGCCAGGAGGTTTATGAACGTCAGCAAGATTGACATTTTTAAGAAATAAACCACTTGAGGTTCAGGGTTGAACTTAGAACTTAGAACCTTGAACCTTGAACCTTGAACTTAGAACCTTGAACTTAGAACCTTGAAAATGGACATAGAGAAAGTCAGGCAGTGGAGAAGCACCACGGGAAAGGCTGCTTCTGTTTTATGTGTTGTTCTGAGTCTTTTAATTATTGATGCCCTGGTTGCCGGATTCAGGCAGCCGATAAATGTATTTGATCTTCTTCCAGGGACATCTGCAGAAATCAATGGATTAATGGCAGAAAAAGTCGAAAGTACCCGGGAAATAACTTACACGAGCACTTCAAATCTAATTCAGCTTTCCATAGATTCAATTCAGAAAGGTCATTGGTTCGGGGACAACATGTGGCAGGGGCGGCTGACAACCAGTCCCCGTATCAGACGGGGAGAGTATAGGTTGGTTGTAGATATTAAGGGAAAGAAAATTCAAAAGCCGCCCCTTGTTTTTCTGATAAGGGTTCATAAAGATTATGAGAGCTATCGCCAGAGCTTTAAGTCTCTCATGAAACGATACTTTAATATCTCTCCATGGGTTGCGGTTGTTTCTCTTTCCCCGTTGGTTGTTCTGGCCTTCGGGTGTATATTTCTTCTCTCCCGGAAGATTGAATATCTCATGGCAGAACAGGGAAAGGCAGAGGTATATAAGGCCATAAAAGGCGAGGGAGGATACGAGATTGCCTTTGGCCTGGGTACCAGGCATGGTATCCAGGCCAACACCTGCCTTGCACTTCTCAATGAAAAGGGGAAACCTGTAGGAACGGTGATGGTTCACAAAGTTTCTGAAACTGACTCATTGGCAACGGTAGGATATGGCTGTACAGTTAAACCGGGCTATATCGTTTCACTTCAGGAGCCAGAATGAAGATAATTTTCTAGTATCCGTTAACAGTTTACGGTTTGCAGTTAACAGTTGGCAAAAACTTGAATCTAAGATGAATTATGAGTTCTTCATTAAATGTAAACTGTGAACTGTAAACCGAGAACCGTGAACGGTTACAATTTATAAGATGAAGAGGAGGTTATTTAATGAGAAAATTGTATCAAATGCTTTTGATGGGCGCAATGGCCCATGCAAGGTGGGATTATGAAATGTCTATGAATATATTGAGAAGCAAGAAGAGGCGATGGATACTGGGTTTGATGTTATTGCCGATTATTTTAGGATCGATCGCTCTGGCATCTTCTGATCTCCCGCCCATCCTGGGGGGAAAGGAGGCTTACAGCCCTGCCTTTTATACTACCTTTGTTTTCATGGTATCCATACTTATCGGTATCTGTGCAGGGTTAATTACCGGTGCTATCGGGGCGGGCGGCGGCTTCATCATCACGCCTGCGCTCATGAGTGCCGGGATAAAAGGCATCCTGGCCGTGGGTACCGATCTCTTTCACATCTTCGCCAAGGCTATTATGGGAACGGTTGTTCATAAAAAACTGGGTAATGTCTCGACCGGCCTGGCTATCGCCTTTTTAGTCGGATCTGTCCTGGGTGTTACCGGCGGCGGGGTGATCAACAGGACACTTTATGAAAAAAACCCTGTCTTAAGTGACACCTTCATCAGTGTCGTTTATGTCCTATTATTGGGGTTTTTAGGCATCTATGCCTTGATAGATTTTTTCCGGCTCAGGAAAATGGAGGGAGAGGTCGGAGCTCACGTGGGGGAAAGTCCCCATGGCGTCGAGATGGCATCCGGGGAGAAGGGCCTTCCCGCCAGGTTGCAATCTGCCAGGATTCCTCCCCTTATTGCCTTTGATCAGGACCTGACCCCTGGCGGCAAGAAGATTTCCGCGATTTTTGTGGCTATCTGCGGGGCTATTGTCGGTTTCGCTGCGGCAATAATGGGGGTAGGCGGAGGCTTTTTGACCTTTCCCATGTTTGTTTACATCCTAGGAGTTTCTTCCTTTACTACAGTTGGGACGGATATTCTGCAGATCATATTTACCGCCGGCTACGCCGCCATTGTACAATACGCCGTCTATGGCTTCGTTTTTTATACCCTGGCAATGGGAATGCTCCTGGGCTCCCTGGTGGGAATTCAGCTCGGCGCACTTACCACCACGGTTGTCAAAGGAATCTATATCAGGGCTTTTTATGCCGTAGCCGTTATAGCCGGTTTTGTGAACAGGCTATTTGCCCTGCCCGGCAAACTCAGGGAGATGGAGGTCCTTGACATCTCCAAGGCTATGGCAGCAACTCTGACCACTATCGGTAACTGGCTCTTTTTTATTGCCGTGGGGATTTTCGCAATCTGGGTAATCGGAAAGTTTTTCAGCAATATTAAAGTCTTGAGAGGGGAGGTATAGTACGATGCTGGTGGCAAATAAAAGGGAATTCAGCAAAGGTCTTCTTCTAACTGTCAGTTTCTTGATTGTCCTGGGAATAATGTTTACCCCTGTGTTTGGCGGAGGGAGGAATGCCTTTCAGGCTGCCGATCAGTTTTTCAACTCCATTGCCAAGGGATCAACGTACTACATCCCCAAAGTTCTAAGGGAAAACGAGGAGTATAAAGGTCGCCGCATTGATGCTGCCATCAAACTTGATAACGAAGAGATGGCAAAAAAGGCAGGGCAGCTCTTCTCCGCAGCGGGCGCCTCGGTGAGTATGGCGGACAGTGAATCAACTCTGCTTAAGGTAAATGGTGACCTTGGCAGGATTTTAGAGGTGGCGATCAGGGATGCCAATGTTGTATTCCATAATCGAGGCGAAGAGATCGTCCAGAAATACGGCTTTCCGGAAAAAGAGGTGTTGTTTGTCTGGCATAAAGGATTCAAGGCACTGAACAAGGCACTGACAAAACAGGAAAGATTCACCGAGGCGACCTGGGTAGAAGAGGTGATGAAGAGAACCATCGAGGTGGCATACAACTTCTATAAAATCGAACCGAAATCGGCGTCTTCGAGTGTCGGTATGTTAAGCGTTTCGCTCGGCTTTTATGTCGTGTATACCCTGTGGTGGGGTTATGCAATCCTCTTCCTTTTTGAGGGTCTCGGTTTACAAATGAAAGCGGGCCATAAAAAAGAGGTTTAACTGTTCAGAATCCAGAAGTCAGGAGTCAGAATTCAGAATAACTATCGCTAAGATGATATCCGGATAAAAACAAATTGATAAGCCTTTTGCCAGACAATCAAGTTTTGAAAATCCTTTAGTGGGTTCCCTTTTCATTCTGGCTTCTGAATTCTGGCTTCTGTCTCCTAAGTAGTTACAAAGAGGTTTAAACTTTCCGTGTTTTCTTTCCTGAAAAAGATTTTTTTTAGGGGAGACCCCACACAGAGACAACGTTTTGTCTTTAACGTTGAGGAACTTCGCTCTACATTCAAGGCCCGTTACCATAGTTTCAAACTCCTTCTCAATGCCAACAACAAGGCGCTGGAGATAATGGCTGATATAGAGCAGTTCCTTCCGGGGGAGCGCCCTTTTGGCATGTCCTTTATAAGGGCAAGCTGTACGGCTTTGTCTGTCAATGTCTTCCGTATCATCCAGAATCTTAATGAACTTGCCCCCGATAAATATCGGGAATTGTACGGCAGATTCAGGGACATTGAGGGGTCCATCAATCAGATACTTTCCCGGAGAAGACTGCCAAAAGGGGATAGGCTTGTTATTTCACTTCGGGAAATCAACGGGGAGATGGCCGATGAAACAGGAAACAAGATGGCGGGCCTGGGAGAGGTAAAAAATCGCCTCCGGATTTCCACACCGGAAGGCTTTGTGATCACAGCCCTTGCCTATCAGAGATTTTTCACCCATAATGACCTTCAGACAGAGATTGACCGTCGCCTTCAGTCTTCCAGTGCAGAGCAGATTGATCACCTCTATGCCCTCAGCGCCGGCATCCAGCAACTGATCATCCGGTCAGATATTCCCCCCGACCTCGAACAGGCGATCATGGAGGCTTACAGAGACCTCGAGCGGCAGGTCGGAGGCGGGATAACGGTATCTCTGCGTAGCAGTGCCTTGGCGGAAGATTCTGCCGGAACATCCTTTGCCGGGCAGTATCGTTCCGAACTGAACGTGAGCGCCGAAAATATTATGCAGGCATATAGAGAAGTCGTCGCCAGCAAATACAGTCTGCCGGCTATGGCTTACAGATTGAACAGGGGGATACGTGATGAAGATATTGACATGTGTGTTGGTTGTATGGTTATGATTGATGCGCTGGCCGGCGGAGTCACATACTCTCGTAATCCGCTGGACATGAGAGATGGTTCGATTTCCATAAACTCAGTCTGGGGGCTGCCAAAATCCGTGGTTGACGGCAGCGGGGCATCTGACCTGTTTGTTGTCTCAAGGGACAACATGGATGTGATAAAAAAAGAGATCGGGAACAAGGAGTATAAGTTTGTCTGTTACCCTGAAGAAGGGGTATGCCGTCTGGATATGGCGGGAGAGAAAGCCTCATCTCCTTCACTGACAGATGACCAGGCCCAAGAGCTTGCCCGGATAGCGATGAAAATAGAAGAATACTATGGTTTCCCTCAGGACATTGAGTGGGGTATTTCCCATGATGATTCCATATATATCTTGCAATCTCGGCCGCTTAAGCAGTTTGATACAGGAGAAAAGGATTTTGAAGGGGCAAAAGAGCCATTAAACGGGGAATCGTTGATCATCTCAGGTGGGATAACAGCGTCTGCCGGTGTATCCTGCGGTCCTGTTTTTATAGTAAAGAGAGACATGGATACCCTTCAGTTTCCGGAGGGGGCTGTTCTGGTTACCCCCTCGCCTTTGCCTAGATGGGCTGCTCTCTTGAGTCGGGCTCAAGCGGTGGTCACTGAGGAGGGAAGTTTTGCCGGCCATCTGGCAACCGTGGCAAGGGAATTTAATGTCCCGGCATTGTTCGGCATCCCCGGGGCAACCGATAAATTGAGGAACGGCGACCTGATAACGGTAGATGCAGAGGGGCGGAAAATATATAAGGGCCGTGTTGAGGCACTGTTAGTGCAATCGGGGCATAAGAAAAGGTTTATGGAAGGCAGTCCTGTTTATGGGATACTTAAAGAGGTGAGCCGGTATATCGTTCCCTTAAACCTTCTTGATCCGGATGCCCCGGATTTTAAACCGCAGAAGTGCCGGACCCTACATGATATTACCCGCTTTTCCCATGAAAAGGCGGTTTGGGAGATGTTCAGTTTCGGTAAGGAGCATCATTTTTCAGAGCGCGCCAGCAAACAACTGCTAACTGACGTACCTATGCAGTTCTGGGTCATTGATTTAGACGACGGTTTCAGAGATGAGGCAAAGGGAAAGCATGTTAAACTGGAAAACATCTCATCTGTCCCCATGCTCGCCCTCTGGGAGGGAATGACCGCCATACCCTGGCGGGGACCACCGCCGGTTAATGCAAAGGGGTTTTTGTCCGTTTTACATGAGGCAACTACCAATCCTGCACTTGATCCATCCACCCGCTCTTCGTACGCTATCCGGAATTATTTTATGATCTCAAAAAATTTTTGCAGTCTCCATTCGAGGTTTGGTTTCCATTTCTCGATTGTGGAGGCTCTAGTTAGCGAAAGAGCCATTGAAAATTATATCAGTTTCCAGTTCAAGGGGGGTGCCGCTGACTATCAGCGAAAGGCTAGACGGGCCTTTTTTGTCGGCCGTATCCTCGAGGAATTTGGTTTCCGTATAGAGGTCAAAGAGGATGCACTTTTTTCCCGTGTTGAGGGAGTAGAAGAAGGCTTCATGAAGGAGAGACTCAGGATCATCGGTTACCTTATCATCCATACCCGCCAGTTAGACATGATTATGCTGGACGATGCCTCCATAAGCAGTCAGAAGGAAAAGATCATGAATGACCTCTATTCCATTATTAAGGATTCAAGGGGGTAAGCACTCAACAGCAGACATACAACAGCAGACATACAACAGCGGGCTTAAGCCCGCTGTTGAGGCCGTCGTTTCTGATAGACTCGTAAAAAGCCAAAATTGGAATGGCAACGTGAAATGCGGTGGCCTTCATTTGCCAACTAAACGAAGGAAGTATATATGGAAAGTATCCGTTTGTTACTGGTAGATGATGAAGAAGACTTCAGAACAACACTGGCCAGCAGGTTAAAAAGAAGAAATATAGATGTTACCGATGTTGGCAGCGGCAACGAGGCAATAGAACTAATCAGAGAAAGGTCTTTCGATGTGGCCGTTCTTGACATCAAGATGCCCGGGATGGATGGCATAGAAACCCTGAAACATCTCAAGAAGATTGCTCCGCTCGTAGAGGTTATCCTGCTGACCGGACATGGTTCTGTGGAAGCAGGTATTGAGGGTATGAGATTGGGGGCATATGATTACCTGATGAAACCTTATAATGTCAAAGATCTTTTGCTAAAGGTAGAAGATGCCTACCGACGGAAACTGCTCGAAGAGAGTCAACAGCGGACTCAACAGCGGACTTAAGCCCGCTGCTGTAGGAGGGGGTAGAAGATGCCCGGCGGAAATTGCTTGAAGAGGCTCAACAGCGGACTCAACAGCAGGCTTAAGCCCGCTGTTGTGGGATGGCTTAACCTTTTCAGAAGAAAAAGATCAAGCAAGGATACCTTTTCCCCTGATACCCTGTCCAACCTCTTTCGCTTCAAATATTCCTGTTTCAAGATGTTGCTGGACTCAAATGCCGAATTTTTGAAGGTAATAAGCGACATAGAGGAGAGACTCCAGGGGCAGCAGGTCTTTGGTATGTCATACGTGAGATCCCGGGCTGCCCAGGCTGTTTTTCACGCCCTTCGTATGGTTAAAAACCTGGATGACCTCTCGGGTCACCGTTATACCTTGCTTTTTGATATCCTCGAAAAGATTAACCTAAAAATCAAAGAGGCTTTGGGTAAGAGAAAGGAGATTCCACCGACAGAATTGATTTTACCCTACCTTCAGATTAATGCGGAGATGGTGGATTGGGTGGGGGGGAAAAATGCCAATCTTGGTGAGATACATAACAGGGTGCATCTTCCAATACCCAGAGGGTTCGCTATCACCACACGGGCATTCGAATCTTTTATGGTCAGAAATGAACTCTTTGATGAGATCAGTAAAAAAAAGGTGGGGATTGACCCTGATAATCCGGAAACCATTAACACTACCAGTGAGGAGATCCGGCAGTTAATCACCTCAGCCCAGGTTCCTGCTGAACTGGAAGATGCCATCCTCCTGGCCTATGCAAAACTTGCCGAGGACAGCGGAATACGAGTATCCATGCGGAGCAGCGCGACCGGAGAGGATAGTGAGCTTTCCTATGCCGGCCAATACTTATCTAAATTAAACGTACCATCGGATCAAATCATTCATGCCTATAAGGAAGTCGTAGCCAGTCTCTATACCCCTCGGGCGATTGCCTATCGCCTCAACAAAGGGATAAGGGACGAAGATGTCGCTATGAGTGTAGCCTGCCTTCAAATGGTGGAATCTGCGGCCAGCGGCGTAATGTATTCGCGAAATCCATTCAACTTACTTGAAGAGAATATCATCATTACCGCGGTATGGGGGCTGGGTCCCTATGCCGTGGAGGGGGTTATCACGCCGGACAGTTACACGGTAGGGAAAAATCGTCAAACAATAGCAGCCGAGATCTCCCACAAGATAGTTAAATTGATCAGTAAGCCCGACGGGGATTTGATAGAAGTTCCTGTGGCGGATGATCTTCAGGATAAACCCTGTCTATCACAGGAGGAGATTGATATTCTTGTCACCTACGCCCTGAAACTTGAGGAACATTATGGATGCCCCCAGGATATAGAGTGGGCTCTCGACAAAAAGAAACGTCTCTTTATTCTGCAAAGCCGCCCCCTCCGTGTAGAAGACTATGGAAAAGGCTATCCCATCACCCCTGTCTTGACAGCATACCCTCTGCTGATCGAAAAAGGGAGAACAGCCTCTGCAGGGGTAGGTTTCGGACCGGCATTTCATGTGGTTTCAGATCAAGACCTATTGAATTTCCCTGATGGGGCGGTTCTGGTGGCAAGGCACTCTTCTCCGAAGTTTGTTATGGTTATGAAGAAAACCAGGGCAATTATCACCGATATGGGGAATATAGCAGGACATATGGCATCTCTGGCAAGGGAGTTCTCGGTACCTGCCATTGTGAATGCCAGGGTGGCCACAGCCACTATCCCCACCGGTATGGAAGTTACCGTGGATGCCTATTCGGGAAGGGTATATCAGGGAATAGTCCCTGAATTAGAGTCCTTCCAGAATGCCTGTGAATGCCCCATGAAGGATACACCGGTATACAGGGTTCTGAGAGAGGTCAGTGATTGGATCATACCTCTGCATCTCCTGGACCCCAAGTCACCCAACTTCACCCCTTCATTTTGCCGGTCCCTTCACGATATCAGCCGGATGGTACATGAATTCTCATATACTGAGATGTTTCAACTCAGCGATTTTGTGTCCGATAAAAAGGGAGTGGCTTTTAAATTGAAAGTCTCTATTCCGCTTGATCTGTATGTTATTGATTTGGGAGGCGGCATGACGGAAACTAACGTGCATCTCAATAGTGTGCCTCCTGATAAGATCGCCTCAGTTCCCTTCAATGCCCTCCTTAGAGGAATAATGCATGAAGACTTTCAGAAAAGTCAATTACGACCTGTCGAGTTTAAAGGCTTTTTATCTGTTATGAGAGAGCAGATGCTCTCCCCTCCTTCTAAAACAGAAAGGTTCGGTGATCGCAGCTATGCCATTATCTCTGACAAATATCTAAATTTTAGCTCCCGTGTTGGCTACCACTACAGCATCCTGGATTCCTACTGCAGCCCGACACCTGGTATGAATTATATTACCTTTTCTTTTAAGGGGGGGGCTGCCGATGATATCCGCAGAAACAGACGTGTCCGGGCTATTGCTGTAATCCTTCAATCACTTGATTTTACAGTCGAGATCACCGGAGATCGGGTAGATGCCCGTTACCAAAAACATGAGTGCTCTCTTATTGAAGACAGACTGGACATAATCGGACGACTGCTCCAGTTCACCCGCCAGATGGATATGCTGATGAATAATGAGGCCAGTGTTGAGGCGCTGGCGAAGAACTTCCTGGCAGGAAATTACAATTTGAAAAACACTGCAACTACCCGGGGGCAGAAGTCAGAAGTCAGGAGTCAGGAGTCAGGGGGTAGAAATGATTCAAGAAAAACACCCTGGGATTAACAAAAAGGTCGTTCTCATTGTCTGCCTGAGCGCTGCTATCTTTCTGGCAATTGGTGTCGCTTTGGGTCTCTGGTCTGGCAGGGAGATGAGAGAGGTAGTGGGAAGACAGTTCAATGAAGAACAACTGGTTATTGCCCGTAATATCTCCAATCTGGTTGAAAGGGAAATGAACTTCCTTAGAAAAGAGCTTGTTCTCCTTGGCAAGGATATCTCTGATGGGCATCAAGCCCCTGATAGGCAGTATGAAACTATCCAGAAGAGTCTTTCCCATGTCTTAGAGGGTGGCGTTTGGAGAATTGATGTTGTAGACTTGGGGAACAAAAAGACCCATATATATACGTCTCATAGACACTGGACATTAAATCAGGCATCCGACCAGGGACTGCATAATGGACAGGGCCCGAATATAGGAAACAATAGAGGGGTCTGGGTTTCCCCTCCCCGGACAGAGTATTCTGGAATAGATTTGCAATTGGCGGTATCTCTGGCAGGCGCTTCTAAAAGACTGCTTCTTTTTCATGTCAATGTCTCATGGTTCCTGACCCCCTTTTTGAAAAATGTGCGCTCCGGAAAGACAGGATATGCCTGGATTATTGATAACAACGGGGTTTTCCTCTTTCATCCCGAGACAAAGTTTGTCGGCAGGGATGCCTTCAAGGTTCGTAAAGAGCGGGATGCAAGTATTTACTACGGAAAGATCAATTTTATTCAGAAAGAAAGGATGCTCAAAGGTCTGGAGGGCACAGGCTGGTATGTTTCCGGTTGGCATCGGGGAATTACCGGAGAGATAAAGAAACTGATTGCCTACTCCCCCATAATTATCTCAGACAATCCGCCCCAAAAGTGGTCTGTAGCCGTGGCAGCGCCCATAAAAGAGGTTGAAGAGGCAATTTATTCAGCCTATCTGCGGCATTTTCTGTTGCAGGGGCTGATCATTGTGGCTGTTGTATTGGGCGCCGCAACGATCCTGTTTTTTGAAATACGTTGGTCTCGCACTCTGGAGCAAGAGGTTGCCAATCAAACCTGGGAACTCAAAAGATCAGAAGAAAAATATCGCTCTCTAGTAGAAAGCGCTGAGGACTTTATCTTTACGGTAGATTCTGAAGGCCATTTTCAGTCCATGAACAGCTTTACTGCCAATTTCTTCGGGGGCTGTCCTGAAGATTTCCTGGGCAAGAAGCTTTCTGCCCTATTTTCTGATGAAATTGTTGAAAGGCAGCTGAAATTGATAAGACTGGTCTATAGATTCGAGAAGAGCGTTCGTGATGAGTTCATGTTAACATTGGGAGAACACCAAACGTGGATCAGTGCCAATTTCATGCCCTTAAAGAATGAAGAGGGCAAGGTGTCTTCTGTCTTATGTATTGCCAGGGACATTACGGAAAACAAACAATTAGAAAGGCAGCTCATCAATACCGAAAAATTGGCATCTATGGGGACATTAGCGGCTGGTGTTGCCCATGAAATCAATAACCCACTGGGGGTTATACTGGGCTTCTCCGACCTTTTACTGGAAAAAACAGATGAGAACAGTCAGGAATATGAAGACCTGAAAACCATAGAAAGACAGGGTCTCCATTGCAAACAGGTTGTAGAAAATCTCTTAAGCTTTGCCCGTCAGGGAGAAGGGGACGACGCTGAGCGCTCTGATTTGAACCATAGTATTGAGGATATAATCAAGGTTGTGAAACACACCCTTGAGATGAACAATATTGAACTGGTTCTGGATTTAGATAAAGACATCCCCCAGGTTAAAGGTGATTCCCGACAATTACAGCAGGTGTTTTTGAACCTGATCAACAATGCCGCAGCGGCCATGAATGGAGGGGGTATGTTAAATATCCGGACATTCATGGAAAGAGGCAGCCGAAAGGCCATAGTTCATTTTCAGGATAACGGTGTGGGGATTAAAGAAGGAGATATAGACCGCATCTTCGACCCCTTCTTTACCACCAAGCCGGAAGGGGAAGGGACCGGTCTGGGTTTATTCGTAAGCTATGGTATTATAACCAAATATGGAGGAACGATAAATTGTGTCAGCCATACTGCTGATTCACCCGGCAGGCCGAGGGGGACTACCTTTACCATAAAGCTGCCCATCACGACTCAGGAGGGATAATGTCAGGAAGGATACTGATAGTTGATGATGAGAAAGACATGCTGGTTCTTTTGAGGAGGATTATTTCCGAGAAGACGGATCATCAATTGGTGACAGAGTGTGATCCGGTGATGGCCTTGGAATTGTTTAAGAAACAGCCTTTTGATCTGGTAATAGCCGATTTAAAGATGCCCGGGATGGATGGCATCAAACTCCTTGAAGAAGTCAAAAAAATAAACCCAAAGGTTTTGGTGGTCATCATGACTGCCTATGGCACTATTGAAACCGCAGTGGAGGCAGTCCAGAAAGGCGCCTATGACTACATAACCAAGCCATTTCGAAAAGAACGGATTCTATTAACGATAAACAAGGTTATGAAATGGCGGGATATGGTAAGGGAAAACCTGGCTCTTCGTCAGGCGCTGGAGGAGAGAGATGGTTTTTCGTGCATGGTCGGGGCAAGTCCGGTTATGAAGGAGATATTTGAACAAATAAGGCAGGTAGCCCCTACCACGGCTACAGTGTTAATCACCGGAGCCAGCGGAACCGGCAAGGAATTGCTCGCCAGGGCAATCCATCAAAACAGTCTTCGAAGCTCCAATAAAATGATTACCGTCAACTGTACTGCTATCCCTGAACAGGTTATAGAAAGCGAGCTTTTTGGCCATGTAAAAGGCGCCTTTACCGGGGCATGGAAAGACAAAAGGGGGCTGGTTGAAGAGGCTCACCAGGGGACCCTCTTTCTGGATGAAATCGGCGATCTCAACCCTCTCATGCAAACCAAACTCCTTCGGCTGGTACAGGAAGGTGAGTTTAAGCCGGTCGGAAGTGTGGTCACCAAAAAGGCTGACATACGCTTTGTAGCTGCCACAAACCACAATCTGAAGGAGGAGATGGAAGAAAAACGTTTCCGGGAAGATCTTTACTACCGGTTAAATGTCATCCATCTTGAATTACCTCCACTTAAGGAGAGAAAAGAGGACATCTCCCTTTTGAGTTATCATTTTTTAAAAAAATACACGCGGGCTAACCAGAAAGAGATCATAGACATTTCATCTGCAGCCATGCAGGCACTTCTTTCACTGGGATTGCCCGGCAATGTGAGAGAGCTGGAAAACATCATCGAACGCGGCGTTATCTTTTGCCGGACCAACACGCTGGAGGTGAAAGACCTATTCCCAAATAATGAGCAGAAGGCTTCGTATCCTTACCTTGATGAGGATATCTACCGATTATCCTTTAAAGAAGCCAAGGATAAGATGACTCATGAGTTTCATCGGCACTATGTGTTGTCCGTCCTGCGAAAAAGCAGGGGGAATATAAGTAAGGCTGCTGCTATGGCGGGTATTCAAAGGCAATATCTTCACCGACTGATGAAGGAAGAAGGGATAGATGCTAAGGATATTAATCTCAAATGTGAATAGAATTATAACTACTCAGGTAGATAGACTGAAGGCGGAAGGCTTTGCGAGATGTTTTATAGACTTCAGCCTTCAGCCTAAACACCTGAGTAGTTACATAGAATTTACTTGTCTGTAACCTGCAAACCCATCTCCTGCAAAGCATCTTTAAGGCAAACCATTCCCTCTGGCCGTTGATTCTCTATTACAGCAATACACTTGAGGTCGTTATTAACCATTAACTCAATGGCATGTACAATCTTATCGTTTAGAGTCACTGAGGGACAAAGCGGTATGCCTTCCTTAAAGGGAAGAAGAAGTAAAAAATTTCTTGCCATGCTTATCTGCTCGTAATATTCTTCTGATTTAAAACAAATAGGTGCTGTGAAGCTGCTCCAATTTCCAACGTCCCTATTTTCGACCCATAAAACAGGGGAAGGATATAATGAAACATGGCTTCAGTACCAAGTTAAGATGTTATTTTCTCTCATGCTGAAAAAACAATTTTCTAAACTCAAGTTGGTAAGTCAGTTCCGGCAGAATCGTCTGAGGAAGAGGAACCGTGCGGTCCTTTTTCCCCTTTCCATGTATCGTAAGAATTTCGGTGTCGAAATTGAAATCCTTCACCCGCAGTTGCAGACATTCGAACAACCTGAGCCCGCAACCGTAAAGCAATTTGACCACGAGACCATAAGGATATTGGAGGTGCTTCAGCACGGTCTCTATTTCCTTTCGGGAAAGAACTACCGGAATATATTTCGACTTTTTCGCACGGGGAACGTACCGGTAATCTCCGAAATCCTGC
>JACQWO010000027.1 GCA_016209225.1 Desulfobacterales bacterium
GGATTGAGACAGGCAGAAATGGCCGACATGAGAATCAAAGAAAGTAAGCAAAGCAGGCTAACGGGAATTCCTCTGGCGATAAAGGACAATATGTGTATAAAAGGGATAAAGACTACCTGTGGTTCAAAGATACTGGAAAATTACATACCCCCATATAATGGGTCTGTAATCGAGAGATTAAACGAACACCTGCCGGTTTTTATTGGCAAGACCAATATGGATGAGTTTGCTATGGGGTCGTCTACTGAAACATCTCATTTTGGTGTAACCCGCAATCCCTGGGATACAGAAAGAATCCCCGGAGGGTCCAGCGGTGGTTCTGCAAGTGCAGTTGCTGCAGATGAGTGTATTGCAGCCCTGGGGTCTGATACTGGAGGGTCCATCAGGCAGCCGGCGGCATGCTGTGGCATAGTTGGTCTAAAGCCGACTTACGGGCGGGGCTCACGTTTTGGCCTGGTGGCATTTGCCTCTTCCCTGGACCAGATTGGTCCTATGACAAAGGATGTCAGAGACTGTAGTATCCTGTTATCCGTTATAAGTGGCCATGATAAATTGGATTCCACCTCTATAGACCTTGAAGTGTCTGATTATGAAAAGAGTCTTGGGAGGGATATAAAGGGGTTAAAGATAGGAATCCCCAAGGAGTATTTTATAGAAGGGATTGCCCCGGATGTAGACAAGTCTTTATGGAGTGCGGTAAAAGAGATGGAGAAGTTGGGGGCAACTTGCAAAGAGGTCTCCTTGCCCCATAGTGAGCAAGCAGTAGCGGTCTATTATCTAATTGCACCGGCAGAGGCTAGTTCTAACCTGGCTCGTTATGACGGCGTAAAATACGGACATAGAGCTTCTGGGACTAATGGATTAATGGAGATGTATACACAGACCAGATCTGAAGGGTTTGGACAAGAGGTTAAGCGGAGGATCATGCTCGGCACCTATGCCCTTTCCGCAGGGTACTACGATGCCTATTATAAAAAGGCGTCGCAGGTGAGAACCCTTATAAAAAGAGACTTTGACGAAGTCTTCAAGGAATGCGATGTGCTGCTCACCCCCACCGCTCCGACCCCTGCCTTCAAGATTGGAGAAAAGACAGATGATCCCTTGCAGATGTACCTTTCCGACATATTTACAATACCGGCAAATCTCGCTGGAATTCCCGGCATATCCATCCCCTGTGGTTTTAGCAGAGAAGGATTGCCTATAGGGTTACAGTTTTTGGGAAGACATTTTGATGAAGGGAGACTTCTGCAGGTGGCATATGCATTCGAACAGCATACTGACTATCATCTAAAAAAACCGGTTATCAAGCCTGCGAACAAAAGATAAAGACCCAGGTCAAAAAATTAATGCTGAAGCGAAAATGGGTAATTTTTCAAAGCTCTCAGTCTAGCCATGAAGCAATATTAGTAAAATCGGGGCATTTGTCAAGAGGAAAGATTTCTGTGTCAGAAGCAAGTAAACTGTCCGGTTTACAACGCACCAATGGAGGTGATGTATGAGACGGACAGAGCATATTACAGGAGATATTTCGACTCCAAATTTACCATTTCTCCGAGGACAGAAAATAGGACAATTCTATTTGTTGATAACAGGGTGTAAAAACTGAGGTGACCCAGCAATTCAGACACTGGACTTTAGACACCAGACTTTTATATATAGGAGATTAACCCTTTGGGGTATTCTTAAACCTTCTTGAGCTTTTGCCTATAATTCTTCATGTCTATTGGTGTCTAAGTATCCCAATTCCTTCTCTTCCCCCAAGTCTGATGTCTATGATCTGCTGTCTGAATCACAGATTTTGTATTGACAACAGGGGTGTCCCGGGATAGGATAAACAATTAATGGATTGTCGTTATACCTAATAGTTCAGAGGAGGATTCGATGAGTAGTCAAACTGAGGAGAACAGAAGGAAGAAAATCAAGGAGGCATACCGGGAGGCGGCAACAAACTTTACTACAGACTCGGGTATTCCGGTAAAGAACGTGTATACCCCTGAGGATGTCTCAGGTATTGATTTTGATAAGGATATAGGTCTTCCTGGACAGTATCCTTTTACAAGGGGACATCATCCAATGATGTACAGGGGTAAGCTATGGAATATTCGGGAGATTGCGGGACTTTCCACACCGGAAAGGTTCAATGAGAGATGCAAATTTCTGGTGGAACAGGGGGTCAGTGCCCTTGATTGGGAGTTGGATGGCCCCACCCTGTATGGAATTGAACCTGATCAACCTATGGCTGAAGGACAGTTGGGGGTCTGCGGTGTTGCCCTGCACACATTCAGGGATGTGGAGATATTGAGCGAAGGACTGCCGTTAGATGAGCTGAGTCTGTCTTCTGACGCCTTCTATCCTGATGTATGGCAATCTTATATATTGACTGCAAAGAAAAGGGGCTATGATATAAGCAAGCTTAGAGGAATAGGAGGTGCGATATTCTATTACGGGCCATCAGTATTTCCGAGCCGTATGGATTGGCTTGTCCATAAAGGAGGTTTTTCTACCCTGGGAAGATGGGGGAACGATTTCTGTGAGTATGCGTATAGAAACCTCCCGAAATGGAACATCTGGTTTACCAGCTCTTATGACATACAGGAGGCCGGTGGAAATGCCATACATGAGATAGCGTTTACCATTGCCATTCGTAACGAATTGATACGAGAAATGCTAAGAAGGGGCTTGGATATAGATACCATTGGCAGCAGATTGAGCCCTGTCCTGGGCGCGAACAGGGATTTCTTTGAGGAGATAGCGAAACTCAGGGCTGCAAGGAGGATATGGGCCAGAACCATGAAGGAAGAATTCGGAGCCACAGACCCAAAGGCTATGTGTTTGAGGTTCCATGTAGATGTATCAGGGTCTAATTTCACCCGTCAGCAGCCCTTGGTTAATATTGCGAGGGGGGCTCTAGGAACCCTGGCTGCTGTTCTTGGCGGCAGTATGGGCATCCAGACCCCTTCATTCGATGAAGGATGGGCTACACCTACGGAAGAGGCAGTTAGGCTTGCCATCAGAACCCAGCAGGTTATTCGTTATGAATCAGGCTTACAAGTGAATTAGAAGAAAAGATAGAGTCTATGGTTCATCAAATCGAACAGATGGGTGGGTGGCTGAAAGTCCTGGAGAAGGGCTGGGTTCATGGACAGCTTAAAGAAGGGCTTCTGGAGATTCAGAGAAAGGTAGAAAGCGGAGAGAGGACGGTAATAGGCGTAAATAGTTTTCAGATACCCCCTGAAGAGGATTTTAAACCAGAGGTCTATGCCCCTGATACTTCAGATGTGGGAGAGTACTTAGATGAATATAAAAAATTTAAGGAGAGAAGGGGCTATAAGAACCTGCGAGAAAAGATTAAAGGCATGCAAAAAGCAGCTTCTGATCCAGGGACAAACCTTGTTCCTTATGTCTATGATGCTTTAGAGGCTGATGCAACCTTCCCGGAAATAATAGGTGTTATGAGGATGAACGACGGGTTTGAATACGATTGGGCTGGAGAACGGGATTTCCCTTTTTAAAGATTGACGGCTTCGTAAAAAGTCCATCTGCTGCGTTGCGCTGCATCCCTCGTTGTTGCAGCGTAACTACAAGTACGCTTCACTCCTCGTGATTTGCGCGCCTTGCATCTGGAGCTTTTTACTGTGCCGTCTGATTTTTGACTTTTTATGAGTCTATCAAAGATTGATTCAGGAGGGGTTCTATTACAATGAAGCTAAAAGTAGTTACAGGGAAAATAGGTTTAGATGATCACTATAGAGGGATTCTGTCTGTCAATAAAGCGCTTACAGATGCTGGTATGGAGGTAGTATACCTGGGTACCGGTCAGAGGGTTGAGAGCATGGTAGAGGCTGCCTTACAGGAAGATGCAGATGTGGTAGGGCTTAGTTTCTTGTGCGGTGGACATCTCCAGATCATGCAGAGGTTTATGAACAGGATGAAAGAACGGGGGCTGGATAGCGTTCTGGTTGTAGTCGGGGGGGTTATACCTGATCAGGATATACCAAAACTAATAAACGACATAGGGGTCTCCCATGTGTTTTTACCAGGGACACCACTTAAGAATATAGTGGACTTTTTACAAAGCCATCAAGCCTAACCTAAGAGGGATAAAAATAGAAAAACCCAGGTGTCATAGACTATACAACCTGGGTTTTTCTCATAAAAATATTTTATGGTTATTTACTTAAGAGCCTTCAATGCCTCACCGTATGCACCCATAAGTTGCTTTGCCACTGCCTTATCCCTTCTTGACTCAGGTTCAAGACCTTTAGAAGGTTCAGATTCTATAACGAACTGCAGGTGAACCAGCGCCTTCTGTGCGGCTTCTTTGACGTCATTCACAAGGAGCATTGCCTTGATCCTGTGGATCATAAGGTTATCAGGGGCGACTTCCATAGCCTCATCGATATACTTGTAAGAAGCAACCTTATCACCCCCCATGAACGGAGGCAACAACCCTTTCAGGTAGCCCATAACCAGGGGAGGCATCCCGCCAAAGTATTTTTTATCGATTTTATAAGCCTTTTCACCATAAGAGAGGGCTGTTTTAATGTCCTTAGCAGCAGCAGCAGAATATGCCTTCCAGAAATTTGCGCCAGCGCTGTTGGGGGCAAACTTCAACCATGCATCGGTTACCTCGCCGGCCAATCCCAGGTATTCATATGACTCTGCCTCTGTATCTGGGTTGCTTCCCAGGTCCATGGCAAGGTATATGGTAAGCCTAGATAACATCTCATATGCCGCCACGTTTTTGGGCTCTTTCTCAACGATTTTCTGTAGCAACTCGATACCTTCCTTTGCCTTTTCAATATTAGCCCTTTGATCAAAAAGCTTTTGGGCATCATCCATTTGACCAGCGCTGGATACAGCCGGCATCGAAAACAGCATTGTTACACCGACCACCAATGCGGTAATCAAGAGAAATAAATTGAATCTTTTCATATCACCCTCCTGTGAGTAAGAGAAAAAATTAAGAATTGACTCTCCCGTGAAGCCTAAACAATTTTTATTGTTTTCGGTTGTTCACCCCCTCTCTAGTGTATTTATTGTCTTCAATCACCCCCCCTTATTACATTTATAGTCCTTTTTCTCCGGAGTATTAGTATGGGTATTTATATAATCTCACTTAATATCTGTCAAGTATTTTTAATAATTATTTTGCGTTATGGCCAATGAGACTTTTTTGAGTCTGAAAGTATTTGATTTTTTGATCAACTTAATGTATACGTAACTACTCAGGTACAAAGTGGCAAAGGCACATAGGCACAAAGCAGAGCAGGGGCGTTGCGTTGTTTTTTTTCCTACTTTGTGCCTATGGTGCTCTGTGCCTTTGTGCCTACCTGAATAGTTACATATATATACATGATTCATTGTCATCTGGGCAGTTGGCTATCTGTTATAGGAGGTTACCATTGAACAGAAGGGTAGTCATAACGGGCATGGGGGCAATAACCCCCTTGGGTATAGGGTTAGATAGGAACTGGGAAAAGATATGTAATGGGGAATCGGGGATAGGCAGAATCACTAACTTTGATCCATCGCCCTTTCCATCTCAGATAGCGGGGGAAGTCCATGATTTTGATCCCCTGGACCTTATCAATGCCAAGTTTGCAAAGAGGATGGACACCTTTATTCAATATGCCGTGGCCACCGCTATGATGGCGGTAGAGGATTCGGGTCTGAAAATAGGAGGCTCCAACGCCGATAGAATGGGGGTATTTATCGGTACTACATGGGGTGGCATTCCGGTATATGAAAGAGGGTTAAAAACCTTGGAAGAGAAAGGATACAAGAAGGTTTCCCCTTTCCTTCTTCCTTCCGCTATTCCCAATCTTGCAGCAAGCCAGGTAGCCATTCACCTGAAAGCAACGGGCCCCAATGCCTGTTCAGCAGATGCATGCGCTGCAGGGGCACACTCCATAGGCGGTGCATTCAGGATAATCCAGCGGGGTGATGCCGATGTGATGATCGCTGGGGGCAGCGAAGCCCTTACTACTCCTCTTATCTTAGGCGCCCTTTGTAATATAAACGCCCTTTCCTGTCGAAACAAGGAACCAGAGAAGGCAAGTAGACCTTTTGATAGAGATCGGGACGGGTTTGTCCTGAGTGAGGGGGCCGGGCTTCTGGTTTTGGAGGAATTAAAC
Source organism: Desulfobacterales bacterium (assembly GCA_016209225.1). Classification (GTDB taxonomy): domain Bacteria; phylum Desulfobacterota; class UBA8473; order UBA8473; family UBA8473; genus UBA8473. The sequence goes on from JACQWO010000027.1 coordinate 6,138, forward strand.
CATGCTCTGTCACGCAATGCCAGAATTTATGCAGAAATTGGGGGCTATGGAATGACATCCGATGCCTACCATATAGTGAGCCCTCATCCAGATGGAATAGAGGCTGCCAGATGCATGCAAATAGCCCTTGATGATGCAGGGGTTCATCCGGAAGATGTGGATTATATAAATGCCCATGGTACATCAACCGTCTATAATGACAGATCAGAAACACTGGCGATAAAGAAGGTATTTGGAGAACATGCCTACAAACTTGTGATTAGTTCCAATAAATCTATGATAGGACATTTGATGGGTGCAGCAGGGGGGATTGAGGCAGTCTTTACCGTATTAACCATTTGCAACAGAACAGTTCCGCCAACTATAAATTATGAGAATCCAGACCCAGATTGTGATCTTAACTATGTTCCTAATGTTGCTAAGAAGAGAGAAGTACGGGCAGCTCTGTCTAATTCATTTGGATTTGGTGGAGTCAATGGGAGTATTCTTTTTAAAAAATATATGTAACTATTCAGGTAGGCACAGAGCACCAAAGGCACAAAGTAGGAAAAAAACAATGAAACGACCCTGCTCCGCTCTGCTTTGTGCCTATGTGCCTTTGTCACTTTGTGCCTGAGTAGTTACATCATTTCAAACTCTCAGCCAGCAGCTTAAGCCCGTCCTCGATTTGGCTGCCCAAATGAATACGGATTGCGCGGCGTTCTTTGCTGTTTAGGGAGCGAAAATCGCCCAGTGCCTGCGCTCGCTGCAACGTAGCAAAGCCGTATTGCTGGCCCGGGATGGCAATGTCTTCTGCACAATCGGCAGTCAAGATTATAAAAACCCCTGTGTTCGGGCCGCCTTTGTGAAGTTGTCCTGTTGAGTGAAGATAGCGGGGGCCATATCCCAGTGTGGTAGCAACCTTTAAGTGGTTGCGAAGAGACAATCGTATGGATTGCAGGAAATTATGTCGTTCAGGTGTTCTCAGAAAATACGGAAGCAACGCGATATAGTCAGGGGGGGTCGCCAATCCCACAAAGGATCTGAGAAAATCTGCTACCGATTTACCCTTGATCTTATGGAACCATTCGTAGATCGAATCGCAGTGGACAGAGATGCCGCTCTCCTCAAAGGCAGGGTGATCTTCGTTGAACTGACCCTTTTGCCTCTGCTCGTAAAGCAGGTCATTTGTATTCTGTTTACTCTCGGAAACGTTTGGTTCATCAAAGGGATTGACTTCCATGATATAGCCGGCGGTGGCAGTGGCAAGTTCCCAGCGGAAAAACTCGCCCCCTAAATTCATCTTGTCCCTCACTTCTATACGAATAACAGGATGTTCCGCCTTTTCCAGGGCAAGTAACTTTTCTTCAGTATCTCCTTTATTTTCTTCTATTGCATGCATGTATACGAATACCCGGTCATTGCTATATACACTGGGGGAACCAAGGGGCTCACCCTCAACCGGCACAAGCCCCCCCCCTTTTTTTCCAGTGCTTTCAGCCAGCAACTGTTCGACCCAGTACCCGAATGTACGGATGGGTTCAGAAATTACAAAGGTCACCTTGTTGCGTCCCAACTGGTGTTGAATCCCCAGTATCGTCCCCAGTTGAATAGCTGGATTAACTGCAGCAGGCACATATGGGCCGCAGCTATACTGCATCTGCTTTGCCTGATCAAGAAACAAATCGATGTCAATGCCCATCAGACCCATTGGTACTAACCCGAAATACGACAACGCCGAAAAGCGTCCTCCGATATCCTCCTGGTTTTCAAAGCATCTGCGAAAGCGCCTTTTTTGAGCTTCAGCCACCAGGGGTGTTGCAGGGTCTGTAATAGCTATAAAATGGTGGCCTGGTTCCCCTTTGACCTGGTTTTTCACAAGTTCATAAAAATAGTTGTAAAAACTCAGTGTCTCGCCCGTGGTACCAGACTTGCTGGCAACGACAAAGAGGGTTTTTTCTAAATCAACCTGGGAAACTACACCCTTTACTGCAGCAGGGTCGGTATTGTCTAAGACAGTCAATTGAGGCCGGCCCTTACCGGAACCAAAGGTCTCCCGGCAGACCTCAGGACAAAGGCTGCTTCCACCCATGCCGAGAAGCACCAGATGGAGGAATCCGGCGCCCTTTATCTCGGAGGCGAACTCTTTTATTTCGGCTCCCTTTTCACGAAAGACTCCGATGCTCTTTAACCAGCCAAGACGATTTTTAATAGTTTCTTTATCTCCGGGTTCGGAGGGCCAGAGAAAAGGATCACCACCTGAGATTCGCTGAGAAAACTGGCGGCTTCTGAGGGAATCGAGGGCCGATTGAACAACCAACCTGGATTTACCCAATGCAAAAGTCTGACTGTTGTGATTTTTGCCAAGAAAATGCAGACGCTTTTCCGCAATAGTCGTCATGAGTTTGTCAAAGGGATCGATAAACTTTTGGACACCCTCATCAAGGAGCTGTTGAGTAATAAAGTCAGGATTCAGTCCCACTTTCCTGAGATTTTTCAAGACGTTTTGGGACTCATTCACATCCATTTCAACGGAATTTTTCACGATTATGCCATGATCGGCAAACGCCTCAATGGTTTCGTCAGGCATAGTATTCACCGTATGGGGACCAATGAGAGGCTCCACGTAACATACGTCTCTGTATAGGGGATTCTTGGTGCTGGTGCTGGCCCAGAGCAGACGTTGAACCCGGGCTCCTTTTCCCTCTAATTTCTTCCAGCGATCGCTGGCAAGAATCTGCTTAAAGCTCTGATATGCCAGCTTTGCATTTGCATTGGCAAACTTACCCAACAACTCATGGGGTTTGGGTTCCTCGCCTTCTCTGACTCCAGACCGTATCCGATGACCTAAGAGTTGATCAGTGAGGACATCGAGGCGGCTTAAAAAGAAACTGGCAACTGATGCAATGTTCTTCACAGGCTTACCCTCGGCTAGACGTCTCTCCAACGCCCTGATGTATGCTTCTGCTACAGCCTCGTAATTCTGGATTGAAAAGAGCAGGGTGACATTGATGTTGATCCCCTCATACAGCATCTCCTCAATGGCAGGAATGCCAGCGGGTGTCCCTGGAACTTTGATGAGCAGATTCGGACGATCTACAGTCTGGAAGAGGCGTCTACCCTCGACCTTAGTGCCCTCGGTATCGTGTGCCAGGTAAGGCGAAACCTCGAGGCTGATGAAACCATCGATACCGTTCGACTCGTCGTAAACAGGCCGGAGCACATCGCAGGCTTCACGGATGTCGGTGACCACAAGCTGTTCATAAATTTCGTGGATTTGCAGCCCCTTATCCACTAGTTCCCTGATCTGGTCATCATAATCGTTGCTGCCGGAGATTGCGTTATTAAAGATTGCCGGATTAGATGTAACACCACGGAGACCATGCTCATCAACCTGATGTTGCAATTCACCGCTCCTGATCATTCGACGGGTGAGGTTGTCCAGCCAGTAGCTCTGGCCACATTCAATGAGTTGTAGGAGAGGGTTCATTTTCGCTCCTTCTTTCCTATTAAATCGTTCACAGTTGACCGTTCACTGTTCACCGTTAAACCGTGAACAGGGAACAGTTTTTAAAAATGCCTGAAGCGAGTTATAAATGGGTTTAAAAACCTATGCCCTGAACGGAAAAGGGAATTTTTCAGAGTGAACCAATCAGCATTTTTGCCCGCGCCACTACGTTTTCAACGGTGAATCCGTAGTGTTTGAAGTTTTCTTTATAAGGTGCGCTGGCGCCGAATTTAGTGATGCCTATGACGTCACCATCATCCCCAACCCAGTAATGCCAGCCCTGGGGCGACCCTGCCTCGACGGCCAGCCGTGCCTTTACTTCAGGAGGCAGAACTTCATCACGGTAGCTTTGCGGCTGTTCCATGAATAGCTCCCAGCTGGGCATGCTCACAACCCTGGCATCAATTTTGTCCGAAGCCAGCTTTTCCTGTGCGTCAACGATTAACTGCACCTCAGAACCAGTGGCTATAAGAATCATATCGGGTACGGTCCCTTTTTCCCTGGACAGGATATAGGCGCCTTTAAGCAATTCTTCGGCACTGGTCATTTTACTACGGTCAAAAACAGGCAGAGACTGTCGAGACAAAACCAGCATTGTGGGGCCATGCCTGCGCATTATGGCAGTTCGCCAGGCATAGGCAACCTCATTGGCATCTGCAGGACGAATGATGCAGATATTCGGTATGGCTCGTAGAGAGGCTAATTGTTCAACGGGTTGATGGGTAGGCCCATCTTCCCCCACTGCGATAGAATCGTGAGTCATAACATAGATTACAGGCAGCCCCATCATTGCCGCCAGTCGAATGGCAGGCCGTGCATAGTCGGTGAAGATGAAAAATGTTGCCGCATAAGGACGCACTCCTCCATGGAGTGCCATGCCTGAACATGCAGCACACATATTGTGCTCCCGCACACCCCATGCAATGTTGCGGATGGTGTATTTACCCTTGGCAAAGTACTGTGATTCATCGATGAGTGTCTTTGTAGAAGGGGATAGATCAGCACTGCCCCCCATCAGCCAGGGGATTTTATCCGCAAAGGCTTTGAGGACTTTTCCTGATGCAGCACGGGTAGCTATGGGGCCATCGGTGCTGCCGAAATGGGGAATGTTACTATCCCAGCCAGGGGGAATGTCCCCGCTAAGTGCCGCTTCGAACCGTTTGGCCACCTCAGGAAAAGCCTTTTTGTATTCACTGAACTTCCTGTTCCAATTCTCCTCCAGCTTTTTGCCCCGTTCTATGGCCTGCCGCATATGGGTCAGCACCTGTTCCGGGACAACAAACTTCTCATTTTCAGGCCATCCATAAAATCTCTTTGTTAACCTTATCTCTTCTTCGCCCAGGGGTTCACCGTGTGCCTCCCTGGTATTCTGACGGTTAGGAGATCCGTAACCGATATGGGAACGAACCATGATAAGCGACGGCCGTTCCTTTTCTTCCTTTGCCTTGGTAAGGGCTATGGCCAGTGCGGTAAGATCGTTGGCCTTATCGCCAAGGTTTTGTACATGCCAGTGGTAGGCATCAAAGCGCTTTGCCACGTCATCCGAATATGTCAGCGCAGTATCCCCCTCGATGCTGATATGGTTGTCATCGTAAATCCAGATGAGTTTGGCAAGCCCCAGATGCCCTGCAAAGGAGGCTGCCTCATGGGAAGCCCCCTCCATCAAGTCCCCGTCACCACAAAATGCGTATGTATAATGACCTACGATTTCGTATCCCTTTCGGTTGAAAACCGCTGCCAGATTTGCCTCGGCCATTGCCATGCCTGCGGCGTTCATCAACCCCTGGCCAAGAGGCCCTGTAGTTGTTTCCACACCGGGCGTGATACCGCATTCGGGATGCCCCGGTGTTTTACTGCCCCACTGACGAAAATTCTTAATCTCCTGAAGGGACAGGTCGTATCCTGTTAAATACAGCACGGCATATTGCAGCATCGAGGCATGGCCACATGAAAGCACGAAGCGATCGCGGTCAAACCACCGGGGATTGATGGGGTTATAACGCAGAAACTTCGTCCACAAGACATAAGCCAGCGGTGCAAGCGCCATCGGCGTGCCAGGATGACCCGAGTTGGCCTCCTGTACAGCATCCATTGCCAGTGTGCGGATGGTATTGATGCAAAGTTGATCCAGTATGTTTTGCTCGTTATTCATGAAGAATCCTCCGACCTTTTTTCAGCACTGCTTTTGTAATCGAAAATTTATATTTATGTAATATTCTCCCGTTAATATCCTTCATGAACTTATCAATTTTTGAGTATGTTGTCCAAACAAAAATACCTTTAATAGGGCTCAAAACGTTTTTTTAGTTTATTTATGGAAGTTATGGGGCAAACCGTCGCGCTCATGTTCATTAGGGTGATGATGTTCCTCACCTGATGCATTCGCGGGATCAACATGAATTGTAGCATTGGAGAGATACCGCAAAGAATGGAGGAGCTGATGTTCCACCTCTATCGCAATTTCATGCCCTCTTTCAACAGAGAGTTCTGGGGTTACAGCTATGTTTACCTCTGCATGGAGCTGATGGCCTAACCATCTTACGCGCGTTTGAGTGACATCTTCCACTCCTGGAGTGTTATTAACTGCGTGTTTGATTTCTTCTATCACCTCTGGGTCTACCCCGTCGAGTAACCGGGTAAAGACGGCTTTGCCGGATTCCCATAAGATTCGTAAGATGGCAGCAGTAATAACAAGCCCTATAATAGGGTCGGCTAAGGGATATCCCAGCCAGACTCCGCCCGCACCAAAAAGAACTGCCAGACTGGTTAAGCCATCTATACGAGCGTGGTAACCATCGGCAATCAAAGCTGCGCTGCCTATCTCTTTCCCAATTTTAATCCGAAAACCGGCGACAGCTTCATTCCCCAGGAAACCAATCACCGATGCAACTATCACAGCCCAGAGATATTCTACTGTCCGTGGGTTAGAGAGACGATGGATGGATTCATAACCGGCGATTACGGAACTTAACAGGATTATGGATACTATGGCAACGCCGGCAAGGTCTTCCACGCGACCGTAGCCGTAAGTAAACCGATTGGTCGGCTTCCATCTTGCGAGCCTGAAGGCAATCCACAGAGGTATGGTGGTAGCTGCATCGCCCAGATTGTGAATAGTATCGGCAAGAAGCGCCACGCTTCCTGATAATAGAAAAATAACGGTCTGAAACAGGGCTGTTCCAAGTAGCACCAGAAATGACAACTTTATAGCCCAAATGCCTCGTTGAGTAGTAAGAAGTAATGGGTCTACGACGCCGTGAGTATGCTCATGGACATTATGTTGGTAGTTAAGAATCATGCAGGTCTATTCTTACTCTTGTAAAGAGTCCCTTTGATGAATGTGAGTTTTGATTTGGTTTCTGACATAAGGAAGTTTCCTCCTTTCAGTGAAGGGAAATATATCGATATTAAAAAAATACTTTTAACCACTTTTCGGTAATTTGCAATACTTATCCTCAGCTTTCTCCAAGGAACAGATGCGAAGATTACCCGTTTAACTGTTTTTGAGGTTATAACTCAGAACTAAACCTGTCTTTCCCATTCTTCTTTGCCTGGTACATGAGCTGGTCAACTCGGTGGATGAATGCCTTTACGTCTTCCTGCGGCTTGTATTGCGCAAAACCTATGCTCACCGTCATATGGACGCCCTAACCTGGCTCAGGCGAAAAAATCTCTTTCTTGAATTCCGTCCGGATTCTTTCGACCGTCACAACGGAGTCTCTGTCTGTGGTCATAGGCAGGAGAATGGTGAATTCTTCGCCGCCATAACGATATGCGGAATCTGTCTGGCGCAGGCATCTTTTAACCACCTGGCCGAGTCGCAACAAGACCTGATCTCCCTCGATATGACCGTAAGCATCGTTGAACCGTTTGAAATCGTCGAGATCAAGGAGCAGAAGGGTCAAGGAGTGTCCGTAGCGGTTTGCCCGATCGACTTCCATCTCGAGTTGGTGATAAAAATGCCTGGAATTGTAAAGCTGGGTAAGGGCATCGACAATACTGAGTTCACGATACCTTTTTTCGCTCTCCTTTAGCTTCTCCTCTGCCTGCTTGTGCTCGGTGATTTCAGCCTGTAGCAGTTGATTGGATTGTTTCAACTTCATCGTCCGTTCATGCACAAGTGTTTCCATTCGAGCATGGGATTGTTGCAATAGTTCACTTTTTTCGGCTAATTCTCGCGTGCGTTTCCTGACGAGTAGTTGAAGCATCAACAACCAGAATCCGGCGATCACGGCAATAACGATCACCGTGATAATGGTGGGGAAGAGATATTTCTTCATCTTTCGCCAGGGATCGTCAAGGGAGAGCCATTTATCATAAATCCGGTCGTATTTCCCGTTAGTTTTAACAATCAACAGCCCTTGATTCAACTTTTCCGGTAGTTCTGTGTCACCTTTTCTCACGGCAAATTTGCCGGACGAAATCAGATTAAGCCCCGCCGGTATCGTATTGACAAGAATCAGCTTACCCTGGAAATTCCGATCCAGCAGTTCATGATGGGCGGCGTCCGAGTGCATGACCACGATTTCCTTTCCCCGGGCGGCTGCGATGCTTTGAATGGTAGGGTATCCCTTGCGCACGAAGAAGGCATCGTAAGTCTCTGTATGGGGAAGGCTGAAATCGACACCAGGCGTTGTCGTTCAGGCAGCTTTGCCACGATCGGCAACACATCAATCTGACCTGACACTAAAGAGTTCCACATGGTATTCCACGAGCCGGTTGAAATCTTAATGGACAACCCCATGGTATTGGCAACGGCCTTGATCAATTCAACGGAAAACCCATCCACTTTTCCACTTTTATCAACTAAAGCATAGGGTGGAAAATCTATTTCGCTTCCGACATGGACTTCCTTTGAGTTGCTGGCTGCGTTGCAGATGCCACTTGCCAGGCCTCTGACCAGAAGCATAACAACGGTTATAAAGATGATGAGAAAAGAGTAAATAGTCACAATCTCCTTGCTCTTCGATTCCGATTGCTCCAGTATTTTGATTCTCTGCTTTAATACGGGTAATTTTTTGATCTGTTCCGGATTTGATCTGCCTTGGTTATTTACCATATTCCCTCCTTGTAGAGAGAAACTGTACCGGCTGGAAAAAAGTAGAGTATTTTACTGCCTGTGGTAAAATACGGGGACTCACCATCATGTGCACCATCCGCAAAGAGGAGAGGATAGTGCATCGTAGCAGTCCCTTCGCAAATCAGGTCAATTCTTACATGGGTGAATTATCAATGATTTTCGTGGGGGCTGGTGGGGAGAGAATTTTAGGAATTATTAGGCTGTCTATTGTTTTCTTATGAACTCTATGGCCCTGCTAAGCCTGTATATAACCTTTTTCTTCCCCAGTATCTCAACTACCTCATATATCCCAGGGCTCACAGTTGATCCGGTTAGGGAAACCCTTACGGGCTGGGCTATTTTTCCAAGCTTTAAGTCTTTTTGAGAGGATACCTCTTTGAAGACCTCTTCAATTGCTTGCTGGTTGAAGGTCTGTAATTGGTTAAACCTCTTAATCAGAATCTGAAATATCTCTACTGTATCTTGCGTTAAGAACTTTTCAGCCGCTTTTCTGTCGTACTCAATCTCTTCTTTGAAGAAGAACTCCGAAGATTCTGCCATTTCAACTAATGTCTTACTTCTTTCTTTGAAGGCAAGGGTTATCTTTTGCAAAACTTCGTTATTTTCGTCTGTGTAGCCTCTTTTTTTTATAAAAGGAATCAATAACCCTGACAGATTTTTAGGGTTCTCCTCTTTTATGTAATGGGCATTAAGCCATAATAGCTTTTCAGGGTTAAATACCCCGGCAGATTTCCCTACATTATCCAGAGAGAATTTTTCTATTAATTCTTCTCTGGAGAGTATCTCCTGGTCCCCGTATGACCAGCCCAGCCTGACCAGGTAGTTCATCACAGCCTGTGGGAGATACCCAAGCTCTTTGTAAGCCATAACTGATGTGGCTCCGTGCCGTTTACTCAAACGCGTTTTGTCAGTTCCCAATATCATAGGGACATGGGCGAATTGGGGCATAGGAGAATCAAGTGCCTGATACAATAAAATCTGTTTAGGGGTATTGTTGAGATGGTCGTCGCCCCTTATGACATGGGTAATCCCCATAGTTATGTCATCTACCACTACAGTGAAATTATAGGTTGGGTATCCATCAGACCTCTGAATTATAAGATCATCCAGTTCTGAGTTTTCAAACCTTACTTCACCTTTTATCTCATCATTGACTACAGTTGTTCCTTCTCCCGGGGCTTTGAATCTGACAACATGGGGTTCTCCTGGTTTAGGCTTATCTCACTCCCTACATTTTCCATCACATTTGGGTTTTCTGCCTTCTGCCAGAGCCAGTTTCCTCTTTTCCTCAAGATCCTGGGGTGTACAGCAGCAGTAATATGCCTTCCCTTTTTTAATCAGTTCTTCAATATACTCCCCGTAAATACTGCGCCACCGATATGTAAATATCCTGTAGGGCTTGGCGCAAACCTTGTTCTAATTTCTGACATAAATACCTCGGAAATTCTACAACTTAAACGCCACGCATCAGCGGCGCGGCTTTTTGCGTCCGCTAAACTTAATCGTTATACACAGGAATTCAAGTAGTTGCAAAACGATGTCAATCTTTTATCCATCCAGCATATGCTACTTTTACTATACTTATGTAATCATCGGCATCTAATATAAAATTAAGCAAGGACAATCTAATCGAATTGAATCTTTCAAGTCCTTCGATTGAATCACTGCTCAGGCGCTTCTTGTATGCAGCAACTACTTCTGGCATTGCATCTAAGTTAGTTCGAGTTAAATCTACATATAAAATTTCTATGTTTTTGTTAATCTTTTCATTACTGATTGGCTTCGCAGCTGAAATCAAAAAAGGCCCTGGATTAGTGTTAATCAATTCACGCAATTTTTGTTTTTGAACAGATGCCGCTGCTATGCTAGTCAATATTGATTTTGACAATATGTCATTTAAACTCTCTGAAGGTTGATGTCCTTTATCTTTATGGGGTATAAGAAATAGATTGTACAGAGATCTGTTGAAACCGGGGCTGTAATTGCCCACTGCGGAGGTTGACAGCTTTATAGATTCGACCAACTTCTCGTATCTATTCCAAGCTGCCATATCCGCCTTGCTCCGGTTGATCAAAACGTAGGTGTACATAGCATAACCGGAGGGCTCTTTATTAGCGCCGTATAGAGCGTCCCATAGATGAGACCTTGGCAGTTCAACTGCCCTTGCCTTTGTAGCTGTCTTAGGCTCAATTGTGGCGCAACCGGACAAGAGCATCGCTAAACCCAACAAAGCAAAGGCGCAGAAAACAATTCGATCTTTAAAGACAATCTCAATTTTACTCATTCTTTTTCCCTCGTGTGTTTTTAGAGCCAATAAACTTCTCAATAATGTATGCAGCAATGATCGAAATAACGGTCACAAACAATATGGTTTGAGTTATGTCAATTCGTGGGTAAATAAGTTTTATAAACGTAAGAAGCATGGACCCAACTACGACCGTTAAGATCAACATCCTTGTTTTGCTGATATTCGATGAATCCATGTACCACTCCTTCAAGGCTAGAGGCAAATCATACTTCGTGTAACTTTTTCTTTTTAGACTATTCTTCGCCAAGAGATTCTAGGTCTGATATATCTTTTTTTCGGCCGACTGCCCGTTGAATAACTCGAGCAACTCTTTGAAGTCTTTCTGCACTTCCATAATATTGTTTTCTCAGATAATCGACGGTTGCAACGCGTTCTTCCGCAGGACGGCTCAACCAGTATGAAAGATCATCCTTCGCAGATTGGAGGTCATGAAGTTTGCTTTTACAGACAACTTTTTTAATCATAGTCTATAATTATCATGAATCCATAAGGATTGATACAACTCTTTCGCCCAACGAGTCTGTAGAAAAAGTCCTTTTACAGGGGAGTAGTTTCCTGACCAAGACCGATTTTTTTTAGACTTTTAACTTAGCACAGACGATGCATAGCTTGCATCCATCTATGGCAAACATCTCTTTGCCGATCAATCCCAGGTCGTCGCATACTAATAACACGTCACGGAAAAGATGAATGATCTCCTTATCCATGGTGGCTATAAAATCTGCAATGGTGGTGAAATGTGGCCTGGTATCGGCGCTCAAGGCCATGAAGATGATGTTCTCCTCACAGCACTGGGCAATCCTTCTGCTGGAAATGATCCCCCTGGAATACGCAAAGAGAACTGTCTTCAGGAGTATGCTATCCTTTTCCTACAGATTCAACGCTGAACTCACTGGTTTTTACCAAGCGGAGGGGAGTAAAAATCCAGTGCGGCGATTTGTTATGTGTCTTACATGTTTATGTTTTTTTTACTCATCATTCTTTTTATCCAGCTTCTTTATAGATGTTTCAATATGCTCAATAAAATCTTTTTCAACTGCGGACAGTTCATCTTTAGTTTTTTCTTTGTAAATTTTGTATTCTTTTTCAGCTTTTTCAATAGCCATCCTGTGACTGATTTTCCCTGCATCTTTTAGTATTTCTTTACCGGTCATCCTTAAAAAGTCGTCAACTCTTTCAAGCCAGTCACGCATGTACATTGGTTGCTTGTTTTGTGCCTGCAACTCAGCTACTTCCAGATAAGCTGTTACGATTCTGTTGAGGATATCCAGTTCTTTTTCATTTAGATAATTTTTGGCAATTCCGACTTCCTGTTTCGTGGGATTCTCCCCTTTAAATGTGGTAATCCCCATAAAAGGTTCTGATGAATCAGCTCTTTGATAAACAATTTCTGCGGCTGTATTGCCATGAGCTGCCCAGTGCATCTTATTTTGAATGTTTTTAAAAAACTCTTTTGATATTTCAACTAATGGATCATAATCAATACTGGTGGCATAAATATCCAAAACTTTGCGCCAGAAAACTTTTTCTGATGAGCGGATATCCCTGATACGCTGTAAAAGTTCATCAAAGTAGTTGCCACCGCCTGCTTGTTTCAGCAGTTCATCGTTCATGGTAAAACCTTTGATGATATACTCTTTCAGGCGCTCGGTTGCCCATTTACGAAATTGTGTTCCACGATGAGATTTAACACGGTAACCAACCGAAATTATGACATCCAGATTGTAGTGTGCTACCTGGTATTTCTTCCCATCAGCGGCAGTTGTCCGGAAATTCCGGACAACTGAAACTTCCTGAAGTTCACCTTCCGTAAAAATATTGCGGATATGCTCGGAAATTGTGCGTTTATCTTTAGAAAACAACTCTGCCATCTGTTGTTGAGTCAGCCAAACCGTTTCATCCAGTAGGCGGGTTTCAATTCGGGTTTCATTGTCTTCTGTCTGGTATATTAATATTTCTGACTTCTGTTCCATTTATCTGCTTTCCAGTATCGGTTTTAAAATATCCGGGTTTTTTTCGGACAATTGGAGTGCCTTCATTAATATACAATGCGCTTGTATCGTGTTTCCTTATATTCTTGTTTTGCTTTTTCTTCGGTATTTCTTCTTTGCCATAAAATTGTCAAATAATTTGAAATCAATCCTCCGATACCAAGCAAAACAACTATTTCAATTAAATGTTCCATTTATTATTCTATACACATAATGTTAAGCTAAGCAGCGTGGCGGCTTTATGCCACGTCCGTCTTGAGCGATTTGTTATGCGGTTTTATATGCTTTGCCGTGCCCACCCTTCATTTGACTTTATGGTTCTTGAAGGCGGTTCATGTTCAAATAGATTTTTCTGGCTTGAATGTGCCTTTATTCTTCGATTTGCCAGTTCTACATATTCAGGTTCGATGTCATACCCGATGTAATGCCTGCCATCCTTCAACGCTGCAAGACAGGCGGTTCCACTGCCACAAAACGGGTCTAAGACAACATCTTTCTCGAAAGTATATAGCTGGATAAGGCGGTGTGGCAGTTCCTCTGGGAAGGGTGCAGGATGTCCAATACTGCGGGCTGAGACGGCGGGAAATGTCCAAACGCTTTTTGTCCATTCAAGGAACTCTTCTTTAGTTATCGTATTTTTATTATTTCCTCGTTTCCTTGAAAAGGATTCTTTTGAAAAAACTAAAATATATTCGTGAATGTCTCTTAATACAGGGTTTGCCGCCGATTGCCAGCTTCCCCATGCGGTTGAAGGGCTTGCGCTTGATGCCTTGTTCCAGATGATTTCACCCCGCATGAAATAGCCAAGTTGAAGCATGTCCTCTATGATGTAGCTATGGAGCGGTATGTATGGTTTCCTTCCGAGATTGGCAACATTTATACATGCTCTTCCGCCTGTAACCAGTTTTTTGTAAGTTTCCTTGAACACTGCCTTTAGTAATGTTCTGTATTCATCAAGGGAAAGGTCTTTGTCATATTCTTTCTTTACATTATATGGTGGTGATGTGACCATTAAATGAACACTGTAGTCGGGGATATCATCCATTATCTCGCTTGATTTGCAGTAGATTTTATCAAGGTTTTCATTGGGGATATGATTCTCAATAATTTTAATCGTTTCAAGCGGCTTTTTACCCGCATATAATTTGCTATCATAAAACTCCGAAGAATCATGATTGATTCGCCCCGGAGTCCCGAAAGAACTCGTTTTTGTTCCATTGCGTCTATGCTTTAACTCTTTCATATTTTGCTATTCTTCCTTGATAAGTTTTAAAAAGACTTCTGCCTTCTTTTCGTAGGTTCCTTCACGGTTTGCAGTCTCGATAATCTTTCCTAATTCTTTTTTACTTTTCATGCTGGAAAAGAAGTTCCTTTCCTCTGACAGTAAGACATTAAAGGCATTCCTTAGCTCTTCAAAACTATCAAACCTGTTGAATCCCTGCTTTTCGGTCTTCTTTATGTTCTCTCCATTATCATCCAACGGCTGAGGGTTTACAGACCAGAAGCCTTGTATAATTCCTGCAACCTTCAGGTGGTCAACCTTCGGATAATAGCTATTTGTAATGGGCGTATTGCCCATCACAATAATCGGGATTGTAGCAGCTTTAAAACTCGAAACCCTTATGTTTATGCTCTTGCCGATGCCCTTCAACATTGAATCGGAACGCAACAAGCCAGGATTACCCTGATGTGTCTTATAGTCACCGATGCAAGACAATGTCTTTCCGCCTTGTAACTCCCAGTTCCAGACAATGGACATCTTTACCTCAATTATAGCCACGATCTCCTCTGGTCGCTGGTTGATATTCTTGCTTTTTGAAATGACAACATCAGCAGGGGACATATTTGTCAAGGCAATCTCGTCACAGATTGCGCCTTGAACGGCAAACAGTCCCTTATCTATGACGACTTCTTGGATTAAGTCCGTTGTCCATTTCTCAGTAAAATTCCCGATTAATGCGTTTCTACTTTGGAGGGTGCTTTTCTTGCCATCATAGCCTTTGGGCCAGTAGGCGAGGTATCTATTTTTATCGGTTACATAGAACAACTGTTCTGGAGTGGCAAATTTAACGGATTCAGTGAAAAACTTACTTTCAACATCCTTGTTCCAAAGTTCCATAGTGTGGGGATTCTACCTTTTTTAAATTAAGATTTAAAGTCTTTTCTTTGGTTTCTGTTTGGTTGGATGCCTTTAATAACTCTATTTATTATTCACGCATAACGGCTGAACTGTGCCCCCCCGCTTTTTGGGTCGGCACCAGTGAATTGTTATGAATTTATTGGTTCAACATATTCAAGAGTTCTTTAATAATTTCTCTAATCCATTGCTTGTTTGAAAATTGTCCCATGCTATTTGAAGTCCAATTGAGATCGATACTTATTGTTGACTTGTCTTTAAGTCTCAAAAGAACTGATTTGTCTTTCAAAAATGCAATCTGATTTGTGAACGAAATCTTATTTAAAGCCTTTCCTTCATACAAGTCACATCTATTTTTTATGCAACCAAATATTCCAAGAAGTATTTCAAACCCTACACTTTTGGTCAGAACATGGTTTTTTTGATCGTTCCATTCATTAGGGAAAACTTCTCTGACTGCATTGAAATAGGCGTTCATTATCTCAATTTTTTGGGCTGTTGTTTTCGTATAGATACAGCCGCCATTTCCAAGATGAGGTTTAAGTAAAGACATTATGGCTGTATTTTTTAACCACTTGTTTTTTTGTTCCGGCAAAAACTGTATTTTCCCGTGCAGCGCCGAAGACGGCTCTGAATCCAGTCCTTTAATTACCTCATAAATTCGTTCATCATCACTTTCAAGTATTCTTGTTCCTGCCATCAAGTCAAGAAGAAGTCGTTCATCAACTTTTATCTGCTTTGAATTAATATCAATAAAAAGTTTCGCTCTTACACTTTCGCTCATATTATGAACTGCAACAACTGCCAAATCGAATTCGATGCCATCTGAGTAATCAAAGCCTCTAACTCTGTGCTGGCCATCTAAAATATACGCTATCTTACAATCATCGTGTTTGTCAGGATCCGGAATTGCAACTTGCCCTGGAATTCCAGTATCTTCAATTTGCACGTCCTTTTTCAAATCAATGACTACTGCATTTGGAAGTAAAGAAGATTCTTCTTTGAGCCACTTTCCTATCTCTTTTGCCCGTGGAATATTGACGACCCTTTGTAACTCGGCTGGATTGTCTTCTGACCTTGGGGTAACATAACTGATCTTTCCCAGTAGTGAAGATTTCATTTTGAAAAGATAAAGCTGCTTGTCTTTCTGACTTAAAACAATTGCAGGGATTCTAATTTTATCCATATTTTGCTGATCTCCTTCTTGTTTGATTTTCTTAGATTGCATTCTTGGCAGAGAAACTGCAAATTGTCATATTTTGAACTGCCACCTTTTGATGTCGGTAATATATGGTCAATGTGCATAACAACGTCGGGGGGTCTCCGTCCGCAGGAAGGCTTTGCACATTTTAATTCGACATTTGTAAAAAGCCGAAGCAAATCATCATAAGAAATAGGTTTCCTGTAATGATCATCAATTGACCTTATTACCTCTTCATATAGTCTCACAATATTTGCATGATCCCATATATATTTTGTTCTGTTTTGAACCCTATCTTTAAACAAAGCTATTGCATTTGGTTTGGTACGGATTTCGTTGAGCCAATTCCTATCATCTGACATCGTAGAAACAAGATGCTCCTGTAGACACCAGTTGAAATGATCCATTACACTGTCGGCGTCAATTCCAAGTAAACGTGAAAGCGTCTCGAATTCTTTAATGTTTTTCATAATGCTTATTCATAACGATTTAAATAACCCGCTGGTGAACAGCTTATTGAAAACCAAAATAGGCTTATCACCAGTCGGGTTGATTTGCTTGTTCGGCGTGTTTTCATTAAATCATTTTTTCTGAAGATATTTGTTATAAAGAGTTGTTGCAAGTTCTCGTATGCCGTGAGGAGTGGCTTCATCGGGAGGTAGCGTCCATATCGTAGCCATCCATTGAATGGTATCCCAAACGAACATTTCGTTTCCTGATTTTATATCGGCTTCATGCAGCAATATAGCGCGGCATGACATTAAGGCAGCATAGCGAACCTCGGCATCATTTTTTAAAATATCTGTGGCATAATGTTCTGCTAGTTCTAAATCTTCCTTACTGTGGGCAGGTGATACTTTGCCGAAAAGTTTGTTAGTTACCGCAGCGGTTATTGTGAGCCCGCGCTCTTTGCCATATTTCTGATTAAAGAGCGGAAAAAGTTTGTGGGCAACTGCCATCTGAATAACATCCGTATCGCGATGAATTTGCTCAAGGAGTTTCCGCGCTGATCCACTAAAAAAGCGACCGAGTAATCCCATATCAATGTTCTCCTTTCATGCCTTTATATTATTAATCATTATTGCCTAGGCGCTCTGGCTTCCCCGCATCGTTCCGTGCGAATCTCAGCGCCGAACGACTGGTATAAGCTGCAGCCGAGCGAAGCGAGGGAACCAGACCGCAGGCCTGGCTGTCAGCTTAATACCTTCGTTATGTGCTGTATTAATTCTTTGTTTTCTTGTGCTTTTTTATATTGCGCATTTATGTCTTTTCTCATGTTTGGGCCAATTGTTACATTGCAGCAAGAAATAAGACCATCGCAAATAATTTGGTCCCCAAAATTTAAAATTACCGTTTCGATTATAGCAAATTTACCAGGAACTATTTCTTCGATTGAATCAGTGATGCCTAAAACGCAATATATTTTATTTGTTGAACTGCTCAGCAGTAATGAGTGTTTTTTTAGAGTCTTCAGGTAAATAAATGTGTCTTTAATGCCTTTTTTGATATTTTCTAAAATCTCTATGTGATATTTTCTAATTTGCTTGCCCAATGAAATAAATTCATCCACAACGCTGATGTTTTCAAATAAGATCTCTCTTGCTTCCTGATAGTCATTTATTGACTCTATTTCCTCACCAAACTCTTTCAAAAATATGAACTGGAGAAGATTCTTGTAAATTTCGAGAAAGTCTTGAGCCTGTTTGCGTGGTAATTTCATTTATTCTTTGCACATAACGCTCAAACCCCGCGCCAACGAGCTTTCCGCGCAGCGCCGCCGCGCTTCTCGCGGTCAGGTTGAGCCGGTTGTTATGCCTATTTCATTGATTTTATTTGATTATATCTGCTCTATATTTCTCAGGCGGTGGGTGATTACTGCAAAATTTATTTAGTGCCTCTCTATGCTTTTTTTCATCTTCAATGTTCCAAATTTCTTCTAATGCAGAGTCTTCGTTTTCTCTCCAATCAAGAAAATTTAGATATTCTTGAGGAAAAAGTTCTGGGGACAAAAAGTTCTGGGGACACAATACTCAATTCAGCCATGTCTCTTTTTCGGTCCCGGCTTTTGCGGTCGAAGCATCCGCCCCAGTCCCTTTTCTACCGTTTGTACAAAATGCTCGCTACCAAGTGGTCTGCCGTTCCGCTCATGTTGACGCAGATCATTTCTTTCCTGCTCTGATATGTCTTCCGATAAAAAATCTCTCCAGTCGCCTGCTATTTCAAGAAGTGGAGAGACATTGACCATGTCGTCATCCTTCCCTGTGAGATGAGCGGATGCGCTGCTCCACTGATAGTCCCCCGGTTTCTCTACCAGACCCGCTCTGACAGGATTAAATTCTATGTACCTTGCAGCAACCAGAAGATAGGTTTCATCCATAGGGCATGATGAAAATCTCCCCTGCCAAAGATAACCCCGCCATCCCTTGAGAAAGTTTATGTATCGGGTATATCGTCGGTGTGCCTCTCCAATTGCCCTTCTCAAGCCATCTTCCGAAGTCGGGACGGCAATAAGATGAACGTGGTTGGGCATCAGGCAGTAAGCCCATATCTCCACATTACACCGTTTGCACCATCCAGACATGAGGGCTATATATTCCCTGTAATCTTCCTCTCTGAAAAAGGTCTGCTGTCTTCGATTGCCACGTTGTGTTATATGGTGGGGAAGCCCCGGTGAAACTACACGACCTATTCTCGCCATAGTCAAATAATACTATCGCAAATCTCTCTTGTCAATAATTAAGTATTGTGTCCCCAGAATTAATGTGCAACAAGTTGAAATGAGTATTGTCTTTCGGATTCAACTCGTGGTGTTTCAGTCAACAAGCCTGCTTTATCGGCCTTTGTACGCGCACGCTCAAAGTCCTGAAATTCTATTTTCAATCCGCCAGGGAGTTCAAGTGACTTGAACAATGGCGCTAACCAAGGAATTAATGCAATGAATATAAGGGTGACGGTGATTGCATCAATTGTAATAGAGACTGTTCCGAAAAAAAGTATTATGAAAACTGTAACTATTTGATTCTACAAGAATCACCTTACCAAAAGACCATAAAAACAATGCTTATTGCAGTTTTATTAGAATGATCACAAATTACATCTAACTACAAGTAGTTATCAGCCGTGCGCTTTTCGCATCGGCTGGATTAACTGGTTAGGAGGTATTTAATATGTCGGAGTACAGATTAATTAACATCATGGTTGAAAAATTAATGGATGATGAAGAAGATGCCTTTTGTTACGACATCCCCATAGCATTACGTGAATATGCTGATGCCGTTGAACGTGGGAACAATAGTCCTTTCTCTCCATTGGAAACTGTGGGTAAATCCGATTGTGAAATATTCCACACAAGCAACGGTTGTGAAATTAAAGTAATTGCTGGTGGTTACAACAAGATTTAATCAATAGGATAACCTTTTGCCTTTATTTTATCTTTAATTGACTTAATTAGAGAGGATAATGAGGTTTCACTATTGATTTTAGAGATTCTAGTTTTAGTAATTGTAATAATGGGATTATCATCTTTATCAAAAACACGAAACCGGATTTTTCGTTTATAATCCCAAATTTCTGCTACACAACAATAAGGATGGAATGATGATTGAATCTTTTGTCTTATTTCTTCGTTTGTCATTGTTTCCTCCTAACTGAGAACTCAGCCGACGCGGCTGTTTGCGGTCGGCTGGAGTGTCTGGTTGTGTGATTTATTTAATTTCTTTGCCACACCCGACACCGAATTTATCTATATGTAGCTCGCCTCCTGTTGCCCAATTTTCTCGGTCGAGTTCCTCAATTAATACTGTAACCCATTCTTGTTTGACGTCCAAGGTAGAAACAACCGAATCGGTTATTGCTTGAACAAGTTTCCGTTTTTGTTCGGTAGTGCGACCTTTCGCCAGCTTTATTGAAACAATTGGCATTCTTTCTTTTCCTATTGATTGCTTCCCTGCTACCCGACATTATGGGCACACAACAATGATTATACTGGATCGGTTTATTCCTTCGATTTATGTTTAACCATACTATATTTTAACCAAATAAACAAATAATTTCAGAGGATTATCTCCTTGACTTCCGTAAATGATCTATAATATCATATTATACAGAATCAGTATATCGTAGATAGGAACTTATATGAGAGAGAAAATGTCAGCTTCACAAACCCTTCCCGATTTTCAGCAATATCTGCTTTCACGAAAACTCGTGCCGGAAAAAAGTGTAACTTTCTACGCCTATTGGGCCAATCGATATCTAACGTTCTCAAAACGCCTGAAGAATGTTGATGTGGCAGAGGCGCTCCGTCTATTTCTGGAGGATCTGCAATCCAGGAAAAACATTGCTGACTGGCAGATACAGCAAGCCAAAGAGGCCATTCAGCTCTACAGCGATCATTTTCAAGGCGGGAAAGCGGCTGGGGTTGATAACGATGCAAAAACGCCACTCGCCCCTTTCGACAAGGATTTGGTCGTGGTAAACATGCAGAAGGCCATCCGTGTGAAACACTATTCTCTTAGCACGGAAAGGACTTATATGGATTGGGCAAGGCGCTTTTTCGATTACGCCGGCAATATGAAAGGCGGGCTTCTTCGAGAAACACCGGACGCTGAAGATATCCGGGAGTTCTTGACGCATTTGGCCGTCCACAAGAAGGTTTCCGCTTCGACACAGAATCAGGCATTTAACGCACTCCTGTTCCTGTTCCGGAATGTTCTGAAAATAGAAATCGGTGATCTGAGCAGCACCATCCGGGCAAAGCGTGGACCGAAACTCCCTGTCGTATTGACCGTCGAGGAAGTACGGCAACTATTCTCCTGTATGGAGGGAAAGCAGCTTTTGATTGCGCAGATAATTTACGGGGCAGGCATTCGCCTTATGGAGCTGGCCCGTTTGCGGGTCAAGAATATCGATTTTGGATCAGGGCTGATTTTTGTTCGGTCATCCAAGGGGGACAAAGACCGTTCGACAATCCTGCCTGGATCCGCCGTAAACCCGTGAACCGGTAAATGGGTTTTATTCTTTATTCTATTTACGACTTGCGACTCCCGAATAACGATCTATCCAATCACCGCCAGGATTTGATTCTTATTTACAGAATCCCCCTTTTTGAAGTTTATGGACTTGACAGTTCCGTTCACCGGTGATGTTAATGCATTCTCCATCTTCATGGCCTCAAAGAGAACCACCAAGTCCCCGATCTTTATCTTATTCCCAACATTAACTTTATACTCTATTACCATTCCTGGCATAGGGGCAACAATGGCGGTTTCACCTTCAGCAACAGCTATGGGTGTCTTTGGAGCCTCTTCTTTCTTTTCTGGTTTTGGCGGTACAACCGCCTTTTTTGAGGGAGACGGCGAATAAGCAGTAACAACAGGAGAGCCGCCCACCTCCTCTACCTGTACCTCATAGTATTCATCCTCTACAAAGACGTTGAAGGTTCGCAATCCATGACCCTTTTCAGGAACGGCCTTTTCTGCCTTTTCAACGAGTTTACCTGCCCTTGCCTTTGCAATAACTTCATCTTCCCTCTTGACCTCTTCCAATGTTTTGGGTTTTACCTCTGGAGGCGGTTCTTCCAGTCCGTACTTCCATCTTAAGAACCTCATGCCGGTAGTTGGGTAAAGGGCATAAATCAAAACATCTCCTGTGTCTTTTGCAATACCTTTGGTTGCCTTTTTAGCCTTTTCAAGCTCTGGTTCAAGAATAT
The DNA here is from genome assembly GCA_016209225.1 of Desulfobacterales bacterium. Lineage (GTDB taxonomy): Bacteria > Desulfobacterota > UBA8473 > UBA8473 > UBA8473 > UBA8473. Next base: position 28,049 of record JACQWO010000027.1, read on the forward strand.
CTGCTGCCCTACAGGTGATGGGCTTTTCTCCCCTTTCATAACCCTTTAGGATCAGCTTCTGCACCTTTTTATCCATGGGCACAGGGGTTTTGCCATAGAGGCCGTATGCATAATCCTTTACCTCCCGGGAAATCATCTTGTAGCGGCCAAAGAGCACATTCTGAACGGCCTGGATACCAACAATCTGACTGGTAGGGGTAACCAGAGGCGGGTATCCCATGTCTTTTCTCGTTCTCGGTAATTCCTCATAAACCTCATCGATTCTATCCAGGGCTTCGGCCTGTTTTAGTTGTGATACCAGATTTGTTGTCATGCCGCCCGGTACTTGATGTAAGAGTACCCCCGTGTCTATAACTGACATCTTGGTGAGGTCAAGAAAGCCTCTGTACTTGGGGGCGATGGATTCAATGTGCTGCCCCATTTTGAAGAGATGGTTTAAGTCCAGGCCACTATCTCTGGGAGTACCCTGGAGGGCCACTACTATAGGTTCAACCGCAGGTTGAGAAGATCTTAAGGCAAACGGGGCTAGAGAGCAGTCTACGATATCCACCCCGGCCTCAATAGCCTTTAGATATGACATAGATGCCATACCGCTTGTATAATGTGTATGGAGATGGATGGGGATGCCGATATTCTCCTTGAGTGCCTTTATCAATTCATAGGCATCGTATGGGGAGATTAACCCTGCCATATCTTTTATGCAAAGGGTATCAGCCCCCATATCCTGCAGGGTTTTTGCTTTGCTAACAAAATACTCGATATTGAAGACAGGCCCTCCCAGTCTTCTTTCCGTTAGAGAGTAACAAATAGTAGCCTGAATATGTTTCTTACACTCCTTAATGGCTGCGAAGGATGTTTCAAAATTCCGTTCATCGTTTAATGCATCAAATACCCTAAAGATATCGATTCCAACCTCAGCAGCCTTGTGGACAAAGGCAGTAACCACGTCGTCTGCATAATTGCGGTACCCTACCAGGTTCTGTCCCCTTAAGAGCATTTGTAATGGGGTATTAGGCATATGCTTTTTCAATATTCGCACCCTTTCCCATGGATCTTCATTCAGAAATCGGGTACATACATCAAAGGTTGCTCCCCCCCAGACATCCATGGAAAAAAAGCCTGCCTTATCCATATCTTCTGCTATTGGCAGCATGTCTTCCGTTCTCATTCGGGTAGCTAAGCTGGATTGATGACCATCTCTAAAAGTAGTATCTGCAATCTTAACCGGATTCTTTCTCTCCTTTTTTCCTTTTGTCGGCATATTTCATCTCCTTCTTAGATTTGTAAGAACTGGAAGGAATTCCCTCCTTTATCTAGATCCCGCAGATATTATAAGTGAAAAAACGGCCTTTATTTTTGGAATATTCTACACTGAAGTAAGTTCCTCATATGCATTATCGCCTGTCGGCCAGATAGCCCCCACACGTTAGATAAAACTTGAAAAGAGGCAGTCGGGGACTCCATAGCAGGAGTCTCTTTTTCCTCCTTTCGATAAGCTGATACGGCTGCTGAAATAGCTGCCATTTTTCTTTTTTCAATTTCCATCAGAGTTATCTCCTTACCCTGAATCATAGTTCATAGTTCACGGTTTAACGGTCAACAGCGAACGGTCAACGATTTATACAGGAATATTACCGTGCTTCTTCGGTGGACGGGTCTCTCTCTTGGTGGACAATGCCTCCAGTGCACTGATTATCTTTAGGCGCGATTCGCTAGGGACAATGACTGCATCAATATAACCCCTTGCAGCGGCGATATAGGGATTGGCAAAAAGATTACGGTATTCTTGAATCTTCTCCTCTAACTTTGCCTTTGGATCTGCCGCCCCTTTTATCTCTTTCCTGTGGATAATATTCGCTGCCCCTTCAGCACCCATTACAGCTATCTCCGCAGTAGGCCAGGCTAATACGTAGTCTCCTCCCAGGTGTCTGCTGCACATGGCTACATATGATCCCCCATAAGCCTTTCGTGTGATAAGAGTAATTTTGGGTACAGTTGCCTCCGAATAGCACCAGAGAAGTTTGGCACCATGCCTGATTATCCCACTCCATTCCTGGGCGGTACCAGGCAAATAACCGGGCACGTCCATTATTGTCAAAAGAGGCATGTTAAATGCATCACAAAAGCGAATAAAACGGGTGGCTTTGTCCGAAGCATTTACATCCAGACACCCGGCCAAAAAATTAGGCTGATCGGCTATAATACCAACCACCCTCCCATTTAGACGTGCGAAGCATGTAATGATATTCTTTGCATAATGCTCATGAGGTTCAAAGTACTTACCGTCATCCACTATAGCGCTGATTACTTTTTTTATGTCATACACCTGTCTGGGGTTGTCAGGTATTATTGTGTCCAGTTCTGGTGAAATGCGCCCAGGATCATCTTGGGGTTCTGTGAATGGCGGGTCTTCCATGTTGTTTGAGGGAAGATAGGTCAAGAGTTCTTTTATCATTTCTATAGCTTCAGCATCACTCTCACAGGCAAAATGGGCAACACCACTTTTGGCACAATGAGTCATTGCCCCACCTAAATCTTCGGATGTGACTTCTTCGCCTGTAACGGTTTTGATGACATCCGGTCCGGTAATAAACATATAACTGCTCTTTTTGGTCATAAATATCCAATCGGTCATAGCAGGGGAATAGACGGCTCCTCCAGCAGTAGGGCCCATGATGGCTGATATCTGAGGGATAACCCCTGAGGCACAGGAATTACGATAAAAGATCTCTCCATAGCTGCTAAGGGCATCAACCCCTTCCTGAATTCGGGCCCCACCTGAGTCATTGAAACCAACTATAGGGGATCCAGCCTTGAGTGCCATGTCCATTATCTTGGCTATCTTTTTTCCGTGGTATTCGCCCAGGGTTCCACCCACAGAAGTGAAATCCTGGGAAAATGCGAAGACCCCTCTGCCGTTTACTGTTCCAAAGCCGGTAACTACACCTTCACCTGGCACAAAGGTATCTCCCATGTCAAAATCCTTGCACCTATGCCGAACAAACATGTCTGTTTCCTGAAAGCTGCCGGAATCAAAGAGCAGTTCCAATCTTTCTCTGGCGGTTAATTTGCCAGACTTGTGCTGTTTTTCAACCTTTTCTCTCCCTCCCATTTCCTTTTCTTTGGCTATCTTATCCTTTAATTCATTAATCTTATCTTCTACATAACCCATATGCCTTCTCCTCTATACAAGTTTATTCATTATGGACAACTCTTTGCAAGAATACCATATTACACCACTTTACAGCAAGAACTTTAGGTCAATTTTCTTTACCTGTTATCAAAGAGTTTAATCGCTTTATATATACAGTACCTATGTTAAACGTTCCCCCCCCTCCTTCTTCTTAAGGAATGGGATTTGGATATGTATTGAGGGGTAGCGTGATTATTATTTTGGCATTTATTTTGGGGAGATTTGGCGCTGTTTAGTAAGTACACAAAGCTCGCTTAGTATAAACTGACAACTGGTTTTTATTGCAGAAAAGCTACCCAGGCACTATTTCTTTGACTGTTAGGGTTCTGTTTGAGTGCTACCCAATAACATACAGGCTCTTTACTGTCAAGAGTTTTTGTTCTTTAGAGGATTTGACTTGAGATCAGATTTGTTATATACAATAGCTTTAATGAAGATGTGGATCTGTGATTCAGACAGTAGACCATAGACATCAGACATTGAACTTAGGGGAAGGGAAGGAATTGGGGTCTGATGTCTAAAGTCTTGACTCCAGTGTCTGAATTGCAGGGGCCGAAGGGAGGATTTTTCTTGACAAAAAAAAATGTTTATATATATTAATTACTTTTCCTGTGCCTAAGCAGCATAGTTGGATAAAAATACATGAGTAGCAGCTGGTTATGAGTGTTCATTATTAATGAATAAATGTAGGTTTCTAATTTGATATTAAATATTGAAGAGATACCCATCAGCGGTTTATATATAAAGCAAACCCTGGATCCGGATTGGCTGAAAGATACCCTCCGGAATATTAGGGAGACAGGAGAAGGTAGGTTTTCTGCACCTATTTCATTTGATCTAAGGGTTGCCAAATCAAGTAGAAATGTATTTGTACATGGCAATATTGCTACAAACTTGGTGATGAAATGCAGCAGATGTCTAAAAGACTTTGATTATCCTATTATAGTACATAACTTCAAATACACCTTTTGCCCAGCAGAAGACAAAAGGGTTGTTGACGATTTAGAACTTAGCAGTGAAGACTTGGAATTTAGTTTTTACCTTGGGGAAGAGATCAATATCGCTCAAGTGATTCTTGAACAGGTAACCCTTGCGGTCCCTTTCAAACCCCTGTGTCATGACTTATGCAGTGGCCTCTGCTATCAATGTGGGATGGATTTGAACAAAGAGGAATGCGAATGTTCTAAGGAGAATAACTTTAATATTGGATTTTCGAAGCTCCGAGATTTTAAGGTTGAGAGCATAAAGTAAGATATGTTAAGAAAAGAGCTACTAAGGAGATTAACCAATGGCTTTACCAAAAAGAAGGCACTCCAAATCACGAAGGGATAAACGTCGTACACATGACAGATTATCCTCACCTCAAACAACACTTTGCCCTCAGTGCAACGAACCCAAGCTTCCTCACCGCGTTTGCCTTGGTTGTGGCACTTATAAAGGCAAAACCGTATTGGAAGTGAAGGAAATCTGATCAGGGAGAATTCATGAAGATAGCAGTAGATGCTATGGGGGGTGATTATGCGCCCGAAGTAACTGTAGAGGGGGCGCTCCTCGCAGCAAGGGAATTTAACACCCATGTTATTTTAGTGGGAAATAAAGAGGTAATTCAAAGAGAACTCCTGAAGCATAACACTAAAGGCCTGCCCCTATCAGTCAAACACGCATCCCAGGTTATAGGAATGGGAGAGTCTCCTTCTGAAGGGCTTAGAAAGAAAAAGGACTCCTCCATAAGGGTTGCCTTTGAGTTAATAAAAAGTGGAGAAGCTAAGGGATTAGTCAGTGCAGGAAACTCTGGAGCTGTTCTGGCAACGGGTATCTACATTCTGAAAAAACTAGAGGGGGTTGATCGGCCGGCAATTGCAGCCCTTTTACCTACACTGAAAGGTGTGTCTGTCTTATTAGACGGTGGCGCCAATGTGGTTTGTAAATCCTCACATTTAGTACAGTTCGGCATTATGGGAAATGTTTATGCCAGGTACGTATTGGGTAAGCAAGACCCAAAGGTTGGGTTGCTAAGCAACGGGGAAGAGGATAGCAAGGGGAACGACGTAACCAGGGATGCCCATGTTGTTTTAAAAAATAGCTTTATCAACTATATAGGTTATATAGAGGGTATGGATGTTTATGACGGAAGTGTTGATGTGGTAGTATGTGACGGATTTGTAGGAAATATAATCTTAAAGATAAGCGAAGGGTTGGTTTACGCCTTAGGTAATACATTTAAAACAGAGATGGGCAACGGTCTCCGTTCAAAATTGGCTTATCTTTTAGCCAAAAAGCCATTAAATAATATAAAAAAGAGATACGATTATTCAGAATACGGAGGGGCCCCTCTTTTGGGAATAGATGGGGTATGTATAATCAGCCACGGCAATTCGTCGGCCAGGGCCATCAAAAATGCGGTCCAGATGGCTACTCGCTTTGTTTCTAATAGGGTTAACCCCCATATTATAGAAGACCTTAAAAGGAACCAGGAGTTGCAGAAAGCAGCCAAGATATCCCCTATCAAGATTTGGGAACAGATTAAAGAGAAAATAATTCACGCTGAAGAGAAATGGAAGGATAAATAAGGTAATTAGGAGTTATTTATGGATTATTTTTTGACAGAAAACCAGATGATGATAAAAGAATTGGCCAGACAGATCGCAGACCAAAGGATTATGCCTGTTAGGGCAGAGCTCGATGAGAAAGAGGAGTTCCCATGGGAGATTATCAAGGTTCTGGCAGACTCTGATCTAATGGGGCTGTGTTACCCAGAAGAGTATGGAGGACTTGGAGGTGGGACATTTGAGAACTGTTTGGCTGTAGAGGAGATAAGCAGGGCATGTATTGGTGTCTCTGTATGCTATGCCGGTAGTGGACTGGGGGCCTATCCTATCCTTCTATTTGGCTCGGAAGAACAGAAAAAGAAATACATACCAGATGTAGCCGGTGGAAGAAAACTGGCGGCTTTTGGTTTAACTGAGGCTAATGCAGGAAGCGATGCTTCTGGAATTCAAACCACGGCCGTATTGGATGGAAATGAGTATATTATAAATGGTACAAAGCAATGGATCACTGGTGGAGGCGAAGCTGAAATATATACAGTAATAATTATGACCGACAAGACTAGAGGAAGTCGGGGGGCAAGCGCCATTATCGTGGAAAAAGGGACTCCTGGGTTCACTTTTGGCAAGAAGGAAAAGAAGATGGGCATCAGGGCATCTGCCACAACAGAATTGATCTTCTCAAACTGTCGGGTGCCTAAAGAGAATTTAATTGGAAGAGAAGGGATGGGCTTTATTGTAGCTATGAGGGTTCTGGATAGAACAAGGCCGGGGATCGGAGCTCAATCCATCGGACTCTGTCAGGGAGCCTTGGATGAGGCAGTGAACTATGCCCGAGAAAGGAGACAGTTTGGGAAACCGATTATCTCTTTTCAGGCTGTTCAGCATATTTTGGCTGATATGGCTACCCAGACAGAGGCTGCCAGGGCGCTGGTTTATTCTGCCTGTAGATTTATTGACAGCGGCGCAAAGGATATATCTAAGGTGTCTGCCATGGCGAAGGTCTTTTCCAGCGATGTTGCTATGAAGGTTACCGTAGATGCTGTTCAGGTTTTAGGTGGATATGGTTATATGCGGGATTATCCAGTGGAGAAGATGATGCGGGATGCAAAGATCCTTCAGATATATGAAGGAACCAACCAGATTCAACGGAATGTGATAGGTCAGGAATTGATCAAGGAATACGCGGGGAAAAAGGAGAAGAGATAAGATGAAAATGACAAAGCTCAAATGTCAATTCAAGCCCAAAGTTCAAATGATAGAAAAAAATTTTGGCATTTATGCCTTTGGATTTGGATTGGAATTTGGATTTTGACATTTGGATTTCTGAAATAGGGGCTATTTATCACGTGAATATAATTGTATGTATAAAACAGGTCCCAGAAACAACAAACGTTAAGATAAATAGCGCCACCAACACGCTTATCAGAGAGGGGGTAAAGGGTATTATTAACCCTTTTGACATGTATGCTATTGAAGAAGGGTTACGGATAAAAGAAAGGTTTGGTGGAAGAATTAGTGTTGTTAGTATGGGACCCCCTCAGGCAGAGGAGGCTTTGAGAGAGGCAGTTTCTTATGGAGTAGATGATGCTTTTTTACTAAGCGACCGGGCCTTTGCTGGAGCGGACACCCTGGCTACCTCTCGCACATTGGCTAAGGGCATAAAGAAGATTGGGAGTTTTGATCTTATTATTTGTGGTAAACAGGCTATTGATGGAGATACTGCCCAGGTAGGACCTGGTATTGCTGAGAAGCTGGATATACCTTTTGTTGCTTTTGTCAGGAAGATAAGGAAGATTAATGATCACACTCTCAAAGTAGAGAGGATGATGGATGATGGATATGATGTCCTGGAAATAGTCCTCCCAGCCCTGATAACGGTGGTAAAGGAGATTAATGAACCGAGAATGCCTTCCTTAAAAGGGAAGATGAAAGCCAAGAGCATTGATATACCTGCATGGAGAGTAGCTGATTTAGAGATTAGTGAGGACAAAGTTGGGCTTAAAGGGTCTGCCACTCAAGTAATAAAGGTATTTACTCCAAAACGGGGTGGCAGGAGAGAGATGTTGGAAGGTTCGGTAGAAACCCAGGTAGACTTGTTGATTAACCGGCTGAATGATTTAAAGGTTATTTAAAGTCTTTCCCCGAACCCTGTAAACTGAAGGTAGGTTATGAGCATCAAAGTCGATATTGAGTTATGTACAGGATGTGGAGTCTGCGAAGAGGCATGTCCTTTTGGGGCTATCAGGATTAAAGATGACGTGGCATCTATAGATGATAGTTGTAATCTATGTGGCGCCTGCGTTGATGTTTGCAATTTTGAAGCTATTTCGATACAAGGGCTAAAAAAAACAGGCGGGGAGGGTAACGACTATAAAGGGGTATGGGTATTTGCCGAGCAGAGAAATGGCAAGATGGCCAGTGTTGTTTTGGAACTTCTGGGAGAGGGGAGGAAACTGGCTGATAAATTGGGAGTTGACCTTTCTGCTGTTTTACTTGGCGACAGTGTTGAAAAGCAGGCCAATGAATTGATATTCTATGGCGCTGACAAGGTATATGTTGTAGATGCCCCAATCCTTCGGGACTTTAATGATGAGATTTACAGCAGGGTCTTGGTTGATTTGATTAATGAATACAAACCAGAGATTGTGCTCTCCGGGGCTACTGCTGTTGGGAGGTCTTTCATCCCTGAGGTCTCTGCCAAGTTAGAAACAGGTCTGACGGCAGATTGTACTGCTCTGGATATAGATACTGAAAGGAGAATCCTGCTCCAAACCCGTCCTGCCTTTGGAGGGAATATTATGGCCACCATTATTTGCCCTGATGAACGCCCTCAAATGGCTACTGTTCGTCACAAGGTGATGAAAAAGGCGCCATATGATACGAATCGAAAAGGAGAGGTGATTAAAAAGGATATCAATGGTTATGGCGTGAATCTCCGCACAAAGGTTCTTGAGGTGGTGGAAGAGATTGGAGAAACGGTAAATATAGCTGAGGCCGATGTAATTGTCTCCGGGGGGAGAGGGCTTCAAGACCCAAAGAATTTTAAACTCATTGAAGAATTGGCAAAAATCCTGGGCGGCGCTGTAGGCGCCTCTAGAGGCGCTGTTGATGCTGGTTGGATCCCTTACTCGCACCAGGTTGGACAAACCGGAAAGACGGTTTGCCCCAAGCTGTATATTGCATGCGGAATATCAGGAGCGGTTCAGCATTTAGTCGGGATGCAGTCATCCGATGTTATTGTGGCTATTAATATAGATAAAGACGCCCCCATTTTTGATGTGGCTACTTTTGGTATTGTTGGGGATGTCTTTGAGGCTGTCCCTGCACTCATTAAAAGATTTAACGAACTAAGAGGATAGGAGTTGCCCATGGTTAAATCGGCATTTATATTTCCTGGGCAGGGTTCTCAGTATATTGGTATGGGAAAGGAACTCTATGACAATTTCACAGTCGTAAGGGAGACCTTTGAAGAGGCGAATGATTCTTTAGGCATGGACATAAAAAAAATCTGTTTCGAAGATCCCAATGGTGAAATAGGGTTGACAGTTAATACTCAACCTGCTGTATTGACAGCTAGTATTGCTGCACTCCGGGTCTTGAACCAGGAAACGGATATACAGCCATCCCTTGTTGCCGGTCATAGTTTAGGAGAGTACAGTTCTTTGGTTGCGGCTAAATCATTGAGTTTTTCTGATGCCGTGAAGATAGTTCAACAAAGGGGAAGATTTATGCAAGAGGCAGTACCGATAGGTACCGGAACTATGGCAGCTATTATAGGGATGCAGGAAGAAGTTGTGGAAAAGATTTGCGCTGAGATAACGAAGGATGGAAGTCTAGTCTCGCCGGCCAACTACAACAGTCCGGATCAAATTGTTGTCTCTGGAGAATCTACAGCAGTTCAAAATGCCATTGATTTAGCGAAAGAAAGAGGCGCCAGGAGGGCTGTTGTTTTGAATGTCAGTGCCCCTTTTCACTGTAGTCTTATGAAGCCGGCTATGGAGAGGCTTGCAGTTGAATTAGAGAAGTTTTCTTTCAAGGACATACAGACCCCTGTGATTTCAAATGTTGATGCCGATATTAATACCTTTAGGGAAAGGGTTAAAGATCTCTTGATAAAGCAGGTATGTAATCCGGTAAAATGGGCGCAGTCTGTGGAAAGGATGATTAAAGAAGACGTAAATATGGTTATTGAAGTTGGGCCTGGTAAGGTTCTGTCAGGATTAATGAGGAAGATTAGCGACAAGGTAAGGATACGAAATGTGGAGGATATTAAAAGTTTAAAGAGGGTTCAAGAAGACTAGAGACTATAGAGGGGACGAGGGGGTTAATAAATGAATTTAAAAGGCAAGGCGGCAGTAATAACCGGATCTGCTCAGGGTATTGGTAGGGCAATTGCTATCCTATTGGCAAAGAAGGGAGCGGACATTGTAGTCTCTGATCTTAATTCTGAAAAGGCCCAGGAGGTGGCAAGAGAGATTGAAAAGATGGGAAGGAGATGCCTCGTTACCATAACCAATGTGGCTGATTTTAAAGAGGCCGAGCAGATGATAAACAAAACAGTTGAGGGATTAGGCCGTATTGATATCCTGGTGAATAATGCCGGGATAGTTAAAGACAGTCTTCTTTTGAGAATGAAAGAAGAGAGTTGGGATCAGGTTTTGAGTGTGAATCTGAAGGGTACCTTTAACTGTACAAAGGCAGCAGTCAAGTTTATGGTAAAACAGAGAAGCGGAAAGATTGTAAATATTGCATCCATTTCAGGGGAAATGGGGAATATTGGTCAGGCAAACTATTCCGCTTCCAAGGCAGGGGTAATCGGTTTTACAAAAACTGCAGCAAGAGAGCTTGCCTCAAGAGGAATAAACGTTAATGCTGTTGCCCCTGGTTTTATTGATACACTTATGACTCAGTCTTTGCCCGAGGATATTAGAGAAAACCTGAAAAAACAGATTCCTGTTGAGAGATTAGGGACGCCTGAAGATATAGCTGAAGCTGTTTACTTTCTTGTCTCCGATGCATCAAGTTATATTACAGGTCAAGTAATCAATGTTAATGGGGGTTTGTATATGTAGGATTGTGGTAATTTCCTATGTTAAATAAAAGAAAAGAATAATTTTATAGGAGGTGTAAAGTTAATGGGAAATGAATCTGTTGAGGCAAAAATTAAGGCTATCATAGTTGAACAACTTGGGATAGACGCAGAGGATGTTGTTAACGAGGCGTCCTTTGTTGACGATTTGGGTGCGGATTCATTGGATTTAGTTGAGTTAATAATGGCTCTTGAGGAGGAGTTTGGTCAAGAGATATCCGATGAAGAAGCAGAAAACATTCAAACTGTTCAAGAGGCTATTGATTATATTTCTGAGCATCTATAATTATGGAGATAATGTAATTCAGACATTAAGACTAGCCAAAGATATTTGAAATTTTTCCAATTCAGAGAATCCAGGAGTCAGAAGTCAGAATGAAAAGACAATTCTTGCTCGTTTTGTTCGTGGCTCAAGGCATAGGGTTAACCAATCTCTATTCTGGATCCTGGCTCCTGACTTCTGACTTCTAAATTCTAACTTTTTGGAGGTGCTACCTTGAAGAGGAGGGTTGTAGTAACGGGGTTGGGGGCAGTGACTCCTTTAGGGATTGGGGTAGAAAAAACATGGAAAGCCTTATGTGCAGGAAAGTCAGGGATTAGCAAGATTTCCCGTTTTGATACAACGAATTTTCAAACAAAGATCGCTGGTGAAGTAAAGAATTTTGATCCGGAAGACTTCTTAGAAAAGAAACAAGTAAGAAGGATGGACTCGTTCGTCCATTATTGCATGGCATCAACTATTATGGCTATGGAGGATTCAAAACTTGAAGTTGCAAACCAAGATGCTGAAAGAATTGGGGTCCTTATCGGGACAGGACTGGGTGGTTTACCAACCTTAGAGAAAAACCATACCCTTTTACTGGAAGGGGGACCTAAAAAGATATCACCTTTCTTTATACCTATGATGATTGCCAATATGGCACCAGGACAGATAGCTATTCATTTTGGGATTAAGGGTCCTAATACCTGTGTTGTTACAGCCTGTGCAGCCGGTTCTCATGCTATTGGGGATTCATATAAACTAATACAGCGGGGTGATGCAGACATTGTGATTACCGGAGGGACAGAGGCAACCATAACCCCTTTGAATATTGGTGGTTTTAATGCGATGAAGGCTATTTCCACTAATAACGATGAACCCGAAAAAGCCAGCCGTCCTTTTGATAAAAATAGAGACGGTTTTGTTCCGGCAGAAGGCGCTGGGACGATTATTTTAGAAGAACTGGAACTGGCCCTTAAGAGGGGAGCCAATATCTATGGTGAGATTATTGGTTATGGACTAACCAGTGATGCCTTTCATATAACCGCCCCTGACCCTCAAGGAAGCGGAGCAGCCAGATGTATGAAGATGGCATTGAATGATGCCAATATATTACCCGATGAAGTGGATTATATCAATGCCCATGGTACCTCTACACCAATGAACGATACGATAGAAACCATTGCCATAAAGACCGTCTTTAATGAGTACAGCAAAAAGATTCCCGTAAGTTCCACTAAGTCTATGACTGGCCACTTACTTGGTGCGGCAGGGGGGGTTGAGGCAGTCTTTACAATTCTGACAATTCGTGATGGAATTATTCCGCCTACCATAAACTATGAGACGCCCGACCCCGATTGCGATCTGGATTATGTCCCTAATATAGCGAGAAAAGCTGATGTTAAGATAGCTGTTTCTAACTCCTTTGGTTTTGGTGGGACAAATGCTACGCTGGTCTTTAAGAGGTTTGAAGGTTAAAAAAGATGAGAATCATTATTGGTTCTGACCATGGAGGTCTTGAATTAAAGGAGTCTATAAAACAATCTTTATCTAAAGATATGAAGATAGACTTTTATGATGTTGGTACATGTAGCAGCGAATCTGTGGATTACCCCACCTTTGGCAGTATGGTTGCGGAAAAGGTACAAAAGGGAGAATTCGAAAGGGGAATTCTTCTCTGTGGAACCGGGATTGGTATGTCCATAGTTGCCAACAAGTTTCCGAAGATACGGGCTGCTTTATGTCACGATACATATACTGCAAGAATGAGCAGAGAGCACAATGACTCCAATATCCTTATTATTGGCGGAAGAGTTACAGGTAAGGATGTTGCCATGGAAATAGTTAAAGCATGGCTTACCAGTGAATTTCAAGGAGGAAGACACCAGCGAAGGTTGGAAAAGATAGCCGATATAGAGAAAGCCATTTGTGATGGCCTCGTACTAAGTCAAAATTGGGATGGCAAAGTAAAAAGCTCCAGATGCAAGGCGCGCAAATCCTGAGGAGTGAAGCGTACTTGGGGGTACGCTGCAACGACGAAGGATGCAGCGCAACGCCGCAGATGGACTTTTTACGAAGCCATCATTTGTGATTCTCAATCTACCAGGCCTGTGGAGAAATAGATGTCGATTTTAAGAGAGACGGATCCAGAGATTGCAGATGTTATTCGACTAGAGACGAAAAGACAGGCATATAGGCTGGAGTTAATCGCTTCTGAAAACTTTGTAAGTGAAGCAGTATTAGAAGCCCAGGGCAGTATTCTGACCAACAAATATGCGGAGGGGTATCCTAAAAAGAGATACTATGGAGGATGTGAATTTGTAGATAGTGTTGAAAACCTGGCTATAACCAGAGGTAAAGAGTTATTTGGCGCTGATCATGTTAATGTTCAGCCTCACTCCGGGACGCAGGCTAACATGGCCGTTTATTTTTCTGTACTAAGCCCTGGAGATACCATCATGGGGATGAGCATGACCCATGGCGGTCATCTCACCCATGGTAGTCCTGTTAGTTTTTCTGGTAAACTGTATAATGTAATTACCTATGGGGTGACCAGGGATACCCAGAGGATTGATTATGATGGAGTGGAGAGGTTAGCCAAAGATAATAGACCGAAGTTGATTGTGGTAGGGGCGAGTGCCTATCCCAGAACCATAGATTTCCATCGCTTCCGAAGGATTGCCGATGATGTAGGGTCATACCTTATGGTGGATATGGCCCATATCGCGGGATTAATTGCAACTGGATTACATCCCAACCCTGTGCCCCATGCTGCGTTTGTTACTTCTACCACTCACAAAACACTACGAGGCCCTAGGGGGGGATTGATTTTATGCAAGAAGGAATTTGCCAAAATTATAGATAGATGTGTATTCCCAGGAATACAAGGTGGTCCTCTTATGCATATCATTGCTGCAAAAGCAGTTGCATTTAAAGAGGCACTTTCACCAGGATTCAAGGACTATCAAAAGCAGGTAACCAGTAATGCTTCCACCTTGGCCATGGAGCTCCAAAAAAGAGGATATGAGTTGGTAGCAGGTGGGACGGATACCCATCTTGTACTTATGGATCTGACCAAGACCAATCTAACAGGCAAGGTTGCAGAAGAGGCATTAGACGAGGCCGGTATTACAGTAAACAAGAATGAGATCCCCTTCGATAGCAGGGGGCCAGTTATTACCAGTGGTATAAGGATTGGGGCATCGGCGGTAACCACTAGGGGCATGAAAGAATCTGAGATGAAGGTGATTGCTGATTTTATATCACAGGTTCTCAGCGATGTGGGTAATAAATCTAACCTAAAAAGGATTAGAGACATGGTTTTTGATCTATGTAAGAAATTCCCCCTATACCAGGGTAGACTAAAAGAGTAAACAAATCCGCTGGAGTTTTTCTGGATGTCAAGACCAAGCTGGGAAGAATATTTTATGGATATAACCTTTTTGGTAGCAAAACGGGCAACATGCCGCAGGCGCCAGGTAGGGGCTGTTTTAGTTAAGGACAAAAGGGTACTGTCAACCGGGTATAATGGGGCGCCCATGGGGCTTGCCCACTGTTTGGATATTGGGTGTTTAAGAGAGCAAAACAATATTCCTTCCGGTGAAAGGCATGAGTTGTGCAGAGGTTTGCATGCAGAGCAGAATGCTATAATTCAAGCGGCTTATCATGGTGTGAGTGTCAATGATTCAATATTGTTTTGTACCAATCTCCCATGTATTATCTGTCTTAAGATGATAATCAATGCGGGAATCAAGAAGATTGTCTACAAGGATGGTTATGCTGACGAGTTGTCTTATGATATGATAAGAGAATCTGGGATTGAATTAGCAGAATACAGAGTTGAAGAAAAGATTTGAGATTTTTATGCCTCCAAGAACCCCTTCGTTTTTTGTATTATCCTTGGATAGTCATAGGGATATGCATACCAGTTAATCTCCGGGTCAGCCCTGAACCAGGTCATCTGGCGTTTGGCATACCTCTTTGTTCCTTGTTTCACTTGCAAAATAGCATCATCTAGCGAAAATTCCCCCATAAGATAACCGGTGACCTGTTTATATCCTAATCCTTGCATGGAGTTTAAATCCCTTGCATATCCCATATCCAAAAGGCATTTTACCTCGTCTACAAGACCAATGGCAATCATCCTGTCAACCCTTTTTTCTATCCTTGAGTAGAGATATTTACGGTCTATATAGAGTCCAATCTTGAAAGTATCAAAGGGAGAGTCTTTAAAGCTATGTTTCTCATGGTATTCAGATAATGGTTTTTGTGTTAACCGACAAACCTCTATCGCCCGTATTATCCTAAAAGAGTCATTTGGATGAAGTCTTGCAGCAGTAACCGGATCTAGCTCTGATAATTCTTTATAGAGATAGTCATTGCCTGCAAGTACTGCTTTTTTTATAAGCGTTCGTCGGAGTTCTGGATCAGTTCCTGGACCTTTGAACAGACCTCTAGTCAGCGCCTTGATGTAGAGCCCTGTTCCCCCTGCTATAATAGCAACTTTGCCCTGTCTATCAACGTTGGAGGTTACCTCTCTTGCTTCTTGTTTGAACAAGGCTGCACTGAACTCCTCATCAGGATACAGGATGTCTATCAGATGATGCTTTACCTTCTCCTGTTCATCAGATGTTGGCTTCGCTGTCCCAATGTCCATATACCTGTAGACCTGCATAGAATCGGCACTTATGATCTCTGCGTTAATTCTTGCAGCCAATTCTAAAGCCAATTGAGACTTACCAACAGCCGTAGGACCCACGATTATTATTATCCTGGGTTTATTCATTTACACAACTTTATTCAAAGGATACTCGATAATCCCCTCTGCACCTGCTTCTTGCAGCTTTGGGATCAACTCACGGACTATACTTTTGTCTACTATGGTTTCAACTGAGTACCATTCCTGTTTATAGAGCTTTGCTATGGTTGGAGCTTTTAAGCTTGGAAGTATTTTAGTAAGTTTATCCATGCCTTCCTCAGCAATGTTCATCTTTAAACCAACCCTACTCTCCGCCTGTAGGGCACCATTGAGCAAAATCCTAACCTGTTCGATCTTCTTCTGTTTCCATGTGTCCTGCATGGACTTCTTATTCGCTATCAGTTGGGTATTGGATTGCATCAATTCATGGACAATGCGAAGACCATGAGCCCTGATAGTACTACCTGTTTCAGTAACCTCTACTATTGCATCAACCAACCCCTCCACTACCTTAGCCTCAGTCGCTCCCCATGAAAACTCCACTTCGACATTTATGCTTCTGTCGGAGAAGAATTTTTTGGTGAAACTCACAAGTTCTGTTGAGATTCTTTTCCCTTCTAAATCCTCCAGTCTTTTAATCGGTGAATCCTCCGGCACGACTAAGACCCATTTTGTCGGTCTTTGCGTTACTTTTGAATATATCAAATCCTGAACAGCAACTACATCAGATCCATTTTCGAGAATCCAATCCTTACCCGTCAACCCCACATCCAGGGTTCCCGCTTCTACATATCTAGACATCTCCTGAGCCCTGATAAGAGAACATTTAATCTCTTTGTCGTTGATTTCCGGAAAATAATTCCGAGAATCAGCCAGTATTTTCCAACCGGCCTTTCCAAACAAATCAATTGTAGCCTTTTCCAAGCTTCCTTTAGGTATCCCTAATTTTAAAATACTCATATTAATTGCTCCTCCAGCCTTCATAATATCTCAGCAATTCTACAATTCATTCAAAATAAACATAACTTCCGGCTTACAACTCCTCAAGTCTGTTGCGAAGCAACTAACTCGTATATATCATACTGCTTGTATACCGTTTGTCAAGTTGGATTTTGGGAACCCCTTGATGGGGTTTGACTCGACTCCGATTTACAAGGGGACAGGATGAACTAGTTACTATAGACGTCTTTCGCCGGTGGCCAATTCTAAAAGCCCATTACGGTCCAGTATCTGGATACGACGAGGCCCGTCCAAACAGATGAGTTCCTCTTTGGCCATTCTGGCTAAGATTCGGGAAAGGGTTTCGGGGATCGTGCCTAAAAGGCTCGCCAATTGACCTTTAGAGATATCTAAGATCAGGTGATCGTTTTCGTTTTTGTGTTCGCTGAGATAGAGAAGGTAGGTGCTAAGCCTCCCGGGTACTTCCTTCAGGGAGAGATCCTCGATCAGCATGGTGAACGTCCGCAGACGCCGTGATAATACGGCCAGCATACTCAAGGCTATAGACGGATTTTTCCTGATCAGATCAATAAATGCATCTCTGGGGAAGAAAAAGACACGGCTCTCTTCGATGGATTCTGCATGAGCCGGAAAGAGTTCGCCGGCAAAGACCGGTACTTCACCAAATGGCTCTCCCTGACCAAAAAAATGAAGAATCTGTTCCTTACCCTCTTGGGAGACTTTGAATATCTTGACCCGTCCCGAAATAACAACGTAAAGGCCATTCCCTTCATCACCCTCTGAAAATATGATTTGCCCTCGTCTGAATATCTGATCTACCACTATAGTGGTCAAGTCTTCGTGGTATTCTTTGGGGAGACCCTGAAACAGAGGAATAGCGGCTATATGATCGATTATATGCATGGTTTTTTTTATTGAATATTTTTTAAAAAAAATCTATCCTTTGACGTAAGTCAAGATGTATCCTTATAATAACGAGTATAAAGAATAACAGAAAAGGAAGAAAAAGGAAGAAAAAAATCCCCTTTCTTGACTTATGTCAAAGACGGGGATGATTCTACAGGTTATATTAGTCTCAACATAACGGAATAGGGTATGTTTAGTAAACAAAAGCTCAATCAACCAACAATCATTTAAAAGGAGGTAAGAGTATGTTTTGTTACCAGTGTGAACAAACGGCAAAAGGTGAAGGGTGTACAATTGTGGGGGTTTGCGGAAAGCAACCGGAAGTTGCCGCCCTTCAGGATCTTCTCATCCATGCCCTCAAGGGACTCTCCCTCTACGCCGTGGAAGGACGGAAGGTAGGGGTTATCGAACAAGAGGTAAACATCTTTACATGTGAGGCACTATTTGCTACATTGACTAACGTGAATTTTGATTCGCACCGTCTTGTCCGGTTGATCCATCGCTGTGCAGAGCTGAGTGAAAAACTAAAGGAGAAGATCAGGGCAAAAGCCGGAAACGTCAATCTGCCGGATTGCCCGGTTACCTTCAGACCCGGGGCGACCGTGGAAGAGTTGGCCAAACAAGGGGAAACGGTGGGGTTGAAATCAGATATCTCCGTCGCCCCTGATATTCTCTCACTCCAGCACATATTGCTCTTTGGTATCAAGGGCATTGCCGCCTACGCAGACCATGCACAGATACTTGGACAGGAAGACGATAAAGTGTATGCCTTCATCCATGAGGGTCTCGCTGTTACACTGAAGAAAGACCTGAGTCTCGATGATTGGGTGGGTCTGGTATTGAAATGCGGAGAGATCAACCTTAGGGCTATGGAACTTCTTGATGCGGCTAATACAGGCACTTATGGTCACCCTGTTCCTGCTCAGGTTCCCTTGGGAGCCAAAAAGGGGAAGGCCATCCTGGTCTCAGGGCACGATTTAAAGGATATGGAAGAAATCCTCAAACAGACAGAAGGTAAGGGCATATACGTGTATACCCATGGCGAGATGCTTCCGGCCCATGGGTATCCAAATCTCAAAAAATATAGCCACCTCTACGGCCATTACGGCACTGCATGGCAGAATCAGGCCAGGGAATTTGCCGGCTTTCCAGGGGCTATCTTAATGACTACCAATTGTATCCAGAAACCCAGGGAACCATACATAGACAATATTTTTACCAGCGGTCAAGCAGGATGGCCTGGGGTAATCCACATCTCGGATTACAATTTTTCGCCTGTGATTGAAAAGGCTATGAGCATGCCTGGTTTTTCAGAGGATACCAACGGGCGTTCGGTCATGGTCGGCTTTGGGAGGAACGCAGTATTGGGTGTGGCAGATAAAGTAATTGAGGCAGTTAAAGCTAAGGCCATCAGCCATTTCTTCCTGGTAGCCGGATGTGACGGGGCAAAACCTGGCCGAAACTACTATACCGAGTTTGTAGAAAAGGCGCCGAAGGATTCTATAATCCTGACCCTTGCCTGCGGTAAGTTCCGCTTTTTCGATAAAGATCTGGGCAACATTGGAGGTATCCCCAGACTCCTGGATATTGGTCAGTGCAATGATGCCTACTCGGCCGTGCAGATTGCCGTGGCTTTGGCCAACGCATTCAACGTGGGTGTAAATGAGCTGCCCCTGTCCATGATACTCTCCTGGTATGAGCAGAAGGCTGTATCCATTTTATTGACGCTTTTACACCTGGGGATCAAAGGAATTCGTCTGGGGCCCAGTCTTCCAGCCTTTATTTCTCCCAACGTGCTGGATGTGCTGGTAAAGAACTTCGATATTAAACCTATAACTACGCCTGATGAGGATTTGAAGGCGATACTGGGATAAAGGCAACAGTTCAAGTAACTACTCAGGCACAAAGTGGCAAAGGCACATAGGCATAAAGCAGAAAGGCTTACTCCTCCGACTCGCCTTGGCGACTCGCCACCACGAAGTGCTTTGGCAAAACAGGGTCGTTTCGTTGTTTTTTCCTACTTTGTGCCTTTGACGCTCTGTGCCTCTGTGCCTACCTGAATAGTTACGAAGTTTCAAACCATGGAGGAATACTATGAAATGTCCGGGGCAAGACACCCGTTTTTGGAAGCCAGGGACTATCTTTGAGATTGAATGTCCTAAGTGCGGCAGTACGGTGGAGTTCTTTAAGGATGAAGCCACCCGCCGTTGTGGGAAATGCGGATCAAAGCTCGTAAATCCGAAGATGGACTTTGGCTGTGCTGCACACTGCAAGTTTGCCGAGCAGTGTCTGGGGGATTTGCCTCCAGAGCTTATAGCCCAAAGAAAGGATCTGTTAAAAGACCGCGTTGCCGTGGAGATGAAACGCTATTTCAAGGATGACTTCAAGCGGATTGGTCACGCTACCAGGGTAGCCAGATATGCAGAAGAGATATTTCGGGAAGAAGGAGGAGATCTTGCGGTAATTTTGTCTGCCGCTTATCTCCATGACATCGGGATCAAGGAAGCTGAGCGTAAATACCAGAGCACAGCCGCTCGGTATCAGGAAGAGGAGGGACCTCCGATAGCCCGCGATATTCTTTCAAGTCTGGGAGCTAGCCAGGATCTCATCGATGAGGTATGTGATATAGTCGGCCACCACCACCATCCCAGACCTCAAGAAACGGTTAACTTTAAGATTGTTTACGACGCTGACCTGATTGTGAACCTGGAGGAAAAGAAGAAAGAGTCTTCTGTAAAGGAAGAGAGATTGGACAAACTCACAAAGAATGCCTTTCTCACAAAAAGCGGTGAAAAAGTGGCAAAGAGAGTCCTTTTGGAGGGTTAAAAAGAATAACCACAGAAAATGAATTTCACACAGAGCACACAGAGAGAAAGATTTTTAAGTTTAAAAACTCTGTGAACTCTGTGGTTTCTTTTGACAATAGGTATTAGCATACAAGGAGAAGCCTATGAAAGTAAGACGTAAAATCATAGAAATAGATGAAGAAAGGTGTGATGGCTGTGGGCAATGTGTGCCTTCCTGTGCAGAGGGGGCAATACAGATCGTGGACGGAAAGGCCAGACTATCTGCTGAGAAATACTGCGACGGGCTGGGCGCATGTCTGGGGGAGTGCCCCAACGACGCCCTCAGGATTGTGGAACGTGATGCAGACGACTTTGACGAAGAGGCTGTAGAAGTACACCTAAAATCGAAAAAAGCAGCACAAAGTTCCGGAGAGGAAACGATGGCTTGCGGGTGTCCATCAGCGCTAATTCAGAGCTTTGCCCCTGAAAAATCATGCCGGGATGCAAATGAACCGGTTTCTCAGAGTAATAGAGTATCTGCCTTATCTCATTGGCCGGTTCAGATTAAACTGGTACCACCAACGGCTCCATTTTTAAAGGGGGCGAATATCCTGGTAGCAGCCGATTGTACACCATTTGCCTATCCCAACTTTCACCAGGATTTTATTCAGGGCAAGATTCTCATGGTGGGGTGCCCAAAGTTCGATGATGTACAGGAGTATATCCAGAGGTTTGCAGACATATTCAAGACAGCAGGAATAAAAAGCATTACGGTGGCGGTAATGGAGGTTCCATGCTGCCAGGGGCTGCCGTTAATCATCAAAAGGGGAATGGAACTGGCAGGTAAAGACATTCCTATAGACCAGGTGGTGATCAGCGCCAGAGGGGAAGTCCTCAAGAGGGAGAAATTGGTGGCATAAGGCATAAGTAAATTATTTGTTCAAAAACGCAAAAGGAGGCCATATTGAGCAGAGGAGTTTACGTTGATGGGATAGAATGTATCGGGTGTGGTTCTTGTGAAGAGGTTTGCCCGGAGGTCTTCAGACTGAATGAGGAAACGGAGAAAGCAGAAGTTATCAAGCCGGAGGGCGGACCTGAAGAACTCATTGAAGATGCCATAGGGATATGCCCGGTTGAATGTATCCATTGGGATGAATAGAGTGGTCGTAATCATTATGAAACAGAATACATAGCCACGTGTTGGGCGTACCGCGTCATAGCTGTCAGAGTCAGATGGAGATCTTGTGTTGATATGCAAGTCGCAAAACAACGCCAACGAATAGCCGATTTTTTCGGTTTGAAGAAGAACATGGTGGCCCTATTGGCAATGGTAATACTGGTAGGGCTTGGAGAAAAGATGGCAGAGCGGTTCCTGCCATTGTACCTGATGGCTTTGGGTGGCGGCGCCTTCTCTATTGGCTTGCTGAACGGCTTGGACAATCTCCTCAGTGCTCTGTACTCTTTCTCTGGCGGGTACGCCAGCGATAAACTGGGTTACAAACGCGCCCTTTTGCTGTTCAATTTGATTGCAATGGCTGGCTATGTTGTGGTGATTACTGTACCCAACTGGCAAGCCGTCATCCTTGGCGCTATCCTGTTCGTGTCGTGGACGGCTATCTCATTACCTGCCACGATGGATATGGTAGCAACCGTTTTGCCCAAGAATAAGCGGACGATGGGCGTGTCGTTGCACTCTCTCGTTCGGCGTATTCCGATGGCGTTGGGACCAGTGATTGGCGGCGCACTGATCGGAGCATTCGGAGAAATCCAAGGCGTGCGTCTCGCCTTCATCGTCGCCTTTGTCTTGGCTGGAGTGTCGCTGATACTCCAGCAGAGAATGATTGCCGATGAAAAACGAACTCCCTCTGAGAATGATTCATCAACGTCATACGGCTTGAGATTGCTCAATGCGCCCCTGCGCAACCTGCTGGTATCGGATATTTTAGTGCGCTTCTGCGAGCAAATCCCCTATGCTTTTGTCGTTATCTGGTGTGTCAGCATCAACAAGATTACGCCGTTACAATTCGGGTTGTTGACGACTATCGAAATGGTAACGGCTATGCTGGTGTATATTCCTGTAGCGTATCTGGCAGATAAGAGTACCAAGAAACCATTTGTGGTGACGACATTTGTCTTTTTCACAACGTTTCCGCTGGTTTTGCTTGTCGCGCAGTCATTCTGGATAATGGTTATTGCTTTCGTTATTCGGGGGCTGAAGGAGTTTGGTGAACCCACGCGCAAAGCGTTAATAATGGATTTAGCCCCAGACGGCAGAAAAGCAACGACGTTTGGCGTGTACTACCTCATACGAGACATTATCGTATCCATAGCCGCTTTTGGCGGAGCGATTCTCTGGGATGCTTCAACGGCAAAACTCATCATAGACACTGTTGGGATAGGGCAGGCGCTCTTGCCTTTCTTCAGCTCGATTACATCCCCAGCAACCAACTTCCTCATCGCTTTTGCCTTTGGATTGGCGGGAACGATATACTTTATCCTGTTCGGTCAGGATTTAGGACGTGCCGCAATCCCTCTCATACAAACGCAATCATCAAAGGAGTAAATGAGCATGAAATGGGTAACTCGCTCACACGTCCACGTAGACCGCGTTGCGTGTCCGTGGCGTGTCTTGCCTGTGTAAGGAACCTTCTATACCCGCAACGCGGCTGAAGCGAACCGTTCTCTGAAGTAAAAGCTCCATGATTCATTATATACCTTACAGGGAGAGGAAATAGGAATGAATAAGAACCCGCAAAATAACGGTATCAGTTGCCTGAGTCTTCTAGACATCTCAGACGAAGACATACTGGAGGCTATGAAGGATGTCCATGGATACCTGGATATAACTCCTGGTGATGTTAAAGAGCTCTATCGCCTAGCATATACACACGCGGTTGAACGCCTTACCCATTTTGTAAAAGCAAGGGATGTTATGACAAAAACGGTAGTTTTTGTAAAAAGGGAGACTCCCCTGAGAGAGGTGGCAGAACTGATGACCATTCACTTTATCTCTGGTGTCCCTGTAGTTGAAAATGGAGGTAAAATCGCCGGTATTATATCCGAAAAAGACTTTCTACGTCGTATGGATGGTGAGGATACCATCTCATTTATGAGCGTTGTAGCCCTTTGTTTAAAAAAAGGATGTGTTGCCCTATCGATGCGTGAACAGAAAGCGGAAGACATTATGACATCTCCGGTTATAACGGTAGGTGAAAATACACCAATCTCTGAAATTGCTGACATTTTTACGAAACAAAATATTAATCGGGTACCAGTCACTGATCAAAAAGATAATCTCATAGGGATTGTATCACGAGCGGATATCATACGATCATCATTCCCAAAAATAGTGAACTAAGCCAAGATGATGAAAAGCAACATTATGAACTACTTCAAAAAAATGAGAGGAACAACGAAGAGCCCGCCATCTGTAGGTCTTTCAGAGATTATCTGGTCATGGATAGGTGCTTTTTTAGGTATTGCTGCTGTGGCGTTTATCAACTATAATATTCTTAACGATACAGATATGGTTATGATCATAGGTTCTTTTGGAGCTTCAGCCGTACTTATTTATGGTGCAATTAGGAGTCCACTGGCTCAGCCAAGGAATCTCATAGGTGGCCATATTATTTCAGCTATCATAGGAGTGGCTACCTATAAGATTCTTCATGGTCATATGTGGATTGCGGCATCTGTAGCGGTGGCAACATCAATTGTGGCTATGCATGCCACAAAGACCCTTCACCCCCCTGGTGGTGCCACCGCACTGATTGCAGTTACGGGAAGTCAGAAGATCATCAATCTTGGTTATCTCTATGTAGTTATACCCATCGGTCTGGGTGCAGCCATTATGTTGGTCGTTGCACTTCTGGTAAACAACATACCTAAAAGCCGCAGATACCCGGAATTCTGGTTCTAATCAGCGAAGGTGCCTGACTTTTTAAGCTTGAAAGGAGTATTTCACAATGGAATCCAGGTTTGTAGATAGAAACGATTTCTACCGAACCATATCATCGAAAGAGCATTTTGCCGATCTGTGCTAATTGCAAAAGACTACGTAATGACGACCAATACAGGGAGGGCGGAGGGAGATATTTTCCTCGGATAGGAGGGAAGTGACATGGGCAAACATACAGTTGTGTTGGGGGTGTCAAGGTAGAAGTAACAACGGGGGTAAGCCTGTTGGAAGCGGCCACTAAAGCAGGTGTATACGTCAACAGTCTATGCGGTGGCGAAGGGGTCTGCGGTAAGTGCCGTATACAGATCTCTCATGGTCTGGCACTGCCTAATGCCCGCAGCATCAGCTTCCTCAGCCGAGAAGAGATACAGAATGGTTTTTTGCTAGCCTGCCAGACCGAAATCCGAGATAACCTGGAGGTCTGGGTGCCTCCGGAGTCCCGCCTGGAGAAAGAACAGATTCTCACCACAGAAAGCATGGTTTGTTATGATGTTCCACAAGGCATCCCTCTGGGTGATTCCATGCAGCCCCCTTCGCTGCTATACATGCCCATAACTCAGAAATTCTTCCTGTCCCTGCCAGAGCCAACCATACTGGATAACATCTCGGATTTTGATCGCATCCGGCGAGAGATTCACAAGAAGATACAAGCCTCCTACATGGAGACCTCTCTTTCTACCGCACACCGATATGAACCTGTTTCCTACAGTGAAGAATATGATGGAAAATCCAGGAAGAAAATGATATACAATAGGATGAAAACAGAAAGATACTTGACATGAAAGAACTTCATGTGTAATAAGTACTCCCTGACGAATGCGTCCCTTAAAAACAAAATCCAGGCAAGAAGGGACAGACATGCAAAAGACAATAAAAACAGCCACAGTCATCACTCTGACCCTTCTTGTGGCTTCTTCCCTGTTCGTTTTGATCCAGTATGCTATGGTTCGTACCTCAACTCCCCAATTCTGCGCTACATGTCATGAAATGGAGTTTGCCTATGACACATGGAAGAGTTCGAGTCATTTCAATAACAGACATGGATTAGTAGCAGAATGTATGGATTGTCATCTTCCCCCTGTTGAGGATACCTTAAGCTTTTACCCTGCAAAGATATATCACGGCATCAAAGACCTGGTCTTACATTTTACGAATGAAGCCTATGATCGTGAAAAAAGCCGTAAGCTTGTTTATGAAACGTTTAACAACAAGTACTGCCTGAAATGCCATAGCAACCTTCTTTATATCCCGGACAAACGAGGGGCCATGCTGGCCCACAGGTCGTTGATTTATGCCCGTTCGGGTTATGAGAAGAAGTGTCTCGATTGCCATGAGAACCTGGTTCATAAACCGACAGAATTCTATCTATATAAATAGCTGAGGAAAGAGAGGGTGATAAAATGAGAAAGATTCTATTGTTTGTGTGCTTGGTGGTTGGAGTGGCAGGTCTTTCTGTAATAGGGTTTATGGCAGTCAATGCCCAAACATCCAAGAATGCCCCAAAGGAAAAGGAATTCAGGATAGAGAGGGGTATGTCCAAGGAGGCGGTGGCGTGTATTGAGTGCCATAAGAAGGAAAGCCCTGCCATCTTTGTGGATTGGGCACACAGCCGACATGCGAACGCCAATATTACCTGTCTTGACTGCCATAAGGCAGAATCATTCGATCCGGATGTAAGTAAGGAACACTATAAACAGTATCAGAGGTCCGATCAAGGATGGGGAACCAAGAAATATAGGGTGCCTGTTTCAGCGATTGTCACCCCCAAGGACTGTTCCCGCTGCCATCCCGACGAAGCTAAACAGTACAATCGGAGCAAGCATGCAAATACAGTTGAGATCATGTGGAAGATCGACCCCTGGCTCAATAAAGGCATGAATAGTGAGATCGAACGTGCCTCGGGTTGTTATTATTGCCATGGATCGGTCTTGAAGATTAAAGATGGCAAACTGACCCCTGAGACCTGGCCCAATGTGGGTATAGGACGTATCAATCTGGATGGGAGCAAGGGGAGTTGTACCAGTTGTCATACCCGCCATCGCTTCTCCGTTATGGAAGCCCGTAAGCCGGAAGCCTGCGGTCAGTGTCATCTGGGCCCTGATCATCCTCAGATGGAGATATATATGGAGTCCAAGCATGGGAACATCTACACGGCATTTGGAGACAGGTATAACTGGGATGGTGCTGCCGGCACATGGACGGCCGGTGTAGACTACCGTGGTCCCACCTGTACCTCTTGCCACATGTCAGGTTCCGGTTCGGTTTTGACTACCCATGATGTTAGCGAGAGACTTTCCTGGGAGCTCCAGGCACCTCTTACAGTCCGTCCAGAGGAATTCAAGGCATTCCCGGCCAAAACCAACTGGCAGGTGGAGAGGAACAAGATGAAAGAGGTTTGCCTGAAGTGCCATGGTAAGACGTGGGTAGATGATCATTACATTAAGCTGGATAGGGTCATTCAAGAATACAACGAGGTATATTTCAAGCCCGCAAAAAAAATGTTGGATGACCTCTATACCAAGGGTCTTCTGGATAAGAGCAAAAACTTTGATGAAAAATTAGAGGTTGAATTTTACGAATTGTGGCACCATGAAGGACGCAGAGCCCGAATGGGTGCGGCGATGATGGCTCCGGATTATACCTGGTGGCATGGTTTTTATGAATTGAAGAAGAGATATAATAACTTCATGGAAGAAGCACGGGATATGCTTAAACATAAAAGGAAGGCATATAAGGCTCTGGACTTCCCCAATGCTACCGGCACGACCAAGAAGCCGGAAGAGATTTTACCTAAAAGGAGGTAGAGATGCGCCGCACTGTTTCAGAAAATCGTCCATATCTCCTTCCTTTCGTATTCCTAAACGAGTGAGGGCGAAGTCGTACCTGACCGGGTCATCAGGAGAGATTGTCCTGAAGGCAGCAGTTATCTCGGAGGCAGTGCGTATGTCTGCTTGTTTCCGTCTTGTTAACTTCAGGGCAAGGCAGATCCTGTGCATGTGGGTATCAAGAGGAACGATGAGTTTGGAAGCAGGCACCATATCCCATCCCCCTGGGTCTACTTCATCCTCCCTCACCATCCAGCGCAGGAAAAGGTTCAGCCGTTTGCATGCACTGCCTTTCGTTGGAGAGGGTAAGAGGCTGGTAGACCTGCCGTTGTGCTCAGCGGTCAATTCCTCAGCAAAGGCTGAAATCGCCGGCAGGATTGTACTGTCACGATCATTCATGCCGGCAGCAAAACATGCATGAAGAGAACCATACCGTTCGATAACGCCTTTGATCCCCAAAAGCATCGATACAAGATCTTCTCCCGTGGTAAACCGATGTTTGAACCCTGCAAAGTCAGAAAGAAGCGCTTCCCTCGAAGCCTGGTTCAGAAAGATATATGGAGATGGCTGCATCCGCTCCTGCACTAAGGAAAAACTTTTCAGTATCTGTTGAACCCTTCCATAAGCAAGGGACGAGGCAACGAGACCAACTATCTCACGGTCTCTAATATCTTCGTAATGGTATAAGAACTCCAGGGGATCTGGATGGACGAACTCTCGTCGGTTGTATCTGGTATAAAGGTTGTCAAGAACTCTTTTTTTAAGCATTGGCAAGATGTAAGCATTCACCACTATATATTGTTACCGTTGGGACAATGAGCGAATCTGCAGCATTCAAAGGGGTTAGGAAGAGTTAGAACATTATAGGGTCTATACGCATTAAGACTTCATGGAGTAAATCTTCCGGGCATTTGCTAATGTAGACCGCATTTCTAGCTCCGTAATCAAGCGAACGCAACTGATCTGCCATGATTATCCCTGTAACTTTTTTACTCTCGGGTATGGCGACATAAAATGGATTTTTACGTTTTGTGTTGCTGATGGGACAAACAAAAACGAACCCCATCTTTTTATTAAAAGCGCTATGACTTACGACTAAAGCCTGCCTGCTTCCCTTTTGTTCATGTCCAGTTTGTGGGTTAAAATTAAGGCGAATAAAATCTCCGCGTTTTGGGATATAGCCTACCAAACTTCCTCTCCTTCAGGTTTGCCCCATGAAACTTCTACGCCGGGTTCTTGCACTTGGGCGAGCAACTCTTCTAATGTGTATTTCTTTTGGTGAGACAAGGGCTTTAAAACCAATTTTCCATCCTCTAATGAGCAACTTACCCGATCTTTTAGACCCAGGTGGAGTGACTCTAATACATGCTTTGGAAGTCGAATACCAAGCGAATTACCCCATTTCCCAATTTGTAACTCCATATTATCTTGCATATTTATGCCTCCTTACATATACAATATACATCGTATATACGCAATGGGAGAATGTCAATTTAAAAATTGGTTTATGTCAGCAACACGTGATATGTACGGTTTATAGCACACAATATGTCCGGTTAATATATGTCATCTATAGGGAGGTGACATATGAGACGGACAGAGATGCTACAGGAGATCCGGGAGATGCGATTTGAAGAAGTTTATTTTGGATGGAACGAGAGTCGGCTGAGCCAGGAGGAGGAGGCAAGGATTATAGTGGTAAGTGATCGGACATTTAGGAGATATATTAATCGTTATGAAGAGACTGGAGTAGAAGGTTTATTGGACAATTCTATTTGTTCTTGACACCACTCCGCATCTTTTATCAAAAACATAAATTCCTTGACATGCCGATAGGGCGTTGATATTGTATTTTAAGGCTCTTTCTCAAAGTGAGAGGGTAAGCCCCCTCTCGATGGGAGGGGTTAGGAGAGGGGAAGTATTTGAAACAGCTTCCATTGAGAGAAAGGACATTGCCCACTTGAAATGAGAAAGAGCCAAAAATATATATAAGTAGAGGGTTATAATGAAAAGAAAAGCCAGGATTGAAAGAAAAACTTCAGAAACAGATATTAAAATAGATATCAGCGTAGATGGTTCGGGGCAATATCAGATAGACACCTCTGTCCCCTTTATGGATCATATGTTGTCTTTGATGGCCAAACACGGCTTCTTTGATTTAAAGATTAAGGCCAGTGGTGATACCAATGTAGATTTACATCATACCGTAGAGGATGTGGGTATATGTCTGGGTGAAGGATTTAAACAGGCATTGGGGAAGAAGGATGGAATAGTAAGATACGGTGAAGCATCGGTGCCTATGGTTGAGGCTATGGCCTCGGTTGTGCTGGATATCTCAGACAGACCTTTTCTGGTTTATAACAGTAAACTGAAGAAAGGGAAAACAGGTGGATTTGATACAGAGCTGATATGGGAATTCTTCAGGGCATTTAGCAGCAGCGCGGGAATAACATTACATATCAATGTTATGTATGGTAAGGACACCCATCATACAATTGAGGCCGTCTTTAAGGCCTTTGGCCGGGCGCTAGATAAAGCCACCACCGTTGACAAGAGAATAGAAGGGGTGATGTCCACAAAGGGCAAGTTATAAATGGCGAAGGGTTTGACTGCTGTAATAGATTACGGGATGGGAAACCTTAGAAGTGTCCAAAAGGCATTGGAAAAGATTGGCAGCAGAACAATCATAGCCAATACTCCAGGGCAGGTTTCAGATGCATCTTCAGTGATATTGCCGGGTGTGGGAGCATTTGCAAAATGCATGAACAATCTGGAAAAGCTAGGCATTGTGGATTCTATATACAGATCTATCGAAGCAGGTAAACCTTTTCTGGGGATATGCCTGGGGCTACAGATTTTATTCACGGAAAGCGAAGAGTTTGGCAACCCAAAGGGGTTGAATATCATCAAAGGAAGGGTAGTACGGTTCCCAACCAATCTTACAGGGACTGACAGTGATAACCCAATGCCCATGGCAAAATTAAAGGTCCCACACATGGGTTGGAATTCTTTGAAGTTTAGAAAAAGGGCGCCTGTTTATGAACGTATAGATGACGGTTCATATTTGTATTTTGTTCATTCGTTCTATGTTGTCCCCGAAGATGAGAATATAGTGTCAACCACAACAACTCATGGAATCGAGTTCACATCCAGCATCTGGAAGGACAACATCATTGCCATGCAGTTCCACCCGGAAAAGAGCCAAAAGTTAGGATTACAGATTTTGAAAAATTTCAGTGAATTAAAATAGAAGGAGGGACCTCGTGCGTTTTTCTCATGTTGAAATGGGCAGGACGGACATGAACAAAAGGTGTATATCGCCTTTCATAAGATTAATGGTTATTTTGACAAGCCTTACAATGATAGGGTGTACACAATTGAAAGCCGCAAAGGTCCCCCAACCTGCTGTTGAAAAGATACCTGGCATTAATACAATCGCCATAATACCATTTCAAACAATAGTAAAAGAAACAAAAAAAGGGGGAGTTGTTAGTTGCCCAATATGTGGAAACTTATTTAAAAGTGGGGAGATTGTGCCAAATGCTGAAAAAAGACTTACCCAACTCTTCTATCAGAGGCTGAATGCTTTAGAGGCTTATAGAGTATTACCCATAGATCAAGCAGGGGAAGCTATTTCCAGGGCGTTATATGACGATTTAAAAGCCTCCCATCTTAAGATGGCTGTTCGGGTCGGAAAAGAACTCAATGCAGATGCCGTTTTATCAGGTTTTGTATTTCATTACCGAGAGCGCAAAGGATATGCTTATTCCGTTAATAGGCCGGCATCAGTAGCGTTCGAGGTGCACCTCATCAGCCTAAAAGAGAATAACAGTATCTGGGAAGGTTCCTTTGACGAAACCCAAAAATCTCTCAGTGAAAATGTACTCAAACTATATGCTTTTCTCAAAATAGGAAGCAAGTGGTTAACTGCGGATGAGCTGGCTGAACAGGGTGTTGAGGAGGTGCTGAAAAAATTCCCCGGATTAAGAAGAAAATAGCATGGATTACGTCTTGTGATTATTATACCAGCCATTGATTTAAAAGAGGGAAAATGCGTTCGCCTTATGCAAGGTAAGATGGATAAAGTCACTGTCTTTTCCAATGACCCTGTTGACATAGCTATGAGATGGGAAGATAGAGGGGCTGAGTTAATACATATTGTAGATCTGGATGGATCCATTGCAGGCAGCCCAAAGAACACAGAGGTTATAGAAAAGATAGTCAAATCAATAAACGTTCCCATCCAGCTTGGCGGTGGAATAAGAGACCTGGCTACCATTAACCAGTACATCTCAATTGGTGTAAGCAGGGTTATCATGGGGACGATGGCCCTTGAAGCCCCCGATTTGATAAAACAAGCCTGTCAGCTGCATCCGGGAAGGATATTGGTTGGTATTGATGCAAAGGACGGAAGGGTTGCTATCAGGGGTTGGACTGAGGTTACCAAAAAGAAGGCAGTAGATGCAGCAAAAGAAGTTGAAGGTTTTGGTGTTGCAGCCTTTATTTTTACTGATATTAAAAGGGACGGAATGCAGACAGGCCCAAATATAGAGAACACAAAGAAGCTGGCTCAATCTGTGACCGTTCCCGTTATAGCCTCGGGTGGAGTGAATACCATCAGTGATATCGAGGATCTTATGAAGATAGAAGAATACGGGGTTTGTGGGGTTATAGTTGGAAGGGCAATCTATACAAACTCCCTTAGATTGGAAGATGCGATAAGATTGACTCGTGAATCGTGAGTCGTAATTGGAATAAAAATAAAAGCCCCATTCCCGATTTACGGCTTACGGGATAAGAGGTTACCGATGTTAGCTAAAAGGATAATACCCTGTCTGGATGTCAAGGATGGGCGTGTAGTTAAAGGGATAAACTTCGTTAGTCTCAGAGATGCAGGCGACCCTGTTGAAAATGCCAGGGTGTACGACCAGCAAGGAGCAGATGAACTCACCTTCCTGGATATCACCGCCTCTCATGAGAAGCGAGATATAATACTCACTGTAGTTGAGAGGACAGCAGAAGAGGTATTTATGCCCCTTACCGTTGGTGGCGGGATTCGGAATCTTGAGGATATCCGCAACCTGCTCAATGCCGGTGCAGATAAGGTCTCTATAAATACCGCTGCTGTGAATAACCCGGGCTTTGTAAGAGAGGCAGCTGAAATGTTTGGAAGCCAGTGCATTGTTGTAGCGGTAGATGCAAAGAGGACAGGAAACGGGAGATGGGAAGTATATACCCACGGCGGCAGAAGACCAACAGGCATAGATGCACTGGAGTGGGTAAAAAAAATGGAGGGGATGGGGGCAGGAGAGATACTGCTTACCAGTATGGACTGTGATGGCACCAAGAATGGTTATGATATTGAACTAACGAGGGCTGTCTCTGACCTTATAGACATTCCGGTAATAGCCTCTGGAGGGGCAGGCACCCTGGAACACCTATATGATGCCCTTATGGGTGGGAATGCCGATGCCGTTTTAGCTGCTTCCATCTTCCATTATAGAGAATATACTATTCGTGAGGCAAAGGAATACCTGAGAGAAAGGGGTATCTGTGTTAGGATTTAGCCCTTAATTTTTGCAAGACACCCATAAACATCCGATATAATCATCCCTGAAATCCTTGACATTGCTCTGCTCATTGCCTCTGCAAGTGCACGCGGGTTTTTCTGCCTGCATGGCTCTCTGACACTGTATCGCTTTTGAAAAAGTATACTTCTGCTTATGTCTGGTTCATTTTCCGTCATTAAGGCGATGTTTACAGAAAGAACGCCCTCCCATAAGTCCTTGTTATCCTGTTCAAAGAATTCATCAACAGTACCTTCAATAATGTGGGATGAAGACATCCTGCTGTTTAAGACAATTACCCCTTTAAAAAGGGAAGATTGTCTCATATCTCTTGCCAGAAAATAGGTAACAAGATCGCCCGGGTTGGCATGCCATTTGTGGTAGTTATATGTATCCCTTTTGAACTGTTTTTCCCTGTAGACGATTCTATTGGAATTGTATAAAGGTGCCACACTGAACCGATCAATCCGTATAACAAAAGGAAGGGAAGAGAACTCCATTACCTTAGGAGGATCGTATTCCAGGGTATAATAATCTATCTTTCTGATTGGCTTCTTTATACCAAGGCATCCTCCTATAAATAGAGTAAGAAGGACAAATAAAAAAAATGCTTTCCTCACAGAATCCATAGGGGTATCTCCCGTTATTATCTTTGAGATTTTTGCACAAGCCTGCCAAGAGCATTGGAGAGCTTTGAAGAAGTCCCCCAAAATCCCGATAAAATCGGGATGAATTCGCTCTCAGGGGACTTCTTTAAAGCTCTTGGCAGAAAAGTGGCGATCGTTTTAGTCAGTGTCCGGTTCAACCTTTTTTGAAGGGGGTGGTTCTCCAAAGAAGAGTTGAGCCGGCTGGTTAGAAAGGAGTTCTATTAACCTGTTTAAGTTTTCGGTTGCCTTCTCAAGGTTATCCAGCGTTGCAGGAAGATGACGATTCAGGCTTGAAATGCCTTTATCCGCATCCTTTATCAGATCAAGCCCATCTCCCAGGATAATATTGGCTTTCTTCATAGAGCGTTTAAGATCGTAAATTGCTTCCGCAAATTCTTTTTCGTTGTCTGCGACAATCCTGTCAAGCCTGGTAATGGTTTTATTTAGCCGGGAAACTGTCTCATTGGCATCGCTTGCAAGGGGACTTAAGGTTGAGGTCGCCTTTTCAACAGAGTCTATAACCTTGTTCCATCTTTGGTCATCAAGGATCCTTTGGACCCTCTCCAGGGACGATCTGATATCAGATGATACGCCTTTAATCTGGGTGTCTTCAATAGCCTGATTTATCTTATCAATCGTCGATTTCAGTTTGTCTGATATCCCTTTCATATCCAGTGACCTTAGTTGACTTATTACATCATCCACACCTTCGAAGAGCTTTTTTATGCCTGATGGTTTTGTGACAATAACAGGATATTGGGGGGAGAAATTTAGCCTGGGGGAAAGATTCGGTTCCCCATGTTTTTTTTGATCAAGTTCTACAAACATTATTCCGGTAATACCTACCGACTTGAGTCGAGCGACTATGTTTTTCCGGCTTTCTTTAGATTCCAGCCCTTTTTCTATTTTTAATACAACCTGAATCAGGTTCGCATCAGGGGCAACACCAATACTATCAACACGGCCAATAGACACACCCCTGTACTTTACAGGGGAATCTTTGTCTAACCCCTGTACTGATTCGTCAAAGTAAGCAACATAGAGCCGCCCTTTTTCAAAATAGCTGGACATCCCGATCCATATAACGGCAACTATGGTTACGGCAAATCCAATTACTACAAATAAACCCACTGAAAATTTGGTTCTTAAAGAAGCCATTATTAAATCCTATTTTTTGCCTCTGAATTGGCCATTCTGTTGAAAAACTGCCTGACAAACGGATTTTGACTGTGATCTTTAAGGAATCTGGGGTCTCCTTCAGCAATTATACCTTTTGTGCTTTTATCAAGCATGATAACCCTCTGTGCAACACCAAAAATGCTCTCAAGTTCATGGGTTATTATAACTATTGTCGTACCGATACTCTTATTGATATGTAAAATAAGCTCATCGATCTCTGCTGAAATTATCGGATCCAACCCCCCTGTTGGTTCATCAAGAAAGACTATTTTAGGACTAAGGGCTAATGCCCTGGCAAACCCGGCTCTCTTTTTCATTCCCCCGCTAATCTTAGAGGGTAAGTAATCTTCATAACCTGCAAGACCGACGATGCAAAGCTTCATCCTGACAAAATCAGTTATAGTGTTTTTGGGAAGATTGGAATATTCTGCAATGGGAAGCGCTACATTTTCTGCAATGGTCATGGATCCGAAAAGTGCGCTTCCCTGGAATAGAACCCCTGTTTTTCTTAAAGCAGCATGAAATGTGTCGTCATCGCATGAAGTAATGTCATCACCATCTATAAACACCTTGCCCGAAAAGGGGCTATCCATGCCGAGCATATGTCTCATTAATGTGGTTTTCCCGCATCCGCTGACACCCATGATAACAAGTATCTCTCCTTCAAAAACGTCAAAGCTTATATTATCAAGGATGAGATCCTCGCCGTATCGTGCAACCAGGTTTTTTACCTGGATAATCGCTTTTTTTTCCATAAATTTTGATGGCTTCGTAAATTTTGATTACCTCCAGTAACTGCGAATTACTGCAAAAATCGAATCAAATAAGATAATCAAAAACATACTGTTCACAACAGCAGAGGTGGCAGCGCTACCCACTGAATCAGCGCCGCCTTTTGTCAGGAACCCCCTCAAACATCCTGTCCAGGCGATAAGGACAGCAAAGACCACGCTTTTTAATAGTCCCCATACCACTTCAAAAAATGTAAGGGTTTCAATGGTCTGGGTGATATAAGAGTTGGTAGTCAGACCCAGCATAAAGACCCCTACCACAAGCCCTCCTGCAATGGCAAACAGATCTGAAAAGAGGGTTAAAAGCGGAACCACGATTATAGATGCGATAATTCTTGGAATAACCAGAAACAGGGTAGGATTGAATCCCATTACAAAGAGGGCGTCAACCTCTTCGGAGATTTTCATTGTTCCTATCTCGGCGGCAAAGGCAGAACCTGACCTTCCAGCCACAATTATCGCCGTCATTATCGGGCCAAGTTCTGAAACCATTGCCAATGCCACAAGGGATGCAACGTAGATATTTGCTCCAAACTGTTGGAGTTGAATCGATGACATAAAGGCCATGATAAGCCCCAGGAGAAAACTTATAAGCCCAACAATGGGAAGGGCTTCAACCCCGGTTTTTTCCATATACGTGATGGTGTCATCTATTCGCAGCGATCTTGGATGAAAACAGACATAAATAAAAGAGATAACCGTAGACCCGATAAAGGAAAGTATATACCTTATGCTTAAAGCCTGTCTTATAGCTGATTCGCCAAGGCGCACAAGAATATTAACAGCCCTTTTTCTTTTTGGAGGGACACACTTTTCATTAGAGTGGAAGTTGACTAAGGAAAGGATTTCATTAGCCTTGCTGTCAGCATTTATAATATTGAATTTGCCCTTTTGCTCGTCTATAAGTTGTCTTAACTCAAGAAGAACAAGGGCGCCAAAATCATCGAAATAATATACATTTCCCAGGTCTAATGTAACGGAAAAAGGGGATTTTGTCTTGATTACATTACAAAGTTCCTTAAGGATGGAAGCCGAGGTTTCAATATCCATTTTTCCCTTTAAAAGAATCGTAATTTCACCCTCAGTTTTTTCCGATATTTCGTAGAAGCAGGGTGATACGTTCTCTAATCTTGCCATCTCTATCCCGGTAAAAAAGAATTACATCTTAACCTTTGGTCTGAGACCTGAGCACAACTTGCCAAGAGCTTTGAAAAAGTACCCTGAGAGCGAATTCATGAGAGTAGAGGAGTAGAGGACTGGAGAAGTAGAGAGGTGGTTGTTACTACACTTCCAATTTTCAATGGAGCAAGCTTGATGAACTCGTAAAAAGTCATGTCTTTTAAGTAGTTGAAATAATTACAAAAAGGTGTATTTTTTGTTTGCTTTTCTCTTTACATTTTGGTATAAAAAAGCCAGATAATCAACCAAATTGTAGGTGAAAAGCATGA
>JACQWO010000069.1 GCA_016209225.1 Desulfobacterales bacterium
TCTTATTCCCCCCTCGCTCCGCTCGGGGGGAATGCGGCGCTGAGCGGTTGTGCCTGCCCTCCGCTTCGCTCCGGGAGAACCAGGCACAGGAGACGGATGTCCCTTCGGGACACCGCTCAGCGCCGCATTGAACGAACAAAATCAAAAGGAGGTAGATTTAAAGTGGCTTATACGTGGGAGAAAGTATCTAGCTTTAATTTAACTGACATCATCTATGAGAAGAGACCAGGGGTGGCGAGGATAACCATAAACAGACCCAAGGCATTCAATGCCTTTACCTCTCATACTATGAAAGAGCTCGTTGAGGCATTGGCGGAATGTGCTGATGATGACCGTATCGGGGTAGTTGTTATTACTGGAGCGGGTAACAAAGCCTTCTGTACCGGAGGAGATGCCAAAGAGGCAGAGGCCGGCTATAGCTCAGAGATGCTCAGACATACACCCAAGGTTCATGCCCTTATAAGGGAGATGCCCAAACCGGTGATCGCTGCTGTGAATGGTTTTGCTATTGGTGGTGGACAGGTACTGCAACAGATTTGCGATCTCTCCATCGCATCGGAGACGGCACAACTCGGACAGGCCGGCCCTATGGTAGGGAGCTATGATGCCGCCTTTGGCGCCGCTTACTTGACCAGGATGGTAGGAGAAAAGAAGGCAAGGGAGATTTGGTATCTTTGCCGAAGGTACTCAGCCAAAGAAGCCATGGAGATGGGTTTGGTGAATGCAGTTGTGCTTCCTGAAAAGCTGGAGGAGGAAGTGGATAAATGGTGTGACGAGATCCTGGCAAAAAGCCCTGGTGCGATAAAGGCTCTGAAAGCAGTCTTTGGCTCTATGAGTGCCGAGATCCGAGGTCTGGAGATATTGTCGTTCGATGGTCTCTGGAGGTATTATGCCACAGAAGAAGCTAAGTACTATAAGGAGTCCTTCTGGGAGAAGAAGAAGGCCGATCCGGTAAAATACCGGAAGAAGGAGTTGTTCCCAGGAGTGTACGAGGACTAATCCGATTGGACATGATCACGCAAACGGTACGTGTTTACCCGTGTTTTGAAAAATCTTAAAAATGGACTTTTTCTACAGGCTCAATGATTGAGCTAAGGGGGAGTGCGGTTTTTATACCGCGTCCCCCTTGATTCTTTTTGCCTAAAAGTAAATTTTTTGGTGAATAATCGCTGCGCGTCCTCGACAACAAGGTAATAATGAAGAATAGTCAGTCTAGTGGAAAGATGAGTGGAGAGAATGAAAACGGTTTTTGCATTTGGTTGGAATGTAAATTAGCCATGTGGGAACACCGCGTTCCAGAGCCCTTCGAAAAAGGCCCTCGCGTTCTTACCAATCGAGCGATTGTTGTACCCGCCTTCCTGAATCACCAGAATAGGCAGTCCCAAACCGCCAATCCTCTTTCCCATTTCCGCGAAGTCTTTCCGCAGTAAACTCCACGTCCCTGTGGGGTCCCCTTTTGCTGTGTCCAACCCCAAACACACGATCAAGAATCTCGAACTGAACCGACGGATATTGGACAATGCCTTTTCCATGACCCGCATGTAGCCTTCACCATCCAAGTTTTCAGGCAACGGGAAATTAACATTGTAGCCAAAACCATGGGCTTCCCCCCGCTCATCAGCAAAACCGCTGAAATAGGGGTAAGCTATTCCAGGATGGCCGTGGATAGAGACCGTAAGCACATCATTTCTCCTGTAAAATATTGTCTGCTGTCCATTTCCATGATGGTAGTCGATGTCCAGCATAGCTATAGACCCATACTCACTCAGGTATTGGGCAGCTATAGCCGCATTGTTGAAATAGCAGAATCCTCCAAAGGAACGTGCTTCGGCATGATGACCAGGCGGTCTGACTAGGGCATAAGCCAGACGGTTTCCCTCAAGAATCTTCGTGGCTGCTGTGAGGGCACAATCAGCCGCTCTCTTGGCAGCGATAAACGCCCGGCGGTTCAATGGGGTAAAGGTGTCAATGCAGTAGTAGCCGGCTCTAACAGCCAGTTCTGTTGGGGGACGTGACTGGTTTCTGATCGGGAACACATAGGGGTACACGGAAGAGTCCGGCCCCAGTTTTTCACAGACACGCTTAAAATAGTTAAGATAAGCACGGTCGTGTACAGCGAGGATATGCTTCTCAGGAAATTCAGAAGGAACGACAGGGTCAAACAGGCTTGTCTGTTCCAATACCCCCAGGATGGATTGAATCCTAACTGGGGACTCTACGTATCCCCTGCTGTGTACATGATGAAGACTATGTCGGTCGCTGACAACCAGGGCAATCCTCGAGAGACGATCAGAAACTGGGTTGAACTTCTGAGCCAAAGCCCTAATGTATCGGGGTTCGCACAGGCGAACAGGATTGTCCCTGAATGACTCGACCACTGTATTTACGTATTCAGGGCTACATATGCCTCTATATTTCCTCTCCAGGATGGTTTTTACAACCTTTCGGGCAGAGTTGCGTGGCATAGGTGTATGCTGTCCCAGATCATCGAACATCAGGTATGGTGGGCTGTCTCCTCCCTGTTGCACCGGGGTTTCATAGGCTGTATTCTCAATGGGTTGTGCCCCAAAAGTTTCGTAGAATCTGAGCCTTGCCTTGTTTTGCTTGAGAATCTCAGGGTCTCTGCAAAGTGCAGGGTCGTCTGGCAGGCACTCGAAGAAAATACCCATAACACGCAGTAGACGTGCTTCTTCTCGAACTCGTCCGTACAATGCTCCCCCTACACCCCTTCCGGTGACTCTCTTGCGTGTGGACATGAAGTCGAGGTAGCAAAATCCCAGTCGCGGTTCATGCGATAGGAGCGCGAATCCCTGTACTGTCTCTGCCCTCCCCTCGGCAACGTACACTATAGAACGAAAATCATACTTAAATGGATTCCGTAAAATGTCAGGTATCCTGTCGACCTTGGCTTGACTTAGCCCCCTGAATTGAGACGCAAGTATTGTCCGGACTTGATCCAAAGCCTGACGGTTTCTGTCTAAAACATCATCAAAAATTCTTCTTATACGGAACATCAGTCCAGCCTCATTGCCTGCATTTCAACCAGGAGCCTTTGGGGACATCCTACTATTACTCCGAAACCCTGCCTCGCAGCGTCTTTGTCTTACCCCGCAGAGCTTTACTGTCCAGCCGCCTTTCCTGGGAGCCTCTGGTTGATTTTGTAGGATGTCTGACTTTCTGTATAACTGCCACACCTTTAATTAATTTCTGCAAACGCTCAAGGGCATCTTCCCTATTTTTTTCCTGAGTACGAAATTTCTGAGCCTTGATAATGATCACGCCCTCCTTGCTTATGCGCCGATCTTGCAGGTTTAACAGACGTTGCTTATAGAAATCGGATAGAGAGGACGCATTGATATCAAAGCGCAGATGAATTGCCGAAGATACTTTGTTAACATTCTGCCCTCCGGCCCCCTGTGCCCGGATTGCCGAAAGTTCAATCTCATCATCAGGAATGGAAACATTCTGGGAGATTTTTAGCACTGACAGGTCATCCTTAATACTGTAAAAGTCAAGCACTTCCCTGACAGTCAGCTTCTCTCAGGGATGATGTTTAAGCCGCTTGTTTTGTAGTTAGTTGTTCTTTGATAATCTTACCCATTTCTATGGGCCTTCTGCCCAAAATAGCTATGATTCTCTCTTTTACTTCCGGCAGTGTCTCATTGGGAAAGATCTTCGGAATAGGCGGCCTATCCAAAAGCCTATCAAGTCCTCTTTCCTGGAATGCCCGTTTATACTCGTAAAACTGGCTCCGGGAAATTCCGTGATGACGGCATGCCTCTGATACGTTACGAAGTCTTTCAGCAAGTTGTAGCAATGTCAGTCTCTTTTGTGCTATCTTCTTTGCGGCGGTCATATCTTCCTCCTTCGTTAATGTTTTTTGGCAAAAACACTTTATCCAAAGAGAAGACTGACTGCCACTTTTTTAACCCGCAAACTGTACAGGAAGATATTAACTTTTACATAAATTGAAGCCACCGATGACCTCGATGCCCTTGCTGAGTATATTGGCCCTTGTTCATTGAGCCAGAGACCTGAAAACCCTTTGGGAAAGAGAAAAAAAAGGTTGACCGTGAACTACGCCTAACAAAAAATTTAAACCGTATTCACCTGATAAATTCTGTGAATCTCAAGTTAGGACATCCTTTACTCGAGATTAGAAGCCCAATGGAGGTGCTTTATGAGGGCTAAAAAGTTTGATGCGGTTGAAACGAAACGCAGGCTACAAAAAGAAGCTGAACAAAAGTTGTCTACACTTTCGGAAAAGGAGCAGGTGGAGTTTTTGGCTAAGAAATTTTGGCTCTTATACAATAAAGTTGCTAACGTATTCCTGGGCAGCCCGTTCCCATGAGAAACTACGCCTGATATAGTTTATCCCTTCTGTCAGCATCCTGTAATACAGTTCAGGGGTGTCTCTATAGACTTGAACACCATCTACAATGCTAAGCATAAGCTCGCGGGCCATTGATTGAAACAGAGGGTATCTCTTGCGCTGTTCAACTCGGTCTAACCCTCTGCCTTTAATGTCATATTCGGCAGCGTTAATTCCTCTCCAATCATCAACAGCAGATTCTATGTTGTCTCTCTCTCGAAACAGGATTCCGGTGGGTGTGGCCAAAGCAGTGTGCCAGCGCTCGCTCCTAACCTGGACAGCTTGGGTGAAAGATGAGGCAGATTGAAGGGGGGCGATTTGCTGGACAATCCCTCCAGTTGCTCGACCAATCCCCACAGTTCCATTCAAATAGAATTCGTTAGCCATTCCGAACGGCTCATATAGTGATGGCATGACCCCATAGGTAGCTCCCTGGAGAGTAGCGAAAAAGCCCTCTTGAAACAAAAAGGGAAGCACGAGGACACTTTCGGAAAATCTTTCCGACATCTTTTTCAAGAAGTACAACCCCTCCAACCCCTCATCTCCGGGGATTGGAAAGAAGAAAAATCGTGCCTCTCCCCCTTTTTCCAAAAACTCTGTAATCCCACTCGCTGCAACATCATAACCTTTCTGGCGAGGATCATCCCGCCCTGCCAAGACAAACCATGGAGAGTCATCTCTCTTAAACTTTTTAAGATCCCCCCAGATAGGTTTGTCTCTTGAAGGGACAAACCTATCCAGTGCATGAAGGGCTTCTTTTCTTCTGATACTTTTCCATTCATGCGCCGGAGCGAAATTCCCTTGCATCATCTCAGCCAAGATGCCTTCATTAATCGCAAGGCTTGCAAAAAGACCGTTGTCAACCCCAAAAAGCCTTGGTTTCAGAATGTCTTTGAGATGGGGCGCCATGACTTCAGCCTGGAGAGGATCTTCCGTTAGGTCCATGGCGAATTGGCTTGATACAGTGAAGACAGGCTGTTCGACAAGGGGCAGCGCCCGTTGCAGTACGGTTTCACCTGGGCAAGAGGCAGGATCAATTCCTACCTGTAAAAGGTCAGCATTTGTAACTCCGCTGTCATAGCTGTTGTGAAGTGTTAGATACAGCTCTTGATTCTTGTCCTGTCTGGTCAGGGCTAAGGCTGTGGTTGCCGCTTCCCAATCCTGCATCATTACCTTCCAATGGTCTGTCTGGTCTGTGTTGTCAAGTATGCGGGCTATTGTTGCACCGAAAAATAGGGAGTCCCTGAGCAGATTCCTTGAAATCTCTCCCTGCGTTTCCCCTACGTCATACGGATGGCGTCTTCCTGCAAAGAACCGACTATCCACTGGTTTTAAGAAGTACCATGCCCACTGGTATCGATTATCGTTGTATCGATAGACCTCTACGGGGACATTTTTATTGTCAAATGGGACATTGATGTTAGTCATGAGTTTGATTTTGTTATCGAGGGATAATGTCTTCTCGATTTTGTAATGGAATGGCGTGATGACAATCGTATCCAGACCTGAGACTTTTTGAACATAGCCGGGTAAACGCCCCATTACTGCAGCAATCCCTCCGCAGGGAGCAAAGGGAGTCTCATATGTAACAAAGGCTAATTTCACAGACATCTGCCCTACCCCCATAACCTGCCACTTCAGGCATTGTCGGCCTCCACAGCTTTCAGAAGCTTGACATATATGTCTGGAATACTATAGAGGACGCGGTTCCAGGATGGGATTTGAGTATCCTCGCGTTTTTCTTTTATCTCTTTCCATGTAGTCCACAGGAAGTCGTGAAAATGCAATGCCGTGAGCTCTTCTTCATGGCGATCAAAAATCAGGTCATTCACTTCTGCATCGTCGCTGTATTGTTTAATGAATTTGAGGGCATTCTGATAGTAGGTTTGCCTCACCATTTCTACGAACGCATCATCAAGAACAACCCCGTTAGAACGCATGTAGTTAAAATAAAATTTAGCGATATCTATTACCATGCGGTGTAGCCCTTTCGTCCTGTCGTCAGGCGAGAGGACCTGATGCTTGTGTTCGTAATTGGAAATGAGATCAATCTGGGCGATCTTTCGAGGGATAACCCTGTGGTACACCTCCGAGAGGGTACT
Source organism: Desulfobacterales bacterium (assembly GCA_016209225.1). Lineage (GTDB taxonomy): Bacteria > Desulfobacterota > UBA8473 > UBA8473 > UBA8473 > UBA8473. The sequence goes on from JACQWO010000069.1 coordinate 6,475, forward strand.
TACCTCGAGCCCCCAGTCGTAAGCGATATTTATCCCTTTCGCCAGACGCGCGGTGAAACTAAACTCACCGGCCAAGGGATAATTAAATGTCCGGTGGTAGGCGAAGAAAGATTCCAATGCGTGGTAACCCTGGTCGTGCATGATCTGTTTCATGATATCCACAAAGGGTATAACAAAGAGACGCGTGACTCGTCCTTTCATGGTTCGTTCTGTCGGAGAAATTCTGGGGTAATATCCTTTACAGAACTCAAAGTCGTTGTTAGGATTCGCCGTGGGTTCAATGAGTCTTCCCAAAAGGAGTCGGTTATATGTAAGAATATCACAGTCATGAAGGGCTATCACATCGCTGTCCTCTCGGGCAAAGAGATAACCCAGGGCAAGCCATACTGACTGTCCTTTCCCCTGGACCCCGGTAGGTATTTTTCTGTCACTGATATCACTGAGTATACCCTGAATAAGTGGACCATCGACCCATAGGATTTTGACATCCCTCTCAGGTGTGATAAGTTGTCCAAAGTATTCTTTTGCCTCCTTGAATTTGCTTTCCTCTGTTGTGCCCCCCAGAGCCACTACCACACTGTTGAGGTAGCGAACTTTCTGGATTTCATCCACTATTCTGTCCAGAACCTGGGGATTCAGCATCTCAGAATAAAGACACGGAAGAAGAAGGCTGATTCTGGTATGTCGGGAATACTCCTCAAGTTTCTGTTCAAGCCCCATGAGATATTCCTCACGGTCAAAGACCTCATAGAGCGCATGGAGGGTGGTGATTATTCCTTCCTGGTGAAAATCTGTCATGAAAATTTCCTCCTTTCTCGGTTGTAATTCACCAAGGTTTGGTAGAATATGCTTAGGTTCGGCAGCCTAGTTTTAGTTGGAGATACAAACCGTGATTGTTATCGAGGGAGTAAACCCCGTTAGAAAGGACGGGGCTTTCTAACGGGGTAAAAAGGTCATTCGGCTCTGCCTAGGATTTTTTGGATGTAAGGATCCTCAAGAACCAGCCCGTAATCAGACCAACTATAAAGGTACTAAACAACAGAACGATTCTTGACATTGATATTTGCCAGAATAGAAACCGTACTTCAATGACCTCGGTATTTTGAAGAAGAAAGATCACAAGGAGAGCAACCAAAACTAAAATGATTATGCTTTTGATTTTCATTTGCCACCACCTGATTTTTTATTCGGGCTCCCGAGTTTTACTTTGGAGATATTATACCAACTATTACATATAGTACCGTAAAATCGATCCCTACACAACAAAAATATTCATTTGCTGAACCAAGATGGCAATCTCTTGTTATGCTGGAATGGTCTTTTTCTCTATGGATAACTTTTAGCGGCTGCCTCTGTATTCGGGATCCCGCCCTTGTGGATATACTAGGGGATATAGATAGGTGGGTAAAAAAAAGGCATGGTCATACAAAGCCCCATGCCTTTTAATTTTAATAGATTAGATATTACTTGGAGATTGATTTGGCAGCCATAGTATCTTTGACATACATAGCTTTTACCTTATCGCCTACCTTAATATCAGCCAGAGCCTTCTTTTCCTTACCTACCTTTACCACAGTTTCAGGAGAGACATTGAGGGTAATCTCCTCAGGAGTCTTCCCAGCCTTTTTAATCGTAATGGTAGCGGCATCTACCTTTGTAACCTCACCCTTTACCACAACTACTTTCTCTTTTGGGGCTTTGGCTTCTTTCTTTGCCTCTGCTGGGGCTGTGGCGTCTTTCTTTGCCTCTGCTGCGAAACTGACACCAGCAAGAAATACCACGGTGATAATAAGTGCCAGAACATAAGATATTTTTCTCATTCTTCTTCACCTCCTTTCTGATAATGTATTAGTGTTAAGTATAAATAAAAGAAGCAACTTTTATGCCTATTTATAAATTCAAGGAAAATCAATGACTTAACTCTTGAATACAATGTCCACTTTCCTCATTTGGGAAACCTTCGTTTCCTATTTGGGGAAATCCCCTTTTATCTCTAATTTCTTAATTCTGTACCAAAGGGTTTTATAGCTTAAGCCCAAAAGCCTGGCTGCCTTAGTAATGACGAAATCAGATTTTTCCATAGCCTTAACGATCAAATCCCTCTCCAGATCATCCAGAGATATCCCCTCTTCCGGGATGTCCAGTTCAACCTTTCCCATAGTGTAAGAACAGGGATGTATCGTTTTTGAAAAGTCTTTAACCTCTAAAATCTCCCCATCGGATAGGAGGACTGCCCTTTCTATAGCAGATTCCAGTTCTCTTACGTTGCCTGGCCAATTGTACTCCATCAATAAACGAAGGGCATCCTTAGAGATTCCTTTAATTTCTCTTTTTAGGGAATGATTGAATTTATGAATAAAGTACTCCACTAATGCCGGTATATCTGTAATCCTATCCCTTAAGGGAGGAAGGAATACGGAGACCACATCTAACCTGTAGTAGAGATCGGCTCTGAACCTCCGTTCTTCAATCTCCTTTTCCATGTCCTTATTAGTAGCCGTTATTATCCGTACATCCACCTTGATATTTTCTCTACCTCCTACTCTTCTTATCTCCTTTTCCTGAAGTGCCCTCAGTATCTTTGCCTGCATGCCTGGACTCAGGTCCCCAATTTCATCTAGAAAAAGAGTGCCTTTGTGTGATACCTCAAAAAGACCTTCTTTTCTCCTGTATGCACCGGTAAAACTGCCCTTTTCATAGCCAAAGAGTTCCGAGTCTAAAAGGGTTTCCGGAATAGACGCACAGTTTATAGCATGGAAAGGCCTTTCCTTTCTGGGACTGTTATAATGGATTGCCTTTGCTATCAACTCTTTCCCTGTGCCACTCTCACCAGTAATCAAGACCGTGGAATCGCTGGGCGCTACCTTCTGGATTAACCTGAATATCTCTTGCATCTTCTCATGCCTTCCAATGATATTGCCAAACCTGAACCTCTCTTCTAATTGCTGTTTAAATAAGAGGTTCTCCCTTACCAGCCTCACTTTCTCAAAACCCTTTTTGATACTGAATAGCAATTCATCCCGGCCTACCGGTTTAAAGAGATAGTCAAAAGCCCCTAGTTTCATTGCCTCTTCAGCAGAACTCACTGACCCGAAGGCAGTGATGATAATTACAGTTACGTAGGGGGCCTCCTTCAGGAGATTTTGCGTTAGATCTCCCCCATCCATATCGGGAAGTTTTAGATCGGTTAAAACCAGGCTACAAAGCTTTCCCCTGAATATTCTCAATGCATCTCTCCCAGTAGCAGCAGTTTCTACCTCGTATCCTTCTCCTTTTAAGATGAGCTTAAGGATTTCCAGTTGAGATTTATCATCTTCTATTACAAGGATCGTACCTTCATTCATTACTGCCTCCTTAGTTTGACCTTTACTTTAGTCCCCTGATTAGGATGGCTTTTAATGCTAATTTCTCCTTTGTGTTCCTCGATGACCCGTTTGGTAATAGCCAGCCCCAATCCTATACCTATTTCTTTTGTGGTAAAATACGGCTCAAACACCTTCTCCATGTCTTCAGGCATTATACCCTCTCCGGTATCCTCAAACTCCACCTCTATAAAAAGGTCGGATTGAGATACCCTGATTGTTAGTTCTCCGCCTAAGGGCATTGCCTGAATGGCATTCACGATTATATTCATAAGGCAGGTCTCTATCTTATCCCTGTCCACCATGCAAAGAGATTTGAGTGGAAAGGAGTTTTTTACCATTATTCCCTGGGCATCGATCCTTTCTCTGGTAAGGGTTAGAACCTCTTCCAGTAAAAATACCAGATCGGTTTCCCTCAAATTCAGTTTAAGAGGTCTGCCATAATCCAGAAGATCCTCTATCATCCTGCTTATACGGGAGATTTCGCCTTTCATATTGGAAACCAGGTGATGAAATTCCTCATTTGGAGAGAGTTTATCTTTTATATGGTCTATACTTAAGCTGATAAAATTCAGAGGATTTCTTACTTCATGGGCAATCCCGGAGGCAAGTTGCCCAATAGCAGAAAACCTCTCGGCTTCCTTGAGTCTCTCTTCAAGTTCCCTTCTTTCCCGTAGCTGTTTCACCATCTTATTGAAGTTTTCTACCAAAAGACCAACTTCATCTCTCTGTCTTGTAGGGGGCAGCTCTTCAAGATTACCTTCAGTTATCCTTTGAGCAGCCTTAGCTACCTCTTGAATAGGTCTGGTATATCTCCAGAATAGGAGAAAGGACAATACTATCCCAATGCCAAAGATCAGGGCAGTCACCAATATTCTTTGATAATACTTCTTCCTCAGGAGTTTATTGAAGTCTTCTAAATCCGTATTGATATGGATATAACCCCGGTGCTCTTCTCCTATGATTACCGGAATGATGACACCCCACTTTTTCTCACTACCGAAATTTTTATCGAGGCTTGCCTCCGTTATCATACTATCAGACAAGGGACTGACCTTTGTGCCCAGTTTTTTGGGATCAGAGCTGGCGATCACTTCATCCGCGTTGCTGATAATAGAGACCTCCTTAATCCCCTTTCCCCGGAGTTTCTTTATGTAGCTACGAAGACGCACCTCAGAATCGTCTCCCTCCAGGGTTAGTTTTTCTACACTCATCCTGATGGCCTCAGAAATTCCTTCGGTATGGCTGCCCAACTTCAGCACCATATCTTTCTTCCCCTGGACATAAAGAACCGACAATGCCAAAATCGTAAGTAGGGATAAAAAGACAAAGATAAAAAGGAGCTTTGTCCTTAGATTCATATTAAAACTACCAAGAATTGCCCTCATCAAATCCTCCTTATTACGTTACCACTAAGGTTGTTTAGGCTGAAGGCTGTTAGGCTACAGTCTACAGTCTAACTGCCTACAGCCTATCCACCTGAGTAGTTATGATAACAGTATATCATAGTTAAAATGCTTTTGTTTACAAGATTTTTTAGGGCTTGATTTTTTTTATAATAAAGGTATTCTATAGAAGAATCCTGTGATAAAATATCATTTTTTTGCTATCTAAAGAAAGAGCAGTATAGTTGCTATGTGAGCCGAGGGAAGAGAGAGTTGATGTAGATATGCCTGAGAACATGAAAGACAAAACGGGAAATGTCCTGCACGGTGTGAGCCTTCTTACGGACCACGATGTTTATCTCTTTAAAGAAGGAAACCATTTTAAACTCTACGATAAACTCGGCTCTCATCCAATGACCATCGATGGAAGGAAGGGAGTCCTCTTTGCAGTATGGGCGCCAAATGCCGAGGCGGTGTCGGTCATCGGAGATTTTAATGGATGGAAGCCGGATGTGCATCCTTTGAAGGTAAGGGAGGATAAATCGGGCATATGGGAAGCTTTTGTCCCTGGCATTGAAAAGGGGACTCCTTACAAATATCACATTGCCTCCAGATACAATAACTACAAGGTTGACAAAGGTGACCCCCTTGCCTTTTATTGGGAAACCCCTCCCAGAACGGCTTCAGTTGCATGGGATCTGAATTATGAATGGGGAGATGACGAATGGATGAAAAACAGGCATAAATTCAATGCCTCTGATGCCCCCTTTGCCATATACGAAGTACATCTTGGTTCGTGGAAAAGATGCCCTGAAGAAGGAAACAGGTTTCTCACCTATAGAGAAATAGCCCATTCTTTAACAGAATACGTAAAGGAGATAGGGTTTACCCACGTTGAATTATTACCGGTTATGGAGCACCCCTTCTATGGATCATGGGGGTATCAAACTGTAGGATATTTCGCACCAACAAGCCGATATGGAACTCCCCAGGATTTTATGTATCTGATAGACTATCTCCATAAAAATGGGATTGGAGTAATATTGGATTGGGTCCCTTCCCATTTTCCAACGGATGAACACGGGCTTGCCTATTTTGACGGAACCCACCTTTATGAACATGCAGACCGAAGAAAGGGACACCATCCCGATTGGGATACATATATCTTTAATCTGGGAAGGAACGAGGTCAAGGAATTCCTCATCAGCAGTGCTCATTTCTGGCTGGACAAATACCATGTTGACGGTTTCAGGGTAGATGCTGTAGCGTCAATGCTGTACCTTGACTATGGAAGAAATGAAGGAGAGTGGATACCTAACGAGTATGGGGGAAATGAGAGTATCAGGGCTATAACCTTCCTGAAGAGGTTCAACGAAGCGGTCTACAGGGATTTTCCCGATGTCCAGACAATAGCGGAAGAATCTACAGCATGGCCAATGGTTTCTCAACCCACGTATGTGGGAGGTCTTGGTTTTGGAATGAAATGGAATATGGGATGGATGCATGATACCCTGGATTATTTTTCCAAAGACCCCCTTTACCGGAAGTACCATCACAATCAGCTCACCTTCAGTATATGGTACGCATTTTCGGAAAATTTTCTCCTTCCCCTCTCACATGATGAAGTTGTCCATGGAAAGGGAGCCCTTGTTGGAAAGATGCCTGGAAATGAAGAACAAAAGTCGGCAAACCTTCGGCTCTTGTTAGGATACATGTATGGCCATCCAGGAAAGAAACTGATCTTCATGGGAGGAGAGTTTGGTCAGTGGAGAGAGTGGAATCATGACGAGAGTTTAGAATGGCATGCCCTTCAATACCCCTCTCATCAGGGAATACAGAGGTGGGTTAAAGACCTGAACCTCTTTTACAGAAACGAACCTGCTATGTATGAACTGGATTTTACGATGGAGGGTTTTGAGTGGATAGATTTTCATGACTGGGAGCATGGCATCATAAGCTTTATAAGAAACGGTAAAGAAACCGATAGCATAATCCTTGTTGCCTGCAATTTCACACCTGTTCCACGATATAACTATAGAGTGGGAGTCCCCCGGGGTAGCTTCTGGAAAGAGGTCCTTAATAGTGATTCAGAGGTATACGGCGGAAGTGGACATGGGAACCTCGGCGGTGTTGAAGCGACGCCAGTACCAGCCCATGGAAGAGATCATTCTATTTCCATAACCTTACCCCCTTTAGGGGTTCTGTTTTTTAAGAGTGAGACGTAAATTTCGAGGACAGAATGTATGTAAGACAGTAAAATGGATATTCCCATGTCCTGATAAAGAAAGGTATATAACAATAAGAACCGCTCAAAGGATATTTGACATGGCATGTAAACGAGCAGGGATAAAGAAGGGGGTGACTATCCACAGTCTTAGACATTCATTTGCAATACATCTTTTGGAAAATGGGATTGACCTGAGATACATTCAAGAGCTATTAGGGCATAAAAATTCCAAAACTACCGAAATATATACACATGTAAGCACAAAAGATTTTGCAAGGATAAAGAATCCGGTAGACCAGATATTAGATGGTTAGCTATGGGAGGTATATCCGACATAGTCGTCTATACCTCCAAAACTAAACAAAAGGCGACATTGTCGTCTATGAACAAGTTATCGGCAATTCTTTGCGAGAAAAGCAAAAACTTCTGTCTAAGGAATAATCCTGAATGGTAAATTGGAACCGCTTCCTCCCGAAAGACTTTGAATATGATTTTGACCAGGATAAGCTCAGTGCTCATCGTGTCTCCTTTGAGGAAGCTGTTGAGTGTTTTTTCTCGGATTTTGAGATCCGCAGGAATAAGGCATATAAAGACAGGTACCAACTTATCGGGAAAACGATTGGAGGACGTAAACTCAAAATTGTTTTTCAACTCAAACCGGACAACGTTGTCCGCATTATAACAGGATGGGATATATGAAATCTAAACTTAAATTCAAAACCGAAGAAGATATTGACCGTATTGTTATTACCCAAGCAGATGATGAGTCTGCGTGGGGAGTGCCTGTGAAGGTGAGCAAGTCAAAGTCAACCTCACTTGATCTTCCTTCTGATTTAGCCGCGCGGGCGGCATTTTTTGCCCGTCTACATCGAGAGGCAAGTTTAGAGAACTGGCTTAAACGGGTTATACAGGAAAGATTAGATATTGAAGAAGCAGCCTTTGCTGGATTTAAAAAAGAATTGGTTGCAAAGAACAGCCGATAACACAGGCCAAAAGATATACATACAAATACTTCGCACTTATTTTGGCATTGAACGTTATCTGCTCAGTGCGGTCAGGGGAAAGACCATTTTTTAAAACTATTTAATAATTATCAGGAGTTAGTAAAATGGAGATTGCTAATAGAATATTAGTTGATGAGAAGATTAGATTTGGAAAGCCCGTTATAAAAGGTTCGCGGGTTCCGGTGGATTTAATAATTGGAAAATTGGCTGGTGGCACAACCTATGATGAAGTTATGTCTGAATACGAAATAACCAGAGAAGATATCTTAGCTGTATTGGATTATGCTGCAAAACACCTTTCAGATGAAGAAGTCAGGGCTATAGTATAGAATGCCTAAATTTGCAATTATTAGAAGGAAACCATAATTAGTAAGGAGTAATCCCCCATAATGGATAAGTATATATGCATCCACGGACATTTTTACCAGCCCCCAAGGGAGAACCCCTGGCTTGAAGAGGTGGAACTTCAGGATGGAGCTTATCCCTACCATGACTGGAATGAGAAAATAACCGCCCAGTGTTACAGACCTAATGCAGCTTCCCGCATCCTTGACAAGGAGGGAAGGATTGTTGATATAGTAAACAACTATTCAAAGATCAGCTTTAACCTGGGACCAACCCTTGCCTCCTGGATGGAAAGAAACAAACCCGAAGTCTACAGGGCTATCCTCGAAGCTGATAGATTGAGCATAAAACGGTTCTCAGGACATGGTTCGGCAATAGCCCAGGTATACAATCATATGATCATGCCCCTTGCAAACAAGAGGGACAAATGCACCCAGGCAGCATGGGGGATAAAGGACTTTCAGAAGAGGTTTAGGAGATTCCCTGAAGGAATGTGGCTCCCCGAGACTGCCGTTGATATAGAGACCCTTGAAGTGCTGGCAGAGCTTGGAATAAAGTTCACCATCCTCTCTCCAATACAGGCAAAGAGGGTAAAGAAAAAAGAGGAGAGCGAATGGCAGGATGTCAGTGGAGGAAGGGTTGACCCAACGATGCCTTATCTCTGTATCCTTCCATCCGGAAGGGCTATAAACCTGTTTTTCTACGATGGGCCTATCTCCCGGGACATTGCCTTTGGAGAGTTGTTGAGCAGCGGAGAGGCCTTTGCCAGGAGACTGCTCTCTGCATTTAGTGATCAAAGGGGCGGGCCACAGCTTGTACACATTGCAACGGATGGGGAGACCTATGGGCATCACCACCGCTTTGGGGATATGGCTTTAGCCTACTGTCTCTATCTTGTCGAGGCAAATAATCTTGCAAAGATAACCAACTATGGAGAGTACCTTGAAAAATACCCTCCAACCTACATTGCTGAAATCTCAGAAAACTCATCCTGGAGCTGCTGTCACGGAATAGAAAGGTGGAGGGACAATTGCGGCTGTAACACAGGGTTGAACAAAAAATGGACACAGGCGTGGAGGAAGCCTCTAAGAGAGGCTATGGACGGGTTAAGAGACAGACTCGTACCGCTCTATAAAGAAGAGGCATCAAGGTATTTCAGTGACCCATGGAAAGTGAGGAACGATTACATCGAGGTAATACTGGACAGGTCACGGAATAATACAGAAAAATTCCTCAGAAAACACACTGTCAAAGCCCTTTCAATAGAAGAAAAGATAAGAGTCTTAAAGCTTCTGGAGGTGCAGAGAAATGCCATGCTCATGTTTACAAGTTGCGGCTGGTTTTTCGACGATATATCCGGAATCGAGACTACCCAGGTCATGCAATATGCAGCCAGGGCTATCCAGCTTACAGAGGAACTATTTGGCATATCCGTTGAAGAAGATTACCTTTCAACCCTTGAAAAGGCTCCTGCCAATATACCGAAACTGGTAAATGGCAGAAGTATCTATGAAACCCTTGTCAAACCTGCAATGCTTGACCTCATGAGGGTTGGTGCCCATTATGCCATATCCTCCATCTTCGATGGACATTCTGAAAGCACTGCCATATACTGTTATACCGTCACTAGAGAGACATACAACCTGAGTGAGGCAGGGAGGTTGAGGCTTGCGGCAGGAAGAGTCAAGGTAGTGTCGGACATAACATGGGATCAAGAATATGTATGCTTTGCCGTGCTCCACCTGGGAGAGCATAATATCATCGGAGGGATTAGGATTAATGTAAACGATGAAGCCTTCTCAATGATGTACAAGGAATTAACAGAGGTTTTTGACAGAGGAGATATCTCCAAGGTCATAAGGGCTATGGATAAATACTTTGGCGCGAATAACTACTCTCTTTGGCATCTCTTTAAGGATGAACAGAGAAAGGTCTTAAATCACATCCTTCGTTCAACACTGGATGAGGCAGAGGCTTCGTTCCGTCAGATATACGAGGATAATTACGGCACCATGAACTTCTTACATGAAGTCTCTTACCCCCTTCCAAGCCCACTTCTTGCGGCCACCGAGGTCATCCTGAATACTGACATAAGGAAAGTTCTTGAAGAAGAAAAACCGGATTTAGATAAACTGAAACAACTGATAAGCGCAGTAAAGAGATGGACTGTGAATATTGACAAACCAACCCTGAGCTTTGCTGCAAACTCTATGATCAATACCCTCAGCGAAAAGTTAAACTTGAATAGTAATGATCTGTCAATAATTGAAACCCTTGAGCATACTATAAGGCTGTTGAGGTTATTAGCACTGGAGTTAGACCTGTCTAATTCCCAGAATATCTACTTTTGCATAGGGCAGACGATCCTTTCTGATAAGGTGAAAGAGAGAGAAGAAAGTAAAGATGAAAAGGCAGGAGAGTGGCTGGATGCTTTTTGTAAATTGGGGCATCAATTACATGTCAAGGTCTTATGATGAGAAGTCAGAAGTCAGAATGGAAATGAATAAGGAGGAAGAATGAAGAGAAGAGGAAGCGGCGTACTTCTTCATATATCATCCCTGCCTTCACCATTCGGCATTGGAGATTTGGGACCATGGGCTTACCGTTTTGCGGATTTTCTTGCTGAGACCAAACAGGGTTTCTGGCAAATCCTCCCCTTAAACCCTGCCGAACCGGCTTATGCCAACTCCCCATACCACGCCACATCTGTCTTTGCCGGCAATCCACTGCTAATAAGCCCAGAGCTTTTGGTCCGCGACGGCTTCCTTGCCGAAGAAGATATTAAACCATCACCCAATTTTCCCGAGGAACGGGTAAATTATGAAGAGGTTGTTGCTTATAAAAAAAGGCTCTTTTCTCTGGCATACGAGCATTTCAAAAAAGGGGGGGGCAATCATGAATATGAAAGGTTTTGTCAGGATAATTCCAATTGGCTCATAGACTTTGCCCTTTTTCTCACCCTCAAAGCCCATTTCAATGGAAAGATGTGGAGTGAATGGCCTTCTGAAATACGGGATAGGAAAAGAGAAGCTCTGCAACCGTTTAAAGAAAAGCTTTTGGACAAAATGGAGTTTCATAAGTTTCTTCAGTACCTCTTCTTCAAACAGTGGCTCTCACTAAAGCTCTATTGCAATCATAAGGGCATTCATATCATTGGAGACATCCCCTTTTATGTGGAATATGACAGCGTAGAGCTTTGGACTAATCCCGATATATTTAAGCTGGATGGAGAAAAAAGGCCTTATGCTGTTGCAGGTGTTCCGCCCGATTACTTCAGTGAGACAGGACAGCTATGGGGCAATCCTGTTTATCGGTGGGACGTTTTGAGGGAGAGGGATTATAATTGGTGGGTTCAAAGGATAGGACATAACTTAAGACTCTTTGATCTGGTAAGGATTGATCATTTCCGTGGCTTTGTGGGGTACTGGGAAGTTCCAGCAGGCGAAAGCACCGCAATGAATGGAAGGTGGGTTGAAGCACCCGCACAAAACCTGTTCAATACACTGCTCAGGAAATTTCCCTACCTGCCCATGATAGCAGAAGACCTGGGGTTCATCACCCCTGATGTACGGGAAATAATCAACCGTTTTGACTTTCTGAGCATGAAAGTGCTCCTTTTTGCCTTTGGTAATGATCTTCCTACCAATCCCTATATACCTCATAATATCGTGAAAAACTGTGTTATATACACAGGAACCCACGACAACAATACGGTGAGGGGATGGTTTGAAAAAGAGGCAACATCGGAGGACAAGAGGAGACTATTTCAGTATCTGGGACATGAGGTGTCAGTAGAGGATATTCACTGGGAAATGATCCGGCTTGCCATGATGTCAGTCGCAAACATGACCATATTCCCAATGCAGGATATCTTAGGTCTAGGGGAGACGTCCAGGATGAATCGACCGGCGACAACACAGGGCAACTGGCTATGGAGGCTTCTGCCTGAACAGTTAACACAGGACATTGTAACAAAACTCTCGGAGATAACCGAAATTTATGGAAGGGGGTAAGAGAAGGATTAAGCCATGCACTATGACACAGCCCTTAGGGGCTACACATCAAAGCGAATCGAGGAGATTGAATCCGCAGATATCCTGATAGGGATCCCCTGCTACAACAACGAGAGAACCATCGCCCATGTGATCCAGATGGTCAGTCATGGTCTGGCCAAGCACTACAATGAACGAAGGAGCGTAATCTTCATTGCCGATGGGGGCTCCACAGACGATACCAGGGAGGCAGCCAAGGAGTTTGAGATCAAACCATGGCAGGAGAAGATTGTCTCTATTTACCGGGGCTCAGCGGGAAAAGGGACAGCCCTCAGGTCTATCTTTGAGGCTGCTAAGCGGCTCGGTGTTGAGGCGTGCGCTGTTGTGGACTCAGACCTCAGGAGTATCACATCGGACTGGGTGCAATACCTCCTGGACCCGGTTATTAGCAGGAAGTATCAGTTTGTGTCACCTGTCTACCTCCGGCACAAGTACGATGGAACTATTACTAACAATATCGTATACACTCTCACTCGCGCCCTTTATGGAAAGCGCATCCGACAGCCCATAGGGGGGGACTTCGCCTTCTCCAGGGATTTAGCCGGATTCTATAGCGATCAGGACGTTTGGGGAACGGACGTGGCCCGGTATGGGATAGACATCTGGATGACCACCAACGCTATCACGCAAGGGTTTAGTGTCTGCCAGTCCAATCTGGGAGCCAAGATTCACGACGCCAAGGACCCGGGACAGCACCTGGGTCCCATGTTCCGCCAGGTTATCTGGACCCTTTTTTTTCTCATGGAACACTTTGAGACCTCCTGGAAAGAGGTCAGGGGCAGCAAACCTGTTGAGACTTTTGGACACGAAGAATACGTGGAACCTGAGCCAGTAACCGTTAACGTAGAGGTGATGATAGAGAATTTCAGGACCGGCTTTCAGCAGTTCTCTTCCCTGTGGAAGGAGATATTCTGCAAAGATTGTTTCGACGAGATCAGGAAGAGTTACAAAATGGATTCGGGCCATTTTCATCTCCCCACCGATACATGGGTCCAGATCCTCTATGAATTGGCAGCTACCTTCCATGCCTGGCGCATCAACCGCAACAAGCTGATCGACTTAGTGACCCCCCTCTACTATGCCAGGGTGGCATCCTTCGTGCAGCAAACCCAGGAGATGTCCTCACAGGAGGCCGAGGCGCTGGTAGAGGAGCAGGCTATAAAGTTTGAGGAACACAAGGATTATCTCGTTGAGGTATGGGATAAGAAATCCGAGGATACAGCAGATATCCTTGCCAAGTTTGAAAAGGGACTTAGCAAGGAAGGGGCTGAAGAAAAGCAGAAAAAAAAGGTAAGGAGACAATAAACAAACGAAGATAACAGAAAGAAGGGGAGAGCAATGAGGAACGTCCTGGCCATGATTATGGCAGGGGGTGGCGGACAGCGGCTCTATCCATTAACCCGTGACAGGGCCAAACCGGCAGTCTGTTTCGGGGGGATATACCGCTTGATCGACTTCACATTAAGCAATTGCATCAATTCGGGAGTTCGAAAGATTGTAGTCCTGACCCAATACAAGTCTCTGTCCCTGGAGCGGCATTTGAGGTTGGGGTGGGATATATTGGATTCAGAACTTGACGAATATATATTTCCGATCCCCGCCCAGATGAGGACCAGCGGGGAATGGTATAAGGGAACGGCCGACAGCATATATCAGAATTTATACTTTGCCGATACAGTAAATCCCCGGTATTTCCTGATCCTCTCAGCGGATCATGTGTACAAAATGGACTATTCTAAAATGCTCGCCTTTCATCAAGAGAAAGGCGCCGATGTTACTGTGGCCGCCATAGAGATCGATCAGACCGTCGCATCTCGGTTCGGTATACTGAAGGTGGGTGAAGAAGACAGGGTGATAGGTTTTGAGGAAAAGCCTGAGAGAATCGAGGCTTCACCCAGCAGCAAGCAGCCCCTCTTTGCCAACATGGGGGTCTATATCTTCAATAGCGACGTCTTAAGAGAATCACTTGAGGAAGATGCCCATAAAGAGACCAATCACGACTTTGGCAAAGACATTATTCCGGAGATAATCCACAAAGCGAGGGTCTTTGCCCATAATTTTAGAGATGAGAACAAGAAGGAAGCCAAATACTGGAGGGATGTTGGTACTATTGATGCTTACTTTGAGGCCAATATGGACCTGGTTGCACCGGATCCAGCCCTGAACCTTTATGACACTGACTGGCCCATACGTACCTATCAAGGTCATTATCCCCCTGCCAAGACTGTCTTTGCGCAGGAATATCCCGGTGGAAGGTTGGGTATCTGCCTCGATTCCATGGTTTCTGGGGGATGTATAATTAGCGGCGGCAGGGTGCAAAACTCTGTCCTCTCTCCCCGTGTTAGGATCAACAGCTACGCTGATATTCGGGAATCCGTTTTGATGGAAGGTGTAGAGGTAGGCAGATATTCTAAGATCAGGAGATCTATCATAGATAAAAGAATAAAGATACCTCAAGGAACAGAGATCGGGTATAACCTGGAAGCGGACAGAAAGCGGTTCTTTGTAAGTGAATCAGGGATAGTGGTTATAGCTAAAGGCACGAAAATTAATTGATGGAGAAAAAGAGAAATGGATATGGGACTATTAGCAGCAAGGCTTCCTGCACCTATTGGCAGACTTGCTGAGTTGGCTTACAATTTGTGGTGGTCATGGCACCCAGAGGGGCGGGCTCTATTCAGGTCGTTGGATAGTGTACTCTGGAAAGGCGCCCACCATAATCCAGTCAAACTCCTCGAGGATATTCCCCTTCAAAGGCTCCTGGCCGCAGCAGCAGACATTTCTTTCCTCCAGGAATATGACACTGCGGTAAAAACCTTTGATGCCTATATGTCACAAAACAGCAGCTGGTTTGCCGCTCACTATGGAATCCTTGACAGGCAGACCATTGCCTACTTTTCAGCAGAGTACGCCATACATAACTCCCTTCCCATATATGCCGGAGGTCTTGGTGTCCTGGCAGGCGATTATTGCAAGGAAGCCAGCGACTTAGGGGTGCCATTGGTAGGCATAGGATTCATGTATCCCCAGGGATACTTTCACCAGCATGTTTCCGCCGATGGCTGGCAAGAGGAGCTCTACGAACAGCTGGATTTCGAAGGGGCGCCCATTAGTCCTGTAGTCTCCTCTCACGGGGAGAGATTAAAGGTTGCCATCGAGATGGATTCAAGGACAGTATGGGTTGCCCTATGGAAGGTCAATATTGGACGAGTCAATCTCTTCCTGATGGACACCGATATAGAAGAAAACCCACCACGGGACCGTCGGCTTTCCGCTCGACTTTATGTGAGCGACCGGGAAAAGCGTCTGCAACAGGAAATTCTTTTGGGGATTGGGGGGGTACGGATTCTCCGGGTACTGGGGATCGAACCGACTGTCTGGCACGCTAATGAGGGACATGCAGCCTTTATGATGCTTGAGCGTGTTCGAGAATTGGTGGAAAAAGGCATGAATTTTGACGAAGCCGTTCCTCGGATTCAGGCTACCACTGTATTTACCACTCACACTCCAGTTCCTGCAGGTCACGATGCCTTCCCCTTCGATCTGATTGAGAACTACTTCCATCGCTATTGGGAATCTTTGAGTTTGGACAGGAACACCTTCATGGAACTGGGCAGAATAAAAGGAGAAACTTCTTTCAGCATGACTGTGCTGGCACTGCGGATGGCTGACTGGCGAAATGGGGTAAGCATACTTCACGGCAAAATCTGTCGCAAGATGTGGCAATCCCTTTGGCCAGAGGTTAAAGAGGATGATGTCCCCATCACTTCTGTGACCAATGGGGTACATATCCCCACCTGGTTAGCCCCGGATATGAGGAATCTCTACAGGAAATATCTGGGCAAGGATTGGAGAGAAAAACAGGATGACCCCGACTTATGGAAACAAGCAATGGACATTCCGGATAAGGAACTCTGGAAGACTCATCTGTGGTTGAAACGTAAACTCATCAGTTTTGTATGCGATAGGTCCCGTAAGCGCTGGACTGAAGACAATGTAACACCAGGGCAGGTGCTGACTATGGGAGCATTGTTGGACCCCGAGGTGCTTACCATCGGTTTTGCTCGTCGTTTCACTGATTACAAGCGGGCCACCCTGATCTTAAAGGATACGCAGCGTCTGAAGCGGATTGTTCAGAACCAGTCGCGGCCGGTACAGATAATATTCGCCGGCAAATCACATCCGGCGGACGAACAGGGCAAACACCTCATTCAGCAGATATATCATATAGCAAAGGACCCTATGTTTGGTGGGCGAATAGCATTCGTTGAGGATTACGATATGCATGTAGCACGGTACCTAGCGCATGGCATGGACGTTTGGTTGAACACTCCTCGACTATTGCAGGAAGCCAGCGGCACCAGTGGTCAAAAGGCAGCGCTCAACGGCGTCCCCCATTTTAGCGTATTGGATGGATGGTGGCACGAAGGTTACAATGGAGTCAATGGCTGGGCTATCGGCAATGGTCAAACATCTCCTGTGGCATCTCAAGATGACCAGGATGCCGAGGCATTCTATCGTCTCCTTGAGGAGAAGATTGTGCCCCTATATTATGAACGCGACTGGAATGGATTGCCTCGTGGATGGATAAGGGTAATGAAAGAAGCCATCTCTTCAATCGTACCTGCTTTCTGCGCACGACGCATGGTGAAGGAATACGTAGAAAGAATGTATGTAAAAGCTGCCAAAGCAGCCGAAGGCCTGACCACTCCCCATGATTAAATATGAAGTTGGACAGCAGAACACACATCTCACTCTTCAGAAATATCTCCCAGGGCAGTTTCCACCATTGAAGGATCTACATGGACAATCAACAGGCCGAGGTCCTGGAAGCCTTCGGTAAGGCATGCTTCCACCTCCTTTGCGATTCGATGACCCTCAGCCACAGTCAGATTCTTGTCCACCACCACGTGGATTTCTACTTGATAACGCCCGCCGGAGGTGCGAACCTTTAAATCATGAACATCAATGACACCTTCCACACGACAGGCGCAGCGCCTGATCCCGTCCACGATTTCGGAATTGGGGGCCTTGTCTGTAAACTCGCGTACAGAGTCCCGCAGGATTTCTAAACCCACCTTAAGTATAAAAAACGAGACCACAAGGGCCGCATATGCATCAAGGATGTGCCAGCCTGGTTTGATCATGGCTCCTCCCACTCCTATCAGCACCGCCACAGATGACAGGGCATCTGAACGATGTTCCAAGGCATTGGCTATAACTGCGGCACTCTTGATCTGTTTTCCAACATGGATTGTGTAGCGGTAGAGAGTCTCCTTAATGGCGATGGAAAGCCCTGCCGCTCCTATGGCTAGCCAGGTGGGGTGATGCTCGGTATGGTGGTAGATATTTAAAGTGGCTTCTATGCCTATATAAACCGAAGTGCCCACGAGCCCCAGGCCAATAATCGAAGATGACAGGGTCTCAAACCTGGCATGTCCAAAGTGGTGATCTTTATCAGAGGTTTTGCGCCCTGCCGTTAAGCCAAACAGCACCACAAAATCGGTTACAAGATCTGATGCAGAATGGGCTGCGTCAGCAATGAGTGCCTGACTGTGGCCGAACAGACCTGAAAAAAACTTGAGGGCGATCAAGAACAGATTGACCAGAATACCGATATAAGTAATCCTGTAGCCAGAATGGACTTGTGAATGACCTGGTTCTGACATCTCTATTTGATGCCTTTCTTTCCTGTCTGACTTTGCGTTGGGCACAGCCTGCATCTTCTTTAGTGCAAAGGGTATACTTAATTATCAGGCCGTTTATCCATAGTATCAAATTATCACATTCTAGACGACAGCCATATCGTATGTCAACAACTGAATATCACAAATCGTTACTCAGTGGGAACTTTGAAAAAGTATCCCCTTACAACGGATGACTGACACTATGAAAATTTCAGGAGAGGTGATGATCCTGTAACAGGATAGGTGGTGAATGGCGAACACGCATGAGGAGAACGGATGCTGCAGCAGCGAAGCCTGCACCGGTTAAAAAGGCAGCAGGCACACCAAAAAACTGCCAGATGAACCCGAAGATCAGGCTGGCAGGCAATGCCCCAAGACCGATTGTGCCGTGGTAATATCCAAAGGCAGTACCTCGAAGATGTCCTGGAGCGAGGTTAGCCACTAATGCCCTCTCAACAGGTTCTGTAAGTCCAAAATAGACGCCATAAGCAAGAAAGATGACAATGAGCATTCCGGGAGAATCTGCTAGAGCAAAAGCTAAATAGATCACGGCATACACAATCCACCCAAAAAGAATCATGGTGCGGTGACCAATTCTATCTGAGAGACGTCCACCGATATAGGTGGAAAGCATCTTGATCACATGGTGCATAGACCAGAGCGCCCCAACCCATGCAGCGGGGACACCGGCATCTGAAAGGCGAAGAAGGAGAAAAGCGTCGGTGGAGTTTCCCAGGGTGAAAACCAGCAGCGCGGTAAGCAGATACTTGAAGTCTCTGCCCAATTCCTGCCAATGCCCTGACAATCCTGATGGCTGAGGGTTTTGTTTGAGAGGGATACGGGGTTCCTTAACCCCTGCCATCAGGATAATAATGACCACAGCGGCAGGGATAGCTGAGAGAAGAAATACATGGCGAAGGGAAAGGTATCCAAACGCAAGAAGCCCTGCTGCAACCAGAGGCCCGACCACAGCCCCGGCATGATCCATAGATCGGTGAAATCCGTAGGCCGATCCCCTATGGGCTATATCCGTTGTGTCAGCAATCAACGCATCCCTGGGCGATGTCCTGAGACCCTTGCCCACACGGTCTATAAATCTCATGACCAGCACAAACGGCCAGATCGTTGCCAGGCCAATAAGGGGTCGAACCAGACCGGAAAGGCCATATCCTGCAAGGATGAGAGGCTTCCTGTGACGCATCCGGTCGGTCCATATTCCGGAGGCCACCTTCAAGAGGGATGCTGTGGACTCGGCTATTCCCTCGATAACCCCCAGCGTCATGGCTCCCGCTCCCAGCACCGTGGAAAGAAAGATGGGGAGTAACGGATAGACCATTTCGCTCGACAGATCGGTGAAGAAGCTGACAAGCCCCAGAAAAAAAACGGTTTTGGAGATACCTTTCATTCGCCTTGGTAGTGTAAATATTTATGTAATTTCTAAAATAATAGGAAAAGGCGCTTTTCAAAAGTGAAACGCTGCCATTACTCCTACTCCATTTGGAATAGCGGCTGGAGTTACAACTATCTTTGGTCTCTTTGTTCCCGTTTTGTCCATACTGGCAACTGCCAGATATGCCATCCACCAGCCCAATGCTGCCTGGGAAAAATAGTGAGCATTATCGTTTATCCTTGATATCCCACCTAGAGCCGATGCAAAGTAGAGACCGTACTTATAGTATGGATTATCTGTCATTTTAGCAGCCGTGATGAAAGGGACAGCCCCATTAAAACTGTGTCCACTCACCCCATTGTTATCACTAAAGGGGCTCCAGCCTGAGCCGCCTTCATCCGGTCTCGGAGCTCCAAGTGCTCTTTGTAGGAAAAGCGCTGGAGGAGCCCCTACAAGGAGCGTTCTTAAGCACCTTTTTCCCCATTCACCAGTTGTGGAACTCAATTCTACATCCCCGGCAAACTCTCCAAAAAGGGCAGCCCCTAAATATACAGGGATGGTTATTACCCCCTCTCCAAACATCCTTGTGACTGTTGAAAGGTTGTCAGTATCTTTGTTCCTTACTGATTCTTGATACCGATCCTGAATTTCCCTATCTGCCGATGTATTGGCCAATACTCCAGCCGCCCCCAGCCCTATTGCCAATTTTTCCAGATTCCCTATAGAATAAAAGTTCTTATAGTCTTCATATATGGTATTCTTTACCCTGTCCTCCCAACTATCTTTCCCTTCCTCTGTCCAGGCAATAGACGGGAGAATTAACAGAATCATAACCAAAAATACTACTCTTAGACTTTTCATTTCATTACCTACCTTTCTTCTCAAATCGCCCATAACGCAATGTAAGGGTCGGAAGCACTAAAAGATTTAAAACCGTTGAGGTCGCAAGACCGCCGAGAATCACCATTGCCATAGGACCTTCAATTTCACGACCTGGCGCTCCGCTCCCGATAGCCAGCGGCAGCAGCCCCAGCCCGGTAACCAGAGCGGTCATAAGAATCGGGGCAAGTCGCTCTGAAGCTCCTCTAATAGCCGCTTCATGCCCCCAGAGCATTCCCTCCACATTGACAAGGTGGCCATAGTGAGAAATCATCATGATGGAATTGCGCAGCGTAATGCCAAAGAGAGTTACAAAACCGACCAGAGAACCGATGGAAAGCCCCCCGCCCGAAGCAAACACGGCGAGCACACCGCCTACCAGCGCAAAGGGGAGGTTTGCCATAATCAAAAGCAAGTTGCGGGAGTTGCCGACTACAATAGACAAGAGCATGATAAGACCAATGCCTGCCAATAGAGAATGTACTATGAGGTCTCGTGTAGACTGAGCCTGGGCTGCGGCAGCGCCGCTAAATTCGGCATAGGTTCCGGAAGGGAAGGAGACGGTTGAGAGCAACTGTTTTTTTGCCTTGCTGACAAAGGAATTAATATCACGCCCTGTCACATTGCAGGTCACCGTTTGTACACGTCGGGCGCTATTGTGCAGAACCACATAGCGCCCTGAGGTTTCATAAATATCAGCAAGTTGCCGCAATGATATATATGTTCCTGCAGGATTACGCAAAGGCAATAACCCGACACGGGCAATATTTTTCCGATCTTTCGGGTCGAGGATCACCGATACCCCAAAGACCCGATTCCCCTCATAGATTTGGCTGACTACATCCCCATCGTAAGCGGTGCGTACTGCGTCAAGGACATCAACCGGATTAAAGCCCCAGCGAATAAGGTCATCATTCCGCAGGTAAATCACAAGGTACGGGGTTCCTGGTGGCGATTGGACCTGCACATCGGCAGCCCCTGGGATTTTTCCTAAAACCCGTGCGATCTCTTGAGCCTTTTTATCCAGTATGTCGAGTTCATTTCCGAAAATATTGATAACAACAGAAGCTGTATATCCGGAGAGCGTTTCCTCTACACGTTCAGTCAGAAAGGTTTTGACAGCGAAATTGACACCGGGGAACCGAGTCAACACATTGCGTATCTCCAATCGTGCCAGCTCAGCCTGCTTCTCTTTAAGCGGCTTGAGATCTACTTCAAACTCGCCGTCATGGGTTCCAAAGATATCATCCGCTTTTTCCGCCCTGCCCACCCGCTGGGCAACAGATCGTACATAGGGCAGCTTCAGGAGTTCGAGGCTGACATGGCGTCCCAACCGCAATGACTCCTGCAGCGAGGTGCCGGGCACCGCTGCCATATGAACAATGAAATGCCCTTCCTCAAGCTCCGGCAGAAACCCTCCTCCTAAGAAGGGCAATACCGCAAGCCCGGCTACTGCAAAAAACACTACGCCGGCGATTACTATGCGATGTCTCCGCTCTATTTGTACAAGCAAGGAACTATATTTCACTTTCAACCATTGCACAACAGGAGGTTCCTTGAAAGTACGCTGACCAAGAAACACAAAACATAATGCAGGGGTTACCGTAAGAGCAACCAACAGGGAAGCGAGCGTTGCTATAATATAGGCGATTCCGAGCGGCGCAAACAGTCTCCCTGCCACGCCCGACATGGTCAATACCGGAATAAAGACCAGTGCCACCGCAAAAGTCGCGTACACTACAGCATGTCTTACTTCAATCGAGGCATCAAGGACAACTTGAAAGACGGGCTGCGGATTCTCTCCTAAGCGGTTCTCACGCAGTCGCCGTAAAATGTTTTCTACATCAATGATAGCGTCATCTACGACCATCCCTACCGCAATGGCGAGGCCCCCCAGTGTCATTGTGTTAAGGCTGAAACCCAGGCGTTCTATCGCCATTACCCCGGCCAGCAACGACAAAGGGATTGCTGTCATAGAGATGGCCGTTGTTCTGAAGTTGAATAAAAAAAGAAACAATACGGCAATTACTAGAAATGCACCGATGAGCAAAGACGACCGGATATTGCGAATGGCTGTCCGGATAAAGTTGGCGGGCAGGAAGAGGTCTGAATGAAGAACAATTCCTTGTGCGCTTAAAGCAGGATTAAGTTCTTGCAACGCCTGCTTAACGTTTCGGGTCACCTGAAGGGTATTTGCTCCATACTGTTCGGAAATCATCAACATTATACCCGGCTGTCCCATAATTGTGGCGGCGCCGGCAGGCGGTTCAGGCGCATTTACTACTCTCGCCACATTGCCGAGGGTTATAGCATCACCGTTCTGGTATGTGAGGACAGTCTTGGCAAGTTGCTGAGGAGTGAGGACTTGCCCCTCGGTATGAAGAACGATGTGTTGATTGTCATTGTCGATGAAACCGGCTCCCCGGATACCTGTGGCATTTCGGGCAGCTGCGACTACATCATTGATTGCCAGGTTATATTGTATCAGGCGGTCGGGCTGAACCTGAATCTGAAGCTGTCTTGTCTCACCACCGAATACCACAACCTTGGCAACGCCGGGAACAGCGAGAAGACGCTGTTTGACCGTCCAATCGGCAATGGTACGGAGGTCCATCAGGGAAAGCCTTCCAGAAGTTAACCCTATCGCTAACATAATGCTCGTGGAAGATGTCAAGGGGGTCATGACCGGCGCAGACACTCCCTGCGGCAATTGACCGGCCAGTGCAGCAAGTCGTTCAGCTATCATCTGGCGGTCAAGGTAGATGTCGCTCCTTGGACTAAAAGTCACCGTGACAACTGACAGTCCCTGAATCGAGCCGGAACGAAGCGATTCGATTCCTGCCACGCCGTTAATAGCATTTTCTATAGGCTGTGTGATAAGCACTTCAACCTGTTCAGGACTAAGCCCTGGAGCCTCTGTCTGGATGACTACCTGTGGTGGAGCAAACTCAGGGAAGACATCATATTTGGCCTGTGAGAGTGTGTAAAGACCATAGCCCGCGAGTATGCATGACAGTGCAATAATGACCCCACGGAAGCGGAGCGAAAATCTTACAATTGCTGTCAGCATACCTAATCCCCAATCTGAATCTGTGAACGAAATTCTTCAGACATGAGCAATTGCGAACCTCTTACCACGATTCGGTCGCCTGCTGTGATGCCTTTCAATACAAACCATCCATCTTTAACAGGTGTTTCTGTAGAAATTTCGCTGCGAATAAATTGGCCGGTTCCCTTTTGCACATAGACCCATGCCTTCCCCTGCCGCCAGACAACCGCCGGGGCAGGGACCACAACCCCTTGATATCGGGAGCCTGCCGGCAAATAAGCAATTATATTCATTCCTGGAAGAAAGCCTTGCTGTGTGGAAGTAATATAGAAGAAACTCATTCTCTGAATGCGGGGGTCCATACGTGGGGATGGAGAGACAAGTTTAGCTGATGAGAGATTACCATTAGTAGTCTGAACCAGTGCGGTTTGGGGCGCTGACTTAAGAGGTATGTCTTGAGGGAGTACGATTTGAATCAGGACATCCTGTTGTTGTCTCAGCCGGTTAAAGACCGGGGATTTCTCAACCAGCCATCCGGCAATAACAGCGCCCCACCTCTGCCGTACAGCCACATTTATAGTATGCAGGGCTTCCTGTGCAGCATGCGCGTCGGCTTCATTTGAGCGCCACGCCGCCTCGGCAGCCTGGAATGTCTTGTCGGAAACATTCCGGTTGTTTTCATGGAGGGGCTTTAGTCGTTCATATTCCCTTTGGGAGGCGTCGAGGCTTGCCGTTGCTTTTCCCACCTGCGCCTTTCCAGCGACATAAGAATTGTACAGGTCAAACAAGTCCCTCAACTCCATAACCGTCCCGTATGCCTTGAGTTCTTCCTGGTGTGAAACCGGCTGGAGAGGAGCCACAGCGATCCCGCTTTTGATCTCTTCATTCCTGCTGAGTGTTACAACGCTCTCACCATCCAGGATTGACACACGCGATGGGGTCTTGACAGGCTGTTCCAGCTCTTGCTCTTTTGCTAATTCCTTGCGTCCTCCCAGAAATGCCCAGATTAGAAGGGCTCCCACGACTGTGAGAACAATAATGACAAGTAATGATTTCTTATGGAGTTTCATTTTTGTCCGCCTCCTTTGTCCGCGGATTCTTTTCAGGTACCACGGGGAAAGATTTTAATGGTTGGAGAGGACGTTGCACAGCATCCTCGAGCAAGCTCAGGGATTGCTGTGAATTTGCCAATGCATCCAATCGCAAAAGTTTGATGGAGTGAAATTCTGATTGGTTGCTGAGAAGGGAGAGTCTGTCTTCTTCTCCTGCATTGAACATCGCCTGTATGGATTGGAGTTGTTTTTTCATGGTTGATTGCAGGAAATCAGCCGTTTCTAACTTTTGAAGGGCTGCGTGGTAGCCTGTAAACGCCCGGTCGATCTCGCCTATAACTCTGGACTGAAGGGCTACAAATCTGCTTTCAGCCTCTTTCCGCCGAGCCTCAGCCTCAGCAATAGGGCCCTGATTACGATTAAAAATCGGCAATGAAATGGAAAATCCGAGAGACCACTTGTTATTTCCCTGATCCCATGAGTAACCAGGACCTATGTGAATATCCGGGTATTGCCTTGCGATTTCGAGCTGCAAAGCTGCCTCACTGGCAGCGTACTCTGAGAGGGCACCCAGGATATCCGGTCGATTGAGTAATGCCTGGCGGCGAGCAACCTGCAAAGGAATATCCACGGCAGAGGGAAGCTGTTCTGTAAAATCAAAGGAAATGTGGACATCATTGAGGGCATTTACAGGTAAACCCAGGGCATCGGCAACCTGCACACGTGCCTCGGCATTCTCTTTTTGCGCCTCACGCAGAGAAAGGCGTGTCTGGATAAGGGGAATATGTACCTGGGTTACATCAGGCTGTGATGCCTCTCCAAAGGCTAATCGTTGTTCCAGAAGCCTCACAATCTCTTCTTGAACCTTCTGTTGGTTCTGCAAAAGGGTCTCTGCTAGCTCTGCTCTATAAAGGTTGAGGAGACTCTTTCTCATACGGCTCCTCACCTGCCATACCACCGTTGCAATATTCAGACGGGCTGCCTCAGAAAGATGTTTAGCCTTAGCTATACGATAACCACGCTTATCGGCAGTCTCTATAGAGATGTCAAGGTTAAATCCGAGGGTCCATGGAGAAAGCCCACCAGCGGTATCGGCATTGTATTGAGGCGTAAATCCAATACGAGGATTAGGACGTCCACCAGCCGAAATTATCCCTGCCTTTGCAACCCTCCATTGGGCACGCGCCACATCCAGATCAGGATGATAGTAAAAGGCAACAAGGGTGAGTATCTCAAAATCCCATGATCCTGGAGGCCATATCGTTATCTTATGTTGGAGGTTCTTCTCCACAAATTCTTTGAGACCAATGTTGGACAGCGTGCGGGATTCAAAGGCCGAAGCTGTCTGGTCAGGAGCAATAGGCTTCGGATGAAAGGTGGCACATCCGACCATCATTATAAGAGTAACGACCAGAACAAGTATCTTTGCAGTGCATCTCATGAGTATAAAATACCAAATAGATACAGACAGGACAATGACAGGAAGATTACAATTCTGTAATCTTTGTTCAGTTGGCTGATGGAAATCTCAAGGTGACTGTTGAGCCTTTATTGGGTTCACTTTGAATTACCACTGTGCCGCCATGCATGTCCATGATGGACTTGACAATGGCGAAGCCCAGTCCTGTCCCCTTAGGATATTGGGAGCGTGAACGGTCATCCCTGTAGAAGCGGTCAAAGATTCTTGCAAGATGTTCTGGCTCAATACCTGAACCTGTGTCGCTTACGCTCACTTCAACGGACTGGTCATCTGAGGACTGTTTAACAGAAATGGTAATCCTTCCTCTTTGCGGGGTATATTGAAGGGCATTGGAAAGCAAGTTACTTATTGCCCGCCGAAACAGGATTGGATCCGCCTTTAATAGCCCATTCCCGTGACAGGTAATCTCGATCCCTTGCTCCTCAGCTATAACATTGTGAAATTCCCGAACTGATTCAATTTCTTTGAGGGTGTCAAATAACACTCTTTCAATTTTAGCCTCCGCGCTTTCAGCACGGGCCAGAAAAAGGAGGCTGTCTATCATGTGAGACAGCCTGGTATATTCTTCAAGGCTTGATTCAAGAACCTGCCTGTATTCCTCTGGTGTTCTAGCTCTGGAGAGAGCAACCTCAGCTTCACCCATGAGGTTATTGATTGGTGTGCGTAATTCGTGAGCCAGGTCTGCCGAAAATTGGGAGAGCCGGATAAAAGAGTCTTCGAGACGTTCAAGCATATTGTCAAAGGCAGTGGCTAATGAGACCAATTCCCTTGGCCATTGCATCATACCGATTCGTTCATTAAGACGGGTTGAGGTTATCCGTTGAACAGTCTCTGTGATTTCTTCGAGGGGTTGCATCCCTTTTTTAGCAACGAGAAAGCCTGCGGCGGCAGAGCACAATATTCCTAAAATGAGCACAAAGGATAGCTTTCGACGATACTCTGCAATAAGAGTATTTTCAGGTGATACATCCAATGCTGCCTGGAGGAGTTGCTTTTTTCCGTTAAGGTGGCCAACCTCTGCCCATGCAGCCATCAGGAGGTATGTCCTGCCATCACGCGACCTCTGTTTTATTCCATTCTTAGGGTTTTCTGTCACACCGGATGGAGCCGGGAATAATGATACGGGAATGATATTGCCCATTCCAGGCGTCTCAATTAGGGTGTGTTTTCCTTCATCCAGAACCCTGGCGTAGTATTTGGTAAACCGTAGAGCGGCTCCCTCCCATTTTACTTCCTCCTCTAATGCCCCCAAATTATCAGGACGTTCCTGTAAAATAACGCGTAGAACTTGAATCTTATTGACAATGAACTGATTGTCTTCTTTTTCCAGATTATTTATAAGCACCCAGTATAAAGAAACAGTAGCGATGACGAGTATTCCAGAGGCTGATAAGGTATATAAAAAGGTTAACCGTCGTGTAATTGACCAATAGTTTAAGTTCAACCTATCCTTATGCTCTATTGTGTTTTCATCGCTCTTCGAGGACATATCCTACTCCGCGGATTGTATGGATTAACTTCTTTTCAAATGGGTCATCCGCTTTTCTTCTAAGTCGGCGAATAGCGACATCCACCACATTGGTATCACTGTCAAAATTCATGTCCCAGACCTGTTCTGCGATCATTGTCCGTGACAGAACCTCCCCTGCTCGTTGGACAAGGAGCGATAGAAGGGTAAACTCCTTAGGTGTTAGGTCAAGGTGTTGTCCGCCTCTTATTGCCTTGTGTCTTAGAAGGTTGATCTCCATGTCTGCAATTCTGAGTATTTCGGGTTGTCGGGTTGGTCCTCGACGGAGGATGGCACGTACCCGTGCAAGCAATTCCGAGAAAGAGAAGGGTTTCACCAGATAGTCGTCTGCACCCAATTCCAGCCCCCTGACCCGGTCATGAACTGAATCGCGTGCCGTCAGAAAGAGGACAGGTGTCTGCTTACCACCCCGTCTTATCTCAGCGATAATTGACCATCCGTCTCGCTCCGGAAGCATTACATCCAGGATAATAAGGTCATATTCGTGGGTTGTGGCGAAAAAGAGACCTTCATCTCCATCGTTTGTGATGTCTACAACAAAGCCGTTTTCAGTCAGTCCTTTCCGCAGGTATGCTGCTGTTTTTCGTTCGTCTTCTATGATCAAAATACGCATAATTTAGGCGGAGGCCTCCATTTATTTCTTCCTTGACAATACCCAAAAACCTTAGCCTCAGCATGGGTAAAATCTTTTCTGGTAGTGTAAAATTATACTGAAGCGAAAGGGGGGCTTTTTCAAAGCTTCTAATGATGTTGACTAGGAAGGAACCTTACTGGCAATCGATTTTGAGCCTTACTCATGGAAACACTACATGGCTCTCAGGTATAGTTTAATCGATAAACTCGGCAATCCTGCTGTACTTTTGCTTGAGCTCCAAAATAACCCTATCGTAGTAGCGAATCCTGGTGATTCCTCGGATGATGAGGTATGAACCCAGAAAAAACAAAACGGCACTTATCACCAATGCCGGCACAAACAGATGTATCACCTGGATAACGTCGTAGTATTTCGAGGTAGCTATCAGGACACTCAGCACCGAGAGAGGCAAAGCTAAAACAGCGATTCCTGTGCGCATGGCTGCCAGTGATGTCCTTTTTTCCGCCAAGAGAAGCTGAACCTCATTGATGACAACGCCTTCATTCTCAATTTCATTATTCCGTAGCAAAGATTCCTCCTTGAGTTCCATGCTGCCAGGTTTTTCAGGCTATCACTCTTCCCCACGCAGCTTTTCAAGCCCTTCATTTGAACCCAGAAGAACCATGATGTCGCTGTCCTTAATTATGGAATCTCCCGTGGGGATAAGGTTCAAGCGTTCAGGAATGAGTTCCTTGATTGCGATTATCTGAACACCATACCGATTGATAAGATCGAGCTCACGCAGGGTTTTACCCGTAAACTTCTTTGATGGAGCCAATTCTATAATACTGTAACCTTCCAGGAAAGGTAAATAGTCGAGCATGTTAGGGTTGTGTAACCTTTCAGCCAGAGAGATAGCAAGGTCCCTTTCAGGGAAGAACACCTCAGATGCGCCAATCTTCTGGAGAATGCGACCATGAGCATCACTAATAGCCTTGGCAAGTATGCGCTTGACTCCGGCATCCTTCAGATTTAGGGTAACAAGAATCGAATCACTCAAAACTGAACCGATGCAGACCACTACCGCGTCCATCTCCTTCATCCCAAGCGGTTCCAAAATCTTCCTGTTGGTGGCATCAGCTACTATGGCTTGGCTGACCCCGTCTTTGATTTCTTGAACCCGGTTGGCATCTTTGTCAATGGCAAGCACTTCATATCCTTTCTCATATAGGTGTGTCGCCAGATAATAACCGAAATTCCCTATCCCAATAATAGCAAATTGTCTCATTTTTTTCCTCATCCTATCATGATACTTTCCTCTGCATAGTAATAGTTAGGCACCTCGCGGCGGCTAAAAGCCATGGCAATTAACAGTGGCCCAAGACGGCCCGTAAACATAACTAAAGTGAGAACAAGCTTGCCTGTTATACTCAGTCCCCCTGTAATTCCGGTAGAAAGTCCCACCGTGCCAAAGGCACTTACAACCTCAAAGAGGATATCCAGAAACTCTCCCCTGCTTATAGGATGAGAAACACCCCCTATCTCTGTAATCAGAAGAATTGTGGTTCCAGTGATAACCACAACTATGCTGATCATCACAACACTAATTGCCTTCCCGACGCTCTCAGCCGAGATTGTGCGATGAAACAATTGAGGTCGCTGGTGCCCCCTAAAACGGGACGTTCCCAGTACGATAAGAGACATTAAAGTTGTTGTTTTTATGCCGCCCCCGCAGGAACCAGGAGAAGCCCCAATAAACATGAGTATAATAAGGATAAAAAGGGTCCCGTTAGCCATCTCCCCGATTGGTAAAGTGTTAAAACCCGCTGTGCGAGCAGTCACAGACTGAAAAAAACCTGCAAGAAAACGGTATGGGAAAGATAGGGTTTTAAGGGTATTGTGCCATTCCATACCGGTAATGAGGAGGCTGCCCAGGACAAGCAAAACAAAACTAGCAGAGAGTACCATCTTTGAGTGAAGACTGAGGCGAGACCACGTACGGTGTTTGAATTGGAGTCGTTGCTTCAGCTCAAATAGAACTAAAAAACCGATTCCTCCGCTTATAATCAGGAAACAGGTTACTATGTTTAACAACCAGTTCTGCTGGTATCTGGCAAAACTGTTCGGGAAGAGAGAAAAACCTGCATTACAAAAGGCGCTGATTGAGTGGAAAACCGATAAATAGAGGGAATGAAAGACCCCTCTTCCGGGAAGAAAACAGAAGAACATAATCACCAAGCCTATTGCCTCAATTACAAAAGTAAATAAGATCACATCCCGTAGAATAAAAAACAGGCCCCGGTCTTCGCTCCGGGTGAAAGAGTCCTGTATTACAATCCGTCCTGCTATAGTGGGTCGCCTGCCGACAATCAGGAGGAGCAAAGTTGAAAGCGTCATGATGCCCAGCCCTCCTATCTGAATAAGGGCAAGAACCACCACCTGCCCAGAAAGGCTGAGGACACTTCCTGTATCCACCACTACAAGACCGGTCACACAACTTGCAGAAGTAGCAGTAAACAAAGCGTCTATAAAGTTTAAACCTCCATTTGTTGACGCTGACGGCAGCATCAGCAGTGCGGTGCCGATGGAAATAAGGATAGCAAACCCAATGATAGAGATACGCGCAGGTGATTGGAGAAGTGACTGCTGAATTCTTTTAACCGGTATTTTAAAGTGGCCTGAGAAAGCCGACATCTACTTGCCCTTATAATCCATTGTTTCACGAGAAAAAAATCAGCAAAATAGATCAAATGTTCCGGCTATTCTGTGCTTGCGCCATTCATTCAGATAAAAACAAGTGGATTTTGCTTTATCAGATATGGATTACGTTGTTTTGGGTTCCGAAGCAGTTTGCACAGACCTCATCATTTTTGGGATCATTCTCCCACTGCCAATCTACCAAAAACTTGTACTCGTACCTTCCAGGGGAAAGCATCACGGTCTTTTTCCATATACCGCCCTCATCCTTTTTCATGGGATGGACTCTAGCATTCCACTTGTTGAAATCTCCCAATAGAACTACTTCGTTTGCCCACGGTGATTCCCATGTGAAGGTAACCCTTTTCTTCCCTGTTTCCTTTTTCTGTTGTTTTTTTGCCATTTTTCTCCCTTCCCTTCATCATTAAAAATTCGTAACTACTCAGGCACAAAGTGGCAAAGGCACATAGGCACAAAGCGGAGCGAGGTCGTTTCGTTGTTTTTTCCTACTTTGTGCCTTTGGTGCTCTGTGCCTCTGCGCCTACCTGAGTAGTCACAAAAATTCAAGCTTGTCTAACCGAGCACTTTAAAGCCACTTTTTTCTCTTAAAATAGATTACCATTACAACTCCTACAGTTACCATGGCTATCCATACGGCTGGATAGGCCCAATGCAGTTCAAGCTCCGGCATGTATTTAAAGTTCATTCCGTAGACACCTGCCATGAAGGTCAAAGGGATGAATATGGTAGCAATAATAGTTAAAACCTTCATAACCTCGTTCATTTTATTGCTGATACTGGAAAGATAGACATCGAGCATCCCGGAAACCATGTCCCTGAACGTTTCTATTGTATCCATAACCTGGATTGTATGATCATAGACATCTCTAAGAAATATCCCGGTGGATTGTTTGATTAAGCCCGACTCCCCCCGCTCTAAGACATTGATGACCTCTCTCAATGGCCATACCGACCTGCGGAAAAATATCATCTCTCTCTTTAAATGGTGGATACTCTGCAGGGTTTCTGGCACAGGATTGGTTACCAGATCCTCTTCCAATGATTCTATCCTATCACCAACGCTTTCTAATATTATAAAGTAGTGATCAACAACAGAATCCAACAAGGCATAGGCAAGGTAATCCGCCCCCATCTTTCTAATACGACCTTTTGCCTTTCTTATCCTTTCCCTTATTGAGTCGAAAACGTCTCCAGGTCTTTCCTGAAACGAAATGACAAAATTTGAACCCAATAACACGCTTATTTGTTCTGCATTTATCTCACTGCCTTCCTCGTCAATAGAAAGCATCTTTATGACAACGAAGATGTAATCCTCAAAATCCTCCATTTTGGGACGGTGCCCTGTATTCAAAATGTCTTCCAGGATAAGGGGATGTATGTTAAAATGGATTCCAAGTCGTTCTATAACGTCAACCTCATGGAGACCATCTATGTTTACCCAGGTAACGGTCGGTGTATCTTTAAATGGGAAACATTCCTCCACTGTATTTACTTCCTGCTCTTGAAACTGTGCTTCATCGTAGTCAATAATCCTAATCCTTGTCCTGTCAGTTTTCTTTTCCCCTATATGAACGAGGGTGCCAGGGGAAAGACCAATCTTTTTTTGCCTCTTCTTAATCAGTTTAAACATTATGGGTTCCTTCAAGTTGGTTTTATTGGTTTTATTTGTTCGGTTAGTTCTGATTAACGTTTATTGACGTCCTCCCTTACTGACTTCCACACAACAGCGGGCTTAAGCCCGCTGTTATATGTTCAACATCAAACCAATGAAACCAATCAAACAACTCTATTCACCTGCGTCCAAAAAAGAAATTCCTATACGATCCAGTCAGCAATATCCCATATAACGAATATAAGGCATTTTGATCATAATTTATCTGGTGTAATATAGTCGCCGTATCTTTCCCTTGCCTTGTTCAATCTCTGCCTTTGTTCCTCCAATACTTCAAATAACTTTTTGGGTGTATCAGAAACCTTGGTTTCATAAATCTCTTTTATCCTATCAATCTTTGTCAGGTTTTCCGGAACCCTTATCATAAATTGCTTACTATAGTCTTTTTCAGTATAGTCTTTTTTGAGTACATCCTTAAACAGCCTTTTAATATCCTCATACCTGGGTATCTTACCGGTAGGTGTTTCAATGAAGCCGACTTCATCATTGACCCGCAGTTCCATCCATTTATACCAGACCCTCTTATCTGTTTTCTCATTTAAGAAGTTCCCCTCCCTATCTTTAATAAAGTAATTAACAGAAAAGATGATGGGCGGCTTTTTCAGGTCTTTGCCAAAATCCAGATTGTCTTGAATATACTTTCCTACAGGAATGGACAAAAAATCCAGATTGGACATAGGATTAAATTCTCTTACCCCTTCCTTCCCTAACGTGGCAGCCGTAGTCTCAGATTCTATTGATGCACCTTTGGCTATTATTCCATGCGCCCAGTCAAAAGATTCTTCCACCGGCACACAGGTATCCGAATCCCTGCCCCCGTAAACTATTCCACCTACTGGAACACCTGATGGGTCATTAATCTTCGGGTCAAGATTCTTAAAGGCGTCCAAGCTAATCGTAAATCTTGCATTTGGATGGGAACATTGTATCTCTTTACCCTTTTCGTCTTTTTTCCCAATAAACCACTCCCCTGAATGGTTATAACCTTTGGAAGGGACATCCCCATCCTTTCCAATCCAATGTATGTGTTTATCTTCAGTAACCAGCACATTGGAAAATATGATTTCTCCAGGGCTATGAAGCCCGTTCCACTGATATGGGTCATCCTTAGAATTTACCCCCATTATTATCCCGAACATCCCCTTTTCCACATTGACTGCCCTGACCTCTCCATCTTTTTGTCTGAGATAAGCAATATCGTCCCCCACAATTCTTTCCCCATCCAACATGGCAGTAGAGGTCTTCCCGCAGAGGGAAGGAAACGCCCCGGTAAAATAAGTCACCCTATTTTTGGGACCGTTTATTCCAAGGACGAGCATATGCTCTGTTAACCAGCCTTCTTTTGACCCCTGTCTGATTGCCAGGCGCATAGCCAACTTTTTCAATCCAATAGTGTTGCCGCCGTACTGGGTGTTGGTGCTGTATACAATATCATCATCGATATCAATATATATTCTTCGTTTATCCAGATTTTTACACACCTTCCTTTCATCGAGTTCCCCTTGAGAATGGACAAACTTGAAGAAACGGGCTTTTGACCCCTGTCTGACAAATTCTTCATAACCTGCCCGGTAGAGGAGGAACTCACTGTGAGCCACATAACTGGAGTCGGTAAGTTGGACACAGGGGATGGAAAACTCGGATTTGGTCGGTCCCAAACAGAAGAAACATATGTAGAGTTCCTTGCCCTCCATAACATTTTCAAGTATCTCATGGATTTCTTTTACCCCTTCATCTCTGTCTTTTGTAATTATGGTTGGGCCAAGGTCCACGCCTCTAGGGACAAGGATATCGGTATGCTCTTTGTCCCTTCCCTGATCATAATAACTGTCAAAATGAACGGTATGACCATCAATAGCCAGTCTGCTTTCCTCACCATTTATCATTGCCGATTCCCTTATATATTTAATATCATCCCTGGAATCAGTACCAACAAACACCTTTCCCGGGTTACAGAGTTCAACATACTTGGCGATGAATTGATGAAGTTCCGGATTGTCAATTCTAATCAGTTTTTGGTACCCATCTTCCCCTAATCTGGTCTTGAGCGTGTTCATAGTTTTTTTATCCATTTTCTACTCCTCTCCTGACTAAAAAAGTCCATTAAAACTTGTTATTGTTTTAATGTAACTATTCAAGCGAGACGCCTGTCCTACTGTGTTGTATAACCACCTACGACGCAGGACAGCCGTCTCGAATGTCTAAAATACAGGGCTTTAGATAAAGCTGAATAGTTACGTTTTAAGGGGCTGTTGCCCAAATCCCTTTTCGCTTGTCCAAAATGTTTTTTGATGACCGCTCAAAGGAATTTCTATTTAGGCAGCAGCCCGTTAATGATCTTTTTATCAGAAAAGAACTCTCTTATCAATCATTTCTTTATTCTTTTCTTTTTTTCTAACCGGCACACTTCCCCTTTTTCAGGGCTACGGGTATTGGATTGCTGTGTTTTTTCCTGTTTAGCAGAAAAATTCTTTTTCCTTAGACAAAAACTTTATTATCCGGCTCCCCTTTTTAGGTTGCTCGTGGATTGTGTTTATGGTATAAAGAATAAGTAACTATTCAGGTTCAAAGTTCCGGGGTTCAAGGTTAGAGAGCGATGAAGATCGCAAGCCAACCAACCATGAACCGTGAACCTGACGACCTGAGTAGTTACCATTAATTCAACAATCGGCCGAAAGATGGATATACATACTGAGCTTATGCAGGAGGCGCTGGCAGAAGCCAGAGAGGCAGAGAAAAAGGGGGAGGTTCCTGTTGGAGTTGTAATCATTTCCTCAAATGGAGAGTTATTGGCCAAGGCTCATAATGAATCTATTTCCCGAAATGATCCTACTGCCCATGCCGAGATTCTGGCACTGAGAAAAGCAGGCAAAAAACTGGGTAACTATCGTATATCAAACAGCACGTTTTACGTGACTATAGAACCCTGTATTATGTGTATAGGGGCGCTTATCAATGCCAGAATCCATCATCTGGTTTATGGCGCCAGAGATCCAAAGGCAGGGGCAGTAGATTCCTTATATAATATTCCAAAAGACCCCAGGCTTAACCATAGAATGAAGGTCACTTCAGGCGTCTTGGAAAGAGAATGTCAGGATATTATCAAATCATTCTTTCGACGACTGAGAGATAAGCAATACAAGTTAGTTGCTTCGCAACAAACTTGAGAAGTCAGAAGTCAGTAGTCAGAATGGAAATAATTTCAACAAGTTAAAGGTTAAAAGTTACAGGTTTATTGTACCCCATATAGTGGGGTTACGGAGAGATGGCCGAGTCTGGTCGAAGGCGATTGATTCGAAATCAATTGTCCTGAGAAATCGGGACCGGGGGTTCAAATCCCTCTCTCTCCGCCATAGAAACCAGTTAAGAGTGAAAAGTGATGAGTGATGAGTAATTAAAAAGATTTTTGACTGAAAACTGACCACTGAAAACTGACCACTGTAGTGATGGGAGAGATGTCCGAGCGGCTGAAGGAGCACGACTGGAAATCGTGTGTACGCCCAAAAGGTGTACCGAGGGTTCAAATCCCTCTCTCTCCGCCACAAAAATCAGTTAAGAGTGAAAAGTGATGAGTGAAAAGTGATTAGATTTAAAAAGATAGAGATGATTAGTTTGTTAGTTTGTCCTGGAAGATGAAGAAGAGATTTTTAAAGGTTGAATATAATTACAGATTGATAGCTGGATCCTACGCAACTAAGGGTTACAAACCCCGTCAGGTCCGGAAGGAAGCAGCGGTAGTAATATCTTAGTGTGCCGTAGGGTAATCCAGCTATCATAGTTCTTTAGAAACAAAAAGGTTTTTTTATGTCCTATTTGGTCCTGGCTCGGAAATGGCGACCCCAACTCTTTGAAGAAGTGGTAGGCCAAAGACACGTCACAAAGACCCTCCAAAATGCAATTGTTGGTAATAGAGTCCCCCATGCCCTTTTGTTTACCGGCGCAAAAGGAGTAGGGAAAACATCCGTGGCCCGAATTATGGCAAAAGCCTTAAACTGCCAGGATGGTCCAACTCCTCTACCGTGTAACCAGTGCCAGTTCTGCAAGGATATATCCGCAGGGGTATCCATAGACGTTCTGGAGATTGATGGGGCATCAAATACCGGTGTAGACGATGTCAGAGAACTCAGGGAGAACGTTAGATACCTCCCCTCAAAAGGTAGCTATAAGGTCTACATCATTGATGAAGTCCATATGCTCTCCAACAGCGCATTCAATGCATTACTAAAAACCCTGGAAGAGCCTCCTGAACATGTAGTATTTATATTTGCTACTACAGAACCCCATAAAATACCCCCAACTATACTATCCAGATGTCAACGATATGATTTTAAGCGAATCCCTACCAGAGACATTCTTGCTCATCTGAAACTCATTGTATCAGACGAGAAGGTACAGATCAGTGACGAGAGTTTGGCTTTAATTGCCAGAGAAGCAGAAGGTAGCATGAGGGATGCTCAGAGTATCCTGGATCAGGCTATATCATTTGCTGGGAAGGATATTGGCTATGATGAAATTGTGGAGATTCTGGGGATCATAGATCGGAAACTGTTCTATGAGACTTCCCTTTCAATAATAGAAAGGAAACCTCAAAGATGCCTCGATATTATTGAGGATGTCTATAACTATGGGTATGATATTAAAGAATTTTATAAGGGGCTTCTGGAACAGTTTAGGAATCTGGTAGTAGTCAAAGTTGCCGAGGCCCCTTCCATGTTAATAGACTTACCGGATAGCGAGATTGAAGATATTACCACGCAAGGGGCATTAGTAGGCATCGACGAGATTCAGCAGCTATTTAGCATCCTTGCCAATAGTGAAGAAGATATTATAAGATCAAGTAACCCCAGGTTGGTCATGGAGATGACCCTTGTCAGGATGGCTCATACAAGACCATTGCTCTCTATTGATGATATCTTATGTAAGGTTGATAACTTAGAGAAAAAACTATTAAATCTTAATAATGAGGGTAATGCTGCTGCCTATATGCCCCTGGAAAAACCGCAGTTTTCGAGCCCATCCTCACAAACAGCGGCTATCTCTGAAATTGAGCACTTAGAGGATACTGATGATACCCAACCTTCCGAGGCAGAATCTGGAATTAAGGGGGGGGATACCAAGGAGACATGGCTTAATCTGATTGGTTTTGTTAGGAAGAAAAGACCTCTCTTGGCTTCTATCCTTGAACTTGGTCATTTGATAAACATGGACGATGGGAAGATTGATATAGGACTTAAAAAAAATTCTGTACTTATGGACAGTATAAATGAGCCCCAGAACAAAAAGGACCTTGCAGATATTTTCATGGAATTCTTCCAGAGGGAGATGGCGCTAAACATATCAGTCATAGTGCCTGACTCAGACTCAGCGTCCATTCTGAAAAAAAACGGTAAAGGATCTGACGGGGTTAGAAAACTGGGAGAGGAGGCATTAAACAATCCAATTGTCCAGGATGCCATTAACATCTTTGGAGGCAAGATTATAGAAATAAAGACTAAGCAAGTATAAAGGGTTGATGAAAGATTGTATTATGAATCTAACTTTGAACCGTGAACTTTGAACCGTGAACGGTTACTAATGGAGGTAGCGGATGTCAAAAGGTTTTGGAAATATTATGAAACAGGCTAAGATGATGCAGGAAAGGCTTGGAAAGATCCAGGAGGAACTGGCCAATAAGACCGTAGAGGCTTCGGCTGGTGGAGGAATGATTACAGTTGTGGTCAACGGAAAACAGGAGCTGATTTCCATAAAGATAGACCCTGAGGTTGTCGACCCCAATGATGTGGAGATGTTGCAGGACCTTATAGTAGCCGCAGTAAGTGAAGGAATAAAGAGGTCGCAGGAGATGATGGCGGAAGAGATGAGCAAGGTCACTGGCGGGATAAAGATTCCTGGATTAACCTAATTTAACTGTATAGGAATTTCCATTTTAAATAACTTTAGGCACTTTAAACTTTAGCTCACTTTAGGCACTTAACTTGAAAAGAGCAATAGGATGTCGTTTTCTTGCTTTGGTGATTCCATTGATCGGTTGATAGACAGGTTGAAAAAACTTCCGGGCATAGGTGAAAAGACAGCTACTCGTCTTGCCTTTTATATGCTTAACTCCTCCAGAAAGGAAGCAGAGGAACTGGCCAAAAGTATAATCGATGTAAAGGAAAAGGTTTCCTGTTGTTCTGTTTGTTTTAATTTTTCCGATAGTGATCCATGCAAGATATGTGGGAATGAAAGAAGGGATGATAAGACAATATGTGTCGTAGAGGACCCGGCAGACTTTCTGGCAATAGAGAAGACAGGGAAATACAAAGGCAGATACCATGTATTGCAGGGGGTGCTCTCACCTTTAGATGGGATCAGTCCCCAGGAGATTAGAGTAAAGGAGTTGATAGAAAGACTGCGCGGTGGAAAGGTGAAAGAGGTTATTATCGCTACTAATCCCTCTGTGGAGGGAGAGGCTACCGCTATTTATCTGGCTAAGCTGATTAAGCCCATGGGGATAGAGGTGACAAGGATTGCCTATGGAATTCCTGTGGGGGGTGACATTGAATATACCGATATGGATACCTTAAGTAGAGCCATGGAAGGAAGAAGAAAGCTATAAACAAACAATTTAAGAGAAAGGAAGACGAAAAGTGAATAAGACAAAAAAAACCATTGAAGGGAATGAAGCAGCAGCCCATGTAGCCTATGCCATGAGTGAAGTGGCGGCAATCTACCCAATTACCCCTTCAAGTAGTATGGGTGAATACTGTGATGAATGGGCGGCACATGGACGGAAGAATATATTTGGCCAGGTCATGAAGATGGTGGAGATGCAGTCAGAAGCAGGTGCCGCAGGCGCTGTGCATGGAGCGCTCTCTGCAGGGGCTCTGGCAACTACATTTACAGCATCCCAGGGCCTGCTGCTGATGATACCAAATATGTACAAGATATCCGGTGAAGTCATGCCTACGGTTTTTCACGTTTCGGCACGTGCTATTGCTGCCCATGCCCTCTCCATATTCGGGGACCATTCGGATATAAACGCAGTCAGACAGACAGGTTTTTGTCTCCTGGCATCGTCCTCTGTCCAGGAGGTAATGGACCTGGGACTGGTAGCTCACCTTGCCAGCATTCGTTCGAGCCTTCCCTTTGTCCACTTCTTTGACGGATTCCGAACTTCATCGGAGGTACAGAAGATAGACATGATCGATTATTCCCATATAGCTGAGCTTGTGGACTGGGAGGCCATCGATGATTTTAGAAGCCAGGCGATGAACCCGGAGCACCCACAGCTCAGGGGGACTGCGCAGAATCCGGACATATTTTTCCAAAACCGGGAGGCTGCCAATTCTTTTTACGATCAGGTTGCATACATTGTCCAGGATGAAATGAAAAAGGTGGGAGCCCTCGTAGGCCGTTCGTACAACCTTTTCGATTATGTTGGAGATCCCGAGGCAGACAGAATAATCATTTCCATGGCATCCAGTTGTGATGTTATCGAAGAAACGGTCAATTACCTCAACGGACTGGGCCAAAGGGTTGGTCTTGTCAAGGTCAGATTGTATCTCCCCTTTTCGGTAGAACACTTTTTAAGGGTACTTCCAGCCACAGCCAGAAGGATTGCCGTTCTGGACAGGACAAAGGCGCCAGGAGCTTTAGGGGAGCCTCTTTTCCAGGATATATGCACAGTCTTCTATAACAGGGAGGATGCCCCGGTTATTGTGGGCGGCAGATATGGACTCGGCAGCAAGGATTTTACCCCTACTATGGTAAATGCCGTTTTTGATAACCTGCGATCATCTGTGCCAAAAAACCATTTTACAGTGGGTATCGTAGATGACGTAACTTACACATCCCTTGATTTGGGTGCCGAAATAGACCCATCCCCAAAGGGGACTGTGCGATGCAAGTTCTGGGGACTGGGCGCCGATGGAACCGTTGGTGCCAATAAGAACGCAATAAAAATTATCGGTGAGAATACGGATATGTTTTCACAGGGTTATTTTGCTTATGATGCAAAAAAATCCGGCGGCATAACCATGTCTCACCTCAGATTTTCGCCCCATAAGATCCAATCACCGTATCTGTTAACCAAATCCGATTTTATTGCGTGTCATAATCCTGCCTTTGTTACCCAGTATGATATCCTGGAAGGGATCAGAGAAGAAGGAGCCTTTCTCCTCAACTCATCCTGGAGTCTTAAGGAAATGGAGAGTGAGCTTCCCAATCATATGAAGAGAACCATTGCTCAGAAAAGGCTGAGCTTTTACAATATAGATGCCGTTAAAATCGCTTCTGAACTTGGGCTGGGTGCACGCATCAACATGGTCATGCAGACGGCGTTTTTTCAGATAGCCAATGTTATCCCTCCTGAGGAAGTCTTTAAATACGTGAAGGAGGCTATTAAAAAGACATACGGAAAAAAAGGCGATGAAATTGTCCGGATGAATATTGATGCTGTGGACAAAACCGTCAGTGCCCTGAAAAAGATCAAGGTTCCAAAGTCCTGGGCCAGTGCGGGTCAGGAGGCATATCTTGAAGAAGACGAGCCTGAATTTGTGAAGGATGTGGTAAGACCTATGCTTGCCCAGCAGGGAGATAAGCTTCCTGTCAGCGCCTTCAGTCCGGATGGCATCTTCCCTACAGGCACTACCAGGTATGAAAAACGGGGGGTCGCCATCAATGTACCGGAATGGCAAAAGGATGAGTGTATCCAGTGCAACCAGTGTTCCTTTGTATGCCCTCACGCCGTAATTCGTCCGGTCCTGGCCCGGGAAAAAGACCTCCATAACTCCCCCAAAGATTTTACGACTGTTGAAGGCAAAGGAACGGAATTGGAGGGATTGAGATACCGAATTCAGGTCAGCCCTCTTGATTGTGTGGGCTGTGGCAACTGTGCCGACATCTGTCCGGCCAAGAAGAAGGCACTGATTATGAAGCCGCTGGTCACACAAACAGACACTCAGGTTCCCAACCATAAGTTTTCAACAGGACTTCCTGTTATAGACAACCTGATGTCAGTTTCATCGGTGAAGGGCAGCCAATTCCGTCAGCCCCTGTTTGAATTCTCAGGGGCATGTCCGGGGTGTGGCGAAACACCATACATAAAGGTTGTTACCCAACTCTTCGGGGATCGGATGATGATCGCTAACGCTACAGGCTGTTCTTCCATCTATGGCGGATCTGCTCCCACGTGTCCTTACACCGTCAATGATAAAGGACATGGGCCTGCCTGGGCAAACTCTCTCTTCGAGGATAATGCGGAGTATGGCTTTGGAATGGAGCTGGCAGTAACCCAGAGACGGGAAAAGCTGGCACAGATGATTCGGGAAGCCCTTAACCTGGATATATCAAAAGAGCTTAAGCAGGCATTTCAGGGATGGCTGGAGAACATGAATGATGCAGATAAGTCAAGGGAGTACGGTCATAAGATAGAGGAAGTTATTGAAAAACATCTGCTGGACAGTCGAGGTGCGGTGGATGAGTTAATTCTTGATATCTCAGATATGAGCGATCTTCTCGTCAAAAAATCGATCTGGGTTTTTGGCGGTGATGGCTGGGCCTATGATATCGGTTATGGTGGGTTAGACCATGTCATTGCACTGGGTCATGATATAAACATCATGGTATTGGACACTGAGGTATATTCCAATACCGGCGGTCAATCCTCTAAATCAACACCCACAGGAGCTGTTGCCAAATATGCTGCCAGTGGCAAACCGATTAGTAAAAAAGACCTTGGAAGAATGGCAATGACGTACGGGTATGTTTATGTCGCCTCTGTTGCCATGGGTGCAAACAAGAATCAGCTCATAAAGGCGCTGTCAGAGGCAGAGAGCTACCCTGGACCATCTCTGATCATAGCCTATTCCCCCTGTATCAATCACGGAATCGACATGGGCAAAAGCCAAAATGAACAAAAGCTAGCCGTGGAATCAGGCTACTGGCCTCTCTATCGTTATAACCCGAAACTCAAAGAAGAGGGTAAAAATACCTTTATCCTTGATTCAAAAGACCCAAAGGGTAATTTCAGAGAGTTTCTCATGGGTGAGGTGCGTTATTCCAGCCTTGTAAAGACCTTTCCGGAGAATGCAAAAACACTCTTCCAAAAAGCCGAAGAACAGATGAGGGAGAGATACGATATCTACAAACGGATGGCAGAACAAACAGATCAGATCCATGAAGGGGAAGACAAAAAAGAATAGATTGTCTGGAATAAGAAACTACAGAAGCATCCTGGACACGTTTCTAGGGTGCTTCTTTTTTTTGAACCATTCCCAGCAGAAACAAAGCCTCTGAGGACTTGGGTAGAAAAAATCTTGCCCACCTCATAAGATGGTGGAGCTCCTATCATCGATGATCTCCAGGATCCTTCTGTATACGTGATCGAACTTTTCACCTGTGTTCTTAAAATAATGGACTCCCTCAGCTATATTTGATCGATAGAGCCCTTTAGCCGTCTCCAGAAGCCTTATATGAATAAATGCCTCATTGCCTGCCATAGGATTAAATTTGGCAGGATCTACAAAGACATCAAAATATCGAGGCGTCGAGGCGATTTCCCAGGGGGTTTTTGGTTTTCGGCAGGCATTGTATGTAAACTCAAGTCTGGAACGGTGGTGTTTCTTTAGAAAATCAATTCTTCTGTAAAAGTCCCGAATATTCCTCCCGTGTGCAGGAAGAGAGAGGGCGATCTTTTCCAGTTGTTTAAGATCATCTAAAGTACGA
Source organism: Desulfobacterales bacterium (assembly GCA_016209225.1). Taxonomy (GTDB): domain Bacteria; phylum Desulfobacterota; class UBA8473; order UBA8473; family UBA8473; genus UBA8473. The sequence goes on from JACQWO010000069.1 coordinate 49,586, forward strand.
AGATATGTAACCAGATCGTTGGGATGAGGGGTTATGGGATATAAGAGGACATCTCCACAGATCAGTGTCTTCTCCTCATCCTCTTCTGAACCGATTCTGAGGCAGATTGACCCGGGTGAATGGCCTGGGGAGTGCTTTACTGTTATAAAATCACTCTGAAGTCCATCTAATGATAGAAAACCATCCATTGCGATAGGATGATCCACCTTCAGAGAGAGGCTAAAAGATTCCTGAACAGCCTCTTTATGGTATTCATAGGCTGAAGATTTGGGAAGAGGCATACCAAAGGCTTCGTACCTGGGGCGTCCTTCAAACACTCTCTTTGAGATCGCCCATGGGTTACATATCTGATCAGTGTCCAGAACATGGGATGAAACTCCAGCCCCATTTCTTTCTACTATGGTGCTACCCAAGAGATAGTGATCCGGGTGGCCATGGGTTATTATAATAGATTCTATGTCTTTGAGGGAGTAGCCTGCTGCTTTCAGTCCATTGATCAGTTCAGTCTCACTATAATCATCCGGTATATCTTTCACCTTTTGTGGTATTGGTTGATTTCTCCAGTAGTAGAATATCTTTTTAGCCAGATGGGTTGGAATACCTGTATCCACCATAATTAAAGCTTCATCTTCAATAACGTAAATGTGGGTCGGGCCAGGGCCTATAATGTCAGGACAGAATGTGGTAATCTGCGTAACTTTTCTGCCTTTGGAGAGTACGTATTGTTTGACTCTTCCACTTCCTGCTTCTGAATTAGGCTTGATGATATTCTCTTTAATATTCATTTTTTATCTCCGGTATCGTCCAATAGTTTAGCTAGATTTTCGCTGTTTTCAACCCCATTGTCTTTAAACACTTTTCTCCATACTTCGCGGCTCTCCATGCAGAGGTATACACATAGTTTCGGATTATAATCCCTTATCCATTCTAACATCTTGGAATACATCTCTATCCGAATGGGTTTAAAGTACCTCATTTTCCCGTCCATACCCGGAACAAACTCGTCATATATTATCTTACTTTGGGGGAATCTTTTTTGAATTATGGGCTTTAATTCAGGCAAAAACCTGAACCCCCCCATACTTATCCATGAGACATTCCTGGGATCTATCTTGGCAAAAAGCCTCTCCAGTGTTCTCTGATAGCCTTCTTCCCATCCAGGACAATATATCAACGGATCAAAATGAAACCCTAACCTGTAACCGACCTTCTGGCATTTAAAGGCTGCATCTATTCTATCATCTATTGACGGTGCAAAAAATTCCTCTCTTTTGGCTACCTCTTCTGTATTCAAAGACCAGGATACCATTGTATTGCCATTATGTTGTAAATCAATTAGATTGCCTATATTATCTGTCTTTGTCTTTAACTCCAAAATTACATTCTCTTTGTGAGCGAAATATGGCACTATTAGCTTTGCAAAACCTGTCAGATGATCCAGGGCTAAACTATCGGTGAATTCCCCTGTCCCAATACGATATATGGACTCGGAATCCTGGCTTAGTTCATACTCCAGTTCGGCAAACATATCCTCTATATTGGCATATACTACCATTGCCGGATTATTAAGGTAGGACTGAAGGATACAATAAGAACATTCTAGGTTACAGTTGGTTGCGAAGTTCAGTATTCGGTAGCCACAGCATATATATTCCTTTGTGCCAGGACAGGCCTTCAGAAACCTTCCTCTGTTTTCCGTGAGTAAGAGTACCTTTTTCCCCACACATGAGGGGTCTTTTCCCCCTCTTATCGCATCTATTGCTGTGTTTGGGTCAGCTACATACTCTACTGGAACACCTGGAAGGTTATTAAGAATGTTGTGAGTAAGGAGTGAATCTCTGACTTTGGTATCGATAATAATCTTCCTGGGAATATATCTGACCATCTCTTTAGTTCATTCTGAAAAATTTCCTTTTCCGCTCTCTGGTGCAGGATTTTTGACCCATCTATGACTTGCTCCAGGCATTTTCAGGAACTCGCCCTCCTGGCTCAAACACCTGAAAATGCTTATCTTCCGCTTCGTCAAGATGGGTACCCCAAAAATCCTGCTCATGTTCGCTCCAAAAGAAATTTTTCATTTTTCAGGGTGGACTCTTTAGCCTTCAATTATTCTTCTGAATTCTTTATTGTGTTTAATGGAGTCTATCTTTTTCAGATTCTCTTCCAGGTCATCCATGTTTTCAAATTGAAACTCAATACAGTATCTGTCCCCCTCAAAAGACGGTGGGGGAGTCAGTTTTATAGAGTCTCCCATGTTCAGATTTCTTTTCATTTCCAGGAAATCCTCCTCAGCCTTAACTATCTTTGGATATCTCAGCTTCCTGAGGAAGTAACGCACCCTACTGCCCTTTTGGGGTATGTTGAGGCTGCTGTCGGCTAAAATGTCCCTTAATTCCCTGGCATCGAGAATGCCGGATATCGAGCATCCGTCTCTCTTAGTGATGTCATAGAAATTATCAATAATTTCGTTCTGCTTATTTTTGCTGAACCTTAAGACAGAGAGAAGTTGGAAGAGTAGTTCTCTGTCTTTTTCTGAAAAATTCAAAAGCTTTGTAGCTACCCCCTCATCTATCCTTCCATCTACAACTGCGTCTTTAATCTTTATATCCAGACTTGATAGAGGTTTGACCCTATCCAATACCGAATAATGGGGGTTCAATCCTAAAAGAGGCAAGAATTTTTTTACTATAACCTCGTCTGAATAGTATTTTTGTAGTTTACTAATGGTTATGGATTTCTCAACAGGGTTTAAAACCCTATGGGAGAGATTGTCATAAAGGCCTGTCAAAAAGGTATCCTTGTCTTCAATCTTCTGGCGAATAATAGCGCATCTCAATTTTTCTATCCCTATGTCCTGGCAGACCAGAAGTCTTTTATAACCACACACTATGCTGTACTGCTCCTTGGATTTCTTTTTCACAAGTGGAGGATTGAGTATGCCTATCTTCTCAATGGATTTCTTTAATTGAGTTAGGGTAAAACCATAGGTAATGACAAAGGTAGTGTCAGTCAGATCAATGGACTTTAGATCTAATTGTTTATATTCTACGTTTCCCATTTTGACTCCTGACTTCTCAAGTTTGGGGCTTTGCAACTAACTTGATATTTCTCCGGTATCTTTAAATACCTTTCCCCCTCTTTTATCCTTCCCCTTTTTAAACACCCATTGCCAAATATGGTACATTTTCTCGTTAGCTCTTTTAAGGACGCCTTGTACTGTTCAGGGAAAAGAACGCCGCTTTCCAATATATTAACCAAGGCTTTTATCCTAAACCTGTCGAGACCTACAAACTTCTGGGATAACTGACCATGATGTCCTCCCCTCTTTATTATCAGAGGGGTTTCTATCAAATAGACAGGGTACCTAGCGGCTATTCTGAGCCACATATCGTAATCCTCACACGCCGGTAAACTCTCGTCAAAGAAACCGATCCGGTCAAAGAACAAATCCCTTTTAATCATAACAGAAGAAGGGCTTATAATACAAAGGGGCAATATCTTCTCGAATATCATCCCGCTGTGTTTCCTGTGTTTCTTCATGGGATTTACTCTTATGCCATTTCTAAACCATATCTCTTCAGTATAACATATCAAGGAATTGGGATCATGTGTAAAGAAATCCATCTGAGAAGAGAGCTTCTTTGGTAACCACTTATCATCGGAGTCCAGAAAGGCAATATACTCTCCAGAAGAGGTTTTTATGCCCATATTTCTTGCACAACTCACACCTCTCTTATTCTGATAAAGATAAATTGCTTTCTCAGAGTATCTTTGTACAATATCTCCAGTTTCATCTGTAGAACCATCATCAACGACTATAAGTTCAAAATCCTTATAGTCCTGGGATAGAACCGATTCAATTGCTTCCTCAAGTAGGTTTGCTCGATTATAGGTGGGAATTATAACGCTTACTTTTGGCATGGATAGATTCTTGGTAACTACTCAGGTTCAAAGGCACAGAGCACCAAAGGCATAAAGTTTATTTGAAATAGTTTTTCCCTTTCAAACTGATAAAGGTGCACCCCTCCCATAAACGGTGCTAGACTATTCCCTCCATAGGCATAATAAATGCCTTGACCCCGGCCTTGGGGTGCTTTTTCTTCATTTCTTTAACTGTCGAAATCAGATGTTCGACCTCTTTATCTTCAACTGCTATGGCCAGGAAGTTGTTCCTTCCTGGCCAGCATTGAGTTCCCATATGAGGCTCGGTCTCGGTGCCTTCGCCCAGAACCTCAGTAAATTTTGTGTAGCCTCTTACCCCTGCGGCCTTTATGGCCCCTATCAGATCGTAGTCAGCAGCCTCAGAGTACGCTATAAGAACCATTTTCATCTTATCCCCCTTCCCTCCCTATTATTCTCACATTGGCATTATCAACCAGGTTTTTATGCCCTTTTGTAACTATCATGTCATTCCTTTTTAACCTATGGGATAATACCTCTACCTTTCTGTCAAGGCGTCTGCCAACTCTTATGTGGTCCAGTATTGCTCTGTTGTCCCTGATTATAAATATGGATGGCTTATTAGCCACTGACACAACAGCCTCTTCTGGAAGCACCATAGCGTCCTTTTTGGTCGAGGTGGTCAACTGTATATCTGCAGAGAATCCCTGTTTTAATCTATTATCTCTATTCCCTATCTTTGCCTTTACCTTAAGGCTTCGTGTAGAAGGGTCGGATTCAGGGCTTATAAAATATACCTTTCCTATAAACTTTTCTCCCGGGAAGACATTAACCGTGGCTACCAGGTTCTGACCTATCTTAACCTCACCGGCAAATGTCTCAGGGATAGAGAAAGAGAGCTTTAACGGGTCGTTTTGCACTATCTTAAAAAGCTTAATGCCGTTTTTGATGTGCTCTCCAAGAGATACCATCCTACTATTAACTATCCCCGTGATAGGAGAATATACCCTTGTATCTTTAAGATTCTTCTCCGCTACCTTCAAGTTCACCATAGCCTTTTCAACCTTTGCTTTTGCTACCCCGACATCCTCTTTCGCAGGGCCACTTATGGCTATTCTATATCCATCTTCCGCAGTCAATGCCTTCTTCTTTGCCATTTCATATCTGGACTCTATCTTATCAAATGTGCCCTTATCTATTAACCCGCTCTCGTAAGATTCCTTCTGTTTCTTATAATCGCCCTCTATCTTCTCAAGGCTGATCCTTGCCTTATCCAGATTCGTCTTCATCTGTTCGGCTCTTTCTGCCCTTGCCCCTGCCATTAGTTTGTCAAAAGCTGCCCTTGTTTCTTCAACGATCGATCTCGCCTTTTCGACGACCAGCCGGGCCTTTTCATCGTCGACCTTGAGAAGAATACCCCCTTTTTTTACCGGACTCCCTTCATCGGCAAATATCTCTTTTACTTTCCCTGTAACCTCTGAAGTGATGGTCACATTCTCATTTGAAAGAAACGAGCCAATGGCATCTATATCATAGTTAATATCCATTGTCTTTACACTGGCAGTCTCGACATCAATGACATTCCCTTCAAAACTTCTATTTGCTGTACCGCTAATCTCATCTTCCCCCTCCTTTCCACATCCAAAAGATGAGACATATATCAGTGATAGAGCGGAAAAGATAACGAGCACCATCTTTAGAGTTTGCAAACCTTTGCTCCTCTCGCCCATATATTGCGGCTATTCAGCCCTACCCTCTCTCTTTTTCACAAGCCTTGTCAGCCAATCATCAAAGAGGTCATAGGCTGCCGGAACGACAAGGAGTGTCAGAAAAAGGGAGGTAAGAAGACCGCCAATGACGGAGATTCCCATGGGGGCACGGGTTTCCGAACCCTCGCCGATACCGAATGCCACCGGCATCATGCCAAAGACCATGGCCAGGGTTGTCATAAGAATAGGCCTAAGCCTGACAGGGCAAGCATGGAGGATTGCCTCCTGTCTTGACATGCCTCTTTCCCTTAGGGTATTGGTATAATCTACAAGCAGGATCGAGTTCTTCTTCACAAGCCCCATGAGGAGAATTAGCCCTATAAGACTGAAGATATTTAGGGTATTCCCGGTAATAAGGAGTGCCCCGAATGCCCCGATGAATGAGAGGGGCATGGCAAGCAAGACCGTAAAAGGGTGGACAAAACTCTCGAATTGGGAAGCCAGGATCATATATGCCATGACCACCCCAAGGATAAGGGCAAACAAGAGGTACCTGAAAGACTCTCCCATGGTTTCAGCCATGCCTTTGTACTTCGGCAGGTAATCAGATGGAAGCACCTTTGCCGATATGGCATCAAGCTCTGCCATTGCCTGCCCCAGGGGTTTACCCTCAAGACTGGCAAAGACCGTTATAGCCCTTTGCCTGTCTACCCGGTTGATAATGTTGGGGCCTCCTCCTTCCTGTATCCGAACAACACTGGAGAGTTCAACAAGCCTTCCGTCCCGTGACCTAACATAAAGCCTTGCCAGATCATCCGGATCCTTCCTGTCTTCAGGGTTGAGCCTGACCCTAACCTCGTATCGTTTACCCCTGGCTTCATCCTTGAACTTTGTTATGTCCAGTTCCCCGCTGATAAGGATATTAATGGCCTGGGCAACAGTGGCAACATCCACCCCCAGATCCGCAGCCTTATCCCGGTCAATATAGACCTTAAGCTCCGGCTTCCCCGTCTCAAGGGAGGTGTCCACATCCACTATGCCAGGCAATCTTGAAAACTCAGCAACGATCTGCCTCGTGTAGGTCTGAAGGGAAGGCAGGTCCCGTCCCCTGATACTGTACTGAATCGGCACCATTCTCTGACCCCCGCCAATCATGGAGATATCCTCTGCCGTTGCCTTGAGTCCAGCTATCTGAGCGGTCTTCCTTCTTACCTCTGCCTTAATCTGCTCCTGGCTTTTCTCCCTCTCCGCCCTGGGCTTCAGACGTACGAACAGGACGGCCCTGTTTATCTGAGGGGTTAAGCCAAACCCCAGTGCATAGAAGACCGTTCTCACCTCTGGGGTCTCTCTTAATATCTGTTCGGCCTTTTTGAAGAGATCGTCTGCCTTATCAATAGAATAATCTATTGGGGCTTCAAGTCTCACAATCAACTGGCCCTGGTCTTCGGGTGGTATGAACTCCTTCCCCATGAATTTTGTGATATAAAGGCTAAAAATGAACATAAGCAGGGCAAGAAGCAGAACGGTTTTTCTGTAACGGAGAGAAATCCCCAGTAGTCGTCTGTATGCCCCTTCCACCTTTTTGTAGCCTGTCTCAAACCATTGCCCCATCCTGTAAATGTAAGCAAATCCGGAAGGGGTTCCTGTAGGATTCCCCTTTATTGATTTCATCCTTTTCAAAAAGATGGAAGCCATCATCGGGGTCAGGGTAAAGGAAACCAGCATGGATACCAGAACGGAGAAGACCACGGTAAGCGCAAACTGCAGGAAAAATCTCCCGACCATCCCCTTCATGAATGCCACGGGAAGGAAGATTGCAACAATGGCAAAGGTGGTGGCCATAACCGCGAGTCCGATCTCGGAGGTGGCAAAAGAGGCAGCCTCCCGTGGCTCCCTCCCTTCCTCGACATGACGGTATATGTTTTCTACCACTATGATGGCATCATCAATGAGAAGGCCCACGGAAAGGGAGAGGGCAAGCATGGTCATGTTGTTAAAGGTAAAACCAAAAAATTTGATCATTGCAAATGTGGAGACAATCGATACAGGCAAGGCTACGGCAGTGATAAGGGTCGTCCTGAAATTTCTTAAGAAGATAAAAACGACAATAATGGCAAAAAGACTGCCCAGGATCAGGTGTTTTTGAACCTCGTTTATGGAGCGTTTGATAAACGTGGACTGGTCAAAGGCGATGTTCAGGCTCATACCAGGCGGCAGGGTCTTTATAATACCCGAAAGCTCTTTCTTGACCCGGTTGATTACCTCAATGGTGTTTGACCCTGATTGTTTCTGAACCCCTATGCCAACCGCAGGTACGCCGTTGAATCGCACAAGGGAACGTTTCTCCTGCATCCCATCCTCAACCCTTCCAATATCACGGAGCCTCACCGGTGCCCCCTTATAATAGGCAACAATCAGATCATTGAAATCAGGCACATTGGGGAATTCTCCCTTGATCTTTACTGTGTATTCTTTGGATGCAGTTTCAATCCTTCCACCGGGAAGTTCCACATTCTCACGCTGGAGCGCCCCTAAAACGTCATTGGCTGCAATCTGATAGGCTTGAAGTTTATTTGCGTCAAGCCAGACCCTAACCTCCCTCAGTCTCAATCCGCCCAGCCGGATAGCGCCAACACCATTGATCCTCTGGAACTGCTCCTTTAGTACCTCATCGGCATACGTAGAAAGATCACGAACCGATCTTTGTCCTGCCAGATTAAACCACAAAACAGGCGTTGAATCCGGGTCAACCTTCTCTATAATCGGTTCATAAATGTCCCTGGGGAGTTTTTGTCTGACAACAGAGACCTTTTCCCTGACATCCTGTACCGCAAGATCGATGTCCCTTTCGAGGACAAACTCCACCGTTACCAGGGATGCCCCTTCGATACTTGTAGATGTAATGCTCTTTACGCCGTTGATTGTGTTTACAACTTCTTCAATCTTATCCGTGACGTCAATGTCCATGATCTCCGGGGATGCACCCTTCAACCTTGTTGTGATATTTACAATCGGAAAATCAACCTTGGGAAAGAGGTCAACACCGATCTCAGGGTAACTGACCAGGCCAAGAATCACCAGAGCAAGAACAAACATGGTTGCAAAGACGGGCCGTCTAATAGATGTATCAGCGAGCCACATTGACCTTCACCCCCTCCGACAGGTTGTTTTGTCCTACAACTACAACCATCTCCTTCTCTTGCAGCCCTTCCACAATTTCCATCAGCTCTCCGTACTTACTGCCAATCTTTACCTCTCTTTCTCTGGCATGGTCGCCCTCAACAACAAAGACCCTGGTCTTTGAGTCGTCATAGAGGATAGATGTGATGGGGACAACGGTTGTATCCCTCGGTCCGCCGGTATAGATGGTGACATTGGCAAAGATCCCTGGTTTCAGAAGCCCATCATGATTGGAAACCCTTGCTTCAACCTTAAGGGTCCTGGTCCTTTCCTCAAGACTGGGATAGAGGATGCTCACACTTCCTTTAAATTCCTTGTCAGGGAAGGCATTAACCCTAAAGGTCACATCCTGCCCTATACGGAGTTTCCCAACGTCCTTTTCCGTTACCGTAAAATTGAGCTTGAGAGGATTGTTCTGGATAACCACAAAGAGGTTTGTGCCGTTTTTCATATAATCCCCTGCTGAAACCCTCTTCTCTTTTATGATACCATGTATGGGTGAGTGGATACCCGTTTTGGAAAGCCTTTCTTTAGAAAGAGCACGGATTGTCTTTGCCCGTTCCACCTCCGCCATGGCAAGAGACAGTCGGGTGGAGACATCATCGAACTGTTGTTTTGTGACCAGTTCTTCCCTGTAAAGGGCATTCTTTCGTTCATACTCCAATCTCGTATTTTCAAGGGTCGCTTCTGCCTGTTTCAAAGCGATCTCTGTCCTCTTCACTTCGAGGCTGTAATTCGTATCGTCAATTGTCGCAAGAAGCATCCCCTTTGAAACTACTGTTCCTTCATCCACCCTGACACTTCTCAAAACCCCTTCAATCTCACTGCTTACCACGACCTCCTCACCAGGCATCAGTGTACCGATGCTTTCTAGGAAGGGTCTGAAAGACCTTTTCTCAACAGCCTGAACCCGTACATTGATAGCCTTTCCCCGAGTTGCTTCTACCTTTTTGTTCTTACAGGCAGGGCAAATGAAGATAAGGGATAGGAGAAACAACAAAAGGATAACCTGACCTGATCTCTGACCTTTCATGTAATCCTTACCAACGTAGTATTCCATAAACATAAATTCACTCCCTCTTACTTTTTTTTGCATCCTGGCTGTTAACTGCAGCCTGTTTGCCTGTGACCCTTTTCAGCAGTCTCCCTGTTACCCGTTCAAGCCTCAGAATGGACAACTTATAGTTATATACAGCATCTACAAGCTGACGCTCTGCTGTAACAAGCAATGTATTTGCATCCATGACATCTATACTGTTTGCCAGGCCAAATTCAAACTGTCTTGAAATGGCACTGTAGTTATCCCTGGCGAATGCCAGCCTATCTTCAAGAGATTTCAAAACCCCTTTCTGTGTCATATAGTCAAGGTAGGCATTTTCAACCTCTACATTTATTCTCTTCCTCATGTCTTCATATATAAGATCAGCCTGTCTCTGTTTTGCCATTGCCTCCATTACCTCTGCCCTCCGGAGACCTCCCTCAAAAAATGGGAAGTTCAGCTTAATGCCCGCATAGATGGTTTCCTTATTAAGAGAGGCGGTCGCAGGGTCTTCATCTCTACCTGCATAAACACCCTCGATGGAAAGTGTAGGCCAGTAGAGGCCGCGCGTGTATTTAACCTGATCCCCTGCAATCTTTTTCTGTATATCCAAAGACTTAAATTCAGCCCTTCCCGAGAGGGCTGCTTCCTTGAACAGCCCCAGGGCATCATCGGGCTTGTAGTCTGACGGGTACTGATTACCCTCGGACACCTCTTTGAGATTATAATCTCCTGTCAACCCGACTATCCTTGCAAGGACTGCCTTTATAAAACTCAGATTGTTTTCTGCCCTAACCAGTTCTGATTGAGCCCCTGATAATTCAGCCTCTGCCCTCAGAAGAACGGTCTTTGTCACTTCACCCACTCTGACTCTTATGGCGGCGGCATCCCTATACTTTGTAAGCCTCTCAACATTTGCCTTTGCAATATCCACAGCCTTCTTCACCCTAAGGACATCGTAATAACCAGAGGAAACACCGAAAAGATATTCTTCCCTCACTGCATAGAGGTCATATTTGCTCTTTTCAATAGTATCTTTCGATATTTTAAAAGCATCAAACTCCCTGCCGCTTACCGAGAGGGATTGGTCGAGCCTTAACCCCCAGGATGTGGAATAATCAGGCTGAATAAGGGCACCTGTTGATCCCCGTTTATCCTCGCTGTATCCCGTAAAATTTCCGAAAGCGGAGAGTCGGGGGAAGAGCACAGAGACCGCCTTGTCTTTCGTTCTTTCTGAAATATACAGGTCTTCCTCTGACAGCTTTATCCTTTCAGCGCGTTCAAGGGCAATCTTATAGAGGTCGGCAAGCGAATATTCCTCCGCTGCATAAAGACTCTTGAATATTGTAAGAGTCATCAATACCATTGTAATACATCCAACTATGATAAACCTGGGTTTCATCATGTTAGCTCACTCCTTGTAAGATGGATAGGAAAAATAAAAAGTCATCGGCAAAAACCCTGGGCATTATTCATACCTCAACGCATCTATAGGATCAAGAAGTGATGCCTTGTATGCAGGATAAAATCCGAAAAACACCCCTACCAATCCAGAAAAACCAAATGAGAGGAGAATGGCAACGGGTGATACTGTTGTAGACCAATCCGTAAGTATGGTCAGTCCCTTTGAACCGGATATTCCAAGAACAATTCCAGCTATTCCACCGATTAATGATAATGTAACCGCCTCGACTATGAACTGCAGCCTTATATCCCATGTCTTTGCACCAACAGCCATTCGTATCCCTATTTCCCTTGTCCTTTCTGTAACCGAGACAAGCATTATGTTCATAATCCCTATTCCTCCTACCAGAAGAGAGATGGAGGCTATAGCTCCGAGCAATAGGGTCATTACCTTTGCAGACTGTTCTGCTGTCTCCATAATCTGGGTGAGATTTCTAACGGTGAAATCGCTCTCCTGTTTCTGACCGATGTGATGTCTCTGTCTTAACAGATCATTTATCTGTTTCTCTGCCGGTGCAAGGGCTTCACTGCTCTTTGCCTTCACCATTATTATCCTCACCATCCCGGGAAATGGGGTTCCGAAGAGCTTTTTCTGTGCGGTTGTCACAGGAACATAAATGCTATCATCCTGGTCCTGACCATGTGGAGACTGACCTTTTATTGCAAGAACACCAATAACTATAAAAGGGACCTTTTTGATCCTGACAACCTGACCAATTGGGTCAGTATCTCCAAAAAGTCCATCCACCACGGTCTGCCCCAATAAACACACCTTTGTAGCACTCCTGACATCCCGGTCCGTAAATGACCTACCCGAAGCAAGCGGCCAGTCCCTGACAATAAGCATACTTGGGGTTGTCCCTGTTATACCTGTTGACCAATTCTGGTGTCCATAAACGACCTGTGCGACCCCGCTGAGAACCGGGGCAACATCCGAGACAGCATTGCATTCCTTCTGTATTGCATCTGCATCACCAATAGTTAGAGTGGATTGAGTACCTGCTCCCATTCTAACCCCCCCTGATGTGGTAGCTCCGGGAAGAACCATGATAAGATTACTACCTATACTCGAAATCTGCTCAGATATCTTCCGGCTTGCACCTGTACCCACAGCAAGCATAGTAATAACGGCAGCCACACCAATAATAATTCCTAACATTGTAAGGGCAGAACGCATCTTGTTCACTTTTAATGCCCTGAAGGATATCCTAAATGTTGAAGGTATGTTAATCATAGTAGTTCACCGTTTTCCGTTCACTGTTATCCGTTCACCGTTTTCCGTTCACCGATACCTGTCTTAATGGGCACAAGCGAAGAATTGAACACAGATAACGGCCAACGGATAACAGTTATCTTATCTCATCGCTTATAACACATCCATCCAGGAATTTTATTATCCGCCTGCTGTACGCTGCGATATTATCCTCATGGGTTACAAGTATTATTGTAATGTTTGATTGGGTATTCAGTTCCACCAATATCTTCATTATTTCGACACTCGTCTTTGTGTCGAGATTGCCCGTCGGTTCGTCTGCAAATATTATGGGGGCGTTATTTACCAATGCCCTCGCTATTGCGACCCTTTGCTGTTGTCCGCCTGAAAGCTGATTAGGATGATGGTCCCCCCTATCTTCCAGGCCTACTTTTTTGAGGGCTTCTAACGCCTTCTCTTTCCTCTCCTTTGCAGATATGCCGTCATAGAGCATTGGGAGTTCAACATTTTCCAATGCAGATGTCCTCGGAAGCAGGTTGAATCCCTGAAAAACAAAACCTATTTTTTTGTTCCTTATGGCCGCCAGTTTGTCTCTGTTAAGATCGCTGATATCGATATTTTCTAAAAAATACTTGCCGCTTGTCGGTTTATCAAGACATCCCAGAATATTCATAAAAGTTGATTTACCGGACCCCGACGGTCCCATTATTGCGACAAATTCATCTTTTTCTATTGCTAATGACACACCTATGAGTGCATTCACATCTATATCACCAAGACTGTAGACTTTCGTGATTTCCTGCGCCTCGATAATTGCCATATTAGAACATCCTTGGACTTAAACGGCTTGGTTCCTTTGACTTTGCGAGAGATTCAACTATCAGTTCCTGCCCTTCACTGGTCTTTCCTGCGACGAGTTCCGTATAGTTTCCGTCACTTATTCCCAAAGAAACCGGAATACGCTTTGGTTTATTCTCTTCAAGTATCCATACACCGGGGCCTTTCTTTTCTGATACCGGCATACCTTTTCCCGAGGGTTTAAACCGCAAGGCAGCATTAGGGATCTTTAACACATCTTTTTTTATTGATACGATTATGGATACATTGGCAGTCATTCCGGGTTTAAGCTTAAACTCAGGATTACTTACTTTAACCACTACATCATAGGTTACAACATTCTGAACTGTTATCGGAGCGTTCCTTACCTGCCATATCCTTCCCTTAAAAGTAATGTCTGGATAGGCATCTACAGTAAATTGAACATCCTGTCCGACTTTTAGATTCCCTATATCCGCCTCATCCACACTCGTATCAATCTGCATTTTTGTAAGGTCCTGTGCAATGCTAAACAGTGTCGGTGTCTGAAAGCTCGCAGCAACAGTCTGCCCAGCGTCCACATTCCTCGACACGACAATACCATCTACAGGGGATACTATTTTAGTATAATGAAGGTTTGTCTCTGCAAGGCTTAAGGCTGCCTCTGTCTGGGCGACCTGAGATTTTGCTACGCTTACCGAGGCGTTTGCAGTTTCATAATTTGTTTCTGCCGTATCGAGATCACTCCTCGCAATAAGATTTTTTGAGAACAACTCCTTGCTCCTGTCCATTGCCCTCTTTGCATCAACAAGTGTTGCCCCGGCTTTCTCCAGATTTGCTTTAGCCGAAAGGAAATTTGCCTTTGCCTGATTCACCTGTGCATCAAATAGAGCCGGGTCTATCCGGGCTATAACCTGCCCTTTTTTAACAAGAGAATTAAAATCCACATATAATTCTTTTATCGTGCCTGATACCTGTGTGCCCACAAGGACCGTAGTCACAGGGTTTACTGTACCTGTGGCGCTAACCGCCATTTCTATATCGCCTCTGATAATCTTATCAGTTCCAAATTTCGGTTCATTTCCTCTGTCTCTGAATAAAACAAATCCAGCAATAACAATGACAATAATTATTCCGCTGATAATGATTATTTTTTTCATCGTATCCCCACCGCCTTCTCAATACTGGCCTGTGCAATCCTGTAATCATAAAGTGCCTGTATATAGGTTGTCTTTGAATTGATTAATGACACTTCTGCATCCGTTACCTCAATGGGATTCCCTACACCTGCGGCATACCTGCCATTCGCAAGCTCAAGGTTTTCCTCTGCCTGTCTTACAGTCATTTCAGCAGTAAAAATCCTTTCACTTGCCTCCTGCAGATTCAGGTATGCCTGCTGAACCTCAAGCAGTATCCCCTGCCTTAATGCCTCTTCATTTGCCTTCAGAAGATTAAGGTTTGCTATCGCCTCCTCTACCTGGTATCCGGTTGAGAACCCACTAAATAATGGAAATGTGACGGTCATGCCAACATTCCAGATGTCCTCCAGGGGAAATCTTTCACCAACCCGGCCGTAAGCTGCATTTCCTGATAGAGTAGGATAATAGTCCTTCTTTGACATCTCTATCGATGCCTCTGCTGCCTTTTTCTTTATGAGGATTGATGTAAGGTCGGCCCTCTGACGATATGCCCTTTTCAGCATATCTTCAAATGTAATATCGTATCTAACAAAAGTAAGATTATCCACCAGACTGTATTCAGGGGCATCAGTCACCCCCATTGCGTTGCTAAGGATTACCCTTGCTACCCTGATGGCATTTTCAGCCTTTATCAGATTCAGTTTTGCATTACTCAAATCCACTTCTGCCTTCGTAACATCAAATTTTGGTTTTGTGCCGACCTCATAAAATCCCTTTGCCTGTTCCAGGTGTTTTTTGAATTGCCTGACAGCTTCCTCAGCAACATCCCTGTTCCTCTTCGACTGCAATAATCTGTAGTATCCCTGCTTAACATTAAAGACTACCTGATCTGATACGTTCTCAAGGTCTACTCGGGAAGAATCCAGGTTCAGCCTTTGAATATCCACCCGTGTAGCGGTTTTACCAAAATCATAGATATTCTGCGTGAGGCTAACTCCGCTTGAATATTCATCGGATGAACGGCTGCTGGCGCTGGAAAAGGGAGAGGATTTACTGTAACCTGATGACAAATCTATCTGTGGATAATAATTCGCCTTTGCCTGCCCTACCCTGCTTTGATTTATATTCACTGCCTTCATTGCAGCAATAATGTTCGGCTGCTTTTTCAGCGCTATCTCTACGCATCTCTCCAGCTTAAGAACCTCATCCTTTTTTATAATCCCCTCTGCCCCCACTCTAAAAGGAACAAAAAAAAAGAATACCAGCAAAACCAAAGAAAAGATTCTGGAGGACAGTTGTCTGACAGATAAGGCTCTCATAGGACATCATCCCCTTTATAAACCTGAACCCTCTTCAAACAAGGGTCTCATCTCTTTACATACATCTTCTGGTCTCATAAACATGAAACACCAGTCATGGAGGATCCTTCCTATGCTTGCATCAGCCGCCTGAACAGGAGAATAAAGGAATCTCGGTACAAATCTGGCATAAGTCGGCAAATAATCCCTTGTCTTTTCATTACAAGAGTAAAGGTTCAGGTTAAAACTGTACAGGTTCTTTCTATCACAGTAATTGAAAACCCTTATAAGTCCTTCTGAAAAATCGTTAAGCTCTTTTGAAGAAAGTTCCATGATTGTCCCTGTTCCATGAAAAACAGCAATGATCTCAAAGAGCCAGCTTCGCGATACAAAATTGACAATCCATGAAACATCCCCCGTCTCTCCCAGATATCGCAGTCCCAATTCCTTCTCTTTCTTTACGAGGTCATTAAAGTATACCCCGCCATATCGTTCGTGATAATCCCTGGAAGCATTTATCACCTTTTCTTCCAGGGGAGTTGGATAATTCTGTCCCATAATTTGGAGGTGGGGATGCACCTGACTTCCCCCCGACGGTGGCATGTAATTCCAACCAACAGACCAAGAATTCAGTTCATCACCCATTTCCCTTATCCTGGACATATAGCGCTGAGAAAGGCGCAGTGCATTCGCGAGCATCACGGGATGGAATTCTTTCATGCCAACGAAATGATTTGAGGAGACCACGACAAGGGGATTGTGAAGGGTCCATGGAAAGATATTGGGGATCAGCCATGCCTCTCCCTGATTAATCCTGCCTTCAGGGAAAATACCTGGCAAAAATTTCGGGGTGAACTTATCAACCAGTTCCGGACAGAATGGACAAGGTCTTTCCAGTGACTTTTCGATTATCGGATTCAGATCAGTCCCTTCTGATGGAGAGAGAGCAAAATGAGATAAATCACAACGCTCCCCCAACAGGGGATCGTACCTGATCTCCATCTCAATCCTATCTTCCCTGAACTCTTTTAGCGGGTTAAGGATAGTAGAAGCCACAGAAATCGATTTGAATTCAATCATACCTCCTCCTTTATAACCTCCCCAGCGCCTCGCAAGAAGAGGTCCATGATTATCACTGATTTGGAAACCAGAGTACCTTTCTGTGGATTAATGATCCATTGAAAGACGAAAGAATTTATTATACCCAACAATGCCCAGGCCATTTCCCTTGCATCCAAATCTTTGAGCTTGGATTGTCTTATACCCTTAAGCATTACATCAGCCACAAGGTCGATATATGAGAGATATCTTTGGCGGAGAACTTCTCCAAAATCTTCATTTACCGTAGCCTCCAGAGACCCTCTTTCTTTGATGAATATCGCAAAGAAGTCCCTGTTATCCTGAAAAAAGGAGAGCTGGGTTTTAATCAGACCTTCAACCTTTTTAAGGCTATCTCTGAATCTGGAAACATTGTTTCCTATGCTAGAATAAAGAAGTCCGAGTTTTTCGATGACCATAGTATAATAAAGGTCTTCCTTGTTCTTGAAAAATTGGTATAGCGTTCCAATAGCGAATTCCGATTCCTGAGCAATTTCCGCCATGGTAGTATTGTGGAATCCCTTGCTCGCAAATAACCTCTCTGCTGCGTCCAGGATATCAGATCTCCTTGCCTGGTACTCCCTTTCTTTCCTGCTCTTCCGTTGCAATGAAATTACCTCTTTGCAATATGTATGCTAAAATCTGAATTAACATTCGTATAATATCAGTATCATTATGTCAAGATTTTTTTCTTTTCTGCAATCTAAACTTAAAAGTGAACACCTAAAATGTTGTAGCCTTGGACCAAAAACGGGGGTTCAAGGCTATGGTTCAAGTACACAAAAAATTTACTGATGATCAGGTTCAAAAAAACCGTCTCTGAGATTAGGTTCTGGCATTGTAATAACCTGATTGATGTCCAAAAAGTGAAAATTAATGCTGCCCAGGGTGTTCGGTTTTGAAGTTTGATGGCTTCGTAAAAAGTCCATCTGCGGCGTTGCACTGCATCCTTCGTCGTTGCGGCGTACCCCTAAGTACGCCTCACTCCTCAGGATTTGCGCGCCTTGCATCTGGAGCTTTTTACTTTAGCCAATTTAGAAATGGGCAAAGGGGCCACATTATGCAATTGATTTTTTTGACTTTATACCCTATATTAAATAGTAACTACTCAGAAGCCAGAATAAAAAGGAAACCCACTAAAGATTTTCAGGGCTTGATTGTATGGCGAAAGGTCCATATTTAGTTCTACGTATCATCTTAGCGATAGTTTTCCACTGCTTCTATTCTAGATTCTGGCTACTGGCTCCTCCTAAGAAACTTGAAGCGCAAATTTCTTTCATTTATAACCCTAATGCAAAGCATTGGGGTCATTTGCTGAGTTAGTTACAATAAATAGATTTCTACTGGAACATTTACTAATGAGTTCAAACTGAAAATTACGAATAATTAGCAGGACAGGATTGGAGAATAAATAATGAAGCTGGACAATGATCTTTATTGCTATCCATGGACCAGTATGGTGGAAAACAACTGCAATAGCTACTACCTGGGAGGTAAAACACCTACTCTTATTGATGCTGGTCATAAGCACCGTGTAAGTAACCTATCCTCCCTTATGGAGAGTGATGGTATTGATCCCAAGGGGATAAAGCTGGTGATCAGTACCCATGCCCATCCAGATCATTTCGAAGGAAACCAGATTTTTACCAATAATGGGGCGATGATGGCAATCCATAAAGAAGAAGATAGGTTTCTCAGAGAAGTAGGTGGGAGATTTTACAGGATGTTTGGGATGGAGATGCCGGACTTTAAGGCAGATTTCTATCTAACAGAGGGGAGTCTAGTATTGGGTAAGAACGAGCTTCAAATATACCATACCCCTGGACATTCTCCTGGGTCTATATCTGTCTACTGGCATGAAAAGAAGGCCCTTATAACCGGAGATGTAGTCTTCAATCAGGGTGTGGGAAGGACTGATTTCCCTGGATGTGACGGAAGGCTGCTAAAAGAGAGTATAGAAAAGTTGTCGAGACTGGATGTGGAATACTTGCTGCCTGGCCATGGAGATATAATAGTGGGGAAAAATGAGGTGATCCAGAATTTTGATTTTATAAAAAAAGCTATATTTGCCTATTTGTAGGTTAAATCAATCAGCATCTAAATTTAACAGCTCACCTTTGAGCTTAACTAACTTGGCTTCGTATTCTGAAGACAGGTTGGCAAGGACATCATACCATCTTTCATCATAATCCACTACAGGCTGAACTGCAGTTCCTGATATACCCATTCCATCAAGCCTTTTTCTTATTTCTTTTTCTATCTTTTTATAACGACTTCCCTTCTCCTCATTAAAATCCTTGCAGAGTTTATTAATCCTATCCAGTGTAGGTTTAACCCTATTCTGTTTTAGCATATCTATCGCCTCAAGCGACCTTTTGTTATCAATGGATATATCGATAGTGTCGATTAATTCTAGCAATAGGGTCCCAACTATTGTATCCCTTGCGTTTCCGTCATAACTAGCCAATTCTTTTATCAAGCCTTTAATATTTAAATCTTCGTTAAGGTAGCGGTTTAATATCCCTTTAGCCTTTGATGCGTATTCTCCTCTTTTTAGCTGTTCTTTTTCTTCCGGCGACACTTCTATCTTTTTGGCCCTTTCCATGGCAAGTTCCAAAGTGCTCTTTATTTCTGCCATCTGTTTCACCCCAATAAATACCTTTGTCTTTAATCCAATATATTCTCCCATATAGGAAATGTCAAGAAGATGAACTTTTGATTGCCCAAAATTACTTGACAATACCAGGAATCCTGTGCTAAATAGTCTGAATGAATACTCACTCATTATTATGGAATTGAGCTACAGAGGGATTGGCGCTTACCTGCTTGAAGCAGATGGGGCCGTACTGATTTCTGAATTCTGTCTGCCTCTGGCAGACGAGGCAACTAACTTGGTTATGAGGAAAGAATGAGAGAGATTGAAGCAAGCTACATCACTGAGAAAGTAAAAGGGCTCTGCATGGAAGCAAACTACGATCTTCCGAAAGATGTGTTGCTGGCATTTCAAAAGGCAAAAGAGGTTGAAGAGTCTTCCCTTGGGGTTAGTATTCTTGAACAGCTCCAAAGGAATGCAGAGATAGCCCGGAATGAAAGGGTTCCTATATGTCAGGACACAGGGTTTGGTGTTGTGTTCATTGAGCTGGGGGAAGATGTCAGGATTTCAGGGGGGAGTTTGAAAGAAGCTATTGCTGAGGGCATTAGACAGGGCTATGGAGAGGGATATCTCAGAAAATCCATATGTCATCCCTTCACCAGAAAGAATACTGGTGATAATACCCCTCCGATTATCCATATTGATTTAGTACAGGGAGAAAAGCTTAAGATAATAGTGGCCCCTAAAGGCGGTGGAAGTGAAAACATGAGCAGGGTAACCATGCTTAAACCCTCGGATGGTATTGAAGGTATTATAGATTTTATTGTGAATAGAGTAAAAGAGTCGGGTGGTAACCCATGTCCACCAATTATTGTGGGGGTAGGGATCGGCGGAACATTTGAATATGCCGCCCTACTGGCTAAGAAGGCATTGTTAAGGTATACAGGAAGTTCTAATGCAGATCCGGAATTGGCAGGACTCGAGAAGGATATATTAAACAGAATAAATGATTTGGGGATCGGCCCCATGGGATTGGGCGGGAGGACAACGGCGCTTGCCGTTCATATCGAGATGTATCCCTGCCACATAGCCAGTCTGCCTCTAGCTGTCAATATTAATTGCCACGCCGGCAGGCATAAGGAGATCAGTCTCTAATTGTTGGCTTCGTAAAAAGTCCATCTGCGGCGTTGCGCTGCATCCTTCGTCGTTGCGGTGTACCCCTAAGTACGCCTCACTCCTCAGGATTTGCGCGCCTTGCATCTGGAGCTTTTTACTTTGCCATCCCAATTTTGACTTTTTACGAGTTCGTCCTAATTAAACAGAAAAAGAGTTTTGAAAGAGTATCCCTTTTTCAAAACTCTCAAAAGGTTGCCTAAAATGGTAAAGCCAATAAATATCTCTACTCCTCTTTCAGACCAAGACGTCGAGAATCTGAAGATAGGGGATGAGGTTTTAATAAACGGGGTTATATATACCGGTAGAGATGCTGCCCACAAAAGGTTGATTGACCTTATTAATGAGGGTAAAGAGCTTCCTTTTGATATATCGGGTCAGATTATTTATTTCGTGGGCCCGACCCCTCCCAAGCCAGGACAGGTAATCGGTTCTGCTGGCCCTACAACCAGTTATCGAATGGATGCATACTCGCCCTATTTAATAGCCAAAGGATTAAAGGGAATGATTGGGAAAGGGGCCAGGTCTCAAGAGGTTGTGGAAGCAATGAAAAAATATAAATGTGTATATTTCGCTGCAATAGGGGGGGCAGGGGCACTTCTTGCTAAATCAATCAAAAAAGCTGAAGTGATAGCTTATGAGGATCTGGGGCCAGAGGCTGTTAGGAGATTAGAGGTAGAAAGCTTTCCGGCAATAGTAGCCCAGGACGTATACGGCAATAATCTTTATGTTGAAGGTATGAAAAAGTATGCAAGATAGGATATCGGAGGTGGAGACAGGATGAAGATTCATGAATATCAAGCAAAGAGGATATTTGTAGAATACGGTATACCGATCCCTGATGGAGATGTGGCGAACACCCCTGAGGAAGTAAGGGAGATAACAAACAGAATAGGCAAAAAGGTTGTGATAAAGGCCCAGATTCATGCCGGTGGCAGAGGGAAAGGCGGTGGAGTGAAGACGGCCGATTCCCCTCAAGAGGCAGAGAAGGTAGCAAGAGAGATAATAGGGATGAACCTTATTACCCACCAGACAGGCCCGGAGGGAAAGAGGGTGAAGAGGGTTTTAGTAGAAGAGGCATTAGATGTAGAGAAGGAATTGTATTTAGGCATCGTGATCGATAGATCCAGAGATCAGGAACAGCCGGTGATAATGGCATCTGAGGCAGGGGGCATGGATATCGAAGAGGTCGCTTCCAAGAGCCCTGAAAAGATCATCAAGGTTGGGGCGAATCCAGTCGTAAGTTTTAGCAGCTTTCAGGGGCGTAAACTGGCCTATGGTCTGGGCATGGACAAATCCATTGTCTCTAAGGCCTCGAAAATAATAGAGATGCTGTATAGGATCTTTATGGAAAAGGATGCAACCCTGATAGAAATAAACCCGTTTGTCCTGACAAGGGGGGGAGATTTGTTGGCCCTGGACGCCAAGATAAACTTTGATGATGATGGACTGTACAGACATCCGGAGATTAAAGGATTGAGGGATTTAGATGAAGAAGAACCCCTGGAGGTAGAGGCATCAAATACTGGGGTCAATTATATTAAATTGGATGGGAATGTGGGTTGTATGGTAAATGGGGCTGGTCTTGCCATGGCAACTATGGACCTTATAAAACTTGCAGGAGGTGAGCCTGCCAACTTCCTCGATGTTGGAGGAGGCGCCACTGCTGAAAGGATTGAGAAGGCATTTAGGATTTTGACTTCCGATAAAAATGTCAAGGCAATACTTGTGAATATATTTGGTGGGATTCTGCGATGTGACAGGGTAGCCAGCGGAATAATAGAAGCTGCTTCAAAGATGAATCTGAATTTACCTATGGTAGTGAGACTACAGGGCACCAATGTGGAGGAAGGCAGAAAACTTCTTGAAGGGTCGAACCTTAAGTTTAATGTAGCCGAAGGGCTTTTTGAAGCAGCTCAGAAGGTAGTAGCTCTCTTATAGAAGGCAGCAAGGAGGGGATTAGATGAGTATTTTATTAAATGAACAAAGCAGAATAGTTATCCAAGGGATCACAGGCGGCGAAGGAAGCTTCCATACAAGGGAAGCAGTGAACTTTGGGAGTAAAGTAGTAGCCGGTGTAACCCCTGGAAAAGGGGGAACAGACCTGGACGGCATGCCCATATACAATAGGGTTATAGATGCTGTGGAGAAGGAAGGAGCAAATACCTCTGGTATTTATGTCCCTGCTTCCTTTGCCCCTGATGCTATCCTGGAGGCAATAGAGGCCGGCATTAAACTTATAGCATGTATGACTGAAGGCATCCCTGTTTTGGAGATGGTAAAGGTAAAAAAGGCATTGAAGGGGACGGGTTCCTGCCTTATCGGTCCAAACTGCCCTGGAATCACAACACCTGGTGTTGGTAAGATCGGGTTTATGCCGAACTTCATCCATAAAAAGGGAAATGTAGGGGTTATCTCCCGCAGTGGAACATTGACCTATGAAGTAATCAATATGCTGACGAACCTGGGAGTAGGACAATCCACGTCCGTTGGGATAGGGGGCGACCCTATCGTAGGATCTACTTTTGTAGATATGTTGGAATTATTTGAGGCTGACCCCGAAACCCGTCTGGTTGCAATTATAGGTGAGATAGGGGGGAATGCAGAGGAAGAAGCCGCAGAGTTTGTGAAAGAGAGGATGAGTAAACCGGTAGTTGGTTTTATAGCCGGTCAGACTGCTCCCTCTGGCAAAAGGATGGGGCATGCCGGGGCTATAATATCAGGTGGCAAGGGAACTGCGGCAGAGAAGATGAAGGCTTGGGAAGATGCCGGTATAAATGTCGTAGTTAACCCTGCGGATATAGGGAAAAAGGTTGTTTCCATACTCAGTAAGTAATTGACTATTGGCTCTGTTTGTTCTATAGTAACTGCTCAGGTAGATGGTCTATCTACCTGAGTTCTAGAATGGTCCCATCGTCTAGTGGCCTAGGACGTCGGCCTCTCACGCCGAAAACACGGGTTCGACTCCCGTTGGGACCACCAAGAAAAATTGAGGGGTTAGCCTGCATGACTATCCCTTTTTTCATTTTTCCAGGGGGGGGTAGGGCGCAGTGCCCCTATGTCTTTTCTATTTTACCTTCCATCCTATAGGTTCTAATTTTTGCCAGGTCAAAGGTGTAATCATATAAATGAAGTCCCTTTGAACTGGCAATTATCTCTCCGTCCTCTAATCCAATCTCAGAAGCCATATATTCCTTAAGTATCTGGATAGCAGCCAGGTTGGATGGAAAACCGGCCCATAAATCCCATGATCTAAAATACAGAGCAAAGTGGAGTTTTCCATTCTTTATCCTCGTGTCGATCAAGCGGAGGCATGGCGGATCCTCTGTTCCGCAATCCTCTGGCCTTCCAATCTCCATCGTAGCCTGGTTTGTACCATGCCCTCTCTTATACATCTCTATTACCTTCTCTACCTGTTTAAAACCGAATAATCTTTGACCATAAGTGTAAGTTTCATTTGGTTCTACCTTATCGGTCATGAGATACGGAAGGTACTGCTCAACGTATTCCATGGTTGTCGGAGGAGGGATCCCAAGCCCAGGGGGGATGTCAGGGATAAGAGGTCTCACCCCAGGGTGTTTTACATGAACAGTAATGTAATCAAACTCTCTTCTAATAGCCCCTTCGTAACTTCCCTTTGTAATTTTGTAATTATTCCCGACCTCAAGTATCCGGGCTATACATTGAAACCAGGCATCGGGCATATCCCTGGCTTCTATTAATACTGGTTTTAGATTCATTCTGCTCCTCCCATAGAATTGTTCCTTTTATCCACGGTAAATAGTGACCCCAGCTCTTGTTTTAACAACTCGTTCCGGGTAGTCTGTAAATACTCCATCAACCCCAAGTAACTCCATGCGTGCGATGTCCTGGGGCTCATTTACGGTAAATACAAATACTTTTAGTCCGCGCTTGTGGGCATCATCGACAAAAACCTTATCAATGAAGTCAATACACAGATGCACCGAATAGCATCCCAGCCTTTCAGCGAATGCTGCATTGTCAATGGGAAGACCCACAATAAGTGCACCGGTAAGCACCTTAGGGTTGAACCTCTTAACATTCAACAGCTCACGGTGATTAAACGATGACACTAATATATTTTCATAGCTCCACCCTTGCTCGATCTGTTCCTTGATTAAAGATATTACAGGCTCAGTAGTTTGCAATCCCTTCAGTTCTACATTCAAGCCAGCCCTACCATTGACAGCGGTGAATACCTCTTCGAGGGTTGGAATCTTTTGGCCTTTTCCAGCGTTGAGTGAGCACAGGTGTCCGAAAGTTTTTTCGCATGTGTAACCAGTACCGTCAGTCGTTCGTTCGAGTCGGTCATCGTGAATAACGACCAAGTGGCTGTCCACAAAGTAGACATCTATCTCTACCCACGAGGCCCCCAAGCTGATAGCCTTCTCTATCGAAAGAAGGGTGTTTTCAGGCTCGTGCCCCATCGCACCGCGATGGCCTATGCAAAGCAGTTCACCTCTCATAGCATACTCTCAAGTAAGTGTAAATACATAGTTATTTAGATAATACCACATAAGTACAGCACTTGCAAATATAGATAGCACTGTATGTCTTTCAGCAGAAAGTCTGTGGGCTATGAAATCTGGAATAGATGCCAACATTTGCAATAGCCCTTGCTGCCCGTTCAAATGTGGGATAGGCAGGTATCCCTGCGTGGGAGAGTGTCCTTTCGAACTCCAATCTTTCTGCAATGACTGAACCATGGGGTGAAAGTAGTATAATGGATTTGCTCTGAGCCTTTCTGAAGTTTACTATAATATCAATGGTATCCTGGAATATCTTCTTTGACGCCAACCCGACGAGAAAGTCTACCGGAACCTGGATTACGAGAATATCTATGAGGGGGTCATCTAGTACTAATTCTATCGTATTACTAAGTATCTCAGTAATGCCCCCAACGGAACCCATATCCAGGGGATTTCGCAGTATGCTGCCTGCTTTAGGGATGATAGTCTTGAGCTTAGCCCTTGTCTCATCGGTGAAAGGGGGGACCTCCATGCCCTGACTGGTGAAGGCATCGCTGGAGGCAACGCTTGCCCCTCCACCAGCACCGTAGAGCCCGGCGATGACGGCTACGCGATTTCCCTCAAATCGAGGAAGGTGTAAAAAAGCTAAGATGGTATCGACCAACTCTTCGTGGCTCTCTACCTTAATTGCACCAGCCTGCTTCAGAGCTGCCTTCCATATTATGTCGGAACCGGCGAGTGAGGCGCTGTGAGAAGCTGCTGTTTGAGCCCCAGCGGGAGTTCTACCGCCCTTCCAG
The DNA here is from genome assembly GCA_016209225.1 of Desulfobacterales bacterium. GTDB lineage: Bacteria > Desulfobacterota > UBA8473 > UBA8473 > UBA8473 > UBA8473. The sequence continues at coordinate 75,495 of JACQWO010000069.1, forward strand.
ATAACCATTGGTTTGTTTTTAGATATTTCTCCGATCAGACCGAATAGACGTCGGCTGTCTTTTGCCCCCTCTAAATATGCGCCGATGATTTTCGTCTTCGGATCGAGTGCGAGATACTCCAGATAATCACAGTTATCAAGATCACACCCATTCCCGAAACTGACCACCTTACTAAAGCGAATCCCTCGTCTTATCCCTTCATCAATAAGATTACCGGCAACTCCACCACTGTGGGAGATGAACCCTACCGAGCCAGCCTCCGCCAGGAAGTGCATGGGACCATAAGGCATATAACAGGCCGGGGAATATACTCCGATGCAGTTTGGACCAATAATTCGGAATCCGCCTTCTTTGGCTTTTTTCGCCATATCTTTCTCCAATCTGCGTCCCTCTTCCTCTCCGGTTTCGGAGAACCCTGCGGTGAAGATCTGAACAGCCTTTACACACTTTGTTGCACAATCGTCAAGCAAATCGAGTATAAATCGTGCGGGGATTGACACAATAACACGTAGTCAACATTAGCCGGGATTGATGTGAGTCTTTGGTAAGTTTTAAGCCCCAGGACATCACCCTCATGGGGGTTAACAGGGTAGAGTCCCCCTTTAAAGCCAGAGCTAATTAAAGCTTGAAGATACCTCGTGCCAAATTTCAGCTTATCATTGGAGGCACCAACTACAGCGATGGATCTAGGATAGAAGATGGGTTCAAACTCTCGCAGTTTTTTCTGACTCATGGGGTCCTCTTTTTGAAGATAATTATCATGAGGTGATAAAAGGTAGCCTTTTGTACTGTGCTATATGTGAAAGATGGTTATATGTCAAGGGAATTTGTTTTTTCGGTAGGGATACGGAATAACATCCATACCCCCCCTTAGGTTTTTGATCAAGTTTTTTCATGAACAGTTCATCCAGGAATACAGGCGGTAATGCGACAACATTCGGTTTGATATCCTGGGTTCTCTCCCGAATAATATCCCATGGTGTTTTGTGGCCATTATAGCTGTTCTTCCTTGGCATATCTAACCATCTCAAGCCGGATGTATTTTGGGTCTTTACTTTGTCTTGTCATAGTGTAATGTGAGATTGGACACATCGCTTTTATAGCCTCCTGTTAGGTAGTAGAGAACCAACAGTTTGCCATAATCAGCAGATTTTTAAAACACTTTAATTCCTCATAAACTGATTGAACCAATAAACAATTTCCGCCATTCCACTCTTACCAAGTATCTTTATAGATGCCAGGGGGGGTACGATGTGTGTTCCGAGTTCCATTTAAGGTGGACCCATTTGTCAAGACAATTTTTTCGAAAAATTAAGTTACACCCTGGGGCGGTTTTTTGTTTTTTTCCACCTGTGCTCATACCCCGTCGAAAGCCATGAACTGAATCAACACCTCGCTCTTTGAAAATATACTTCTGTTGGCGTCTGATCTTTCAGCGTCTGGTGAGGCCGGTCATCATTGTAGAGACCGAAGTAGGAATTGATCCCCTGCCTTCCCTCGGGAACAGATCCGTAATGCATGAGATAAATGTTCTCATATTTCACTGTTCTCCACAAGCGCTCAATAAATATGTTGTCCATGCAACGCCCCCGACCATCCATGCTGATGAGAATGCCGTTATCATTGAGCATTCCTGTAAAAGCACTGCTGGTAAACTGAGAGCCCTGGTCGGTATTGAATATTTCCGGCTTCCCAAACTGAAGGGCCTTTTCTAACGCTTCCAGGCAGAATGACGTATCCAGGGACGTGGACATCTGCCAGGCCAGGACGTAACGGCTCCACCAATCCATGATGGCCACCAGATACATGAAGCCCCGGGAAAGGGGAATATAGGTTATGTCGGCTGCCCACACCTGGTCCTTTCTATCTATGCTGATGTCCCTCAGCAGATAAGGATAAATCTTATGCTCAGGATGCGCCCGGCTTAAATTAGGCTTCGGATAGATGGCCTCTATACCCATCTCCCTCATCAACCGTTGAACATGTTTCCTGTTGACTTTATGCCCGTTCCGCCGCAAAATAACTTTCATCCTCCGGGAACCGTAAAAAGGCGTCAGGGTGTATTGCTCGTCAATCAGGCGCTTCAGGAGCAGATTATACTCATCCACTACCGGTTCATAGTAAATCGCGATATCCCAATAAGCTCCGCCTGATGGCTGATGGATAACTCTCTATTCAACTTGTCAATGAGCAGCAACTTCTGCTTATGGCTTAAGTCCAGATTTTTTTTTAAGCCAGTTGAGATCAGCATTCAACTGGCCAAGCTGGCGGTAAAGCTCCTGGATCAAATCCTCCCGATCTTGATCCCTGTTCTTTCTCTTATCCGTAAAAAGATCAATGAACCCCTTGGTGGCCGTCGCCTTCCAGTTCCGGATCTGACCAGGATGAACCTGATACTGGCTGGCCAGCTCTGCCGATGTCTTTTGCTCCTTGATCGCCTCCAAGGCAACTTTGGCCTTAAATGACGGTGTGTGCTTTCTCCTTAAAGTCTCCACTTGGTCCTCCTCTTTTTTGCTCCCAAGTGTAACTTAACACACTGTCCAAATTTTGGGGTCCACTATAATTCTCTAGAGATTTTTCGTTTGACAATTATCATTATTTTTATATAATAAAACATTTATCATCCTTAATAAAATCATTTTCTTTTATTATTTATAGTACCAAGATAATAATTAAAACGTTTTATAAAAAACAGAGCATACGATGTGAAAAACAGAAATCAATCAGTAGAGCAAGCCAATTAGCAGGATAGCCCTGTATAAAATACGGGGCTCGCTTGTAAGAATATTCATAGAGGCACCATCTACCATATTTCCAGCTATCTTCTGGTTACTACTCTATTAAATTTATCCCCGATCCAGTGAGGGATTTACTGCCCACAATAGACAATTATTATCTACATCATTTAAGGATTGTGTTTTCAAAACGATACATTTTTTAGATGGCAGGAAATATGAAATCTATGCTGTCATAGTGTTATGCGGTATGTTCTGATAATAAAAAACTTTTTGTCTAAAAGATAAAAAATTTGGATCACCTACAAATTAGTTTATGGATTAAGAGGGTTCAAGGGGGCAGGAATCCTCGAATCCTCTTCACCGACTAAATTCCGTTAGAGATTTATCTACTAAACGGGATAAATGGGAGAAGAACCAAATATTTTGACAATGCAACCATTAATGAAGGGAGGGGAAAGATGAATGCCTGGTGTTAAAGTTAGGGAAGATGAAACCTTTGAAAATGCCTTGAAACGATTTAAAAAGCTGTGTGATAAAACGGGAATACTATCAGAGGCAAGGAAAAGGGAGTATTATGAGAAACCCAGTGTGAAGAAAAAAAGAAAGGCTTTGGCAGCTAGAAAAAGGGCATTAAAAAGAAAAAGGGAAACTGGAGTGTAACCTATGCCATTAGATGACAGACTAATAGACGAGATGAAAGTGGACGCCAAGGCAAAAGACAAATTAAAGATTCCTATCCGACCTATTTGTTAATTCACGTCACCTCCTGTTCTTAATTTTCATGTATCTTGATTATATTCCAGATAGACATCTGAAGGGGTTTTAAAAATCGCCTAACAATAATGAATAAGCATACGTTAAGAGTTCTGGAATTTAACAACATATTAAGCTTGTTAAAAGGATTTGCCGCCTCCAATTTGGGGGAAGCTTTATGTGAGTCTCTTAAGCCAAAAAGGGACGTAAAAGAGATAGAGGTTCTCCTGAATGAAGTAAGTGAGCTGAAAGAGGTCTTACAAACCTATGCGGATATCCCCATCAGTGGTATCAGGAATATTGAAAAGCCTGTTACGAAGACCAGAGTTGAGGGAGCTATCATGGATCCCATTGAACTTCTGGATATTTTAAGTACATTAAAAGCAACCCATAAGCTCAAAAGGTTATTTGGAAAATTAGAAGACAATAGATATCCCTTGCTAAAGGCAATAGGAAACAGTTTTATTTCGCTCCCAAATATTGAACACAAGATAGAACAAACTGTGGGAGAGAGGGGTGATATATTAGATAGTGCCAGTCCAGAACTTAAAGCCATAAGAGAAAAAGTAAGGAGGCTTAGGAAAAAGATACATGCCTATCTGGAGGATTTACTTTCTAAGGATTCATTACAATCCTTTTTCCAAGAAAGGATCATTACAGTTAGAAATGGAAGATATGTAATCCCGGTTAAATCGGATTTTAAAGGTCATGTTCAAGGTATTATCCATGATCATTCTCATAGCAAGGCAACATACTTTATTGAGCCTATCTCCACTATAGAATTGAATAATGAGCTTGGCATCCTCTTTAAGGAAGAGAAGAATGAAGAGCTTAGAGTGTTAGGGAATTTGAGCAACAATATAAAAGCGAATGCTCAAGAAATTCTTTCAAATCTGAGCCTTTTGGGTAAGGTTGACCTTACTTATGCTAAGGCAAAATACAGTATTGAATTAAATGCAATAAAGCCCGTATTAAACAGAGAGGGGATAGTCAACTTGATCAATGCATATCATCCCTTGTTGCTGTCCCTCCAGAATGTCTGTCTGCCGTCCCAACGGGACAGGCAGAGGTATAGTGATAGAGAGGAACCAGCCAATTTAAGCAAGGGTGTGATCCCTATCGATATTCATTTTGATAAGGACTGCAATACCTTAATAATTACAGGAGCAAATACTGGTGGCAAGACCGTTGCTTTAAAGACAGTAGGTATTTTGACCCTAATGTTACAGGCAGGAATGCATATTCCAGTAGCAGACGGAAGTGTTGCGGCGATCTTCGATTCAATCTTCGCGGATATTGGTGATGAACAGGACATAGAGCAGAATCTCAGTACCTTTTCTTCCCATATCTCCCAGATGGTTAATATTTTAGATAAGGCTAATGAATCATCATTGGTACTATTAGATGAGATGGGGGTAGGAACTGATCCCGATGAAGGCGCTGCTTTGGCAACGGCTCTATTGGATTATTTAAGGGGAAAAAATTGTAGTATTATTGCTACAACCCATCTCAATTTATTAAAGGCATATGCATATCTTCATAAAGACGCAATGAATGTATCCGTTGAGTTTGACTCAAAAACCATGGAGCCTCGTTATCGTCTTTTATATGGATTTCCGGGAGAAAGCAACGCCCTGGTAATTGCTGAGAAGCTAGGTATCCCACGAGAAATTTTGAATAAAGCAGTGAGTTTTATGGAGGGCAAGAATGGTGATATCTCAAGGTTAATTAGAACTCTTGAGAGTTCCCAGAGGGAGATAACAGAAGATATAAAAGAGGTTAAAAGGATTAAGGAAATAATCTTGCTCTACCAGAAACAGGTAGAGTCCTTATTAGAGAAAATTCAAGAGAAAAAGGACAGGATATTATTGGAAACGGAGACTAAAGCCAGGAGCTTTTTAAGGAAAGCAGAAAATGAAGTAACAGAAATATCCAGGAATCTTAAGAAGAAGGGGGAGTGTAGTATTGGCGAAGTGGATAAAAGGCTCCATAATTTAAAAGAGGAGTTAGAGTTATTCAGACCTGTTAAAAAGAGGGATAGAAGCCCCCTTTTAAATCCAAGGAAGGGAGATATAGTAAAAATCAGCCCTCTGAATAAAGAGGGGGTGATAGTAAGGGTACAAGGGGATTCAGATAAGGTAGATGTCCTTATTGGAAACTTGAGGGTTAAAGTACCCCTAAATGAACTTGAGCAAGTAAATGGGAATAGGCTGAAGCGTACTGAAAGCAAAGAAGATGTGTTATTTACTCCTCTAACTACTGGTATGACAGGTAAGATCAATTTGGTAGGGATGAGAGTAGATGATGCTATACCCTTGGTTGATAAGGTTATAGACAATGCCATACTAAGTGGCATGACAAGGGTGGATATTGTTCATGGAGTTGGCACTGGAAGATTAAGAGATGCCATTAGGGACCATCTGAATGCCCACAGCTTTGTGGTAAATTTTAATTCAGCCGATTTGTCCCAGGGAGGGACTGGCGTTACCGTTGTGGAAATTAAGGTTTGACTAATTAAATGGAGAAACAGTACTTTGGCGGATTATATCCCTGATGATAAGCTTGAAGAGATAAAAGATAGGGTAAGTATCGTAGAGGTAATATCAGACTATGTCTCCCTCAAAAAGGCAGGGAAGAACTATAAAGGATTGTGCCCCTTTCATTCTGAGAAAACCCCATCCTTTATGGTGAATGAGGAAAAGCAGATTTTTCATTGTTTTGGATGCAATACCGGCGGCAATGTATTTAACTTTCTGATGAAGATGGATCGTCTCTCATTTCCTGAGGCTGCAAGGGGACTCGCCAGGAGGTATGGAATAGATCTCCCCAAAATAAAAATATCTGAGGCAGATAAGAGAGAAACCCTAAAAAGAGAGTGGTTATTTGAGTTAAATGAACTGGCAGCAAGCTACTACCACAATCTTCTGATAAATGAAAAGGAGGGTAAAGAAGCCAGAGAATATCTCAGGCAGAGAGGAATTGGGAATGATGTGATAATAGATCACAGACTGGGTTATGCCCAGAATAGCTGGGATGGATTGTTGAAGTTTCTATCTAAAAAAGGGGCTTCCCTTTCAAGGGTTTCTGAAGTTGGATTGATTATACCGAAAAAAGCCCAGGGATTTTATGACCGTTTTAGGGGGAGGATGATTTTCCCTATAATTAATATCCATGGCAAAGTAATCGGTTTTGGAGGGAGAGTATTAGACAACAGTCTTCCTAAATATCTTAATTCACCGGAATCTTCCATTTACAATAAAAGCAATAGCCTTTACGGACTGAAAGTTGCGAAAGATTTTATCAGGAGCGAAGATAAGGTAATAGTTGTAGAAGGATACTTTGACCTTTTGAGTTTAAATCAATACGGCATAAAAAACGTTGCAGCTACACTGGGTACATCCTTAACCACAGGTCATATAAGGATTTTGAGGAGATACACAAATAACATAATTACTGTCTTTGATGCTGATGAGGCTGGAAAGAAGGCTGCTGCCAGAAGTCTTGATGTCCTATTAAAGCATGGCACTTCACCTAAGATAGCAGTCCTTCCGTCAGGGTTTGATCCTGATAGTTTCGTAAGAAAAGTGGGCGAGAAAGGGTTTAAAGAAATTATTGCTGGTTCTATACCCCTGATAGAATTTGCCATCAACGAGGTCATAAAAAAGCATGATATTTCTTCAGTGGAAGGGAAGGTAAAAATCATAGAAGATGTTACACCTATTCTGTCTATGATAGAAAATAAAATAGAAAGGGACATCTATATACAAAGGGTTTCCAATCGACTGGGCATAAAAGAGGATACCATTGTTTCACAATTCCGTAAGACAAAAAAAACCGGGGGCATTTTACAAGAAAAGGGTATTCAGTCTATGGATGAAGATATCGTTGAGAAACTCTTATTAAAGCTGATGTTATTGAGCAACGAGGTTGTCCATAAAATTCAGGAAGAAGCGATAATCGAAGAGTTTGTGAATAAGCAATACAAAGAGATAGGATTATTGCTTTTAGAGGAATTCAATAGACAAGGAAGAATAGATTCAGGAAGAGTAATTAACTGCTTGGAAGATGAGAGTTCAAAAAGCCTAATCTCTCAGCTATCGATTGAAAAAGAGAGTATCGAAGATGTCCAAAAAATTCTTAAAGACTGTATAAATAAAATTCGGATGCATAAAGTGGATGAGGAGATAAAGATACTGGACATAAAGATTAAAGAAGCCGAAGATAAAAAAGATGAAGTGCTTCAGAGAGAGTTCTTGGTCTCCAGACAAGAGCTTAAAAACAAGCAAATAAACTATAGACAAGCTTTTTCACGTCATAATAATGCCTGAGTAGGAGCACGGTGCGCCTTGTCCACAGGATTTATACAAAGGAGGAGTTTAAATGCCCAAAAAGACAAAGATTGAAGAGGTAGAGCAGCTAATTAACATGGGTAAAGAAAAAGGGTTTCTGACCTATGATGAGGTTAATGATATTTTACCTTCCGATATTGTGTCCTCGGAGCAAATTGATGATTTGATGATTATGTTTGATGAAAATGACATTGAAATTGTAGATGCTGTTCAGAAGGTAAAAATACCAAAAAGGAAAATTCCAGAATTAAGAGAAGAGGAAAATGAAATTGACACAGAGGAAGAATCATACAGCAAGGGCAATGATCCGGTGAGGATGTATCTAAGTGAAATGGGGTCTGTTTCCCTGCTGACACGAGATGAAGAAGTCAAGATAGCAAAGAGGATTGAAGAAGGGGAAAGAGAGGTTCTGGAAGCGGCATTGGATTCTCCAATAACGATAAGAGAAACAATATTATTAGCTGAAAAGCTTAGAAAAGAAAAGATTAATGTCAAGGAGATAATTAAGGATCAGGAGGAAGAACATTTAAATTCCGAATACCATACCCAGAGAGTTTTGACCCTAATTGACAGGATAAAGGAACTGAATGAAAAGAATAGAGAAATTCAGAAACTGTTGATGCAGGACAAAGGGGGCTCATTTGACAGAGAAGATATTCGGAAAAATAGGATTGAGAATAAACAGAATATAGTAACACTACTAATGGATATAAATTTCAACAAAAAACAAGTTGAAAGAATAGTTCAAAGATTAAAAAGTCTCAATGATAGAGTTGAAAAAGCAGTAAGGGAAATACAGGAGTGCGAAAAGATTTCTGGCATAGACCTTAAGGAGATAAAAAGATTATTTAGGCTGGTGAAGAAAAAGGAAGGGGCAGGATGTGGTGAATTATTAGACAATAAAGTATTTACCAGGGATGGGTTGAAAGAATTTGAGAAGATAATTAATAGTGCTCAAAGGAGGATTAGAAGATCAGAAGTTGAATTAGAGATGTCTGCAAAGAAGTTGAAAAAGATTATTCAGAATATTGAGGATGGAGAAAGCAAGGCAAAGGAGGCTAAGAGCGAGCTGATAGAGGCTAATCTGCGTTTAGTAATAAGTATAGCCAAGAAATACACTAACCGTGGGCTTCAATTTCTTGATTTGATCCAGGAAGGAAATATAGGATTGATGAAAGCCGTGGATAAATTTGAATATCAAAGAGGATACAAATTCAGTACCTACGCAACCTGGTGGATCCGACAGGCGATTACACGGGCAATAGCGGATCAGGCCAGAACTATCAGGATCCCTGTTCATATGATTGAAACAATAAATAAACTCATCCGAACTTCCCGATACCTGGTTCAAGAAATGGGCCGCGAACCACTGCCTGAAGAGATTGCTGAAAAGATGGAATTACCTTTGGATAAAGTTAGAAAGGTTCTGAAGATAGCCAAAGAACCCATTTCCCTGGAAACTCCTATCGGCGAAGAGGAAGACAGCCACCTGGGGGACTTTATTGAGGATAAAAAAATTATATCTCCAAGCGATTCTGTTATTAACCTAAACCTATCCGAGCAGACCAGAAAGGTACTGGCTACCTTGACGCCCAGAGAAGAGAAAGTTCTGCGAATGAGGTTTGGAATCGGTGAGAAGGCGGATCACACACTGGAGGAGGTAGGCCAGGATTTCGATGTTACTAGAGAGAGAATCAGGCAGATAGAAGCTAAGGCATTGAGGAAATTGAGGCATCCCAGCAGAAGCAAAAGACTCAAAAGCTTTGTAGAAAAATGATGTTAATGCCTTTTGACTCCATTTTGCCCTTTTTACTTGACAAAGGTTTTCAATTTATTTATTGTTTTTCAGTTTAGTTTTAGGAAATTTAACCTGACAGATTTTACAGTTTTTTCCCTAATAGGGCCCATAGCTCAGTTGGAAGAGCCACCGGCTCATAACCGGTAGGTCCCTGGTTCGAACCCAGGTGGGCCCACCAACGATCTTACTAATGATAGTAGAGAAGGATGTTTATTGAAAAGATCTGTTTGGAAATTCGCAGAAGATATAAAAAAGATAAGCGGATTAAAAGTGCACCTAGGAGGTGCACTTTTTTATTTCTAGGCTGATACTGCTAACATCCACTAAGGAGGAAAAGAATATTGCACGAACAAATTAATATTCTGGTGAATCTCCAGGACCTGGATTTGAGCATAGGAAAGATTGAAGAGACTAAAGAGAACTATCCCCGAAGAATAGAATTGTTGAAAGAGAAGCTGGAAGAGAAGCGGAGAATAGCTGATTTAAACAGGGAGAAACTGGAGAGTTTGGAGAATGACAGAAGGAAAAAAGAGAGAGTTATGGAACAGGAGATGGAGAAGATTAGAAAATCTGAAGAAAAATTGTTATCGGTTAAGACCAACAAGGAATACCAAGCAGCATTGAAGGAGATAGCCTTGACAAAGGAATCCAATAGCCAAAGGGAAGAAGATATCCTTAATGTTTTAGAGGAGCTTGATGCTTTAAGGAAGGAATTGAAGGAAAAAGAAGAAGATTTTATGGCAACATCCAGAGAGTTTGATAAGGAGGAGAGTGAACTCACAGCGAAACTGGAGGAATTCAAGAATCAACTGGCAGAAAAAGTGAAAAAGAGAGGGGAATTATCCTCAAAGGTAGGTCCAGAGTTACTGCAGATGTATGAGAACATAAAGAAACATCGGCAGGAGATTGCTGTTGTCCCGACAAAGGACAGATTTTGTCAAGGATGCTATATGGATATCCCGCCCCAACTCTCTAATGAGGTACAGAAGGGGATGGATTTAATCTTTTGTCCAAATTGCAATAGAATCCTCTACTGGAAGAACAGTTCATGACCCCAATCGCTTTTGAACCCTAACCCCCATTCTAATGAATAGCCTTCAGAAATCTATACCGAGAAAAGATTGAAGAGTAGAGAGATCCCGAATAAATTAAAAACAGAGATATTGAATCATCTGGCTCTGCACCTTAGTTTTATAAAGACCATCGAGAAATTTCCAATGGTTTCAAAGGAGGATATCCAGGAGATATTACATCAATCAGCAGTATTTTACAGGGATAAATCTTCTAACCAAGCTTCACCCAATCTCCGTGATTTTTTTGTCTATACCGATGGTGCCTCTCGAGGGAATCCAGGAGAGGCCGGGGCAGGAGCAGTGATTTTAGATAAAGAAGGGAATGTAATTAGGGAGTTGAAAAAATATCTTGGAAAGAATACTAATAATGTTGCTGAATACCGGGCATTGATCTTGGGACTCAGGGAGGTTTTAAAACTCAAGGGAACCAGAGTGCATATCTTCTCTGATTCAGAATTGATGGTTAGACAGTTAAATGGGATATATGCTGTCAAGAACAAGGGATTGGTGGTTTTGTACAATGAGGTGAATGATCTGTTGAAAAAATTTGTCTGGTATGATATAAAGTATATTAATAGAGAGAAGAATCGGCATGCTGACAGGCTTGCCAATGAAGCTATAGACGAAAGGAGTGATGGACAGACTAATAGGTTATAAAAAAGACAGAAATGCTAGAGCATATCAAATGATCGCTGGTTCAGCCCGTAATAAGGTCTGAGCGAGAGGAAAGTCCGAGCTCCATAGGGCAGGGTGGTCCGTAACACGGACTGTCCCGAGAAATCGGGATAAGGAAAGTGCCACAGAAAACAAACCGCCTGCCCGCCTATGGCGGGAGTAGGAGTAAGGTGCGCCTTACCCCTACTCCGAGGCGTAAGCCTCGGTGGGTAAGGGTGAAACGGTAAGGTAAGAGCTTACCAGTCCTGATGGTGACATCCGGAGCTAGGCAAACCCCACCTGGAGCAAGACCAAATAGGTCCCGTTTCCTCCATAATGGAGAAGAAGAACGGCCCGTTCAATATCCGGAGGAAACCGATTAAGGAGGCTTCTGGATGACGGGACGGGTAGGTCGCTTGATCCCGTTGGCAACATCGGGACTAGATGAATGATCATTACCTCAATAATGACCTTTATTTATTTATTGTTTATCGGAATATGGCTTTTAGGTAGATCAAGAAGGTCATGGAAATTGAGGAACAGAACTCGGCTTATGAGCTGCTTTAGCATTTTTTTATAAATTGCTTTGCATGGAAAAAGCTGTTTTTTTGACAATGGCTAAAGGATAATTTTAAAGGTGCTGGACTTAAAGTTCGTTCGAGAAAATATAAAAAAGGTTAAGGAGCAAACCGAACAGCGGGAGCTGGATCTTGATCTTGATGAGTTTATCAGGTTGGATATTGAAAGGAGAGACCTCCTGCAGGAAGCCGAGAGCCTGAAGTTTCAGAGAAATACCGTTTCTGAGAAGATAGCCATGCTAAAAAAAGAGAAAAAGGATGCTTTTTCAGAAATAACTGCAATGCAGGAAGTCTCCCAGAGAATAAAGGAACTGGATAGGAAGCTAAGTGAAAAAGAATACTTGCTGAATCAGATTCTCCTTAATATGCCTAATATGCCCCATTCATCTGTAGCCGTTGGGTATAGTGAAAAGGACAATCCTGAGATAAAGAAATGGGGAGAGATTCCTGAGTTTGCTTTTAAACCGAAACCCCACTGGGATATCGGGGAAGAACTGAATATACTTGACTTTGAAAGGGCTTCTAAAATAACAGGCGCCAGGTTTGTCCTGTACATGGGTTGGGGGGCTAGACTAGAGCGGGCTTTGATCAACTTCATGTTGGACTTGCACACCAATGAGCATAATTATGTAGAGGTGTTACCGCCTTTCATTGTTAACAGGCAGAGTATGACTGGAACCGGCCAGCTTCCCAAATTTGAATCAGACCTCTTCAGGTTAGAAGGGTATGACTATTATCTTATACCAACGGCAGAGGTTCCTGTAACCAATATTCACCAAAACGAGATATTAAAAGAGAGTGATCTTCCCCTGTATTATACTGCTTATACCCCATGTTTCCGCAGTGAAGCAGGCAGTTATGGGAAGGATACTAGGGGACTGATCCGACAGCACCAATTCAATAAGGTAGAGCTGGTTAAGTTTGTTACCCCTGAGAGTTCGTACAATGAATTGGAAAATCTTCTTTTAGATGCCGAAGAGGTATTACAGAGATTGGGATTACCATACAGAGTTGTGAGTCTTTGCACCGGAGACCTGGGATTTTCGGCAGCAAAGACCTATGATATCGAGGTATGGCTGCCAGGGCAAGAGAGGTTTGTAGAGATATCATCCTGTAGTAACTTTGAAGACTTCCAGGCTAGGAGGGCCAATATTCGATACAAATCAGAGGGAAAATCCAAGACTCGGTTTGTACACACACTAAATGGATCAGGCCTTGCCGTAGGAAGGACATTGGTCGCCATCCTGGAGAATTATCAGCAGGAGGATGGCAGTATAACTACACCAGAAGGTTTAAGACCGTATATAGGAGGAGTAGATAAGATAGAGAAAACGCGTAACGTTAAGAGTGAAAAGTGATGAGTGATTAAAAAGATTTTTGATTGAAAACTGTTCACTGATAACTGACCACTGTAGTGATGGGAGGGATGGCCGAGTGGTTGAAGGCGGCGGTCTTGAAAACCGTTGACCGAAAGGTCCGTGGGTTCGAATCCTACTCCCTCCGCCACAAAAACCAGTTAAGAGTTAAGAGTGAAAAGTGATTAGTCATTAAAAAGATTTTTGAAAACTGTTCACTGATAACTGACCATTGTAGTGATGGGAGAGATGGCCGAGTCGGCTGAAGGCGCTCGCCTGCTAAGCGAGTGTATGTCGAAAGATGTACCGAGGGTTCGAATCCCTCTCTCTCCGCCAGTGTGCGCCCATAGCTCAGCTGGATAGAGTGACGGACTACGAATCCGTAGGTCGCAGGTTCGAATCCTGCTGGGCGTACCAGTAAAATCAAGGGGTTAAGTCATTTTGGCTAACCCCTTTTTTCGTTTGGTCTACTGTTTCATTTTGGGCATGTATTAGAAAATGGATGTTAGGGATCTCGCATGCCTGTTTTGTCTTCAGTTCGTCGGGAGGGTGGGCATAGACCTTGATGATCATGGTGGCATCCACATGGCCGACTCTTTCGGCTAGTTCTAAGATGCTGGCGCAGTTTGCCAGTGCATAGGTGATGTAGAAATGACGGATATCATATAAGCGGATGTCGCTCCGGACGCCTGCCGAATGATTCCCAGACAGGCTTCTGGCCATCGTAATAGACGCAATAATGGATTCCTCGTTTGGTGTAAACGAGCATGATAACTTATTTATTTGGAACCTGTTGTCCTACTAAATTATACTTTTGTCGACTCCCTGATGGGAAAGGATTCTGGTGATAACCTCATCTTTTTTCTATGATGTTATATTGATAAGTAACGTAGCTTTGGGGAGTGAAAAACAATATATTTACCCTCTGTGCTTACCTCCTAAGAAACTTGAAGCGCAAGTTTCTTTCATTTATAACCCTAATGCGAAGCGTTGGGGTCATTTGCTAAATAAACTGTGACCGCATATAACCTTTTGGGTTCAATTTTTTAAATGGACAATCTCCTCCTTTTTGTGTTAGAAAAAGACGTTTGATCATGAAAAATCCTGAAGGGCATAATTTTATGAAGAAGATCGGGATCATTGCAAAGCCCAATAAGCCAGAGGCAATAGAGGTTACAAAAAGGCTTGTTGGATGGTTAGGTGAGCGTTCTATTGAGGTCTTTTTAGACAGCGCACTGGCTTCCTCAATTAAACACCCATATAGCTATGATATAGCCAGGATTCCTTCGTTGGTAGATATGATTATCGTGCTGGGTGGGGATGGAACCCTGCTCAGTGTTGCCAGGGCGATAGGCAACAGGAAGGTGCCTATCCTGGGGGTAAACCTGGGTGGGCTTGGGTTCCTCACCGCCATAACCCTGGATGAATTGTACCCTGTTTTAGAAAGCGTTATTGGGGGTGACTACAAACTCAGCAATCGAACAGCGCTAAAAGTTAGTCTTCACCGTGAAGGGAAGAAGGCTGATAAATACAGGGTACTAAATGATGCAGTTATTAACAAAGGGGCTCTGGCCAGAATTATTGATTTAGAAATCAGTATAAATGGCAAGTATCTAACCACTTTTAAAGCCGATGGATTAATAATATGTACACCCACAGGTTCAACGGCCTATTCACTTTCTGCAGGAGGCCCTATTGTTTATCCCCCTCTGCACTCTGTAATAATCACCCCTATCTGTCCTCATACCCTTACCAACAGGCCCCTCATTTTACCAGACAATGTAACTATTGAAGTAATCCTTATCTCCAGGAATGAGGATGCGTTTTTAACCCTGGATGGTCAGGTAGGTTTTGCCTTCGATGCCGGCAGTATGCTGGAGATAAAAAAGGCAAAAACCCCTGTTTACCTTATAGAACCTCTCCATAAAAATTATTTCGAGGTTTTGAGAACAAAGCTGAAATGGGGAGAAAGATAAGCTAAAAGTAATGCTGAGTGACCTTACTATTAAGAGTTTTGCCATAATTGATGAGTTAACCCTCTCCTTTTCCGAGGGTCTCAATGTACTCTCCGGTGAGACAGGAGCCGGCAAGTCCATAATAATCAATGCCATTAACCTGATTCAAGGCAGAAGGACATCTGCGGACATAATAAGAAGCGACGAGGAAGAGGCAATAGTAGATGCCCTTTTTGATATTTCTGATAACAACACAATCTTAAAGAAGATAGACGGGTTAGGAATTGCAAAAGAGGAAAGCCTGGTTATCAAACGAGTGATTTCTAACTCTGGTAAAAATAAGGTTTTTATAAATGGGGGGTTGGCTACTCTGGGTACGCTTGCCGGAATAGGAGAGGACTTGATCGCCATCTCAGGACAGCATGAAAGCCAGTTGCTCCTCAATCCGGAAAGGCATATTGACATCCTTGATGACTTTGGCAGCCTCCATCCTCTTAGAGAAAGAGTAGGGACCCTTTTTAAGAGACTCCTTAAAATGAGAAATGAGCTGGTTGATCTTGCTCATGCTGCCAATAAGAGGACAGAAAGGGAATCCCTTCTGGATTTTCAATGGAATGAAATAGAAAGGGCAAATCTCAAGGTTGGAGAAGATGAAGATTTAAAGAGAGAGAAGGATATACTTATAAATTCAGAGAAACTCCTGGAGTATTCTAACCATGCCTATAATACCATTTATGGAGCAAAAGAATCTGTGTTGGAGAATCTAAAAGCGGTAAAAAACAACATCAAAGATATCTCCAGGATAGACAGTTCATTAGAAAAATTGCATGGTGCCATGGACTCCTCTGTCCTTGAACTGGAAGATATAGCCTTATCCCTTCGGGACTACGCCCAGAAGATAGAATTCGATCCTGCTAGATTGGAGGAAGTAGAACAGAGACTTCTGGAGGTCAGTAAACTGAAGAAGAAGTATGGTTCCACAATAGATGAGATTATTCAATATAAGGATAGAATACAAAGAGAACTAAAGGATATTTCAAACAGTGAAGACACTATAACCAACCTTAAGAATGAACTCCATGATACAGAGATTGAAATACTGAAGATGGCAGAGGATCTCTCGGATAAGAGGAGAACCACAGCAGAAAAATTGAAAAACAGCATTGAGAAAGAATTGTGGTCGGTGGGGATGGAGAAAACTGTATTTGAGGTAGGCATTAAAAACCACCGTTTTTCCACCAAGGGTAATTTGGATGAAAATGTAGATATAGGCGACCTTAGGATTACCGGTAAGGGGATAGATGATGTTGAATTTCTATTATCCCCCAATCCAGGGGAATCTCCCAAAGCCCTTTCCAGGATTGCATCAGGAGGGGAGTTGTCAAGGGTTATCCTTGCCTTAAAGAGTATATTGGCACAAAAGGGTGGGGTAGAGACATTGATCTTCGACGAAGTAGATGCAGGTATTGGCGGAAGGGTAGCCGATATAGTGGGACAAAAACTCAAATCTCTCTCAAGGTTTCATCAGGTTATTTGTATTACCCATCTGCCGCAGATTGCCCGCTTTGCAGATACCCATTACAACATAAGCAAGAAGGTCAAAGATGGTAGGACTGCTACATCGGTGAGGAGATTGGATAAGGAGGAGAGGATAGGCGAGATTGCACGAATGCTTGCTGGAGCGGAGATTACTGAAACGGTTAGAGAGCATGCCAGAGAGATGATAGAGACTATGAACATAGGTAGTTAATTACCGAAAAGGAGTAGAGTTGATGATAAAAAAGATAAACCATGTAGGGGTAGCCGTTAAAGACCTTGACAAAGCGGTTTCTTTGTTTGAGAATGCCTTTGGTGCAAAAGTAATATTCCGAAAGGTCTTCGAGGATCAGAAACTGGAATCCGCCATGGTTTCCATGGGGGAAAACAGGTTTGAGCTTTCGCAGACGATCGATCCTGACGGTGTTATGGGGAAATTTATCGAAAGTAGGGGAGAAGGCATCCACCACGTATCGCTGCAAGTGGAAGATATGGAAAAGGCAATAGCTCACTTTGAAAACCAGGGACTAAAGGTTGTTGGAAAGGGTACTGTGGGTTCGGGGGGGAACAAGATCTGTTTTCTGCATCCGAAAGATATTTTTGGTGTTCTTATTGAGATTATAGAGCCGGCAAAGGGTTGATTCTATCTGGAAGGAGGAGGAAAGATGTGTATCGAGTTTACTGAAGAACAGAAGATCCTGAGGGATACCCTGAGAAAGTTGGGGAAGGACAAGCTGGAAAGGCTTACCGTTGAGAGCGACAGAGCGGATAAATTCGACCATGAAAGCCTTAGATTGTTAAAGGAAATCGGCATATTTGGGCTGCCTGCCCCTGTTAAGTACGGTGGCTCTGAGGCAAATGCTACTACCCTGACCATAGTCCTTGAGGAACTGGGATACTTCAGTCCCTCAATGGCTTGTACCCTTATCGGCCATTTAGCCCTGGTTCGTCCTCTATTCCTCGGAGGGAATGAATTCCTGGCGGAAAGATACTTTACGAAGATGGCAAACGAGGAATTGGGTGCTTTTTGTCTCACAGAACCGGGGGCAGGATCTGACGCAGCATCATTGAAAACAAAGGCTTCCCTGGAAGGTGATGAGTGGGTTATCAACGGAACCAAATGTTTTATAACCAGCGGTGGTGTAGCAGATTTTTACGGGGTATGGGCCGTCACAGGTCCAGGCAAAGGAGCGGATGGGATATCCCTTTTTTACGTGGACAAGGATGCTAAGGGACTCTCCGTTGGAAAGATAGAAGAGAAGATGGGCATGAGGGGTTCCCAGACGGCTGAGATGATTTTTGAGGATGTGAGGGTGACAAAGGAATATATGTGTGGTGGTGTTGGGAAAGGATTAAAGCTTGCCTTTGAAGGATTAGACCTGGTCAGGTGTGGTTTGGGAGGGGTTTCCTGCGGGTTGGCTCAGGCTGCCCTTGATCAGGCCATTCAGTACATGAAAGAAAGGCACCAATTTGGAAGGCCGATTGCCCAGTTTCAGGCACTCCAGTTTATGGTTGCAAATATGGCGATGAATATAGAGGCGGCACGGGCATTGACTTATCAGACGGCGTCCTTGTATGATTCGGGCTATCATGGGATCGACTTAATTACAAAGGCATCCATGGCAAAATGTTTTGCTTCAGATCTGTGCATGAGGGTAACAACCGATGTGGTTCAGATATTCGGCGGCTATGGTTACATGAAGGATTACCCTGTAGAGAGGATGATGAGGGATGCAAAGCTCCTTTCGATTGTTGAAGGGACAAGCCAGATTCATCATCATATAATAGCAAGAAATTTGTTCAGTTGATTATTGCTCAGTTGTCAGGGGTCAGGTTTCAGGAAAAGGTTTGACTGACAGCTGATCCCCGACCCCTGTAAAAATTTACAAAAGGAGGTTTTTAATGGATTTTGAATTAACGGAAGAGCAGAAGATTCTTCAGGATACCGTCAAGAAATTTATGGACAAAGAAGTAGCGCCTTTGGTTGATGAGTACGAGAAAAAGAAAGAGATGCCCAGAGATCTTATTAAGAAGCTCATCCCTTTGGGATATGTTGGTGCCCTGGTACCGCCGGAATATGGTGGCTTAGGGCTTGACTATATATCTCTTGGAATACTTATGGAGGAGGCCGGCAGAACATGGGGAGCCCTTAGAATAATGGCAAATGGTCCATTAAACCTGATCCCCTATACCATTTGCGTAAACGGTACAGAGGAGCAGAAGAAGAGATTCATCCCGTCCCTGCTCTCTGCGGACAAAACCGCCTTCCTTGCCATAACCGAGCCCAATGTTGGATCTGATGCATCAGGTATAGAGACGAGGGCGGACCTGCAGGGTGACCATTTTATTGTGAATGGTACTAAGATGTGGGTTACCAACGGCAGTACCGCTGATGTAGGGATTATATTTGCTTCTACAGATAAGAGCAAAGGCCCTGCTGGAATATCTGCTTTTATCGTAGATAAGGAAGAGACTCCTTATTCAACTACGGATATAGAGAAGATGTTCGGGCATGCCATGGTTGCGTCTGAGCTTGTGTTTGAAGATGCCAGGGTTCCCAAAGATAATATGTTTGGGCCGGAAGGGAAGGGTTTAAAGATAGCCCTTACAACCCTGAATGAAGGAAGGCATAATGTTGCTATGGGTTCCGTAGGAATTGCACAGGCCTGTATCGATGCTTCGGTAAAATACGCTAAGGAAAGGAAGCAATTCGGTAAACCCATCGGCAGCTTCCAACTGGTTCAGAAGCTAATAGTGGAGATGGTGGCCGACACCATGGCATCCCGTCTTTTGGGCTATCAGGCAGCCAAGTGTCTGGACACAGGCGGCAGGTGTGATAGATTTTGTTCTGTCGCAAAGCTTTTTGCCTGTGAGGCGGCCTTCAAAACTGCATCCAATGCCCTGCAGGTTCATGGGGGGTACGGTTACTCGAAGGAGTTCCCTATAGAACGGTATTTCAGGGATGCCAGAGGAGCGATGATTCCCGAGGGTACCACGGAGATTCAGACATTGATAATAGGGAGAGATGTGCTGGGTATGTCTGCTATTAGGTGATAAATTTATCTCTCACAGAGCACACAGAGGCACAGAGATAATCTCCGTGTTCTCTGCGGGCTCGAGCGACCAGCGGGAGTGGGTGAGAGAATATTAACCCTGTGATCAGATACAAAAAATAAAAGAAAGGAGTTTAATATGGCGAAAGAATCTGCACCAAGGTACTGGGAAGACCTGGAGATCGGGGAAGAGTATACATCTCCCTCCCGAACTGTTACAGAGGCGGATGTTGTAAACTTTGCAGGGCTTTCCGGGGATTACAACGAGCTTCACACAAGTGAAGAGTTTGGCAAGAGTACTATGTTTGGAACCAGGATAGCCCATGGGCTTCTGGGGTTATCTATTGCTTCGGGGCTCTTTACACGTACAGAATTGTGCCAGCAAACAGCAAGGAACCTTATAGCCTTTCTCAGTTTGGAATGGAAGTTCAAAGGTCCTATCAAGATAGGCGATACTGTTACTGTAAAGGTTAAGATAATAGACAAGAAGGAGACGAAGAACCCTGAGAGAGGGGTCTTTGTATTAAAGAGAGAGCTGTATAACCAGAGGGGAGAAGTGGTTCAGGAAGGAGAAACCCCGCTAATGATAAAGAGGAAAAAATAGAAGGAGGATAAGTACAATGAGAGTTAAAGATAAAGTAGCAGTTGTGACCGGTTCCGGAAGGGGCATAGGTGAGGCAACAGTACGCAGGCTTTCTGAAGAGGGGGCCAAGGTTGTAATTACTGACATAAATGAGGAAAATGCCATAAAGGTAGCAAATGAGATAAAGGCTAAGGGTGGACAGGCTATAGGCGTAAAGTCGGATGTCACAAAAATAGACGAGGTAGAGGCCCTGATGAAAAAGGCTGTGGAAGAATTCGGAAAGCTGGATATCTTGGTAAACAACGCCGGGTTCAACAGGGATATGCTTATAAAGGACATGACAGAAAAGGACTGGGATGATGTTCTTGATACAGACCTTAAGGGGGCGTTTCTCTGTGCTAAATTTGCTACTAAATATATGGTAGAGCAGAAATACGGTAAGGTAGTAAATATTTCTTCCAGGGCATGGCACGGAAACCCTGGGCAGGCAAACTATTCATCTGCAAAGGCAGGGATAATAGGCCTTACCAAATCCATGGCATGGGAATTCGGCCGATTTAACATCAATGTGAATGCCATTGCTCCGGGTATAATTGCTACCGAGTTGATGAAGGGTCACCCAAAGTTTGAGATGATAAAGGAAAGACAACTGGCAAATATGCCCATTAAGAGGCTTGGAGAGCCGATAGACGTTGCCAACACAATCCTCTTTCTAGTGTCTGATGAGGCGAGTTTTATCTCAGGAGAGGTGATTCATGTGAGCGGAGGAAGGTTTGGTTGATAGACAGCCTAAACACCTGGGTAGTTATACAGAAAGTAACTACTCAGGTAGGCACAAAGGCACAGAGCGCCAAAGGCACAAAGTTAGGAAAAAACAACGAAACGACCCTGCTCTGCTTTGTGCCTATGTGCCTTTGCCACTTTGAGCCTGGGTAGTTATACAGAAATTAATGAAGGAGGATGTTGGATGACAACAGATAATAATGCTTTGAGAGTTGATACGATAGGGAACCTCATAGATCCAAAGCTAAAACCCTTTATCAAATTGCCGGAGTCTCCCTCTGAAAAGCCTCATCTGATAGGAAGCAAGTGTAGCTCCTGTGGGGAGTATTTCTTCCCCAAGAGGGCTATCTGCCCAAACTGCCTTAAAGATGAGAAACCAGAGGACATACTCCTGGACAATAAGGGGAAATTATATACCTACTGTATAGTGAAGGCAGCACCGTTGGGTTTTGATGCCCCCTATGCCATAGGATACGTAGATATCCCGGAAGGGCTGCGGATATTCTCACCCCTCACCGAGTGTGATAAAGGAAAGATAAAGATAGGTATGGATTTGGAGCTTATTGTTGACAAGATTCGTGAAGATGAGGCAGGTCAGGCGGTATACGGATACAAGTTTAAGCCTGTTTCCCTTTAATAAGTTGATCCTGAAAAATGAAAAGTTTCCTTTGGAGCGAACATGAGCAGGATCATTAAATCGTTTACAGTTGACAGTTCGCAGTTAACCGTGAACCGTGAACAGTTTTTAAAACCTGAACCAGAGAGCGGAAAAGGGAATTTTTTAATATGAACTAATAAGGAGTCGAATTATGAGAACTGTGTATATTATTGGTGTAGGGATGACCAAATTCGGGAGATTTCCTGAATCCAATGTTATAGAACTGGGAAGAACAGCAGCCTTGAATGCCTTACGAGACGCCGGTATCAATAAGAAGGATATACAGGTCGCCTATGCGGGACATGCCAGAACAGGGCAGCTTTACAATAGAGAATGCGGGGTTGGGCAGTCTATTCTCTGGGAGTTGGGTATTTCCGGAATCCCTATAAGCAGTGTGGGAAATTTTTGCTCAAGCGGTTCCACTGCCCTGAGGGAGGCGTGGATGGCCGTGGGTACAGGGATGTATGATGTAGCTTTTGCCATTGGTGTGGAAAAACTCACGGGGAGAGCAGGGAAAGGGCGTCCTCTGACCTCTGACGGGGTAGAGTTGCTCACGGTGATGGGTTTCAGTCCCCCCATCTATTTTGGAAATGTTGCAACCCGTCATATGGCTGACTACGGCACGACCCCTGAGCAGTTCGCCATGGTTGCCGTAAAAAACCGCAAGAATGCAGGCCCCAACCCTCGCTGCCAGTATAAAGACCCCATAACGGTAGAAGAGGTTCTGAATTCTCCGGTTATAGTAGAGCCTTTGACTCTCTTAAACTGCTGCCCCACTACCGATGGGTCTGCTGCGGTAATCCTCTGCAGCAAAGAGGTTGTTAGTAGATATACCAGCAAACCTATCGAGATAGCAGCCTCTGCCCTGCGATCAGGCCCCTATAAGAAATGCAAGGACATCACCACCTTCGGGTCCGACCGTCTGTCGGCATCAGATGCTTATGAGACTGCCGGTATTGGTCCTGAGGATATTGATTTTGCGGAGGTCCATGATTGTTTTACTATAGCTGAGATCATTCACTATGAAGACTTTGGGTTTTGCAAAAAAGGGGAGGGTGGAAGATTTGTTGAAGAAGGAATGGCAGATATGGGCGGGAAATTACCGGTAAGCCCCAGCGGTGGGCTGATGTCCAGAGGGCACCCTATAGGAGCCACTGGCCTTGCCCAGGTAGCTGAAGCGGTATGGCAGCTCCGAGGTGTTGCTGAAAACCAGGTGGAAGGGGCAAAGGTAGCTTTTACCCACTGTGCCGGAGGGTTTCAAGATACTATCGAACTGGGTGATGTTCAGTCCAGTGCAGTAACCATACTCAAGAGGGGTTGGTAAAGAAAGGCTAGCAGGCAACAATGAAGGGTAAAATTAAAGAAGTATTCGAAAACAGGTTTAATATAAGAGAATACGAAGGGACAGACAAGGTATGTGATTTAACCGAGGCTATAAGAAAGAACATAAAGCCCGGTATGCTGCTGCATACCTGCCAGACAGGAGTGAGGTGGTGCAGCGCAATTCTCTATGAGATAGCAAGACAATTTTGGGGGAATGCCCCTGGTTTCACAATAACGGGGATATCGATGAACCATCCCATATCTGTTCTTGTTCATGGAGGGTTGGTCAAGAAGCTCATTACCAGTTACTGTGGAGACCCTTATTACACGCCAGGGCCCAACGCCGCCTTTCAAAGGGCATACAAGGAAAAAACTACGGAGATAGAGATATGGTCCATATTGACATTACCCTTGAGGTTAAAGGCCGCTGCAATAGGCGTAGAGTTTATGCCGACAAAATCCCTCATCGGGAGTGATATGGAGAAGGAGAACAAAGAGGACTTTATTGTAATGGATGATCCTTTCCAGGGCGGAGAGAAAATTGGTCTGGTAAAGGCGCTTTATCCAGATATATCCTTGACCCATGGCTGGGCTGCCGATAGATACGGCAATACTCTGCTGATTCCCCCATATGCAGAGAATCTCTACGGTTGTATGGGAAGCAAAAAAGGGACTATAGTAACGGTAGAAAAGATAGTGTCTACCGATTTCATCAGGCAGTATTCCCACCTTATGAAGCTTCCGGGAGACTATGTCACCGCAGTGTGTGAGGTTCCCTTCGGCTCCCATCCTAGTGGCCTTGCCAAGGGGGGCATGAGCGATTTTCCAGTGTATACTGAGGATTACGACTTTGTGGACGAGGTATGTAAGGCGGCAAAAGACCCGGAGAGATTTGATAAGTGGATAGACAAGTGGGTTCTTGGGTGCAAAGACCATAAGGATTATTTGAACAAATTGGGCTACAATCGTATCCTTGCCTTGAAAGGAAGGACCCATGCCGATTCATGGCGTTACGATGTAGAGGCATTCACCAAAGAATACGATTCTCCTGAATATACTCCACTTGAGATGGCTATTGTCGTTGCGGGGAGGAAGACGAGAGAGATAATAAAGAAGAACGATTACAGAACAATACTTGCCGGGGCTGGGATTGCGAACCTTGGCGCCTGGCTCGCCTATTTTGACCTGAAGGAAGAGGGATTCGACATAGAGCTCATGGCAGAGATAGGACTCTATGGTTACACCCCGACACCATTTGACCCCGCCATATTTAACCATCGTAATTTCCCCACCTGCAAGGCCATAGTTGACACCCATGATGTCATGGGTATATTTATGGGCGGGTCAATGAATAGATGCATCGGTACCCTGGGTATAGCTGAGATAGACAAATACGGCAATATCAACACGACAAAGATTCCGGAAAGGCTCTTATACATTGCCGGGTCAGGAGGCGCAAATGATATCGCCAGTTCTGCAAAGGAGATAGTCGTAACTGCTGTCCATTCCAAAAGGCGGTTTCTGGATAAGGTAAGCTACATAACCTCTCCAGGGAGAAAGGTTACCACACTGGTATCCACCTTGGGCGTTTTTGAAAAGATAGGGGATGATAAGGAATTTACCCTTACAGGTTATTTTCCAGACCAGGGAATGACCACAAAAGAAGATCATATCCGCTGCATAAAGGAGAATTGCGGTTGGGATTTAAAGGTCTCTTCTGACCCTGAAGAGATACCTCCCCCTAAGCTGGAAGAACTTATAATGCTCCGTATGTTTGACCCCAGGAAGTACTATCTGGGAGAATAGCCAAGATATAATGAGATGAATGTTGGTGATTGGATCAGGAAGAGGGCTGTACTCTCTTCTGAAAAGACGGCTGTAATATTCGAGGAAAAAGAATTTACCTATCGGCAGGTCAATGAAAGGACCAATCAACTGGCCCATGCCATGGTCGATAGGGGGATTAAAAAGGGCGACAGGGTGGCAGTCCTGTTTCATAACTGCCATCAGTTTTTAGAGGTCTACTTTGCCACAGCCAAATTAGGCGCAATATTTGTTCCACTGAACTTCAGGCTTGCAGGTCCCGAGCTGGAATACATGTTAAATGACTGTAGGGCAGAGATACTGGTCTATAACTCTGATTTTGCTGATGCTGTAAATTCCATCCGTTCGACTATCCCCATTAAGCAAGGAAACTTTATACAGGTGGGTGGCGATACATCCCGCTGGGCTCTTGACTATGAAGGACTGCTCCTCCAATATCCGATGAGTGAACCTGAGATCAAGGAAGCGGTTGGGCTGGAAGATCCCCAGATGATAATGTATACGTCAGGGACTACCGGGCAGCCTAAAGGGGCGCTTCTATCTCACAAGAAGACATTCTACAATACCTTCAATGCAGATATTTACTTTGATATCTCTTCAACCGACAGGATGCTGGTAGTGATGCCCCTTTTTCATTCCGGAGGTCTTAATATAACGGCAGTACCTATCCTTTATAAAGGAGGGACGGCTATTATCCAGAAACACTTCGATCCTGAAGAGGTATTACTGCTCATCGAAAGATATAAGATCACCCTGATGATGGCTGTCCCCACTATGCTCAACTTTATACTGAAGAAGACCGATATGGAAAGATACGATCTCAGTTTCCTAAAAACATGTATGACAGCAGGAGAAACCTGTCCCCTTTCCCTTATTAAAGAATATCAAAAGAGGAATATACCCATAAGACAGGTATTCGGTCAGACGGAGACCTCTATCGTACTGTGGCTTCCTGAGGAGGATTCTATCAGAAAGGCAGGTTCTGTAGGGTTGCCTGTGTTCCATAGTGATGTCAGGGTGGTGAACAAAAAGGGAGAGGATGTGGTACCAGGAGAGATCGGAGAGATCATCGTAAAAGGTCCTATCCAGATGATAGGCTATTGGAACCTCCCGCAGGAAACACAACAGACCATGAGGGATGGTTGGTTGTATACCGGAGACCTATCCAGGGTAGATGATGAGGGATACGTTTATATAGTTGACAGAGAAAGGGATATGTTTATAAGCGGTGGGGAGAACGTATACCCGGCAGAGATTGAAAAGGTCTATGCTGCCCATCCAAAGATTCTGGAGTCGGCAGTAATTGGGGTTGCTGATGAGGAATGGGGAGAGGTGGGCAAGGCCATAATTGCCTTAAAAGAGGGAGAAACTATGACGGAGAAAGAGGCCATTGATTTCTGTAATAGTAAGTTGGCGAAATACAAGATGCCGAAATCAGTGGTTTTTGTTGATGAACTTCCAAAGACAGCGAGTGGAAAGATTAAAAAGGGACCGCTTAGAGAGAAGTATGGTAGACCTTCCCTCAATTGAGCATGACCGTTTGCTTTTTGATAGTCTGACGTTTTGTACCAGGGAGTGGGGCCTGTTACCCAATTTGAAGCTTGCTACCCTGTGTTAGAGTGCAGGAGCGGATTAGGTGAAAATTAATTAGCTTCTAATTAGTTGCAAATGCATGGTAATTTGAAAACCGTCCCTACTACCCCATATAATGTTGCTTGCGACCGCGTTGGCCATCGAGCCTAAATAGGCGGTATTAAGGAGGTGAACCTATGAAGAATGTCGAAATGACGGTGGAACAAGGTATCCTTGTTATCAAAGTTGACCTTTCCAAAGAGTTCGGTCCTTCATCATCTGGAAAGACCATCATCATCGCCACCACAGAGGGAAATGTGTCTATTCCTGGCAAGGAAGAGAAGGTCGGACTGAACGTGTACCGCAAGAAATGAGACCGTGAGATGCTAATTTTTATAACTACGCTGGTGCCGCTGCTCATGTTGGTCAGTTTTAGAGCGTATTTATTCGACTGATCGTTCTGCTCTGTGACCAATAGTTACTTAGGGACGAAGTTACTTAGGATGTCCCCAAAGGTTCCCTTATTGAAATCCGCAACCGGGGGTTCGCGTTTGCGCTGCATTTTAAAATATAGGGATACAGCGTGCGCCGCCTGATTTTGCTGGAATGGGATCTGTCTTTTTTCCCGCAACTTGTCAATAAACAAACGCACCCGATCAGCCCGGGCTTTGGGTACAGGATATTTGCCGCAGAAATCCAGAAAATATCTGAGCCACTTTTTATAGTCCGCACGCTGTATCGGCGCAACGGCTCGTTTTTCGAGAGTTGCATCAAACCTCGTCAGAACGGGAGCCGGAACAGGCAGCATCGGCATTGAACAGTTAACCTCCTACTAATATATAATTGATATTGAACAACTTAAATAATGTTGTAATATCATATAGATTTGTCAACAAAATTTAAATTTGATATTGACAGGCTCAAAACTTCCTGATATTGACAGGAAACTATTCAATATATTGTTCCCCCCTCGCTCCGCTCGGGGGGAATGCGGCAGTTGAGCAGCGAACTCCTGATTTCCCCTTCGCTCCGCTGCGGGGAGAACCAGGAGTTCGAGACAGATGCCCTTCGGGCACTGCTCAACTGCCGCATTATGAGAAGGATAAGATATGATAAACACGATAAAAACAACAGTAACAAAACACAGTGTAGTGATAGGAATAACGCTAATAGTGTGGTTGCTGCTGCAAATCCTAAAGGAACTGTTGCCATTAGTCTTACCCTCAATTCTTCAAAATTCTCCACCCAAATTAATCCTATTGCTGTTGGTATTATCCATGTTAGGAAATCTAATATTGTTGACATTGGTTATCCTAAATCGCAATAAAAAATTGAAATTAAAATTTGGCATATATTGGGACAATGAAACTGATCCCAATCCTTACTGCCCTATATGTAAGGCACCATTACAGGTCGATGAACGTGCATTTACTTTCAATGAAGTGAATTTGGGTTCTTTAAAACTAACTTGTTTAAAATGTGAAAAACCCATTCCTATTAGGGATGACAATAGCCAGTATGTACCTTTTAAAAAGGCCAAAGAACTTATTTTAAAATCTAGATAAAATTCACATAACAACAAAATGCAGCGGATACTTAAAAACGTCCCGCTGATTACGGCGTTATCATATTAATTGACTAACAAGGTCTCTTTTGTTATCTTTTATAAATTGGAGGCTACTATTATGAAAGAAAAACAATTGCTCGAAAGAATCGTACTGAACCCAAAAGTTATGGTAGGTAAGCCTGTCATACGGGGAACTCGTTTAACTGTCGATTTCATTCTTAATCTCTTGGCGCACGGGGCTACAGAGAATGAGATTTTGAATGAATACAAAGGCCTCACCATTGAAGACATACATGCTTGCTTCCTTTTCGCCACAAAGTCCCTCAAGAACACTGAATTTATGCCGCTGATGGCGGAGTATTCCTAATGCGATTCCTCGTGGATGAATGTACAGGCCCAGCTGTTGCAGAGTGGCTGCGCAATCAAAAGCACGAAGTATTTTCGGTTTTTGAAGAGGCAAGAGGAATGGATGATGATGGCATAATCTTGAAGGCACTTGAAGAAAATTGGATTTTGATCACAAACGATAAGGATTTCGGAGAAAAAGTATATCGAGATGGCCGACTTCACAGGGGTGTCATTTTACTTCGCCTTGAAGATGAACGTTCTCCATCAAAAATCCAAGTACTATCCCGCCTTCTAAGGACATACCCAGATCGACTGTCAAACACATTTGTCGTAGTCACGGAAAAGCAGATTCGTTTTGCCCGAAGGTAGATTAAAAGGAGAAGTCCCAACCAGTCAGTGCACCAGACCGGAAAAGCCGTGCCGTTTTTTACATTAACGGCATTTTGTGTAAAACATCCAATTTTTCATCTTCCTTATAGCTTTTCCGGCTGGTGACTTTCACGTTCTGCCGCTAGATAGTTGCTTGCAATAGTCAGGCTGAAAAATGATCTGTACACAGGAGATTTGAGATGAAACAACTTACGAGAATAACATTTGATCCAAATGTAATTGGAGGTAAGCCCTGCATTCGGGGTATGCGCGTGACTATAGGCTTGATTGTGGGGCTCATAGCTTCTGGCCACACCAAAGAAGAAATTCTGAAATTATATCCCTACCTGGAATCCCAAGATATTAATGAAGCCCTCTCCTATGCTGCTTGGCGGGTCGAAGAAATCGAAGTTCCTCTTGTCCTGGCGTCGGCGCATGAAGGTATTAATTGATATGAATCTTTCGCCAGTGTGGGAGAGTGTTCTAGAAGATGCACACGAAATTCTGGGGACAGAATACTTGTGCGGCCGGGCAAGTATTATATTACCATGTCCCTTAGTATGTGGGGGTAGCGCAACGGCAGTATGGTCAAAGGATCTGATATCGATAACGTGGACTTTACAAGAAAACCGTCTTTAAGAAACGCCCGATTTACTGATTTTTTGATCCGGAAGAATGCTTTTGACGAAGGTGGTTTTAAAGGATGGGTCTTTTGTCCTGGGATGCTGTTTAACTCAACAGACAAATGGTGGGGAGATCAGGGGAAGCGTGATAAGCCCCATGAGGGATTGGATTTATGCCTCTACAAGGATCGGGAGGACAAGATTCTTCGTCTTGGTGAAAAGGCAAATATCCCCGTAATATATGACGGCATAGTTGTTAGGATTGTCGATGATTTTCTTGGAAAATCGGTGATCATAGAACATTTATTTTCCGACTGTGATAACAATAGGTTCTATACGATTTATGGTCATACAATTCCAGAAGACAATCTTCACGTTGGCAAAATAGTCAAGGAGGGGGATGTCATTGCAACCTTGGCTGACTCGAACAGCTTAAAAACAAACATCTTTCCCCATTTACACATCTCACTCGGGTGGACATCCAAAGCAATCTCATATGACAGATTGGATTGGGAAAACATTGGCGCTCCAAATACGTTGACGTTGTTGGATCCCCTGCAGGTTATTGATTGGCATTACCTTATATTGGCACGCGAAAATTGTAAAAAGTTGGGACTTCCGGTACGCCCCTTAAATAATAAGATTCTCTGATTTTTAAAAATTGTTCAAATCCAGTGCTCCCTTATAACAATGGTCTCCACCTCAAATATGCACATAGGCTGCCGCCTGGTCACCAGCCAGGTAACCTGTAGAAAAAGCGGCCTGAAGGTTATAGCCCCCCGTATCTGCATCTATATCCATGATTTCTCCGCAAAAATAGAGCCCGTCAATCAGTCGCGATGCCATCGTACGCGGATCAATCTCTTTCAGGGAAACACCACCGGCTGTAACGATGGCTGACGACATGGGAAGGGCAGATTTAACATTGAAGCGAAGAGACTTGAGCAGGTCAATGAGTTTTTCACGTTCTTCCGCGTTGATTTGATTCCCCGGTTTGTCCGGGGGGATACCCGTCATAACAACAAACGGCTCAACCATCTTGGCAGGAAGCAATCCGTCAAGAATACGTCGATAGCTCCTTTTGCTGAAACGGTCAAAATCTCTCTGAAGGCGATCGCGAAGCTGGTTTCTGCCCAGGGCAGGTTTTAGATCGATGGAAACACTGACATGGCCATGCTCCAGGGCATCAACAACAACAAGACTCATAAGCAATGTAACCGGCCCTCCGATACCAAAATGGGTAATCATCATATCGCCCATCCGGCTTTCGATAACTGGTCGGGGAGGACATTTCTTCCCTGTGTCTCGCCCTGTATCATGTGTCGGTGTCATAGAAGCGTCAATCTCATCTGACCTACACTGGAATGCCGTCAGACGGACATTGCAAAGGCTGACACCCTGCATAGACTTTGCGAGGGGGACTTCTTCGACAACGAGAGGCACCAACGCGGGGCGAAGCCCGATTATGTTATGACCAAGGGTAGCAGCTATTTTATACCCGTCCCCGGAGGAACCAGTAGCAGGATATGTTGAACCACCGGTCGCTAGGATGACAGCCTTAGCTGGATACTCTCCCTCATCTGTTTGCACGCCCGTCACCCGCCTGTTAGTAACTTGAACCCCTTTAACCCTGGAACCAGTCACAACCTGCACGTCCTGGTCACTGAGGAATTTTCTGAATGCATTAACTACATCGCCGGCACTGTCTGAAACCGGGAATATCCGTCCTCCACGTTCAATCTTCGTCTCTATGCCGTAGTGACTCAAAAACGCCAGTAGATCTTCTCGAAAGAAGTGATGGAAGGCACTATAGAGAAAGCGGCCGTTGGGACCATACATGGAGATGAATTCATCTATATCCTTGACGTTTGTAAGGTTACAGCGGGTCTTGCCGCTGATCAGGAGTTTCTGTCCCAAATTACGGGTCTTTTCAAGGAGAATGACTTTTGCACCTCTTTTGGCTGCTATACCTGCGCCCATCATACCCCCTGCTCCGCCACCGACTACAATAACATGCATATCAGAATCCTTCTTATTATGAAAGCTATACACGTCTCACTGACCCCTCACCACCTATTAAATACCATTTTTCTATATTTTAAAACACAAATTTATTTGATATGCTTCTTCTCCCGATTAGTTGGGAGAAAGTGGTAGAGGATTCGAGGATTCAAGTGTTTGTTTTCTAATGATTTTATCAATGCTTTAAGCATTTAGCTCGAATCCTTGACCCCTTGAATCCTCTTCATCGACCAACTCTTTGGGAGATGAACCTTTGATATTTAAACCCACTACTCCCCCGTAATAAGCAGAACTAGTTATCTGAATAAATAAGAAACGGTATTTTAGTCATTGACATAGGATGTACCATTTGATAATTAGTTTATCATGAGAAATGAAAAATTTCCTTTGGAGCGAACATGAGCAGGATTTTTGGGGAACCCATCTTGACGAAGCGGAAGATAAGTATTTTCAGCTGTTTGAGTCCGAAGGGCGAGTTCCTGAAAATGCCTGAAGCAAGTCATAGATGGGTCAAAAAACCTGCACTAGAGAGCGGAAAAGGGAATTTTTCAGTGTGAACTAATTTTGATATTAGATCGACAATTTAATTGACTAACACCCTTGAGAATGGTTAAAAAGAAAGGGGGTGGAGTAATCTTATTAATTGTTGTAGAAACCTATAAACATGACTAATTGGAGGTAAAATAGAAATGGATATTATTTTGATTTGTCGAGATGCTTTAGAGAATTCGGTCATTAGCAATATAGCTATGGCTATGGAAGCTAAGAAGAATGGAAGTAATGCAGGAATTGTGTTTACACAGGAAGCTCTGGTTGCTCTTACCGGAGGTTCTTTCCGATGGTCGCCTCTGATGGAAAACCGGGATACCAAGATAAAGGTATCAAAGAATGCAACAGCCATGGGTCTCCAAATAGCAAGCGAAAAAGATAAAAGGTGGATTGACATCTACCGTTTGCTCAAATCAGCTAAGGAAGCTGGGATTTTACTTATGGCTTGTCCCTTATGGTCACAGCTTTTGCAGGTAGAGGGTAAGCTCCCCCCTGAAATTAGTACTGTAGATTCGCAAACGTTATTCAAGGAAATGAACCAAGCAAAAATAATTATAGGAGGATTTTAGCCATGGCATGGTCAGAATGGGAACCCGTTACAAACATGGATCTTAAGGAGGTAGTATACCACAAGAAGTACAGAGACACCGGTGGTGGGGTAGCAAGGATAATGTTTAACCGTCCGCAAAAGATGAATGCCATGACGAACTTTGGCTGGGCAGAGATAGCTGAAACTGTTTCGGAAGCAAGCAACGATAAGAATATTGGGGTTGTGGTGTACACTGGTGCCGGAGCTCATTTCGGTGTTGGCGGTGATATGCAGTGGGAGGCTGGTGGTGGGCTTCAAGGTCCGGGGGGTATGGCCCTGGCAAGTGTTCCTGACTTTGATGGTGCAATTCAAAACTGCCTTAAGCCGGTTATCGCCGCTGTAAGGGGATATTGTATTGGTGGACATAACCATCTGGCCTATCACTGCGATTTCACTATCGCTGCCGATAACGCCATCTTTGGCCAGAACGGCCCCAGGGTAGCAAGCCCTGCCCACGGTCATCTGGTGGCTTCCTCGGCCTATGTTATGGGGCTGAAAAGGGCAAAGGAGATGTGGATGGTATGTCGTCAATACACTGCCCGACAGGCATATGAAATGGGCCTGGTAAATGCTATTGTCCCCGATGCAAAACTGGAAGAGGAGGTCGACAGATGGTGTGAGGATCTATTTGGCCTATCACCTACTTGTCTCCAGATCGTAAAACAGAGCTTTAATGCTGTTGGAAATGAGATACTGTGGACTACCAATAAGATACTATCTCTTATTGCGCCTGACTTCTTTGATCGACCAGAGGTTAAAGAGGCGCATGAGGCATTCTTTAACAAGAGGACCCCTAATTTCTGGAAAGATGCCAAAAAAGGTTCTAAGTAAGATAGCATCTCTGAGAATAAAGTGGCAGGGTAGACTGGAGATTTTGTCTACCTTGCCATTTTTCACAGTGCCCTCACTTTATTGTAATTTTTGCTATTAAACCCTTTATTCGTGCGGAATGCATTAACTTTTTTTGCGCATGTCAAAACTGCAGAGAAATCAACATCTTCAGGGAAACTTACGATAGAACGGGGAGATCAAGAAAAAAGCTAAGGGCGGAAAATATTAGGTGACAAAATATTGAAGATCATGGTAACAAATGATGACGGCATCCATTCTCAAGGTCTGATAACCCTGACCGATGCCCTAAGGTCTATTGCGGAAGTATGGGTCGTGGCCCCGGATAGAGAAATGAGTGCTGTCAGCCATTCTTTAACTCTCCATAAGCCTCTTCGTGTAAAAGAGATTGCTCCTCAATGCTACTCTGTGAGTGGTACTCCTACGGACTGCGTCAATCTGGGTGTTAACAGTATTTTGAAAGTTAGACCTGATTTAATTGTTTCAGGAATCAATAAAGGCGGGAACCTTGGAGGTGATACTGTCTATTCCGGTACTGTTGCTGCTGCCCGAGAAGGAACTATGCTCGGCATACAATCTTTTGCCATTTCCTTGGTTGCGGGTAAGGACTTTAAATTTCAAACTGGCGCCGCCTTCGCTGTAAGACTTGCTAAGCATATCCTTAAAAACGGACTTCCTAAAGAGACATTTCTCAATGTAAATATCCCAAATAACGAGACAGATGTAAATAACCCATATAGAATAACGAGACAGGGTAAAAGGCTTCGCGTCGGTTCTATCGTTGAAAAGGTGGATCCTAGAGGAGAGAAATACTACTGGTTTGGGAACAGTAATATGGATTTCGAGGAGATAAAAGACTCTGATTCCCAGGCTATTGCTCAAAATTGTATTTCAATCACCCCACTCTGCCTGGATCTGACAGATTACTCCTTCACAGAAGAACTGTCCGCATGGGTTTTATAACAACAGTTTCCAATCCCCTTTCGGGAAGGGTTAAATTAAATATCTGGGATGTGAGCAAAGAGATTATACAGGCAAAAAACGCAAGAGAGGCCGTTTCCCCAGGCTATCAGTTAAGGAGTGAGAGCTTTGGAGAAGTACCCCTTTTCGCTTCAGCATACATTTTTTGACCCATCTAAGCTCGCTCCATGGAAAGTTCACAAACTCACCCTTCGGGCTCAACCATATTAATTTTCTACATTCCGCTTGCTAAGAAGGGTTCCCCAAAAAATCTATGAATTCGCTCTCAGGGGACTTCCCCAAAGCTCTTGGCAGGTTGTGCAAAGGTATCGGAGTAATGATTTCATCCAAAAGGAAATGCACAATACTCTTTTTTCTGATACTTCTTACCGCCTGTGGCAGGGCCATATACGGTGTATACCATAGGGTGGAGCAAGGGCAAACCCTTTGGAGGATAGCCAAGACCTATAATGCCGATATCCAGGACATATCTGAAATCAATGACATAGATGACCCAGCCGATATTGAAATAGGACAGAGGATATTTATCCCTGGGGCAAAAAGGGTCTTGAATGTAAGTGCCTATCCACAAGGAAAAGAGGACATCCCGGAAAAAAGTGGAATCTTTTACCATAAAGGTAGGTTTATCTGGCCTGTAAAGGGGGAGATAACCTCGAGATTTGGTGTCAGAGATGTAAAGAAACACGATGGTATAGATATTAGGGCCCTAAAGGGTACACCAATTATGGCCGCAGATGACGGAAAAGTAATATACAGCGGAGAGGGGGAAAGGGGGTTAAGAGGCTATGGTAATCTAATCCTCCTCAGCCATAAAGACGATTACGTAACCGTCTATGCACATAATGAGTGTAATCTGGTTAAAGAAGGAGACGTTGTTAAAAAAGGCCAGAAAATAGCACTGGTAGGGGACACAGGAAGGGCCAATGGGACACACCTTCACTTTGAAATACGAAAGGATAGAAAACCCAGAAATCCTATCTTCTTTCTACCATAATCGCCCCCACTAAATTAACCCCTTTTGAACATCCTGTCTATCTCCTGATACGTTATCTTCCTCAAAATAGGCCTTCCATGGGGGCAGTTGGTAGAAGATACTACACTGTCCAGTTGTTGTAATAGGGTTTCAATCTCTCTGGGGCTCAGTCGCTGATTCGCTTTAATAGCCCCATGACATGCCATTAGAATCAGGATTTTTTCGATAGATTCCTCTAATTTGAATGACTTGCCGTAAGGATAGAGTCCATCAATGATGTCCATGATAAGCTGGCGATAGTCTTTGTTGATTAGTATCTGGGGAACAGATTTGACTATAAAGGTATCCCCGCCAAACGGCTCTACCTCCAAACCCACTTCTGATAGTTTACTGGTGTGTTTCTCCAAAAATCTGGCTTCCCTATAGCCCAACTCGATGTGTTGAGGCACCAATAACCCCTGGGAGACAACATTGGACTTCAGGTGTCCTTCTTTTAACGCCTCAAAGATGATTCTCTCATGAGCTGCATGTTGGTCAACAAGGATTAATCCTTCATCGCACGAACAGAGTATATAGGTGTCTTTAACCTGACTAATTGGGATCAAAGAAGAGAAGAAGAGAGGGAGAGGGGAAGAGGAATACACGGAAGGAGCCTCTGCTATTCTATGACGATGGTCTTCGACCTTTGAATCTACAGGTGGTATCTCATAAGGGATTACCAATCTTTCTTTAATCCACGGGGCTTTCCTCAAGGTGCCCTGTAGTGCCTCAACAATAAGGTCATGGACCTTTTGCTGTTCTTTAAATCTTACCTCTCTCTTTGTTGGATGGACATTCACATCAACCCAATGAACCGGAATGTTGATAAATAGGATTACTACAGGATACCTATTCTTCATTATTAAGGTTCTATATGCCTCCATAATGGCGTGATTAACTACCTTATCCCTGACAAATCGCCTGTTTACATAGGTATAAATGGCTCTGCCCGTTGAACGTGTAAAATTGGGTTCAGATATGAATCCCCTAATATCTATAGCCTCTTGCGTCAGCAATACCTCGTACAGATTCTCATAGACATCCCTGCCAAGCAACTCAGTCATTCTATTCATAAAATTTTTGGTAATAGGTGCATTGATGATTACCTTGCCATTATGAAGGAGTTTAAAGTGTATCTCAGGATTTGCCAGGGCTGTCTGGGCAACAACATCAACGATGTGACCTAATTCCGTATTGTCTGTCTTTAGAAATTTTAATCTGGCTGGTGTATTATAAAAGAGATTGTTGACTTCAATGGTTGTCCCTTTAGGACAGCCCGCTTCAGAAACCTCCTTTATCTTTCCACCCTCAGAGTATACGTTGGTGCCCGCCAAAGAACCATCGGGCTTCGTTGTAATCCGCATTTTAGAAACCGATCCAATACTCGGCAGGGCTTCTCCCCTGAAGCCCATTGTGTTAATTCTAAAGAGATCCGCCTCCCGAAACACCTTGCTTGTAGAATGCCTTTCAATGGACAGTAAGGCGTCATCGCCTTCCATTCCTTCACCGTTATCCATTACCCGTATGGACCTTCTCCCCCCAGCTTTAATATCGATGATTATCTCTTTTGCCCCGGCGTCGATAGAATTCTCTACCAACTCCTTAACAACCGAGGCAGGTCTCTCTACCACCTCACCGGCAGCAATCTTGTTAGCCAAGCTTTCTGATAAGATTTTAATTTTACCGGGCATCGATGCCTCAAAATAATTTGTATATGCCTACGTTATCTGATTTTCACATAAAATATCCGGCATTAAATCTCCATGTCTTTAAATCTCTTATGAGGCTTTCCTGGCTATCTTTCTTGTCTAATCTTGATGGCTTCGTAAAAAGCCCATCTGCGGCGTTGCACTGCATCCTTCATCGTTGCGGCGTACCCCTAAGTACGCCTCACTCCTCAGGATTTGCGCGCCTTGCATCTGGAGCTTTTTACTTTGCCATCCCAATTTTGACTTTTTACGAGTCCATCAATCTTTACTGTCTGATATATACATCAAATTGAATTTTTTTTTTTCTTTTTTCAACGCATCAATCTTATTCCTATTGATGTTCTTCATCCTTATGTAAGCATGACGGAATCCTTCTTTTGCCT
Source organism: Desulfobacterales bacterium (assembly GCA_016209225.1). GTDB lineage: Bacteria > Desulfobacterota > UBA8473 > UBA8473 > UBA8473 > UBA8473. The sequence goes on from JACQWO010000069.1 coordinate 113,081, forward strand.
GTTCATACGATGTCATTATGCAGAGCATACGCCCTCCGTAGGACCGTAGTACATCGGCAACTTCTTTAATAGAACCAGGCTTATCTTGAAGCTCAAATGCAAATTGGATACCACCCTGTCGAACGCCTGTCATACTGATAAGGACCTTAAACACATCCGACTCCGTGATAATCCCTACCAGCTTTCCATCCTCCACTACAGGAAGTACCCCAATCTTTTCTTCTGACATAATCAAAGCCGCTTCCTCTACTGTATCTGTTTGAGAAATGGTTTTTAGGTTTTTCTTTGTCATAATGTCCTTAATCTTTATCTTATCTATAAGATAATTCAACTCGTTAATAGCCAGACTTGTAGCCTTGGATGCCGATTCTCTGTTAATATCGAGATTCGTTACAATCCCTATCAATTTCCCTTTTTTCACAACAGGCAGACGTCGGATCCTGTTTTCATTCATCAGCTTTATAGCCGTATGCATGGATTCATCTTCATCAATGGTGATTAAATTTGTTGTCATCCAATTCTTTACTAACATATTGAGACCTCCTTTATAAACGGTTCACGGTTCACGATTCACGGTTTACGGCCGGCTACTTTGCGCTCTTCATATTTCTTCATCGCTCTCTAACCTTGAACCGTGAACCTTGGAACTTTGAACCTGAATAGTTACGACCTCCATTTAATGCTATTCGTTAAGTTTCTCCTTCAAAAGCTTATTAGGAGAGTATTACGAATGAACCTTTCCACCCAGCCACATCTCCAATATGGCCTTTTGGACGTGTAGCCTATTCTCTGCCTGGTCAAAAACGATAGAATGCCTTCCGTCGATGATCTGATCTGTTATCTCCTTTCCACGGTGAGCCGGCAGACAATGCATCACCAGCACGTCATTTTTCGCCTCAGCCACCAGCCTTTCATTAACTTGGTAGCCCTCAAAGATCATCATCCTCTTTTCATATTCATCTTCCTTTCCCATACTCACCCAACTGTCGGTGGTGATTATGTCCGCCGACTTTACTGCCTGGAAAGGGTCCACCATCACTTCAATGGGACAAGGAGACTCCCTTTTAGATGCCCTAATTATGTCTTCATCCGGGAGATACCCAGGAGGACAGGCTAGAGAGAGATGAAAATCCAACCTTGATGCCGCTTCAGCCCAGGAATTGGCTACGTTGTTACCATCACCTACATAAGCAATCTTAATGCCCCGGTATCTCCCCTTCTTTTCGATGATGGTGAAGATGTCGTTCAATATCTGACAGGGATGCAAGAGGTCGGTAAGACCGTTGATTACAGGGATTGAAGCGAACTCTGCCAGTTCTTCGGCAAGCTTTTGGGAAAAGGCCCTGATCACTATCCCATCAACATAACGGGACAAAACCCTGGCAGTATCGGCGATACTTTCTCCACGGTCAAGCTGCATATCTTTGGGGCTCAAAAACAGGGAATGCCCCCCTAATTGGTACATAGCAACCTCAAAAGAGACACGGGTTCTGGTGGAAGGTTTTTCAAAGATCAATGCCAGCGTCTTTCCTGAAAGGGGCTTCCAGACCACATTTTCTCTTTGTCTTCTTTTGAGCTCTGAAGCCTCTTCAAATATCCGATCCATCTCCCCTTTAGTCAGGGATGATAACCTCAATATATCCTTTTTCACCTGAACAATAGCCCTCATTCAATATTAATCGTAACTACTCAGGTAGGCACAAAGACACAGAGCAGAAAATGCAGGGACAAAGTTGCAAAGGCACATAGGCACAAAGTCATAATATTGTTCTCTGCTTTGTGCCTTTGCCACTTTGTGCCTCAAGCTTGTGCCTTTGTCTCTTTGTGCCTGAACAGTTACAACGGATAATGGCCAACTTCTGCTCCGACAGTGGTAGGGGGGGTGGGAGGGGCATTAATATAGTTGGCTTGCCCATATTGAGCAAGCCAACTATATCGCATTTGAAACTTATTGACAATTAATGTGTTTTATGTCTTCGGGATACGCATGCCGTAAAATGATCGTAATACAAATATCAGGCTTATCACAAAAAAGACACTCCCCACCCAACCTGCAATGCCCCTCATTCCTGGAGCGATTGCAATTTCCATGGCTAAAAGACCAAAAAGGGTGGTAAACTTTATGATAGGATTCAATGAAACTGAAGATGTATCCTTAAAGGGGTCTCCAACGGTGTCTCCAATAACGGTAGCTTCGTGCAAGGGAGTGCCTTTTTCCTTCAAATCAACTTCCACCACCTTCTTGGCATTGTCCCAACACCCGCCTGCATTAGCCATGAAAATAGCCTGGAACAGTCCAAAGACTGCAATCGAAATTAAGTAGCTAATGAAGAAAGATGCCGGAGCATTTGAAGTACCCGGCGAAGAAAAGAAAGCAAAGGCTAAGGTAAAGCAGAAGATGGCAACAAAGATATTGAACATCCCTTTCTGTGCATACTGCGTACAGATTTTAACCACCTCTTTGGAACTCTCAGTAGAAGCGCTCAGCGTTGTCTTGTCATCGAGCTTTATGTTATCCTTTATATATTGAACCGCTCGGTAGGCACCGGTGGTTACCGCCTGGATCGAAGCGCCCGTAAACCAATAGATTACCGCTCCACCGCAGAGGAAACCTAACAAGGTGTAAGGGTTCAGTAGATTTAAAATGGTTTCCGGTTCAACACCTAATGTCTTTTTCAGAAGCAAAATCAAAGCGAAAATCATCGTTGTGGCGCCTACTACCGCAGTACCGATTAAGACCGGTTTTGCCGTGGCTTTAAAGGTATTACCGCAGCTATCGTTCTCTTCCAGTTGATGTTTTGCCGTATCAAAGTTTGGCTTGAATCCGAAATCCTTTTTAATTGCAGAAGAGATATTCGGGATCGTTTCAATCAGGGATAGCTCATAAATAGACTGGGCATTATCAGTAACCGGTCCATAACTGTCCACTGCTATGGTAACCGGCCCCATTCCAAGAAAACCAAACGCCACCAGACCAAAGGCGAAAATGGAAGAATAAATCATAAATGCACTAAGGCCGAAGGTACTGGTAAAATAGGCAATAGCCATCAAACCAGTGATAGCCATACCGAGCCAGAAAGCGCTGAAATTACCAGCCACAAGACCAGAAAGGATGCCAAGGGAAGCCCCCCCTTCTCGGGCTGCAGTTACTACCTCCTGACAGTGGGCTGACTTGGAACTGGTAAACGCCTTCACCAGCTCAGGGATAATTGCCGCTGCAAGGGTTCCACAGCTTATAATGATCGAGAGCTTAAACCATAGATTATCAGGATATTGAGAAAGCTGCCAGTAACTGACGATAAATGTAACTATGATGGAAAGTATCGAGGTAATCCATACCAGGGAGGTAAGGGGGGCTTCAAAGTTGATACTTTTTTTGCCTCGGTTGACAGCCGTTGTGATCACTTTATTGATAAAGTAAGCACCAATAGAGGTAAGAATCATCAGGATTCGCATTATAAATATCCAGGTGATGAGCTCTGCCTGGTATTGCTGGAAAACCCCTAAAACGATGAAGCTGATTAAAGCAACCCCTGTTACCCCATAAGTTTCAAAACCATCGGCAGTAGGACCAACACTGTCTCCTGCATTATCACCGGTACAGTCAGCGATAACCCCTGGGTTTCTAGGGTCATCTTCCTTTATATTAAAGACTATCTTCATTAAATCTGAGCCGATATCCGCAATTTTGGTGAAGATGCCGCCACACATACGAAGCACAGACGCACCGAGAGATTCACCGATAGCAAAACCGATAAAGCAAGCGCCGGCATATTCACGTGGGATATAAATCAGAATCGCAAGCATCATAATTAGTTCCACACATACTAAAAGCAGTCCGATGCTCATGCCGGATCTTAAAGGAATATCCAATAATTTTAATGGGTTGCCTTCCAGAGAGGAAAATGCCATCCGGCTGTTTGCAAGGGTATTCATCCTTATTCCAAACCACGCCACGCCATAAGAACCGAGTATCCCAACCACTGACCAGGCTAAAATTAGTAAAACCCCTTGGGCCGGCATCTGTTGCAAGACACCAAAATAATAACCGATACACACGGCAATAAATATCTCCAGGACAAGCAAGAGCTTGCCTTGTTGGAGTAAATACGTCTTACAGGTCTGGAAAATAATCTCTGACACATCTAACATTGATTTATGAGCGGGCAAGCCTTTCACCTTGACGTATTCATAAAAACCAAAACACATACCCAGAAAACAAATGAGAAAACCTACCATTAATAGGTTGTTTTGAGTCGCGGTTAGGACAGGAATATTAAGCTCTGCTTCACTTGCAAAGAGGGGTGATGCAAAAGACAGAAGAACAAAACTCAATATGCTAAAAATTACCCATTGCTTAGTCTTCAGCATTGAAATCATTTTTTTTATCTCCTTTTTAAATTTAGTCTAGTCGTTTTTACTGCTTCTTCATCCTGATCAAGTTAAACCTTCAAAATCTCCTTTCCTCCCAGATTCTCAATGATTGATTTGACTCCGTTACATACACTATTACCTCCTTTTTATTGAATTCTGATTTGTTCGCCCTGAAAAATATCATCTTTCAGAACGGACTACATAATCTCAGGCCGTCCTTCCCGCTTGGGTGGCAACTTTTATCCGTTGACTATTGGCCTCTTCTTCGTTACTATCATATTGGATTTAGGTTGGCTATTAAAAACTAAGGGTTTTTAATCTACCAAATTTGGAGACCTATTACAATGCTTTTTTCAAAAATATTTAAGGCATAGAACCCCTGAGGCAGATCAAGGAAATTGGCATATTAGTTGCGTTCTCGTATCTTAGAAAATTTGTACCCGTGGTGATATGAGGGTAGCGATTTTTTACTTAGAGATCACAGTACGCTTTTGAGAAAAGGTTTACCCATGAAACTTAAGGGACCCCCCTCTGGAAGCAGCAATCAGACCGGCGGAGAGAGAGGGGGAAAGAATCATTATTCCAGACTATACCGGAAATTTGTGTTCCTTACCCTTATATGTTCCCTGGCTCCCCTTTTTCTGGTCGGTTGGGGTATCTACATTTACTACTCCGGATTTTCCAGGATGAAGATAGAGAGCTACTTCAAGAGTCAGGTTGATCACCACCGGGGAATGATAGAACTGTTTTTAAGGGAACGAACCTCCGATCTCCAATTGGTGGTTTTTACCCATTCTCCGGATTATCTGCAAAAACCCCCAAACCTCAGACGTATTTTCAACGTCATGAACCGAGAAGGTTGTTTTTTTACGGACTTAGGCATTATTGACGACCAGGGAAGACATCTTGCCTATATCGGCCCTTACGATCTGATGGGGAAAAACTATTCAAAGACTTTCTGGTTTAAAGAAGTCATGAAAAAAGGGGTTTATATCAGTGATATGTTTATGGGGTTTCGGAATGCCCCGCACTTTATCATTGCTGTCCTCCGAGCTGAGGGAAACAGGAAATGGATTTTAAGGGCAAGTATAGATACGGAATATTTTCGTTCCCTGGTTGAAAACGTCAAGATGGGCAGAACCGGCGAGGCATACCTTTCTAATCGGGAGGGGATATTGCAAACCACTCCCCGTTTCAGCGGTAAAATTATGGAAAAGGCACCCTTGCCGGCGGCGTTTTTCCATAAGGAAAGTGGAATCGGTATTTTAGAGACTGACAGAGATGATCCGAACCAGCAGTTTCCACGTCAGATAGTAGCCTATACATGGCTTGAAAATCCCCGTTGGAAGCTGGTGATAAAACAGGATTATTCCGAAGCCTTCAGGGATGTAAATCATGCCAATCGGGCCGCCTTAATCTTCCTCCACTTAAGTCTCCTGGTCATCTTAATCATCTCTGTGATCAGTACCCGATATATGATTAAAGTCATAAAAAAACGAGACGAAGAGGCGGATCGGCTAAACAAGCAGCTCACCCAGGCTGGTAAATTGGCTTCCCTGGGCGAGCTCTCCGCAGGAGTAGCCCACGAGATCAATAATCCTCTGGCGATCATCCTGACCGAAAACCAGGTTATAAGGGATTCGATTGAGGAAACACCGACTCTAGACGAGAGCTTTAAAACGGAATTGTTTACATCTTTATCTCAGGTAGATGCCCAGGTGCAGCGTTGTAATCTCATTACCCAGAACCTTCTCAGGTTTTCGCGCCGCACCGGATCCCGTCTGGAGACGGTAAATCTAAATGCCTTCCTTGAAGAAATCATCCAGCTTATGGAGGGGAGGGCAAAAGGAATGGGTATCCAGTTTTCTGCCGACCTGGAAAAGGATATCCCCTCCTTTCTCTCTGATCCATCCCAGCTTCAGCAGGTGTTTTTAAACCTTATCACCAATGCTTTTGATGCGCATGACGGGAAACCTTATGGAACCGTCAGTATCAGTACCCGTTCCAATAATCAACGCGAGGGGGTGGAGATTGTGGTTGCGGATACAGGTTCGGGCATCTCTCCTGAGAACATGGAAAAGATGTTCGACCCCTTTTTTACCACGAAGCCCGTGGGAAAAGGAACCGGATTGGGGCTTTCCATCACCTATAGCATCATCAAGCGTTTGGGAGGAGACATTTCAGTGCAGAGTGAGATAGGGAAGGGGACCCAATTCAATATCTTCCTCCCTTTCATGCCACCTGCCGACGTTCAAGAAAATTTGGATGATGTTTTTGTAAATCCCCCCTCTTCTGCCTAGAAAGGAGAAACCGAAAATGAAAATACCCAGAATTCTCCTGGTTGATGATGAGGTGGCATTTGCCAACAATATCCTGAAGCTTCTATCTAAAAGAGGGTATGATGTCATAGCTGTAAATGACGGAGCAAGCGCGATCCGTACCATCGGGGAAAAAAAGTTCGACGTTATAATCCTTGATATGAAGATGCCGGGGATGGATGGTATTGCCACACTGAAAGAAATTAAGAAAAAAGAGCCTCTTGCAGAAGTGGTTATACTCACAGGTCATGGCTCTGTTGAATCGGGGATTGAAGGAATGCAATTAGGGGCTTTTGATTTTGTGATGAAACCGGTCAGCATTGAAGACCTCCATGAAAAGGTCTGCCAGGCGTACCAGAGAAGGTTGATCGAGGAAGAAAGAATCAAACAACAGGGATCCGGAAGGTGATATAACATGTCAAATTTAACACGAGTTCTTCTGATTGATGATGAGAGGCTCTTTCTAGAGTCCTTAACCAGGGTCCTGCGGAAAAGAGGGATGGTTATTCACTCTGCTTACAGCGGATCTGAGGCCATTGCCATTATTTCTGCGGATAAGTTCGACGTCATTGTCCTTGATCTCAAGATGCCCGAGATGGACGGTTTGATGACCCTGAAAGCAATCCGGGATCGAGATACCCTTACACCGGTAATCCTCTTGACCGGTTACCTGGACATCGAACGTGTAACCGAGGCGCTGAAGATGGGCGTTACAGAACTTCTCCTCAAACCGTGTCCTGTGGAAACGGTTGTTTCCGCTATCGAGAATGCCCATGAGCGAAAGGCGATAGCAGAAGAGGCAGCAGAAAGGAGAATTAACGGCCCACGATGAAGAGAGACCTTTGCATAACCTGCCAAGAGCTTTGAAGAAGTCCCCTTAGAGCAAATTAATAGATTTTTTGGGGAACCCTTCTTAGCGAGCGTAATGTAGAAAATTCACATGCTTGAACCCGAAGGGCGAGTTTGTTAATTTTCAATGGAGCGAGCTTAGATGGGTCAAAAAATGTATGTTGAAGCGAAAAGGGGTACTTCTTCAAAGCTCTCGAGGAATTGATATATGCGAAAGGTTATTAGTTTGCGGGCACGCATAATACTGATCCTGTCTGTTCTGGTTTTAACTGTTATAGGATGTGGTGTAGTAACGATCTGGTACGCAGAGGCTATAGAATCGCTTTTTACCAAAGTGGTTGATAAGGATGTAACCTCTTTCCGGGTAGCAGTCAACCTGGAAACTGCACTGGCAAGACAGAAGGGATTCACAAGCTATTATTTCATGGATGGTAATCCCGACTGGTTAAGACAACTGGAGCAAAATCACCAGATATTCAATAAAACCCTCAGGGAGGCCAGGGAGTCGGTACAAACAGAGATGGGAAGGAATATCCTGGACAGTATCGGGTCGGAGTATACCCTTTATAACGATTCACGCAGGCGGGTTATCGGGTTTTACCAGGGCGGGAACAAGGAAGCCGGCTTTAAGCTTCATATAAATATTCGCCGGCAATTCATAGCCATTTATAATCTTTGTGAGCAATATAAGGGTATCCATGAAAAGAGTATTGCCAGGGCCCGAAACGAGGTCCTTTCACGGACTCGATTTAACAACGCTATGATCATGGTATTTATACAGATTGCCGGCATGACCGGGGTATTGCTCGCTTATATCCTCTTTAAACAGGTCTTAGAGCCTATTCGTCAACTGACCAGAGAAACACTTCCTGATGATGGCGACAGGATTCCTTCTTCAGACGAGGTGAAGACCCTGAGTCACCAGGTGTATGGTCTGATCAAGGATGTAGATCAGACGCAGGGCAGACTGGCCAGGAGTCAGGCTCATCTGGTGCAATCAGAAAAATTGGCCATGGTTGGAAAGCTGGCGGCAGGTGTAGCCCACAGTATCAGGAACCCTTTGACTTCGGTGAAGATTCGATTATTTTCCCTGGGGCGTGCCCTTTCCCTCTCTGCCGGCCAGAAGGAGGATCTCGAGGTGATTTCCGAGGAGATTCACCACATTGATACCATTCTGCAAAACTTCCTCGCTTTTTCCCGTCCGCTCAAGCCAAGGATGGAGAAAATCAGCCCCTCGGATGTGGTGGACCTGGCCTGTCAACTGCTCTGGCATCGCTTTGAATCCTCCGGCGTTGCGGTGGAGATCAGTCGTGAAAAGAGGCTCCCCTTGATTCCGGCAGATCCATATCAGTTGAAAGAAGTCCTGATCAACGTACTGGTCAATGCCTGCGAAATCATGACAAACGGCGGCGTCATTCGGATCGAAGAGGAAGAGGGTCAAGGAGATTCAGGGAGAGAGGTTATCATAAGGGTGATAGACAATGGTCCGGGTATCCCAGAAGACATACAGGATAAGGTCTTTCTACCCTTTTTCAGCACCAAAGAGGAGGGAACAGGCCTGGGTTTAAGCATTGCCCTGCGGATTGTGGAAGAGCATGGCGGTCGGTTGGATCTCAGGTCACGGGAAGGAGATGGGGCGCATTTTGTCATCACTCTTCCCTGTAAGGAAAAGAACGATGGGAACTATCCTGATTGTTGATGATGATCATCAGTTGAGACAGAGCGTTGAAAAGCTTTTGACCGAGGAGGGTCATACAGTATTGACTGCCTCCAGCGGTGAAGCGGGTATCTCTGTAATAGGATCTGCCATAGCCGACCTGGTTATCCTGGATGTGCGTCTACCCAAAATGACCGGTCTGGAGACGTTTCAGGCTATCCGGGAGATCGATCCAAGGCTTCCTGTAATCGTGATGACAGCCTTCGGCACTACCGAAACGGCCATCGAGGCGACCAAATTGGGAGCATTTGATTATGTCCTCAAGCCTTTCGATATCCCCGACATTCTGACCCTTATTGAGCAGGCATTGGAGGCAGGTCGCCTTGTGCGCTCCAGGGTAGAGATGGATGTCGTTTCCAAGACGGCCTCTTCCGAGATCATTATTGGACAGTGCATGCCTATGCAGGAGCTTTACAAGACTATTGGACGGGTAGCTCCAACTGATGCCACGGTGCTCATCCGGGGTGAATCCGGGACGGGAAAGGAACTGGTAGCGCGTGCCCTTTATCAGCACAGCCTCCGGGCAGACAAACCTTTTCTGGTGATCAACTGCGTGGCTATCCCTGAAACCCTGCTGGAAAGTGAACTGTTCGGGTACGAAAAGGGGGCATTCACCGGTGCGGTGAATCGCCGTATAGGGAGAATCGAACAGGCATATAGGGGAACAATATTCCTTGATGAAATAGGAGATATGCCATTTAGTATTCAGGCCAAGATACTTCGCCTGCTTGAGGAGAAGAGTATCGAGCGCCTCGGTGGACGTGAGCCTATCCCGGTGGATGTCCGTATTATCGCGGCTACCAACCGGGATCTGGAGACGGCCATTGCAGAGGGGTGCTTCCGGGAGGATCTCTATTACCGCCTAAAGGTGGTTACTATCCGGCTCCCCCCTTTGCGGGAGCGTCTACAGGATATTCCACGGCTTGCCGATCATTTTCTCGCCAGGTTTGCCAGAGACATGAACATGGATAATCCGGGAATGACCCTGGAGACAAAGGAGATGCTCAACCGTTATAACTGGCCCGGCAATGTCCGTGAATTGTCCAATGCCATACAAAAGGCCCTGATTTTCAGCCGGGGCTACCCCATTCGTCCGGAGGATATCTCCCAGGCCATTGAGGAGAAAAATGCAATGATCGGAAAGATAGAAGATCTTTGCCCCGAGGAGACAATCCGGCAATGGGTCCGCAGGGCACTCCTATCAGGAAATAATGAGTATGTATTTGATTCTTTGCGGGAGCGTCTCGCCAGTGTAATCATCCGCGAGGCGCTCGATATCACAGGCGGCAACAGAAGCCGTGCCGCGAAGCTCCTCGGTCTTTCCCGGCCAACCCTCCTGGCCAGAATTGAAAAATACCATCTTAAGGTAGAAACCTCGGTGAAAACAGAGGAGATTTGATGGCAGGAAACTTTACACATTGTAAAAAATCCTGACATACCTCTTAATAGGCACAAAGGCACAGAGGCACAAAGTTGTCTCGCCTATTTGTTGTCTAACTTCCTGATTAAAACTGCTAAGCATTCGTTTTTCCCTTTTTTCCTTTGTGCCTCCGTACCATGGCACGTACTTTGCTAATCATACTGCCAGGTAAGGATGCAATCCCCGGGGTAAATAGATCGAGGTAAGTCAGGGTTTTTTTAAGGTAAGGTGGCAAAATCAGAGAAAGGAGATTATTCTATGGCAGAAAAATCGAAAGCAAGGGGGGCAATTAAGTTTCTGTTCTGGCTGATAGTGGCGGTGGGGTTGTTTTATTACGCATTCCACTCCTATTATTCAGGGCAGATGGTTTCGTGGTATTACTACAAGGCAGCCACGGATGGGTACGCTGTTCATACAGCATCCTTTAAAGACGCTTCGAAGGAGAAACCGGCGATGTTAGAGATCGGTTCCTTTGAGACTGTCCACGGCCTTCAGGCAGTGCCGGTCAAGAAGGGGGACCGTTTGCCCGTAAACACCGATGGGATCATAACTAGCGAGGTTCTAAAAAAGGGTAAACGGGCTAAGGTAGAGGACAGGTATCTAAAGGTGATGGTGCCCCAAGAGATGAAAGAGGCCAAAGGTTTTAAATACAAGGACACCTTTAAGCATAAAGGTATCAAGACGAATCCCTGGTCCGGGGCGTGGAATGTAGGGATGGTCCTGGTTATAGGATTGAGCCTCGGATTGCTGGCTGAGGGTTTCACCGATATGTTAGGATTTAAGGTGGAAAAGATTGAACATTTCGAAGGCATTCATTAAAGGAGGTTGAACCATGTTTGATTTTGTAATTGCAGGTATACAGGCGCCGATATTCCTCCTGGTCTTGACCGGCATGACGGTAGGCATGGTCGGCGGTTTTATCGGGGTAGGTGGCGGCTACATGGTCACACCGGCCCTTATTGTATTCGGCTTCCCTGGCTACATGGCCTCGGGGATTGATATGACCCATATCGCGGGCAAGTCCGTCGTAGCTACGGTGCGGCACAGGCAGCTCGGTAATATAGACTGGGTTCTGGGTCTGGCGATGGTGGGTGGAACTATGTTTGGGGTGGAACAGGGGGTCAGACTTCTCAACTACACCAAAAAGCTCGGACTTTCAGGTATCATCCTTCTCACTGCTTCGGTGATCGTCATGATTGGTCTCTTTGTTTATACGCAGTTAGAGACCCAGAAATCAACCAAAAAGATCGGCGAGCTCGAAAAAGACGGTAGAAAGGTTGGACGTGAGCTGAGCGTCAGCAAAGGGCCCAGGATATTCCAGAGCATTCCGCTATATCCCATTGTGCGCTGCCGAACGGCCCGTCTAGTGGTCTCCATGTGGGTCATCGTTCTTGTGGGCATTATAACTGGGGTACTGTCCGGATTCCTCGGTGTGGGAGGCGGCTTTGTCAGGGTGCCGGCGCTGGTCTATATTGTGGGCGCCTCGACACATATTGCCGTGGGAACGGATCTCCTGGAAATTGCGGTTTCAGGTGGTTATGGGGCTTTGAGACACTCGATGATGGGAAATGTGGATATGATTGCCGTCCTCTTCATGATCGTAGGGGCCATGTTCGGGGCACAATTCGGCAGTATTGCCACGTCCTTCGTACGCGGGCCTGCTATCCGCTACATCCTCAGTTACTCCCTCATCCTGGCTACAACCGGGGCATTTTTAAGACTCTTCTACATGTTGACCGGCTCAAAGCACGAGGTACTCTCCTTCTTTGCCGTGGTCTTTACCCTTGGGGAGATGTTTTTTCTATGTTTTTTCATCTTTTCTCTGGTGATCTTTTCGCTCCGTTACCAGAAGGGGAAACCTGTCCCCGCATGGATACCCCCGCTGGTAGTGGCAAAATAGCACTTGAACTTAGAAAAGGAGGACGGTATAATGAAGTGGTTTATAAATAGTATGGTAGGGTATTGGGTCCTGCTGCTGGCAATCAGCCTGGGTATTGCCGCAGTGATCTATGAAGTGTGGCTCCGCGATACATTATTAAAGTAGGGAGGTTAAACAATGACAAGAATTATTGAAAACTTGGTTCTCTACGGGCTTTTACTATATTTCCTCTACGAATCCACGATCAAGGAATGGGATCCGTGGAATGCCTTTGTCGTGGTCTTTGTTCTCTTTGTAGCCGTTGTTACCACCCTGATGCCGAGTCTCCATGCCTCGAAAACCTCACCGGGTGAATATCCTTACGATGACTGAAGAGGTAGATGCCCTCAGGGCCAGGATCAGGGAACTTTATCCTAAACGTGTCATAGGTGATCTCACCGAGAAGGCATTTCAGCACGAGCTGACCGAACGCACATTAGACCTCTACCGTGCGCTCATCAGGATGAGGACGACAGAGGGGGAGGTCATCGTGAGGGAGCATCATGTTGTGCGGGCTCATTTTCGGCTGACCCAGTCGGTACTCAGGGAACCTGAGCAGGAGGCTGTCAGTATATTCGCAACGGATCGCCGTCTTTTCTACCTCAAATCCGTGCTGGTGCCTAACCGACCCCCCAGCGCCGATGAGGGGGACAATTTTTCAATTGAGGAAGTTTCCTTTGACCGTATCGAGTCGGTACATGTCCGACGCCAGGTAAGAGTAGGGGAGATGGGTGTGGGAGGGGCAATGGTGGTCTTTGCCGTTCTTTTTTATCCTTATCTTTCTGTAACCGGTCCCTTTATGATAGGATTGGGAATTCTGGGGATGCTGCATGGCCTGCTCCTTCCCACACGGTGGGTGGAGGTTAAGACCATTGACCCGGCTTCGGATCCGATCATGGTCTATGCCCTCCGCAAGAAGAGTGGCCGGGGGGTGGTGAGGTTCCTCCGTGAGAAAACGAGGCGACGATGAAAGGGATTAAAGTACTTCTCGTTGACGATGAAGTTGATTTCACGGCCAGTCTGCGCAAGGTCCTCAGCCGTCGGGGCTTCGATGTGGAGGTGGCATCAGATGGGCTGTCTGCCTTGGCGCGGGTTGTTCAGGGGTACTTCGATGTGGTGGTACTCGATGTCAAGATGCCCGGGATGAACGGTCTCCATGTCCTGTCAGAAATCAAACGCCTCTCACTGCCCACCCGGGTTATCCTCCTGACCGGTCACTCATCTTTAACTGAAGAGGAAAATACCTTGAAGAGCGGGGCCTTTGCCTATCTTTTAAAGCCATACCCGATCCTGAAACTGGTGGAAATGATAGAGGTTGCGGGGGCCAGGAAGCTGTAAATCAGGACAATGGATGATATAAAACCACCCAACAGTTCAGGAACCCCGGTTGAATGGCTGGGCAGGATAGCTGCCAAGCTGTGGCGCAGCATTCTTTTTTTCCTCGAAATAGTCGGCATTCGCAGGGAAGAAAGCGTTGACCAGGCCGCCCAGATGGCCAGGCTGAAGCTCTATCACGCCGAATTCCGTAAACTTCTCTCCGCAAACAACAGTTTCCTCGAAACTATGGCTGATCTGGAGCACAAACTCTTAAAAAGGGAATATATTGACCGCTCTTTCATAAAACGGAAGGTCATGCGTGCCATTGCGGATGTCCACGCCATGGTGGAGAGCCTGAATGTCATCTCTGATGCCCGCTATACCGATTTGAGAAAGGTACTGGAGCGGAACACGACTGCCCTAACGACTTTAGTTGAGGACTCAAGCCAGACGGTTCCTGCCGAACTCGTGCTGGAAATGTCTGCAATCTCCAGAAATCACTCCGATCTGGCAGGTAGTAAGATGGCAAACCTTGGCGAGATAAGGAATGTCCTCCACTTACCCGCGCCGGACGGCTTTGTGGTTACCACCGAAGGCTTTCGACTGCTCATGGAGGAAGGCGGTATGCGTTCCTGGGTGCAGGACAGGCATATAGAACTCCTTTCCTCGGGGGATGTAGCAGGAATTAGCCGGGACATTCTAGAAATGATAAAAAAAGTAGAGATTCCCCTGGCTCTTAGGGAAGCCATAGTCAGCCTTTACGACCGGCTTGCCCGGAGAATTGGATCGAGTCCTTCTCTGGCAGTGCGCTCCAGCGCCCTGGGTGAGGACACTGATTTTTCCTTTGCCGGTCAGTTTTTATCCCTCCTCAACGTAGGTCGGGATGAGCTGCTCGGCGCCTATCTCCGGGTAGTGGCAAGCCTTTACTCTCCTGAGGCGATCCACTACCAACTCCTCCACGGAATCCTGGGCGAGTCGGCAGAGATGGCTGTAGGTTGTATCACCATGGTGGATGCCCTGGCAAGCGGGGTTGTCTTTTCGAAGGATCCCAACCAGCCCGATTCAGGGCAGGTACTGATCCAGGCTATACGCGGGCTAGGGGTGCCTCTGGTGGAGGGGAAAACCTCGCCGGAGAGCATCTTCGTTTCCAGAGAAAATAGGGGATGCGTGATTACCCGAATCCCTTCACAGCAGAAAAGCCGTCTCGTCTCTTCCCCGGATGCCGGGCTGAAAGAGGAAACGCTCAGGCCGGAGGAGGTCGGGCAGGATTGTCTTACCGATGACGAAGCGAGGCAACTGGCACAGTGGGCTCTTAAACTGGAGACCCACTTCGGTGGACCCCAGGATATTGAGTGGGCGATGGATAACAACAGACAGATCATTCTTCTCCAGTCCAGACCATTACGTCTTTTCAAGCATGTCGTTCACACCGATCTGCCTGTAGACGGTTTCCCCGTATTGGTGAGAGGGGGAGAGGTGGCATGTCCCGGCGTGGGCAGCGGACCTGCTGTACACATAGCTGAGGATGGGGACATCGTCAACTTCCCCATCGGCGGGGTTCTGGTTGCCAGACGGTCCTCGCCTAAGTTCATCCTACTTATGTCGAGGGCCAGGGCTATTGTTACTGACTTTGGGAGCACCACCGGCCATATGGCTTCCCTGGCACGAGAGTTTCGAGTGCCAACCCTTCTGAATACCAGGATAGCAACGCGTGAAATTCCTCCGGGTGCGATAGTCACCGTGGATGCAAACAACGGCTTTGTATATGAGGGTAAGCTTTCCATCAGGGAAGGGAAAGAGGGTGAAGAATGGGGGGTTGATTCAGGGGTACAAAAGCCCCCCTCACCAAGGTTTCAACTCCTCGAGAGAGTTATCGAGCTTGTTGCACCTCTTTACCTGACAGATCCCAGTTCTCCTGAATTTACAGCAGATAAATGCAGTACCCTCCATGATCTGGCCCGTTATATCCACGAAAAGTCCTACAAGGAGATGTTCATGATGGGCAAGAGGGTGGGGGATCTCCGAGCCTCCGGCTACTACCTGGATGTTTTCCTCCCTATTGATCTGTACCTTATCGATCTTGGGGGGGGTATTAAGGGAATGCCCAGGGGGCGGAGGGTAAAACCTTCCCAGATTGCCTCTGTACCCCTTGCCGCCCTTCTCAGAGGGATGCTGCACGAAAAGATACCCCGCTTTGGACCGAGACCTATGGACTTTCGGGGGTTATTCTCCATAATGATGCGCCATGCTGTGAACAGCCCGGAGACGGAATCAACCTTCCGTGACCCCTGCTATGCCATCATTTCTGATAATTATCTTAACTACACGGCTAGAGTCGGGTATCATTTCAGCGTTGTAGATACCTATTGCGGCAACACGCCGAATAAAAACTACATCAGCCTGACTTTCAGAGGTGGGGCGGCTGATTACACCCGCCGCAGTCGAAGGGCAAGGGCCATTGCCGGTATTCTCAGGGAGTACGATTTATCTGTCGAGGTAAGCCGCGATCTGGTCAATGCCCGGCTGGGTAAAGCAACCAGGGAAGAGACCGTCGGTCACCTGGAGATGATAGGAAGCCTATTTCAGTTCTTCAGGCAGATGGATGTTGCCATGACTAATGAGGATTCTGTCCAGCTGCTGAAGGATGCCTTCCTTCGGGGTGATTATGACCTTGAAAAGCTCATGGATCGTTAACATATCCTCGGCAACTGCTCACCTGCCAGCATATCCAGGATTCTTGTGCCACCAATCCTTGTCCTCAGGCAGACCCTGCCGTTTAGCTCCGCCGCCACCTCACCAATAATTTCGCTTTCCTTTCCCAGGGGATTATCTTTCATTCTTTTAAGCACCTCACCGGTACAATCCCGTTTCGCTACTACCACCATCTTCCCTTCATTTGCCAGGTATAAGGGATCAAAGCCGAGGAGCTCACACACCGCTGCCACTCCGTCAGATACCCCTATCTTATCCTCATAGACCACGATACCCAGACCTATACCTTCGGCGATCTCATTTAGGGTAGTTGCCAGTCCACCCCTGGTAGGATCTCTCATAAACTTCACCCCATCTACCACAAGAATATCAGACGCAAGCTGGTTTAAAGGGGCAAGATCACTTGTAACCTGAGAGCGGAAAGGAAACTCCTCCCTGGCTAAAAGCACAGAAACTTCATGTTCCCCCACACTCCCTGAAATAATGATTCTGTCTCCAGCCTCAATCCCTTTCACGGAGAGGTCTTTTTTTACTATCCCAACACCGGAGGTATTGATATAAATCCTGTCTGCTCCGCCTTTCTCAACTACCTTGGTGTCTCCTGTAACTAAAAGTACCCTGGCAATTTGAGCCGCTTGAGCCATGGATAGGGCTATTTCTTCGAGCACCCGTCGATCCAATCCTTCCTCTATTATCAATCCACAGGAGATATATAAAGGCTCTGCCCCCATAACTGCCAGGTCATTCACTGTCCCAAAGACCGAGAGCTTCCCTATATCTCCTCCCGGAAAGAATATGGGTTTTACCACATAGGAGTCAGTGGTGAAGGCAAGCTTTGTTCCCCCTATTTCGACTATTGCTCCATCATCCTTTTCTGAAAGGAAAGGATTATTGAAATTTTTAAGGAAGACCTCATCAATGAGCCTGTGAGATAGACTTCCCCCACTGCCATGAGCCAGGAGTATCTTTTTATGCATATTTGTAATAGGCGGCACAGGTTCCCTCGCTACTTACCATGCAGGGGCCCAAAGGAGAATAAGGGGTGCAATTTTCGCCAAAATGGGGACACTGATTCGGAACCTTCCTCCCCTTCAGTATCTCCCCGCAGATGCAACCTTCGTTTTCAACCGAAGGTCTTTCTTTCAAAGAAAATACCTCTCTGGCGTCGAGTTCTTTATACTCCTCCCCCATAGCATAGCCACTATTGGCTATTGCCCCGAGGCCCCTCCATTCACTATCTGTCTCGATAAACACCTTGTTTAGCAGGGCCATTGCCCCAGGGTTTCCATCATTCTTCACTGCCCTTTTGTACTGAACCTCTACAGCAGCCCTTTTTTCCTTACGCTGGTACAGAATCATACAGATACCCTGAAGGATGTCAAGGGGTTCAAATCCGCAGATGACCGAAGGGATGCCGTATCCCTCAGCCAGGAAAAGATAAGGATTCACACCGATAATGGTACTCACATGGCCTGGCAGAATAAAGCCATCCACATTTAAATCACGATCTTCTGCCAATAATCTCAGTGCCGGCGGGATCCGTTTATGGGCAGATAAGAGGTATAGATTCGAAATTCCCATTTTCTTAGCCTCTATAGCTGTTACTGCTACAGAGGGGGATGTGGTCTCAAAACCGACAGCCAGAAATACCACCTTTTTATCAGGGTTATTCCTGGCTATATTCAGGTCATCAAGGGGTGAATAAACCACCGCTATTTTTTTGCCTGCCGCCCTTTGCGTTTCCAGACTTGAACCCGAACCAGGAACCCGCATCATGTCGCCAAAGGTAGCAATTATCACATCTTCTATCTCTGACAGGGCAATCGCCTGGTCCAGGTAGGCAGCCGGGGTGACACACACCGGGCATCCCGGACCTGAAAGCAACCTTATTGACTTAGGAAGGAGGGATCTGATTCCTGAGCGGAAGATGATCATAGTATGGGTTCCACAGACCTCCATAATAGTCACTTCAGAATCTCCCAGAATGGATTCCATTTTTTTTATGAGGCGCAGGCAGAGATCCCGGTCCCTGAATTCATCAATATACTTCACTTGAAATAGCCCCTATTTCAGAAATCCAAATGTCAAAATGTCAAAATGTCAAAATTTTTGTTTCTATCATTTGGACTTTGGGCTTGATTTGACATTTGAGCTTTGTCATTTGTCATTTATATCAAGCTTGATTTAAACACTCAGCTATTTTCACGCTTTTTTGTTGCCCGTAGGGTCACGAGAGTGTTAAATCTGCGATCATCTCCTTTATCAGGGAAAGGGTCTCCTCTGCTTCCTTTTCGTTAACCCTGGCAATGGCAAAACCGGCGTGTACCAGGACATAATCCCCTGTGGATACACCATCCACCAGAACAAGGCTTACCTCGATCTTTGCCTCACCAATAGATACTGTACCCATTTCTCCTCGAACCTCCTCAACTCGGGCCGGAATACCAAGACACATCACTCCTCCAACTTTGATGAAGTTGTAAAAAGTCAAAATTGGGATGGCAAAGTAAAAAGCTCCAGATGCAAGGCGCGCAAATCCTGAGGAGTGAGGCGTACTTAAAGCTACGCCGCAACGACGAAGGATGCAGCGCAACGCCGTAGATGGACTTTTTACGAAGCCATCAACTTTTTAAGGGCTACCAGTGCCTGTCCCAGAGATATCCCCCCATCGTTGGGTGGAACATCGTGGTGGGTGAGGACAAGAAACCCATTTTTCTTTAATCTGTCAACAGATGAATTCAACAATCTCACATTTTGAAAAACACCACCGCTTAATGCCACCGTATTTAAAGCTGTCTTTTCCCTTATCCATCTGCATACCTCAATGATAATAGTTGAGATGGTGTTGTGAAACCGTGCCGATATTATACCTTTCTCTGTCCCCGCTATAAGGTCATCTATTATGCCCCTTATTACACCTTGAACCCTAATCGTTAAGGGCAAAGAGGGGCAGGGTTCAAAATTTTGAACCCCTACGGGGTATTCCCCTTTTTCTCCGTGAGAGGCCGCCATCTCCAGCTCTACTGCCGCCTGACCCTCGTAGTTTATCCTCTCCTTTATGCCCAGTATGGCCGATACTGCATCAAACAGCCTACCCATACTTGAGGTCAGAGGAGAATTTATTCCTTTCTCTATGATCTGTTTAAATATATGAAGCCTTTCAATATCCCATCTTAAGTTAAGGCTATGAATCACCCCAAAGGCGTCATTGCCAAAACTCTCCAAAAGGTAGGCGAAGGCCATCCGATAAGGCTCTTTGATTGCCTTCTCCCCCCCGGCCATAGGTACATATTCCAGGTGCGCCATCCTCTCAAAGGAGCCAAAATCCCCCACAAGAAACTCACCGCCCCATATGCGGCCATCCTCTCCATACCCTGAACCATCAAATATTACCCCTATAACCCTATCCGTTACACCATTTTCTCCCAGGCAGGAGGCCAGATGGGCATGGTGGTGCTGAACCCCTACCTTTTCTCCTTCCTGAGCCAGGGCGTACCTGGTGGAAAGGTAATCGGGATGTAGATCATAGCAGGTTACCTTCGGTCTCAGATGAAAAAGCCTTTTGAAATCTTCTATCCCTTCCTCGAAGGAACGGAGGGTCTCCAGGTTATCCAGATCCCCTATATGATGGCTTAAAAAGGCATGATTTCCTCTGGTAAGACAAAAGGTATTCTTTAATTGTCCCCCACATGCCAGAACCTCGCCTCCGGAAAGGGGTAGTGTTATCGAGAGGGGAACATAACCCCTTGATCTCCTTATCATCATTGGGGCGCCGTCGAATATCCGGGCTACAGTATCATCTGTCCTCTGGTAGATTTCTCTATTATGGAGCAGGAAATAGTCGGCAATCCTGCCTAACCTCAATATTGCCTCGGAATCGCGGTAGGCGATGGGTTCATCTGATATATTACCGCTTGTCATCACCAGAGGTCTCTTTACCTCTTTTAAAATCAGGTAGTGAAGGGGAGAATAGGGAAGCATAACCCCAAGGTATCTGTTCCCTGGCGCTGCCTCCTCTGAAATAAGATCGGAATCCCCCCTCTTCTTTAAAAGGACTATTGGCCTCTTAGGGTCAAGGAGCAAAGACTCTTCCTCCTTTTCCAGATGACAAAAGGCTTTTATCTCCTCAATCCCTTCCACCATCAGGGCAAAGGGTTTATCCTCACGATATTTTCTGCCCCGAAGCCTTGTCACCGCTTCCCTGTTGGTGGCATCACAGGCAAGATGGTACCCCCCAATCCCTTTTATGGCAACAATAAGACCCTGGAGGATGAGATGGGCTGCCTCATTGACAATGTCCTGACAATACACCCTTTTTCCGTTACAGTCTAAAAGGGATATCTCAGGCCCGCATTCTGGACAGGCATTTGGTTGAGCATGGAATCTCCGGTTCAGAGGGTCTTCGTATTCAGTTTTACAAGGTAGACACATGGTAAATTCCGACATGGTGGTCTTGTCCCTGTCATAGGGGACATCCTTGATGATAGCAAACCTGGGGCCGCAGTTGGTGCAGTTAATGAAGGGATAAAGGTATCTCCTGTCCGCAGGATCGAACAGTTCCTTAAGACAATCCTCACAGATAGAGATATCCGGGGAGACAGGAACAAACTGACCCTCTTCTCTGATGCTCTTCCTTATCTCAAACCTGATTTCTCCCTGAAGAGTAAGATTGTCTTTGATTTCTATATTTTCTATGCGGGCCAGTACAGGAGGATTCGCAGTAATTTCATTTACGAAGCCTTTCAGACTATGGGCATTGCCTTCAACTTCTATCTCGACCCCGGCTGAAGAGTTGCACACCCATCCTACCAGGTCATATTTATGTGCCAGGTTGTAGACAAAGGGACGAAACCCAACCCCCTGGACTATCCCCTTTATCTTAATGGAAACCCGAATCTCATCTTTATAGTCTACAGTAGGGGCAGGTTTCAAACCTGCCCCTACAATTTTCCCAGCCATTACTTTTTCCCTACTTATGGCAATTCATAGCGACAACAGCGCATAGTGACAACAGCGCACTTAAGTGCACTGTTTAAAGCGCTGTTTAAATGGACATTCCACTAGTGTCTTCCCTCAACCTCTTTAACCAGCCATTCATACCAACCATCTAACCCACTCTCAGTTTTGCAGGAGATATCAAAGACACGCAAGTTAGGATTGATCTTCAGGGAATTCTGTCTCAGCCTCATGATATCACAATCACAGTAGGGTAAAAGGTCGATCTTATTTATAATTAATACCTGAGACTCGTGAAACATGAGGGGGTATTTCAGGGGTTTATCTTCTCCCTCTGCGATACTCAATATCATTACCTTCATATCTTCGCCAAGTCTGAATTCTGCAGGGCAGACCAGATTTCCTACATTCTCGATAAAGAGGATGTCAATATTTGTCAGATCAAGCTTCTCTATGGCCTGATTGACCATGGCGGCATCGAGATGGCATGCGCCACCTGTATTTATCTGGACAACCTCGACCCCCTTTTTATGAATCCTTTCAGCATCCAGTTCTGTCTGAATATCCCCCTCGATGACCCCGATCCTGACCCTGTCTTTTAAAGCAGAAATGCTTTTTTCAAGCAGCGTTGTCTTGCCGGCACCCGGAGAGCTCATCAGATTCATTACAACCGTACCTTTTTCCTTAAACAGTCTCCTGTTTCCCTCGGCAATCATATCATTGGCTTCTAATATATCCTTTACAATCTTTATCTTCATCTAATAAGCCTCCAGCTCTACTACCTGCAATTCCCTTCCAGAAATTATCTCCAGTCTATTTCCCATACAATTGGGACAGATAAAATCCAGTTCATCGAGAATAAAATCCAGTTGACAGTCATTACACCTATACCTTATGGGAACTGAATCGATCTCCAATACCGCTCCTTCTGCTCTAGTATCTCTGATTATGATCTCAAAACAGAATTTCAGGGATGCCGGTTCAATTGCAGCCAGTTTGCCTACCCTCATGCCTACTTTAGTGACCCTGGACAGGTTATTGACTAAAAGCTGCTCGTTTACTATATCCAGAATATTTTGGGCAATGGATAGTTCATGCATAAAAAGATACCTGTTCAGGGTTCACAGTTTAGGGTTCAGGGTTCAACGGATTTGGGGGCAGACCCCTAAATCGCCATCGTGTATCAGGCCGGCCGCTTGTTTCTTGTTGCTTGTTATGCGCAAGAACTCGCTCAAACCCCATGAAAGATGATAGGAAGATAGACCAATTGTCACAGTTATGTGATGCAAAAGTGTAGTTCATAAGAAGCAACAAGAAATTAGCGGCCGGCAATGACAACGAAAAAAGGTTACACTCTTTTCATCCTTTGGGGTAGAGGCGAAGGGGGGGGGATAAGGGAAGTATACAGGTGAAGCGGGTACCTTCCCCTATCTTGCTCTCTACATCTATACTTCCTCCCAAGCGATCAACGACCTCTTTGACAATGATAAGCCCCAGTCCGGTCCCATTCTCCTCTATGGCCTTGGCATTATCCGCCCTGAAGAACTCGGTAAACAGGCGAGGAATATCTTCCTGGGATATTCCGATACCCGTATCCGAAATCTCAAATAAGATATGGTTTTCCCCCTTCATCGAGAGGTTAATCCTGACCAATCCATCTCTAGGGGTATATTTAACAGCGTTAGAAACGAGGTTACTAAAAATTTCGTCCAGCAGTTCCTGGTTTCCAATCATAGTATTGCCGATTTCTTCAATCTCTGTCTTGAACTCTATCCCTTTCTCAATAGCTTCGGACTGGTATAACTGAACTACTTGTTTAAGTATCATAGAAGGGTTCAAACCGAGAAATTTTATTCTCTTAATGGCCTTAATGTCATGATCGAACCTCAGAATATCGCTTATAAGGTTACCCAGGAGTTCTGCCCTTCTGTCCGTCCGTATCAGGAGTTCCTTCTGCTTCTCATTTAACCCTCCCACGTAACCCCCTATGACGGTCTTCAGCATGCTTCTGATGGCATTAAGCGGGGAACGAATCTGGTGGACTGCCTTTTTGGTAAACCATGATCTTGCAAGGCTCGATTGGAGATTTTCAATGGCCATCGCCGTGAGGTCCGTCATCAAGGAGAAAAACTTCGTATCTTCTTCATCGAATCGATACGTTTTGTCACTGTAGACGCATAATATCCCTGTAGAATCTTCTTCCGCCCGAAGGGGGAAACACAACATCGAGGCTATCCCTTCTTTCAGGATATCTTCAGGGTATTGAAAGTAATCTTTCTCATCAATATGACTGATAGAATATGGAGACCCCTGGATTATCCTGAGGTTGATAGGGCTTTTTTCAATATCTATGCTTTCTTTAGATGTGTAGTCTCTGCTTAAGCCATATACGGAAGCGAATCGAAGCGTCCTCTTATCTTCATTCAAAAGCTTGATAGAGCAACCCTTAACACCCATAATCCTTGTTGCATATCGTGTTGCTGAGTCCATAAGCCCCTTGAGGTCAGAGTGGGAACCCATTTCCTTCACCATCTCATAGAGGGCTGTTAACTTGGTATTAATCAAATCCAGTTCGTGGGAAACATCAAGCAAACTCCTTGCCTTTGTCCTCAGAGAGACTTTGACAGAGGTAATGAGAAATGCCGAGATCAGGATGGCAGCGGCAAATGTGAGGTATGGAATCGAGATGCCACTGGATCCATAGCGATAATGCAATAGGTGTATCTGGAACAGGACGGGTTTTAGAGGTAATATCCCTGTGTCCTGTAAGACAACCAGACCTCCAAGCGCCGCAATAACCAGCGCTCCATATAGATAGCAGCTAAGGGGGGGGAGGAGTATACCCGCTAAAATGATATGAAAGATGACAAAAATTAACAGGGGGCTGTAAACACCCCCTGTGAAATAAATCAGTGTATATAAACACAGAAGGTCTAAAGAGATCTGGGTGTGGGCAAAGACGGTGAAGGGTCTGACCTCCCTGGGCCTGAATGCCTCCAGTCGCTTCCCTATATAAAGGAATATTGTATTGTAGAAGAGAATAAAGACAAGGGCAATGTTTAAAGGAAGGATGGGCAGACTCTGTCCTCCGAGGTAGGCTGCCCAGGTTATTGCAATGGCTGTCCCTGCACCTATCCATCTGAGGTGGATGAACCAGAAGACCCTCTCTTTGAGTTCCTGCCTGAAGAAAAGCTGCTCCTTAACCAGGTCGTATCCTACTTTCATAAAGGACAGTCCCTTTCAGCCTGTTATCAAAATTCCTTTCCGCTTTGTCTAAAAACGTTTTCATGCCCATTTAAAGAAGTGTTTATTTGGTCAACAGCCCGTCAAATTTTAACTCCCCTTTGTCTGCACCAGAGTGATCGATTTGATTAAGCCCTCTGGCAACTGGCAATATGGCCATTTTTTCATAATTTTTTTTCCTCCAGTAAACAAAATGGTTTCTCTTGCCTCTTCCTAGCTAGATAGCTTTTACTGCTTAACTAAAATCGAACCCTTTGATCCTATTCCTCAATCACTACTCAGCCTTCCTCCAGTCTGTTATGGCGACATATCTTCCGCTGGCGGGGTCAGCCCTGTATATCCGGGATGAGTCTCCACCTTTATGGCTTTCCGCACTATAAGAGATATGACCACAGAGCCCACCAGTATTATAATTCTTAATACCCTCAAGGGCATTTATCAGGGCTTCTTCATCGAGATTTCTGCCAGCCCTTTTTAAACCTTCTACTAGCATAGTGTTGCAAACCCAAACATAGGTGTATATGGTGCCACGGTAGGGTTTTTCCGTCCCAGGGTGATATTTCAGGGTGATTTTTCTCATCTCTTCCACACCCTGCCCCTTACCATACCATGGAGATATAGCATGAACAGAGTAAAATTGATTTGCTGCTTTACCAATAGCATTTATTTCCTCTGAAAGCATTGTACTCCAAGCACCAAAAACCGGTATCTCTAATCCCATCTTTCTTAAATCCCTGAGCAGAACAATAGTTGTTGAGGTAATACCTCCGGCATGGACTATGATATTCGCTTGGTACCTTTTTATACTCATCACCTGAGTTGTGGCATCAATAGCGCCAGGGGCTAATACCTCTTTTGTTACAGGTGTTATATTGTATCTCTTAAGTCTCTCTATTGCAGCTACAAGCTCCATCTTTCCGTTATCAGTATCAGGATAAACCAGGGCAACCTTGGGTTCTTTCAATTTAAAGTCTCTAATTATATAATCGATGAGAACCCTCGTTTGATTTGCATAGGTGTCCATACCACCAAATATATACCTCTTAGAAGGGACAAAAGCAATCTCAGGCATTACACCGGACATAGTTGGCAGCTTCTCTTTCTCAATGTGTTTCCACAAGACATTAAGGCAACTAGCAGACCCAGGTCCCATCATGGTGAATACTCTATCTTTGTAAACCAGCTTCTTAAAAGCAGCAATGGCAGCTGGAATCGCATAACGGTCGTCTTCTACAATTAAATTCAACTGTCTCCCATTGACACCACCGTTATCGTTAATATGCTTAATATAGGTCCTTATTGATTCAGCCCAGAGAGTACCAAGACTCCCTGCAGGGCCAGTTATAGGAGCAATTGTGCCTATCTTTATCTCTTTGTCTGTCACCCCTCGTACTTCAGCGTTAACAGGATGAGCACAGAATAAAGTCAAAACTGTAAGCAAAATTACAACCAGTACGAAAACAACTTTTTTCATAATTTTTCCCCTCCAATAAACAAAATGGTTTCTATTAACCGCGTTCCGCCAGATAGCATTTGCCCAGTTAGAAAGCCCCATCCTTCAGGGCGGAGACAGAACACCCCATTAGTAAATGATATTTCTAACGGGGTGTAGAAGAAAATACCCTCCCAAACCCTTTAACAGGGTGTATCTACCCCCTTGATAATGGACTGGACTGTTGAAAGCAACTTTTCAGGATCTACCGGTTTTTCCATAAAGTACGAGACCGGCCAGCTTTCGCCCAGTATATGCTGAAACCTTTCAGGACCATCTTCCGCCATCTTTTGTGTAAAGCCCGTTTCCAAAATGATGGGGATATTCCTATACTGGGGATCATCTCTGAGTTTGTATGCAAGATCGAATCCCTCTGTGTCTGTGCTCATCATAACGTCCAGGATGATGAGATCGGGTGTCTTTTCCTTAATCTTCGCATACCCTTCCTTTCCATTATAAGCGTATCTCACTGTAAAATCTTTGCTTTCCAGGATGATACGGAGAGAGTTAACTACATCCCTGTCATCCTCAATTATAAGTATGTCTCTTCCCGTGCTCATTATGTTCCTCCTGTTTGGTGTTCATTGCCCCTCCTGTTTAGACATTCATGGTATCACAAAAAACTCATTTTGTCAGTTTGTTTTTCAAGTTAAGTGCCTAAAGTGAGCTAAAGTTTAAAGTGCCTAAAGTTATTTAAAATGGAAATCCCTATGACCCCAAATCCCTGTCAAGAAATTTCACTATCTCAACAACTACCTCAAATACCCTATCTTCAACCTCTTTGGTAAGTCCCTCTCCGATGTCAAAATCCTCCCCCTGAACAGAAATCATCCATGCCTCTGGACTTTCGTTATACAGAGATTGGAGAAGACCCAGGAGAAATGCCGGATTAAAATGGTGCGTCAGGTAGGATAAACTCCTGAGTTCAGGCTCCACCCTGGTCCATTCCCATCCCCCTCTCAATTCGTTCACAGCAGCATCAACAAATATAATTAAAGTTGCATCCTGTAGTTCGAAAACCAGGTCCGGCTCAAGTTGATGAAGGGCAAAAAAATGGATTCCCTCCTTGTGTTTGAATATATCTCTTAATTTTGTAACTGCATACTGACCTATTCCGTCGTCCCGGCGTTGGGGGTTGCCATAACCTATAATCCATATGGAAGATTGTTTGGTTTCCGCATTGGGCACGACTCAGTCCCTTTGCACTTCATCTATAAGTTCTCCATTGAAATTGTATATCTGAATCTTAAGGGGCATCTTGCCAACAGCATGGGTTGCACACGACAGGCAAGGGTCGTAGCAGCGTATTGCCCCTTCAACCCGGTTTAACATCCCCTCCTCCACTTTGCCCTTGTGGATGTATTCCTTGGCTACAAGCTCAACGGAACGGTTCATGGCAATGTTGTTATGCCCTGTCGCAACAATTAAATTGGCCTTGGTAATCTTGCCGTACTTGTCCACTCCGTAGTGGTGAACGAGTATTCCCCGGGGAGCCTCGATGACTCCGATACCCTCATTGTTGGCCGGACCAGTAGTGATCCTGATATCGGTGCCACAGATACCCGGATTTTTCAGGAGTTCCTCAGCCCGCTCCAGGCAGTAGAGAAGCTCAATCTGCCGGGCATAGTGGTAGAGGAGCGTACAGCCGAGGAGCCCTTTCTCTGTAAGCTTCCTGAAGTTCTCAAGCTCCTTGTTTGCCTTAGGGGTAGCAATTTTGGTCGCCGCATTCACCCTAGCAAGGGGACCGACCCGGTAACAGCCCTTTGGGTAGCCCTGGGGTTTGTAGTAGGGGAACTTCATGTAGGACCATGGCTCAACCTTCTCGCCAATATAATCAAGGTAGTTGGCAGGATCGAACTCGACGAGCATCTTTCGGTTGCTGTCCACAATCCGCCAGTTGCCATCGTAGAGGGCGATACAGCCATCCTTATCCACGAGCCCCGCATAGTTCGACTCAAAGTTCGCAAACCGCTTCACTTCGTCCAGATTCTTCTCCTGCCACTCCTTCAAAAGATCAATGGCGAGCTGACATGTCCCGTATGCCTCATCGAAACCGGCAAGGAGCCGATCACGGTCAGATTCGTAAAGGGCGTTGGTCACCCCGCCGGGAACGGAGAATGCCGGGTGGACCTTCTTGCCGCCAAGGGCCTTGATGATCTCCTGACCGTACTTGCGGAGCTTGATACCCTTGACGGCCGCATCCGGGAATTTCCCGATCACTCCCACCACGTTACGCACGGCGGGATCGGCATCCCATCCAAGGAGGAGGTCCGGGCTAGCCAGGTGAAAGAAGTGGAGGGCATGGGACTGGATGTATTGTCCCTTGTGCAGCAGTTTCCGCAGCAGATATGCGGTCTCCGGGATTTGGACCCCAAGGATTGCATCACATGCCTTAGCGGAAGCCAACTGATGACTCACAGGACAGATACCACATATCCTCTGGGTAATTATCGGCATCTCCTCAAAGGGTCTCCCCTGGCAGAATCGTTCATATCCCCTGAATTGAGTCACATGGAATCGGGTATCTGTTACCTCACCGTTACCGTCCAGAAAAATAGTGACCTTCCCATGCCCTTCTAATCGACTTATGGGGTCTATAGTTATCTTTTGTACTGTTGTCATAAGGGTACCTCCTCAGTCAAAATGCATCATTTCG
Source organism: Desulfobacterales bacterium (assembly GCA_016209225.1). GTDB lineage: Bacteria > Desulfobacterota > UBA8473 > UBA8473 > UBA8473 > UBA8473. The sequence goes on from JACQWO010000069.1 coordinate 142,053, forward strand.
GTTGGAAGGACAGGTATCCTGCCCTGCAGGATCTCTGTCAAAGAATAGGCAATTGCCTCCGTGGAGGGTGGACACCCTGGCACATATACATCGACCGGTACTACCCCATTAACCGGGAGTACTTTATCCAGAAGGGGGGGGATATCTTCATGCATGGGAATCGCCCCTTCCACGGTGCTTTCAGTTTCGATGTAGCCATACCTCAGCACCTCATCCTTAGGGATCCAGTTGCGTAAAGTGTTAATGCCACCAAAGACTGCACAGTCTCCCCATGCAATAAGTATCTTGCAAGATTTCCTAAGTTTCTCGGCAATCTCTACCTGTTCTTCGTTTCCAATGCCACCCTCAATAATACCAACGGTAACCTCCTGAAAGTCAAAATTCTTGAAGTCGGTAATGGGGGTAACAGTTAGATCTACAGCCGAAAGAATATCCAATAGGCCTTCATCCAGATCCAGAAAGGACATATGGCATCCTGCACATCCCTCTAACCATACTGTTGCTACTTTTGGCTTTCCCATCAATAAACCTCCATTCCTGGTGTTCCGTGTCGGTGTCGGTAGGGGCGGGGTTATTCCCGCCCGCTAGGGACGGGAATAACCCCGCCCCTACTAATACATTAAAAATGGACCAAGTTCCATCTCTTTTTCTACCTTTTTACGTAGTTCCTTCCATGTTTTGAAGTCAGGACGAAATTTGGTTCGGTCAGCCAGAGCCACCATGGTTTGCCATGACCCCTTTACTCCTTCGGGAGGATTAAGTACCTTTTCCCTGTAGCTGAATTCTATGCCGTCCAGAGAGGTATATGTTCCATCCTCCTCTATCCAGAGGGGTTTTGGAATAATGACATGGGCCTTATCAGCCAGTGTCTCCGGGAAATAGGGGCTCATAACACCAAGAAAATCAAGTCCACTGAAGCGATCCGGAAGGTCTGAACTTAAGGTTTCTTCTCCACCCAGAAGCATAAGTCCGCCCCTCCATTTGTCTTTGCCATTTATCCCTTTACGGGAAGAAAGTCCCAGCCTCCATGCTCCAGCACTGTTTCCCTCCGGCTTCAGGATAATAAGCCTCAGGGTGTTCTCAGGAAGAAGACCCTTGAAAAGAGCCAGCTTTATGAGAGGTATCAGCCCTGATGGATCATCAGTGCCAGTCAATGCCTCTCCTGCAATAATTATGGGATTGTATGATTTGGCAAATATCCTCACCATGTCATAGAAGGTTCCTCTGTCTTCCCAATTCAGACCTTCCCCTTTTAGCAGGCCTGGCACATCTGCCCTTTCCACTTCACGGGAAGATTCTTTAGCAGAAGCAATGACTTCCTCCAAAAGGGCTTTGATAAATAAGGGTTCTTTACCATTCCTCGGTGATAGGTATAAGGACGTCCATGGACGCATAAAATCTGTTTTTCCTATGATAGCCAGTTTAACACCTTTCTCCATGACACATCTGTGTATAAGGGATGAGATGAGGGGCTGACTTTTATAGGGGTCTGCACCTACTGCCAGGATGAAATCGGATTCAAGGATACTCTTCCATGATGCCTCCTTGAAAGTCTTTCCCACGTCCTCCATTGCCCTTGAAATGGTTCTCATGTGGTCTCCGTCCAGGGTATCTATGTAGCCGGAAGCCCAGCCCCCGGACATGATATCCCTGAAGAGAACAAGTTCCTCATTGGAACATCGGCTTGATGCAAGCCCGAAGATAGCCTTACCACTGTATGTATCCCTGATAGTACCTAGCTTCTCAGCTACTAAGTCAAGGGCATTTTGCCATGTCTCTTCTGCCCATGTCCCATCCTTCCTTCGAACCCTGGGCTGAAGGAGGCGTGTTCCAATCGTCTTAAAGGGTTCAAATCTCCCCTTATAGCATAGTTGCCCAAGGTCTGGGCTTCCGCCATTTAGAGAAAGCTTGCCTTCAATCTTCAGCAGGTTGTTATCCTTGACAAAATGGAGCGTTGGGCATAGTAATCCACACTGGGGGCAAAAGGAGTCAACAGTCTCCCAGTCCTTTGTGTGTCCTTTAACCGCATAATGTGTCCTATAGCGATTGTATATTGCCCCTGTTGGGCACACCTGCATGCATACACCGCAAGAATAGCAGGTGGATTCTCCTCTTTCTTCATTGAGGTCCAGACCGATAAGGGAATCAGGGCCCCTATTTTGAAAATTCAGCACATAGGCTCCTGCTATCTCCTGGCATCCCCTGATGCACCTTCCGCATAAGACACAACGATTATGGTCTATGGCCATGTATTCACTTGTTATATCAACGGGAAATGCCTGGTAGGAAGAAGAGACAGTGAGATGGTCCATCTGCATCTCATAGGCCAGACTCTGGAGCTCACAATCTCCACTCTGGGCGCAGAACATGCAGTAATGGTTTCTCTCGGCAAACATGAACTCAAGGATGGTTCGTCTGGCTTCGATGATCCGATCGTTGGATGTGACCACCCCCATCCCTTCTCTAACGGGCATCACGCAGCTGGCAACCAGTCTGGGAGCCCCATCTGCTTCCACCACGCAGAGCCTACACCCCCCCCAATTGGAGAGGCAAGGATGGTGGCAGAGGGTGGGAATACGAATGCCGTTTTGCTGCGCTGCATCCAGGATTGTCGTACCTTCGTCTACCACTATCTCTCTTTCGTCAATCTTCAGATTTACCTTCTTCTCCATTGGATATCCTCCAAAATTTTACATTGTTTCAATATCGCACCGCAGACACCGACGTGCCTCTTCCATAGCAATTTTGCTTGAAAACCCCATCTCTACTTCTTTAAAATTTCCAATTCTTTCTGCCGCAGGGATTTCTGGAACAGGAGTCCTTGGCATCTCCGGGGTCTCCTCATCGATTACCATGGGAATCTCTATCTCATCCTCAAGGGGTGGTATATACGGAGGCTCTGTATAACGCTTCCTGACAGCAGCATCTATCTCATTGGCAGCATGATGACCTGCTGCTATTGCTTCCACAACCGTAGCAGGACCTGTAACCGCATCTCCCCCCCCAAAGATCATTGAATCACTGACACATGTCTGTGTGCCTTTCTTTATCTCCAGAAGCCCTCTCTTAGAGATTTTGGGGTCGTCTTTTTCGGCAGGGAAAGGGAAAACCGGCTGCTGGCCAATTGCAACAAGCGCCTGGTCCACATCCAGGGAAAACTCAGCTCCTGGTACAGGCAGAGGTCTTCTTCTGCCACTGGCATCAAATTCACCCAGAGACATCCTCTGGCAGATGACCTTCTGCACATGGCCATTCTCACTCAAAAACCTGATTGGAGCCACAAGATATTCGATCTTTACCCCTTCCTCTTCGGCAGCCTGTATCTCTTCTTCCTGAGCCGGCATATCCTGACGAAGTCTGCGATAAAGTATGGTAACCTCTTTTGCGCCACACCTCAGGGCAGAGCGTGAAGCATCGATAGCCGAATTGCCCCCTCCAATAACTGCCACACGTTTTCCTGTCTTCGGCTTTTTTCCCAGGTTGAGTTCTCGAAGGTATTCTACGGCTCCCCAGATACCTTCAAGATCTTCGCCGTCCGCGTCAACCTGGGTGCTCCGCTGAGCTCCAATAGCCAGATAGATGGCATCGAACTCCTTTTTAACCTGGTCCCATGAGATATCCCTGCCTACTTTTGTGTTGCATCGGAGTTCCACACCCAGGGCCAGGATATCTTCGATCTCAGCTCTCAGGACATCTCTGGGAAGCCGATATTCCGGGATGCCCCATCGGAGCATGCCTCCTGGTTCTGGAAGCTCCTCGAAAACAACTACCGCACAACCCCTCAGAATAAGGTCTTTAGCAGCGGTCATACCAGAGGGACCAGCACCGATAACTGCAATCCTTCCTTTCCTGGTTACAGGTACCCTGTTTACAGGCGGCCTCCTGGTATTATCCGTAATAAACCGCTTAAGGTACTTTATGTTCACGGGTTCATCCAGGGTGGACCGCCTGCACTTGAATTCGCACTTGTGGTCGCATACCCTGCCACAGACACTGGGGAATGGGTTGGTTCTGAGAAGGATTTTATAGGCATCGTCTAACCGCTCAGCCCGAACCAAGGCAATATAACCTGGGATATCCATCCCCAGGGGGCAGGTGTGCTGGCATGGGGATTTAAAAAAGGCCGAACACACTACGGCAGGGCAACGCTTTTCACGAATATGCGCCTCGTATTCGTCCCTAAAGTAACGGAGAGTGGAAAGCACGGGGTTGGGAGCCGTCTGTCCCAGTCCGCACAGGGCTGTATTCTGAACGATAGAAGCCCATCGCTCAAGGGTCTCTATGTCTCCCACCTCGCCTTTGCCCTCGCATATTCCGGTCAATATCTCCAGCATCTTCTTCGTGCCCACCCGACATGGTGTGCATTTGCCACAGGACTCTTCCTGGCAGAATTCCATGAAAAATCTGGCCACATCTACTATACATTTATCTTCGTTCATAACGATCATGCCGCCAGAGCCAACGATTGCTCCAAGCTGGGTAATCGTTTCATAATCGACCGGTGCGTTCAAATGCTGGGCGGGTATACATCCTCCGGATGGTCCACCCAACTGAACAGACTTGAACCTTTTTCCTTCGGAGATCCCCCCCCCTATATCATGGACGATAGTCCCTATAGACGTTCCCATGGGCACTTCTACCAGTCCTACATTATTCACATCTCCTGTAAGGGCAAAGACCTTTGTCCCTTTACTTCTCAAGGTACCAAGACCGGCATACCATTTTCCTCCATTAAGGATTATCTGGGGTATGCTTGCCAGGGTCTCTACGTTATTCAGAACCGTCGGTTTTTTCCACAGGCCCTGTATGGCAGGGAAGGGGGGTCTGGGCCTGGGCATACCCCTTTTCCCCTCGATGGAGGTCATAAGCGCTGTCTCTTCTCCACACACAAATGCCCCTGCTCCACGGTAAACCTCCAGATCAAAACTAAACCCGGACCCAAGGATATCCTCTCCAAGGAGGCCATATCCCCTTGCCTGATCAATGGCAAGGTTCAGCGTCTTTACGGCAAGAGGATATTCCGCGCGGCAGTAAATATAGCCCTGCTTGGCCCCGATGGCCTTAGCTGCTATGATCATCCCTTCAAGTACTGCATGAGGGTCTGACTCCAGGACACAACGATCCATAAAGGCTCCGGGGTCCCCTTCGTCGGCATTACAAAGGACATATTTGACATCTCCGCGGGATCTTGCGCAAAACTCCCATTTCATTCCGGTGGGGAACCCTGCGCCTCCCCGACCTCTAATCCCTGACACCTTAACTTCCTTAATGATTTCATCAGAACTCATCTGGTACAGTGCCCTGGCAGCCGCAAAATATCCATCCATGGCTATGTATTCTTCTATCTTCTCTGCCTGGATCAGACCACGATTCCTCATGACACGCAGTTCCTGCAAGCCAAAGAATGGAATCTGCTGAATCGGAGGTATTGCCTCGCTTTTCGGAGATGGAGGGCCCTCGAATGCTTTCTCCTTTTGTTCCCAACCTCTAGAAAATGCCCATTCCAGGATTACCTGGCTTCCCAATACGTGCCTTTGGAAGATTTGGCGTGCTTTTTCTTCGTCCACTTCTGCATATTTTATAGACTCTTCGCCAAGTCTATCTATAGTGACAAGGGGTTCACGGTTGCAGATGCCTGCACAACCAGATGTGGTTATGAGGATGTCAGTTCTCCCAGAGGAGTTGAGTTCTTCCCTGAGGGTTGCCAAAACATTCTCTGCGCCAGAGGCGATCCCGCATGTGCCCATGTGGACTGTTATGCGGCAGGTGTACCCTTCAGCATCCAGTACCGAGAACCTGAGGACAGCCCCCCTTATCCTATAAAGATCCTCTATCTTCAGCTTTTGCATAAGTAAACTCCTTCTTTAATTAATCATAATCTTCTAAGATGTCAGATATCTTTGTTGGTTTAACCTGCTTAAATGTATTATTATCGATAACCATTGTTGGGGCAAGACCACAGGCACCAATACAACGGACAGTGTCCAGGGAAAAACGCCTGTCATCTGTAGTACTTCCAGGGCCAACCCCTAGAATTCCAGAAAGTTTTTCCATGTTTCTTTTGCCCCCTCTGACATAACAGGCCGTTCCAAGACAGACCCTCACAGTATGCCTTCCCTTCGGGACCATCGTAAAAAAAGAATAAAAGGTGATAACCCCATAGACTTCGCTAAAAGGAATCCTGAGACCGATGGCGATCCTTCTCTGTATGGATTTAGGAAGATACCCAATGGCCTCCTGTATCTCCTCCAGCGCAGGGATCAGCGCCCCAGGTTTTCTAGCGTATCGCTCGATGATGGTGTCTACAGAAGCTATATCTTCTGCAGAAAATTCTTGTTCCTCAACTATTTCTGACGTCGCCTTCTCCACCACAGAAATTACCTCCTTTTAAGAAGTTATATGTAAAATCCTCTGTCTTTTTTGAACTCAAGAATTGTGCCAAAAGGGAAAAGTATTTGATGAAAAAATAACCAGTTGAAAAGACAGGGTAAATTGTTCGCCAACTATAAACAAGGGAAAAGGATTAGATGGGGAAACGGACTTTCTTGTAAACATCCAGGTTACACCCTGTCAACTGGCGATTGCCTTTTAGGGAACTACTCAGGTAGATAGACTGAAGTTTAGGCTATAGACTATTAGCCTACTTCAGCCTACAGCTTACAGACTATTAGGCTACTACAGTCTTCAGCCTAAACACCTGAGTAGTTACTGGCGTTTTATACAAACCGAAAAGGCATTGGGGCAGAAACCTGTTTAATACTGAGCATCGGGAAAAGTACATACTTTTCGAGGCTTATCAATCATTTTGTACATTTTTGGGGAAAACCATGCCCCTTCAAGTATTTCGTCATCAACAACATTGAGGATGCCATCATGAATTGCCCAACTTCGCCCACGGATCGATCTATGAAACCCTGTCTGTCGAAAAGGGGAAGAACCATTCAACTTATCATGGAGGATATTTCCGGGCTGAAAAAGTTCATGGATGCGTTTCATCCTTAGAAGCCCTTCAAAATAAGAAAAGCCATACATCTCATAAATAATGGCGTTATGATAGAAAAGGGCATCTAAGACGATCGACTTTATTCCCATAATCCGGGCGAAGTGCTCCAGACAATTGATGAATTCGCCGGTTAACCTGAGTCCTCTTCTAACCTGGCCCGGAGCTAACCCCGCTTTCAGGGCTCTTACCTCTTCATTTATATTTCGGGATGCCCGTCCAAAAAGAGTGTCCTTTCCCATCATATCAACATCAGTGTTAAACCTCTCGCTATCAGGATCATTCATAATTATAAAATCGAGACAAAGCTGAGTTCTGTCCGTGGTGTCGGATATCTGGGAAAAGAAGACACTATCATGGTCTGTCGCCTCCCGCTTTACTTCGATAATGGCTGCATTGTCTTTCGGCGGACAATAAAATCGAACCAGACGCTCTTGTCTTTCATTAATGAAAAGAACCGGGCTAATGCGATAACGATGAAATATTGAAGGTGGAATTATAACACGATAAAGACCTTCTTTTTCAACATCTGAGAGGTGACTTATTTTATATATCCAGGACATGTTCTCGACTTCAGGGATTGAGTTTAAACAGTTTGCCCTACAATCTTTCGGATAGCCTCCTCTCCACCCAGGAGATGGAGAAATCGTTTGAGCTTATAGACATCTTTACTGGTGATATGTATTTGCCGATTCTGAAGCTTATCCATGGTAGTAAAGGTATCGTAGGGGGTCGAAATCAATGGGATGCCGAAATCCTTGCAAGTATTGATTACAATGGGAGCCGGCTTTCGTCCTCCGGTCAACAAAATACCGGTAACAACAGGGGGAATAAAAGGTACAGGTGAATTATCCACTGTTGGTCCAAGAAGGATAATTTTGTTAAAAACCCTGCGGAATAAATTTAATGAGCCCTGAAGGTGAGAGGGACTGATGGAGGTGTTTTCCACCAGGCTATCCAGGCGTTCTTCTCCTGTCAGCACATCGCCCTTAACGATATCAACGATGTGACGAATGGTTAAACAAGCCAGAATCCGATCTTGAGGCACAACAAAGACAACGGGCAACCCCCTTTCTTGAAAGAGGGGAACAAGTTTTTGGCGGACAGATTCCAGGCTATCAGGTGAAACCCGATTAATGATTACGATCTTGACTCTTCCGTTCAAGAACGAGTCTACGGCCAGCACTGAATATATAGACATGCTCTCACTCTGAAATTTATCGACCAGCAGAACCGGAGAGTCGAACTGTTTTACAAGATGACCATCGGGCAAATAAGGGGAGTCAGAGTCATAAAAAATCTGCTCTGACCCCATAATTACGAGAGCATCTTTTTCTTCCTTCACGACTTCATAACTTTTTTTGATGTTTTTAATCTGTTCCTTCCTGGTGGCTTCATCTCCTGGAGATTCTTCCGGGACAACCGGAGAGATGAGTTCTAAATCTTCCTGAAGACAAAGATACTCTTTCATTAAAAGAGCGTCTTTATCTATTATTCGTCCATCTTTAATCATGGGACGGGTGACAAAGGGCTTAAAAAAACCTGTCCGCATGCCTTTTGAATGAAAAATCTCCGCCATAACCCATGCTGCCAAACTCTGTCCCGATTGGGTGCCAGTGGAACTAATTAAGATTTTATGCATTATCTTCCTCAGTTTTGAAGAGAGACCCTTGCAAAACTATTTATGCTTTGAAAAAGTATCCCCTTAGAGCGAATTGCATAGATTTTTTGGGGAACCCATCTTAGCGAGCGTAATGTAGAAAATTCACATGGTTGAGCCCGAAGGGCAAGCTTGTGAATTTTCAATGAAGCGAGCTTAGATGGGTCAAAAAATGTATGTTGAAGCGAAAAGGGGTACTTTTTCAAAGCTCTCGAAGAGTATTATTCCAAAGAATTTTTTACTAAGTCAAGGAGACGCTGGGGTGCGATGGGTTTTGGCAAAAATAGGTTCGCGCCGGCATCGATACCCTTTTGCGTATCATCCTTGCTGCTCTTGGCTGTGAGTATAATAATGGGAACAGTACGGTATAGCTCGATTTCCCTGATTTTTCGGCAGAGCTCGAACCCATCAATACCCGGCATGATAATATCCAGCATCATAAGGTCAAATTTTTCCTCACCTACCTTTTCCAGAGCAACCTGACCGTTTAAGGCGGTTGACACCTCGTAGCCACAGGGCTTGAGCAGCTCTTCCAGGGCTATCAAAACAAGCTCATCATCATCAACAACAAGAATCTTTTTAGACATTGCCTGTATTTCCTTTCTCTATTGAGTTGTCGCTGGCAATCGCGGGGAGGATGACCCTAAAGGTAGCCCCCTTTCCCACCTCGCTATCCACCTCTATCCGGCCTCCATGCTTTTCTACAATACCATAGCAGATAGAGAGACCAAGGCCTGTCCCGCTCCCTACTTCTTTAGTTGAAAAGAACGGATCAAATATCTTGTACTTAATTTCCGGTGATATCCCTGGACCTGTATCGGTAAACGAAATGATGACCTCCCCTGGCGCTCCATCCTTAGATCGGTAAAAAGAACGGATTATGAGTTCCTTATCTGATTCCTGCTTGTCTAAAGCATCCCTGGCGTTACTGATGATGTTTAAAAAAACCTGTTCGAGTTGAGAGGCGCTTCCTGTCACCTCGGGTAATTGGGAGGAAAAATCCTTTACTATTTTAATACTGTGATCGAGGAGTTGCTGTTCAGTTATAAGGAGAGAATTGTTTATCGGTATCCTTATATCTAAAGGTTCAAAATGCGTTTCCGTTTCTCGTGAGAACTCCCGGAGATGGTTAACAATGGTGGCGATACGATCATTGCAGCGACCTATCAAACCTATCAGTCTTTCATTGGGGCAGTCTTGATGGAGATTCTCTCTGATACGATAAAGGATAGTCTGGGATGCCATGAGGGGATTGTTTATTTCATGTGCTACACCTGAAACCAGATCTCCCAGTTCCCGCATTTTGGCGCTTTGAATAAGGGATGCCTCAGCTTTCCGGAGATCTGCCTCCAGCTTTCTTTTTTCGGTCAGGTTCTGGAAAATACCCACCGTTCCTATGGTTTCCCCCTTAAAATTTTTTAAGAGGGCGGCAGATGTATTAATGGGAATCTCTCTGCCATTCCTGTCAACCAGGGTCATCTTATAATTGCTGAATTTATGGTCACGACGGAGGCTGCTCATGATCTTTCGAGCCTCGGCTATTCCGTCCAGATAGACAATAGAAATATGCTTACCGATAACCTCCTCCTTCTTGACATGAAGAATATCTTCCAGTCCCCTGTTAATACGAGTAAGAATCCCTTTCCGGTCAGTTGTTATGATTCCATCTACTGAGCTTTCGAGGATATTTTCTAAATAGTCTTTTGTCTCTTTCAATTCTTGTTCCAGACGTTTTCGCTCGGTAATATCCCGTGATATTTCCAGGTATCCAAAAAGTTCACCCTTGGCATTCCTCATAGCGGTTATCACCGTCCGACCAAGAAACCTTCCCCCGTCCTTTTTCCCTCGCTCTGCCTCTTTCTCTATTGCCCGCCCCCTTCGTAATCCTTGCAATTCTTCCCTTTCAAGGAGACAATCCTCGCTATTAGCGTAAGTCTTGGAAATATTCTCTCCGATCATCTCTTCCCTTGTCCACCCGAAAAGGTTTCTGGCGCCCATATTAAATTCCAGGATTTCTCCTTCAATATCAACGGCAACAATGGCATATTCAGTGGAGCTCTCTAAGATATTGGTCAGTAGTGTCGATATTTTTTTATACTCTTCTTTTGAATCTGCGAGCTCCTGAGTCCGCTGGGTTACAGCCTGTTCTAAATTTTGGGTGTACTTCTGAATCTGTTCTCCCATACAATTAAAAGAGTGCGCCAGTTGACCGATTTCATCCTGTTGGGAAATGTCAACCCGAAGGGAGAACTCCCCTTCTGCCATTCGGGATGAAACCCTGGTCAACTGCAGAATTGGACGGGTTAGAAAACGTGCCAGTATAATCGTGAATATCAAGACTATTCCCAGGCTGGCTGTGGTTAAAATGATAACAGTCTTTTCAGTATCATAAACCGCCTTGAAGATCTCCTCCTCATAGCTTCCGGCTGCTATAATCCACCCCAATTGGGGCAGATAGCGAAACTTAACAATCTTTATCCGGGGAGAGGTCTCCCCCAGTTCCACATTAATCCACGGGTATCGAATCTCTCCTGTCTTTGATCCCCCTATGGAGATCGCCTTTTCAATCATCTCCTTGATAAAATAATTGCCCTTGGAATCTTCCCAGTTGCTAATATTTTCCCCCTCCTTAGTGGGGTGGATGATCAGGTTACCCTGCCGGTCCAGTACATAAGCATAGCCGGTCTTTCCGATAACAATACTTTTCACAATTTCCCTTATCTTGGAAAGCTGAGGGGGTGGAATTAAGGAAGTATTTTCTGCGACTGATAAGTTGATTTCACAAAGGGCGTGGAGGGTATTAACAATATTTTCCAATTTCTGATCTTCCCCTGCTTTTAGAGTTGAGCTGAACTCACTTGTTGCGAGGAAAGAAAATAAAATCAAGGGGATGATAACTAAAAGAGAGATAACAAAGATAAGTTTATTTCTAAGTCTCCAGTCAGAGAATTTTTTCATGGGCAAAGGTAGGATAAGAAAGCTATGAAATAAGCGAGAGCTTTGAAAAAGTACCCCTTTTCGCTTCAGCATACATTTTTTGACCCATCTAAGCTCGCGCCATTGGAAATTCACAAACTCACCCTTCGGGCTCAAACATGTGAATTTTCTACATTCCGCTCGCTAAGAAGGGTCCCCAAAAAAATCTATGTAATTCGCTCTCAGGGGACTTCTTCAAAGCTCTTTGCAGGTTGTGCAAAGGTCTTGTAAGCTTGTTAAAATATAGATTATTTTACGAAAAAAGTCTACCTCTTTTATTTGTTTGCCATATACTCAGTTTTAAAGCCTTTCAATGTAAAAGTGAGGGAGGCGCCAACAATTAGCATAATCCCTGCTATTACAAACGAAGATGTAAAGCTTCCTTTACCGGCGGCCTGTAACATTTGGGATACTCGGCTCAACACAAATCCGCCGACACCCCATGCAGTAAAAAGAATACCGTAGTTTATGCCGAAATTTTTTAGCCCGTAGAGGTCCTTTGCAAATGATGGGAAAAGCGATAGATTTGTTCCGTAATTGAACCCGATCAAGGTGGCAAGAAGTATAAGGACACCGGCATATGTGTTTTCAGAACTCACAATGGGGATGGCTACAAACATTAAAACGGCCTGAAACATAAGCATAATAAACAGGGTAAGGCTACGACCAATTTTATCTGAGAGCATCCCTGCAATTATACGTCCAGCGGCATTTCCAATAGCCAGGATCGCAACAGCCACAAATGCAGTTTCTCCCATACTTTTTTTTGCCATTCCGGCAACGCTGCTGATAACCATCAAGCCTGCCCCAGATCCTATAAAATAGATAAACCACATTATATAAAACGAGGGCGACTTCATCATCTCCGAAGGCTTAAAATCTCTTTGAGTCAGGACTGATTCGACCGGTTTCAGAGCTTTATCTTCTCTGTCTATAGCCTTAGGTAAAGAAGAGGCTGAATTCGAAAGTAAAAAGTCGTGTGGTGGATTAACAAGTTGTGTTGCAAGCCCACACACAACAATAGGGAATGCAATCCCGAAGAACAGCATAGCGTTTTGCAGTCCCCATATACTCAAGAGATATTCTGAAAGCGGTGCGATATATACAGAGGCAAGGCCAAACCCAGAGACTACCAACCCTGCAATTAGTCCTGTCCTCGCGGGAGGAAACCACTTGAGCGCAGGCGGGGTGGCAGCCGAGTAACCGAACCCTATTCCAGTGCCGGCCAGCACGCCAAAACCAATAACCCAACTTACATAGCCTGTTGTCTGTGAAATCCATATAAACCCGATCCCTACCAAAATACCGCCGATTATTGCTGTCAGCCGAGGACCGAACCTATCCTGACACTTTCCAGCCAGAATCATCATAAAAGCGAAAACCAGACAGCAAACAGAGTACGGGTCATTGAGTTGAGCAATGTCCCATTTAAAGCCCCCTTCTACGCCAGTCTCAATCGATTTTCTTATCGCACCCTTAAAAATACTCCAGGTATAGAGGATTCCGAGAGCCAGATTAATCCCTGTACCGGAAAACGTAACAATCCATCCCTTGTTCTTAATTGAGTTTGCCATAGCCTTATTCCTTTCTTCTGTTTTAACGGAAAATATCTCATTGAGCATGGTAGGGTGGTTTTGCTTGGCATTAGCAAATGGTCAATATTCAACTACTCAAGTTCCTGGATGCTCGAATTATCCTTGAGACGCTAGTGGGTTTGTTCGAGCTCTACAGGCAAAATACAAAGAAAGGAGCCCAGCAGGGGGGCTTGGGCTCCTTTGGGTTATTTACGCTTTATAGACGTTTCTTAACAAGGATATCCACCACGCTTGGATCGGCGAGGGTAGATGTGTCCCCAATATTTGAGATGTCCCCTGCAGCGATCTTCTTGAGGATTCGCCGCATGATCTTGCCGCTTCTCGTTTTGGGCAGTGCGTCCGCATAATGAATTTTATCAGGAGCGGCAATAGGACCGATCTCTTTTCTCACATGAGCAACAAGCTGCTTTTTCAAGTCATCGGTTTGATCTACTCCCAATTTCAGGGTCACAAAGGCATATATCCCCTGGCCCTTCAATTCATGGGGATACCCCACAACCGCTGCTTCAGAAACCGTAGGATGGGATACCAGGGCGCTTTCGATCTCTGCCGTCCCCATCCTGTGACCGGACACGTTTATTACATCATCCAACCGACCCATCACCCAGAAATACCCATCCTCATCTCGCCTTGCCCCGTCTCCCGTGTAATAAATACCGGGGAACCGGGTGAAGTATGTTTTATGGAAGAGTTCATGAGCTCCATAGACGGTCCTCATCATACCCGGCCAGGGTTTTTTGATGCAAAGATAGCCCCCCTCATTTTCTTCAGCCTCAGAACCATCTTCCCGTAACACCACAGCATCAACACCGGGGAATGGCATGGTGGCTGAACCAGGCTTGGTCGGTATAGCCCCTGGTAGAGGAGTAATGATAATGCCTCCGGTCTCTGTCTGCCAATAGGTATCCACAATGGGGCAGCGTTTTTTCCCAATCACCTTATGATACCAAATCCATGCCTCCGGGTTGATTGGTTCACCCACTGTGCCCAACAGGCGAAGGCTGCTCAGGTCACGTTTATCAGGCCATTCATCCCCTTCCCTTATCAAGGCACGCAATGCTGTGGGGGCGGTGTAGAATATGTTGACCCCGTATTTTTCCACGACCTTCCAGAATCGGTCAGGCTCAGGCCAATTAGGGACTCCTTCGAACATAAGGGTGGTAGTGCCAACCGACAAGGGACCGTAAACAATGAAGCTATGACCGGTCACCCAGCCAATATCCGCCGTGCACCAGAAGATGTCCTCATCCCTCACATCAAAGATCCACTTCATGTTGGCATGGATATAAGTGAGATATCCTCCGATAGTATGGAGCACCCCCTTCGGCTTTCCGGTGCTGCCGCTGGTATAAAGAATGTAAAGGGGATCTTCTGCATCCATGACTTCTGCCGGACAATCGGCATTAGCCTCTGCCATCAGTTCATCCCACCAGAGGTCTCTTCCCTCTTTCATAGGGGTATCTTTATCAATTCTCTTTACCACTACCACCTTCTTAACGTCCGGACAGTCCTTGAGCGCATCATCAGCATTAACTTTAGAAGAAAGGGTTTTGCCGCTTCGGTAACCGTAATTGCTGGTAATGAGAAAGGTGGATCGACAATCGATAATCCGGTCCCGTAAAGAGTCAGCGCTAAATCCACCGAAAACAACGCTGTGAATAGCGCCTATTCGGGCGCAAGCCAACATAGCGATTGGAAGCTCTGGTATCATAGGGAGATAGATGGTAACCCGATCTCCCTTTTTTACCCCCAGTTTTTTCAGAACATTGGCGAATTTACAGACCTCACGGTAAAGCTCTTTATATGTGAAAGTGCGGCTTTCTCCCTCCGGCTCCCCTTCCCAGATCAGAGCGGTTTTGTCTCTCCTGGGGGTGTCAAGATGTTTGTCCAGACAGTCTTTTGATGCATTAATCTTTCCATTAATAAAAAATTTTATATCAGCTTTGTTAAAATCCCATTCCCAGAATTTGTCCCAGCGCTTATCCCAAAGCATGGCATCTGTTATCTTCTCCCAAAACGCCTCTGGATTTTCCACCGATTCCCTATGCATCTTCTTGTATTCATCCATACTTTTTACTGCCGCTTTCTGTTTAAACTCATCCGACGGTTCAAATACACGATCTTCAACCATCATTGATGTAATGGTTTTTTCCTCTGCCATAGTTAATTACCTCCTTTGATAATGTTAAAACCAGGAACATGTACCGACTTATTGATCTGGTTGAGGATTCTTGAAACCCAATACCATAATTATGCTTTTCTGTCTATTAATGAACTCAAGAATTATGCCAGAAGGGAAACGTATTTGATGAAAAGAAACAACCGGTTGAAAAGACAGGCTAAATTGGTCACCAACTATAAACAAGGGAAAAGGATTAGATGGGGAAACGGCTCTTTTTGTAAACATCCAGGTTACACCACGTCAACTGGTGATTACCTCCCCCCAACCTGCCCCAAAATAACCCATGGACTCAGCCCTCCAATTAAGTAAAAAAAAAAAAAAAAAATACGCACTTTGTCATTTCGACTGGAAGGAGAAATCTTATAACTCATTGATTTTTACAACAGCGGGCTTAAGCCCGCTGTTGTAAGCCCGCTGTTGTCACATAGCCAATGAAAACTTCTTTTTCCTGTTACTGTCACCCTAAAGATTACACCCGATGCTTTCATTCTGGGGCTTGAGGGAAATAAAAAGATAAAAAAAATCCATATATCTAAGAGAGTTATCAGTTATGCTCCTCTGCCGGTAATATTTGGCATATATCTTGAATTGATAAAAAGTCTTAAGCCCCCTTTTTGGTGGCAAAGAAACGGCATATTGGGTCAGAAAAGGTAATAATGAAGGAAAAGAAAGTAAAAGACATCCTTCTTCCCTTTAAGGAAGGCATACCGCTTTGTCCCTCAGTGACTCTAAACGATAAGATTGTGCAGGCCATTGAGTTGATGGTTAATAACGACCTCAAGTGTATTGCTGTAATAGAGAATCAACGGCCAGTGGGAATGGTTTGCCTTAAAGATGCTTTGCAGGAGATGGGTCTACAGGTTACAGACAGGTAAATTACTATTCATATTTACTATTCATATTTGACCTTTAGGTAATAACCTTAAGCACTCTGTTATCTGCCGGTGCGGGTAAAAAATCAAATGAGTTTTTCTCTATTATAGGGAATATACAGCCATAGGAATTTCGCTTTCTGCTTTTCTCCTGCCACAAACACTTGATTCTATGGTTTTAAGAACATTAGCTGTATAGTATTTTGTGCCGCATTTTTTGCATACGCCAACTGGCACATTTTTGATAAGCACATACTTATCGTCTACCTTTCGGGGCAGGTCAATTATTTTTTCAACAATTGAACCATTGCAATATTCGCATTGCTCCCCCTCCCAAAATCCCATTTTAATCCCTCCTTTCACTTCCTTTAGGCTTATCTTCATAAACAGTTATTCCCCCCGAGCGGAGCGAGGGGGGAACGATCAAGCTAAGCTGCGGCGTGAAACGCCGTCAGCTTCAGCGATTGGTTAGGCTCAGATATAATATCATCTGAAAAGTTGAGAATGACTTCCTGTACGATAAAGAACAAGTTCATCATCCTCTATTGCATAAATCAGGATCCAATCAGGTTCGATATGACAATCACGCTTATTCTCATATTTGCCGCTGAGTGGATGGTCATGGTATTCAGGAGGTAATTTCCGTCCTTCCGCAAGTTCTTCAACAATACTCAGTAACTTCTCAATATCTTTCCCACTTCGTAAAAGTCGTTTAATATCTTGTTTGAACTGGGTTGTTCTCCGAATAATCAACTTCAAGGTAACAAATCCTTTCGTAATTCTTCGATGGAATGAAATACAGGCATAGCGGATTTATCTTCGGCAAATGCTTTCAAAGTCGTTTCATTCGGGATTTCAAGCTTGTCAAAACTACGTCGAATATCTTCATCTTTCAGAATATATCGTGCGACGGTCAGCCGGTCTTTTTTCGGCAATGCACGAGATACCCGATAAAACGCCTCTCCCGTACTGATTGTTACAGATTGAGATTTTTCCGATTGTTTTTTTGATGTCAACATCTTTAAATTTCCCCCCTTTTTTTAAGCCTAACACAAAGTTCACCGGGAGCGTAAGCGATCCGGTGGAACGACTGGTTAAGCCTCGTCTCTATCATGAAAGTGATACCAAGATACCAAATGCCGTTTCATGTCCTTAGATGGATCAATAATACACAGTAGTCTTTTCAATTGTTTCTTGCTGTCTGAAAGCCACCAATTGATGATATTGCTCTTGTCTGTCTGGTCAGGTCTATTTATCCAGAACACGTTCGACAATTCTTTCGGGTCATTTCGCTTAAGTTCCAGTTGTTCAGAAATAGCGCCCGCGATTAGGTCCGAAACTGACAGAAAATCCTCGATCTGCATGGTGCCGTTGTCACAGCGAGACGTTCCACAGCGGCAGTGACCAAGAGAAAAACTAAGATATAGGCTGCTAATCCAACCGAAGAGCTGAGTAAGGTCAATCACGCGCTGATCGTTTGCCGCTATGCTGTCCTCATCCGTAAACCATAATACATCTTGTCCTGGTCTACATAGCCCAGATAGAAGGAAACTGAGGAAATGGGTGGCTACAAATGCTTTTTCGAGAACACTTTTCTTCCACTTTGTGAATGAGGCAAAGTCTGGGTTTGTAAGATCCAATGGAGGGTTCGGAAAGATAGATTCAGAGCGCTTATTCATGGCCACTGAGAAAGAGAGTCCCTCAAGGGTATCGGCTGCCTGTAACAACGGTACTAATGCCTTTTGTCTTTGAATGTCGTTTAGTCGTTTAAAGGACATCCGCCGGGAATCCGAGAAAAAAGTCTCTCTAATTGCTATTCGTTTCCGTTCCCAGCTTTGCCATGCATCTAACGAAACGAGTAAGAAGGAATACACTATGTAGGGAGAACGCGACGATTCACCGCTGTAGTCAGACCCAAGCAAAAGAGTATGAGCGCGGCGAAGATTCGGTAGACTATCCGCATTAGTGTTCTGTAACTGCAAGAGGTTTCGATTGAGAATATCAAAGATGGTTCTATCGGGAACCGGCACCGGATTCCAATATGCATGTGAAGTATTCATATTTTATCTTTTAGGCTTAACAATTAATATACGTAATACTTAATTACCCTGCTGACAAACATCACTATTGAAAAGATATGTGTAATTTTATAGTTATTGATGATCAAAGTCAAAGGTTATTCTTGAAAATATCCCGATAATATGCTTATTATCATAAAACACATAATACGTATAATAGCGTTGCTTTGACCGGAAGCGGGGATACTTGGGGACGGACGCACTTGGGGACGTTGGGACGCACTTGTACTTGTGTACTTGGGGATTGTACTTGGGGTTCTATTTGTGATATTTATAGCCATAACGTTGTTCAGCCCTCTCGATTGCCTTCGTAACACCCGATGTATTCACGCCTGCCCCGCTGGGGCGGTAGGCAAGCAATGCACAGGCAGATGTTCGCTTCAAAGGGAATTTTTTCACTTTTCAGGATGAACTCAATTAATATTGACTTTATTATGAACAAACTATATATACAATGAAACCCCATTGGATTAATTGGCATATTAAAAACGAATGGAGGAAGGGGAGATTTATGAAGGCATTAATTGGAAAATGGCTCCTTTTGTTGGTGTTCTTATTTCTATCATTATCGATAACCAGTTGTTTTTGGACAAAAGAGAGGAAGGTTAATACCGTTGAGGGGTTGTTTAATCAAGCTTTTGCTTACTATCAAGATGAAAAATACAGAAAAGCACGGGAGGCCTTTGAGGAACTGAGAGACAATTACCCTTTAAGTAAATATTCCATTGTGGCAGAGCTGAGGATAGCCGACTCCTATTATCACGAAAAGGAATACAGTGAGGCCATAGCTCATTATGAAGATTTCAGAAAACTCCATCCCACCAATCCCGTTATCTCTTACGTCATATATCAGACAGGTATGTCTTATTTTAAACAGATTCTATCCATAGACCGGGATCAAACATTCACTGAAAACGCCGTCAAACAATTTGAATATCTTATCTCCAGGTATCCTTCCACCACTTATGCAAATTCAGCCCAGAAGATGCTGGAAATATGCAAAGAGAAGCTGGCCCAGCGTGAGTTTTATGTGGGGCGTCTCTATTTTAAAGGAAAGAAATACACCTCAGCTCTCTACAGGTTTAAAGGGATATTAGAAAATTATCCTAAAGCCAGCATTACAGACACGGTATACCTCTATGTTGGAGAGTCCTATCTGTCCCTAGAGGAGAAAGAAAAAGCAAAGACTGCGCTTGCTCATTTGGTGGAAAACTATCCGAAGAGTGAGCACTACGGTAAAGCTCAGAAGCTTTTGGCAAAACTCAGGTAGCGGCAGTTTTCTTAACTATCTCATAAATACTCTCTAGTGCTTTATCAAGATATTTCAAGTTGTTTCCCCCGGCCTGAGCCATATCTGGTCTGCCGCCACCACTTCCACCAACCATTCCGGCAATCTCATTTATTATCTTGCCTGCATCAAATCTATTGGTAATATCTTTTGTAACCACAAGAACCAACATGATATCTTTATCCTTTTGCCCAGCAAGGAGGACAATTCCTGATTTCAATCGACCTCTCAACTTGTCAGCTAACTCCCTTAAGCCTTTTTGGTTATCTATATTTACCTTTACAGATAATACGTTAATCCCTTCAACCTCCTTAATCAGATCTAACAGGTCTTCTGATTGCTTGCTTGCAAATCTGCCTTGAAGAGACTCTACCTCCTTCTCCAGATTTTTGTTATGCCGGAGCAGCTTCTCTACTTTGTCTACTATCTCATCCTTCCTGGCTTTCAGGATTAATCCAATCTCTTCTAATATGTCTTCTTCCTTGTTTATGTGCCTTAATGCCTCCTCACCTGTTAATGCCTCTATCCTCCTTACCCCAGCGGCGATACCGGATTCGTTGATTATCTTAAAAATACCAATGTCCCCTGTGCGTCTTGTATGGGTACCCCCACAGAGCTCCTTGCTATAACCAGGTATTTCCACAACCCTCACTTCATTGCCGTATTTTTCCCCAAAAAGGGCTGTGGCCCCGCTTTCTAAAGCCCTTGTAACTGGCATCACGTGCGTTTCAATCTCTATGTTTTCCCTAATCTTTTGATTGACCCGTTCTTCTACCATAAGGAGCTCTCTACTGGTTATCTGAGAGAAATAGGTAAAATCGAAACGGAGCCTTTCAAAGGCAACAAGGGATCCCGATTGTTTAACATGGTCTCCCAACACCTCCCTCAGGGCAGAGTGGAGCAAGTGGGTCGCTGTATGGTTGTTGGCAATTTTTTGTCGTTTATCTTTGCTGAGGCGAAAAGATACTTTGTCATCCTTTTTAATAGAACCCTTTTTGATTTCACCTCTATGAACAATCAAATTTGGCAGGGGCCTCAAGGTATCCTCTACCTCAAAAAAAAGGAAATCGTTTATGATTGCCCCAGTATCTCCAATCTGCCCCCCTGATTCCCCATAAAAAGGGGTATGTTTTGTCACAACTTCAATATAATCTCCCTCATAAGCGGATTCCACTTCCTTGCCATCCTTAATAATGGCCAGTACGGAGCCTGATATGTCAATGCCCTCGCTTTCATACCCGGAAAAGGAGGATTCAATTTTATCCTTGACAAGCCTTTTATATATCTCAGAAACTCCTTCTTCACCCGACCCTTTCCATGATTCTTTTGCCCTCTTTCTCTGTTCATTCATAGCCTTTTGAAACCCTTTTTCATCAATTGCAAACCCTTCATCCTTCACCGCGTCACATGCCAGATCTACTGGGAATCCGTAGGTATCGTAGAGTTTAAAAAGCAGATAGCCTGGAATTTGTTTTTCCTTACTGTCCTTTAATCTTTCCATCTCTTCATTCAATATGGCAAGACCACTACTCAGAGTCTGGGAGAAACGTTCTTCTTCATTATGGATGATTTTGGCTATATAATTCCTTGCATTTGCAAGTTCAGGATAAGCTTCCCGCATAACATCCACCACAGTGCCTGAGACTCTATACAAGAAGGGTTTATCCAGACCCAGCATCTTTCCATGACGGGCAGCTCTCCTCATAATACGCCTAAGGACATATCCTCTACCCTCATTGGAAGGCAGCGCCCCGTCCCCTATGAGGAAGGTTATAGCCCGGCTATGATCTACTATAACCTTCATGGAGACATCATCTCTCTGATTGTCATCATACTTTCTTTCGGAAATCTCCTCTACAAAGTCAATCAATACCTTAAACAGGTCAGTATCATAGTTGGTCTTTACCCCCTGGACAACGGCGCTTATCCTCTCCAGTCCCATACCTGTATCAATGCTGGGCTTGGGAAGAGGGGTCAATGCTCCATCTGAGTTGCGGTCAAATTGCATAAAAACCAAATTCCATAGTTCTAAGAACCTATCACAATCACACCCCGCCTTACAGGTGGATTTTCCACATCCCACATCCTTTCCCTGGTCTATCAGGATCTCTGAACAAGGGCCACAGGGTCCCGTCTCTCCCATTGCCCAGAAATTATCTTCTTCTCCCATCCTGATAATCTTACTATCTGGCGCTCCAATCCTATCTCTCCAGATATCAAAAGCCTCATTATCATCCTTAAACACGGTAATCCACATCTCATCATGAGGAAGACCCAATTCCCTGGTCAGAAACTCCCAACTCATCTCAATTGCCTCTTCCTTAAAATAATCACCAAAAGAAAAGTTGCCCAACATCTCAAAGAAGGTATGATGACGCGCAGTTACCCCTACATTTTCCAGATCATTGTGTTTGCCCCCCGCCCGAACACATTTTTGAGACGTTACAGCCCGGGAATATTCCCTCTTCTCTTCCCCCAAAAACACCCCTTTGAACTGAACCATACCCGCATTGGTAAATAGTAGAGTTGGGTCTTGTTTAGGGATTAATGAGGAACTACCGACTATCGCATGTCCCTTTTTTTCAAAGTACTTCAAAAATCTTTGTCTTATTTCACTGCCTGTCATTACCGATCCCCAAATCAGGAGTCAGAAGTCAGAATGGAAATAATTTTTTTTCTGGATTCTGACTCCTGACTTCTCAAGTTTGTTACGAAGCAACTAACTTGATAGTATAGGAATTTCCTTTTTAACAAGAATAGTGTGCCGTGGACAGGGTAACTTACCCCGCCAGAAAAAGATTTTCTAACGGGACTTAGAAAGGTATGTCATCCTCAGTATCAAAACTCGCATCCTGTTTAGGACTACCCTCAAAATCCTTCTTAGTCCTATCTTGGTCAGCAGGGCTTCCTAACATCTGCATGTTGGAAGCAACAACTTCGGTTGCCCATCTCTTGTTGCCCTCTTTATCTTCCCATGAACGGGTCTGTAACTCGCCTTCAATGTAAACCTGCTTGCCTTTTGACAGGTATTCCCCGCATATCTCTCCCAGCCTTCTCCATGCTACGATACGGTGCCACTCTGTTTTCTCTTCCTTTTCCCCCTTTTGATTGGCCCATTTCTTAGTGGTGGCTATGCGGAAAGTAGCTACAGCCGTTCCATCGCTGGTATATCTTACTTCCGGGTCCGCTCCCAATCTGCCGATTAGCATTACCTTATTTACTGACATGGCTCCCTCCCTGTTCCTGCCTAAAATGGAAAAAACTTGACAAAGATAAGAATTTAATTAGGATATTTGTAACATAATTATTTCTAAATTCCAAAGATTTTATTGAGACTTTTGCAAAACTATTCATGTTTTGAAAAAGTACCCCTGAGAGCGAATTGCATAGATTTTTTGGGGAACCTTTCTTAGCGAGCGTAATGTAAAAAATTCACATGTTTGAGCCCGAAGGGCGAGTTTGTGAATTTTCAATGAAGCAAGCTTGATGGACTCGTAAAAAGTCAGGCATCCCTTATGCAGTCATTATGAGCGGATGCCCATAACGACGGTCAAATAGGGTGAAAATTTTTCTCAGTTGGCCCCAAGCCTTCGAAAAACGTTCTTTGACAACATAAATAG
>JACQWO010000070.1 GCA_016209225.1 Desulfobacterales bacterium
CAATAAACGAGATAAATGGCCAAGTGAGTTTTATACCAACAACGAATTGATTGAACTTGCCAAAATAACTGGAGCAGATTTAGGATTGTTATCCAGCAAAACCCCTATCGTCAATACCGATATCAATGTCGGTAAATGTGTTGACCGGTATTTGCAAGTCAGGGAAAGGTCTCATTTACCTGTAAAAGTTAATAGGAGGGTTCGTGTACGATATAACCGGGAGTTATGTCGTTCCTTTTTTAATCGCTGCCGGCTGTTTTGGTTTGGCCGGTGCTTTGACCTTTTTGCTCACCCCACCCCCCTCCGTTTGTCCCCCACAGTCACCCCTCTTTTTAGATTGATTTTTTTTCCAGGTGTGATAATCTAAATTGGGAGTTATAACAAACTCTTCACGGTGAATTTTTCTGTAGGGAAAGTTGGACATGGCAGACTTGACAAACGATACTAAAAACAACATTGAGAAACTAAAAAAGGAAGTGGAGTATGGATTGGCATTGAGGGAGATTACCAATCGTATCCACTCTGCCAAGAATATAAACGAGATTCTTGTTGATTTAAAGGATGACATGCTCAGATTGTTTGATGCAGACAGGATTACAATCTATGCAGTAGATGGGGTTAAAAAGGAACTCTATTCGAGATTTATGGTGGGAAACGGAATAAAGGAGATCAAGGTGTCTATAAGCCCTGAAAGTATTGCAGGTTATACAGCGTATTCCAAAGAACTTGTCAATATATCTGATGCCTATGATGCAGAACAACTGAAAAATATTAATCCCAGTCTTAGATTTGATAAGAGCTGGGATCAAAAGACGGGTTATAAAACTGTTCAGGTTTTAGCGGCCCCCATTATATTCGAGAGGTACTTATTAGGGGTCATACAGTTAATTAATAAGAAGGATGGCTCTGGCTTTACCGTAGAGGGTCAAAAATCCATTACTGGGATTGCAAAGATTTTGGGGATAGCCTTTTATAATCAGATCAAGATGAGTAAAAGGCGGTCCTCAAAATTCGATTACCTGGTAACCAACCATATTATTGCTTCCAGAGAACTGGAGGAAGCCATAAAGGACGCCAGGGAGCAAAGAGAAGAGATCGAATCCATATTGATGAAAAGATTCAAGGTTTCAAAGACAGATATTGGCAAGTCATTGAGTGATTTTTATAAATGCAGATTCGTTCAATTCGATGACAAGGCTGTTATACCAGGGGAGCTGTTGGTGGGTTTGAAGGTTAGTTATTTGAAAAAAACCCTATGGGTCCCATTAGAAAAGAACGGGGATAAGATAGTTATCGTTATTGACAATCCGGCCGACCTTCAGAGGACTGACTTTATAAAGTCAAAATTTGGAAAGAGAGGTTGTGAATTCGTTGTTGCCTTGAAGGGGGATATAATAAGTTACCTAACCCTCTTTTTTGGTGAAGAGGCGAGTAGAGAGTCGATCTCTGACATATTGAACAAACTCGATGACGAAGATGATGTAGGCGAATTTGATACTCTGGATCAACAGGTAAGTGAGGACGATAGCGCTATAGTCCAACTGGTTAACAAGATAATAACCGACGCATACAACAGGGATGCCTCTGATATTCATGTTGAGACGTACCCAGGCAAGAACAATACAGAGATCAGGCTCAGGATAGATGGTATGTGTGTTCCTTACCAGACTATTCCCTACAGTCACAAAATGGCAGTTGTCTCCAGGATAAAGATCATGTCGCAACTGGACATAGCTGAGAGGCGATTGCCTCAGGATGGGAAGATCAAATTCAAGATACGTGGGGGAAGGGAGATAGAGCTGAGGGTAGCTACCCTTCCCACTAGCGGGGGGACAGAGGATGTAGTCATGAGGATTCTTGCCGCCAGTGAACCTATCCCGTTGGATAAGTTGGCCATGTCTGATAGAAACCTGAATCTTTTTAAAGAAATTGTACAAAAGCCGTATGGGATTGTTATGGTGGTGGGGCCTACAGGCTCCGGAAAGACAACTACTCTCCATTCGGCTTTGGGCTTTATCAATACACCGGAGAAAAAGATATGGACGGCAGAAGACCCTGTTGAGATTACCCAGTATAGATTGAGACAGGTCCAGGTACGCCCAAAGATTGGATTAAACTTTGCGGCCGCAATGAGGGCATTTTTAAGGGCGGACCCGGATGTGATTATGGTCGGTGAGATGAGAGACGAAGAAACTGTTTCTACGGGTATTGAGGCATCCCTGACAGGACACCTTGTGTTCAGCACGTTACACACCAATAGCGCTCCTGAGACCATCACAAGGCTTTTGGACATGGGAATGGATCCTTTTAACTTTGCCGATGCACTATTAGGGGTACTGGCTCAGAGACTCTTAAGAACACTTTGTAAAGAATGTAAAAAACCATATAACCCATCAGAGGAAGATTTTAAGAATCTAGTGATGGAATATGGAGAGGAATACTTTAAAGATTTAGACATCGCTTATTCCCAGGATATGATCTTTTATACCCCTGTAGGATGTCCAGCCTGCAACAATACAGGTTATAAAGGAAGGATGGGGATACATGAGTTACTGATAGCCTCTGATGAAATCAAAGCCTTAATCCAAAACAAAGCACGGGTTGAAGATATCCGGGAGCAGGCCATGAAAGAGTGTATGAGGACGTTAAAACAGGATGGAATAGAAAAGGCAATCAAGGGATATACTAATGTTAAACAGGTACGGGCTGTCTGTATAAAATAAAAAGGCTATTAGCCTGTAGCCTGTAGCCTATAGCCTAATAGCCTAGATAAGTCCTTCCGGCCAGCAGAAACCACCCGCCGAATCCCAAAAGAAAGATGCCGCAGAAACGGATAATATGTTGATAGGCTCTGTCTTTGAGGATTCTTTTGCCGCGGCAGATACCATAGGAGACTATGCTGTACCAGAGGAAATCGGCCGCAATATGACCCACAAAGAAAACCCCTACCCCCAGAAGGCCCAGCTTTATGGCGGCAACTAGATATCCCAGGCCAATGGTAGCCCACCACAGGGTCCAGTAAGGGTTGGAAAGGCTGGCCAGAATGCCGGTCAGCACAGGGTAAGAAGCCACCCTGGCCCCTGGCCCATCCATATTAAGGGAGAGATTTCCCGCTGTCCGGATCATCTGTACACCCATCAATATAAGGATGGCTCCGCCGACCAGGGCAATGCTCCCCATAACCGGAGGCATCTTCAGAAAGGGCCCCAGCCCCAGAATGATAGCCACTACCAGTGCCAGTTCGAGAACCGCATGGCCAACCATGAGCAAAGGCCCTGCCACGAAACCCCGATGCGCCGATTCGGCTATGGTTACTGTTAAAAGAGGGCCTGGCATGAGCGCTCCTGAGAGTGCCAGGGTAAAAGACCCCCCAAAAACAATAGCCAGTTCAAGCATTATAACTCCCCTTTTCTCGCCGGCCCGAGATTGAACAGACTTTTGGCATTATTATAGAATATCTTGTCCTCTACCTCCTTGCCCAACCCCAATTTTTTGATATAGTTTATCTCCGTCTGGAGGTCATAAGGGATGTTTGGGGTATCACTGCCGTATAGGATTCTATCCTGGAATTCAACGAGACGTTCGGGGTTTATATCGTGAGGAAAAAACCCGGTAAGCATCATGGTAGTGTCAGTCCATATATTTTTATATTCTCTCATGAGGTCAAAGAATTCCTCAAATTCCTCTGCACCCAGATGAGGAAAGATGCATCGTAGATCAGGGTACCGCTTCACTACTTTCTTAAATCGGTTGACTCCACATATCTCACTGAAGTCATAGGGCCGTAAGATAGGACCCGTTCCTGCATGGATATTTAGTATCTTATCGTATTCAATTATCTTTTCGTAAATGGGGAACATCCTCTCGTCGTCGGAGGGGATTTTGTTTACGTGACACTGTATCTTCAAGCCGTAAAGATTGTAATCCACAAATGCTGTATAGAGAAGGGCTGACAAATTATCATCATCAGGATGGGCTGTTGCGAATCCTATTAGTTGCGGATACTTCTGGGTAAGGTTGTAACTCCACTCATTGAGAGATGAAGAAATATCTGCTTTGTGTGAATAGTTATAAAGCACCAACCTCTCTGCACCCAAATTTGTTAGGAGCCCTATTACTTCGTCTGCGGAAACCTTGTATTTAATCGGCCATGCGAATTCATCAAACCATTTCCATATAGAATGAAAGAGTGGTTCAGGAAAGAGATGTACATGGGAATCGATAAATCTGAATTTTGACATGTTCTATACCTCCGCAGTTTTAAACATGTATATCATATACTCCGTTTTAGACCATTCTTATTGCGTGAACCCCTTCTCTTCCTGTCAATTTGAGGAACCTTTTAATTATCGATTGCTTTAAATTCTCTATGCTTTTCTCGGAAAGGTTTGCAATGTCTACCTTACCTGCAGCTGACTTATGATGACCTCCTCCTGTTCCTCTATTCCCAAGAAGCCTTGTTGCAATATTGCTTGCCCATTTACCTCTGCTGGTGGTTCTAATGGAAAAGATCAATTGATTGTCAAAGCTGCCAAGACAAAGAGACCATCTTATATTTTCCATTCTCATCAAAAAATCTGACATTTCTGCCACCATATCAGGGTTTTTAACATCTTTTAGATCAGATATAATTACATCACTGAAGATCAAGGCGTTGTTTATGGTAGCTACAAATTTCAAAAAATACTCTTTTGGGACCTTAGGATGCTCTATCCTGGTTAGTAGCCTCATAGAGATATGGGGGAAAAGCAATTGGAGCCCCTTAATATCCGCAGCTATGCTGTTCCTTGCCAGGTCATCGATATCTGACTTAATCCCATAGTATAAGGACGTTGCTGTTCTCTTATCAAAAGAAAGGCTTAGGTTAGATATATATTCGGTTAGGATTGTAGAAACACTGCCATATTCCACTCTGACGTCGCAAAACGCTGCTTCTTTAGTTTTTACCCGCAGGGGGGCATGGTGGTCTATCACTATATTAGCCTTTACTTTTTTTGGAAGGGAATTATTCCCTGCACCTGGCTGACTATCTATAAGAGCGACAAGTTTATCCTTGCTGAATTTTATTTCTGAAAATGGAATCATATCTATCTTCAGGTTCTCTACCATGGTCCTATTTTCGGCCCTTCCGATAATTCCACTATAACCGATAATTGATTTGATCCTTTTAGTTTTATATAGGATGTATTTTAGCGCAATAGCGCCAGCAATAGAATCGGGATCAGGGTTATTATGGGTCAGTATTATGGCTGTCCTTTTCCCCTTTACCGTCTCCATTAATTTATCTGTAATGGTTGTCTTATTATCCATGTTTTTGATTCTTTGTGCTACTTCATTTTGCGGATGCGTACCTCGATCTCTTTGACATCCTTCAGCAAATTCACGATTTTTGATATATCAGTTTCACCGTAGTGGTACGGGTAGAGGACTTTCTGCTTAATAGCCTTTGCCGTATCGGCTACCATCTCTGGCGTCATCGTGTAGGGCAGGTTCATCGGTAAGAATGCTATGTCGATATTCTTCAGGGTTTTTATTTCTGGGATGTTTTCCGTATCGCCTGCCACATACACCCTCTTGTCGCCAAATGTGATCACGTATCCATTTCCTACCCCCTTTGGATGAAAGGGATGCCCATCACTGCGCATGTGAAGGATATTGTAAGCAGGTACAGCCTCTATTTTCAATCCCAGAACGGTTTTAGCATCCCCGTTATGCATGACAATGCCACCTTTCAGACGACCTGCACAAGCCTCTGTTAATACCAGCATGGTATTCTTGGTTTGCAAAATATCGAGCGCCTTTAGGTCAAAGTGGTCAGGGTGCTCGTGGGTTAACAGAATAATATCCGCCTTCGGCAGCTTTGTATAATCAGCCAGCCTGCTCCACGGATCAACATGGATCACCTTTCCGTCAAAGGCAAACATGAGCGTACCATGACCGATGAAGGTGATCTTCAGATTGCCAGCGGCTGTTTTGATGGTATCGGTTTCAAATTCTTGAGCAGCCGCTGTAAGGGTAAAAAATGCGACTAAAAAAGTGACCAATAAAAATAATATTTTCATAAGCCACCTCCCTTTTGTGCCTGATTTATTGTCAAGGTTTAATAACTGTGTTTAGTTTAAAGATAAAGAATCTAAGTGTGTTGGATAAAAACCTCTCGCCATAAACAGTCAATGTTAAATCTTTCCATGTTACTCCCAGTATCCTCTCAATATCTTTTTTAAGCCATTCCCTAACTGTCTTGGGAAATTTTTCAAAACTTGTTGCATCGTCCAGGTTGCAGAGCTCGGTAATTTTTTTTTCAATTTCTTCTCTTGACCTTTCGTCAAGTTTCTCGATTCTTTCTTTAATTTGATACGGCAGATTACTGATTTCTTTCTTCTGTTCCAGTGACAGGTTATTAATCTTGTCAAAGTCTCCCTCTGCTTGTTTTTGTTCTTTTTTCATTTCTGTGCCTCCTTTCACTCCAATTTTCCTGTAGGGTGATGGGCCAATACTGTTGACTTAAGTCGACAAACCTCATTATACTAAAAGAGTTACCTGATTTATTGAGCATATACAGCCTCCCCTGAAAAGTCAAGGAAAGAGAGACTTGACAATTCCATCTTCTTGAAATAGTGTTATTTTATTCAGGGAGAGGCGGTGAGTAGAGGCTGAGATGAATTTTTTTCTGGTGATAATTCTTGCCATTTTAGTTGGCAGCTATCTTTTGGGTTTGGTCGTTGATACATTGAATGTGCGGCACGCGAGAACAGATTTGCCTGAAGAGTTCAAAGGTTACTACGATGCTGAGAAGTACA
The DNA here is from genome assembly GCA_016209225.1 of Desulfobacterales bacterium. Classification (GTDB taxonomy): domain Bacteria; phylum Desulfobacterota; class UBA8473; order UBA8473; family UBA8473; genus UBA8473. Next base: position 6,801 of record JACQWO010000070.1, read on the forward strand.
AGGAATCCCAGGAGTATCTCAGAGAAAATACCCGGTTTGGAATAATCAGTGATACCATTATTACGCCGATTAGTATTGCCTTTATACTCTTTGGAGGATTCAATATCGTTGACCAGTTTGCGCGAGGCTTCGGTCTGGGGAGTATCCTAACAGGCTTGATTTTTGCGGGGACACTTTTGTTCGCCTCCCAGATACTCCTCATCCCCTTTTCCATCTATAGTACCTTTGTCATTGAAGAAAAATACGGTTTCAATAGAACAACGCCCAAAACATTTATTCTGGATATCCTGAAAGGCTGGCTTTTGGCTGCAGTGATTGGCGGGGTCATTTTCTCAGCTGTTTTGTGGCTTTTTGAAAAGGCAGGGGCACCTGCCTGGTTCTATTGCTGGATTGCTGTAACGGCATTCCAGATATTCCTCACTTTTATTGCTCCGGTTACTATTATGCCCCTGTTTAACAAATTTATCCTGTTGGAGGAGGAGGCACTCAAAAGCGCCATTGAAGACTATGCCAAATCACAACACTTCAAGATCAAAGGCGTTTTCACCATGGATGCATCAAAACGCTCCACCAAGTCAAATGCCTTTTTTGCCGGTTTTGGGAGATTTCGCAGGGTCGTTCTGTTTGACACCCTCATTGAAAAGCATACAGTAGAAGAGCTTGTTTCCGTTCTTGCCCATGAAATAGGTCATTACAAGAAGATGCACATACTGAAGTCTATCGGTATCTCTATCCTGACGACTGCTCTAATGTTTTATATTCTCTCTCTGTTTATCAATAACAGAGAATTATTTGCAGCGTTTAGGATGCAGGAGATTTCCATCTATGCGAGTCTTTTCTTTTTCGGCTTTCTCTATCACCCTATAGAGATGATTCTCTCCATTTTCGGGAACATGCTGTCCCGAAGACACGAATACCAGGCAGATGCATATGCCGTTAAGACCTATAATAGACCTCAATCCATGATTACAGCCTTAAAAAAGCTGAGTGTTGAAAATCTCTCAAACCTGACTCCCCATCCCCTCAAAGTGTTTTTGAGTTACAGTCACCCCCCTGTCCTTGAACGAATTCAGGCTATTAAGGAGTTCGATCCTAGCGTCCGCCTATAGTGCAACGTGTCTTCATTTATGAGAAGGGATGTCTCGTTGTTACCTTGAAGCTGGGGAAAACCTTTGTAAGCTGAGGATGCTTTTCAACCAGTCTTCTCAATTCAGCAGCAACCCGCGAATTATTAGGTTCTTTTTCAATCAAGAGGGAGAATATCTTTACCACTTCATCCATACGATTCCTCTCGGCATGAATTTTTGCCATCCCCAGATATGCATACTTGTCATATCCTGAGGCCAAGGCTTTCTTGTAATGCATCTCTGCCTGTTCAAGATCATTTATGCCTCTGTAAGCATCACCGATTCTGGTTATGGCAATTCTCTGATCCATGCCATATTTCAAAGCCATCTGCCATGCTTTGATTGCAGACGGGTAATCCTTTATGCCCCTGAAGCAATCCGCCTTTCCATGCCAGGCATAAGAATTCCGTGGATACACCTTAAGGATCCTCTCATAATAGTCCATAGCCTTTTCGTATTGTTTTTGCCTCCGATACATAGTTGCAGCAGATGCGAGCGCCCTAATGTCATCACCTGAGATGCGAATTAGTTTTTCAAAAACTTTTAGCGCTTCCGCATCATTTCCTTCCCTTTCATGAATATTGCCCAGGCCCATCAAAGCATATAGATCATCTGAGTTTTCTTTAAGGGCCATAAAATAATATTTCTTAGCTTTTTCTAACTCTCCTTTTTTCCTGAAACAATCAGCTACCCTTGTCATTACCTTATATTCTTCAGGATTTAATAATAGACACTGCAACCAAACCTCCAGTGCTTTATCAACGTCTTTTAAGCCCCTATAGGCATCACCCAATCCTGCAAGGGCAAACTTATTGTCCTTTTCAACCTCAAGAGACCTTTTATAATAATAGATAGCCTCTTCAAATCGTCCTCTCTTACGTTTCAAATCTCCAAGACCAACCAGGGCGTACACATTATTTTGGTGGATCTTTAAGGCAGCAGCGTATCCCTCTTCAGCCTCCTTATATCTTCCCTCCTTTGCCATTCTGTAGGCACGCTTGCAGAGGGCTATCGCATCCTTTTTTATTTTGTCATTTTTCTTGCTATCCATCATTAGAAAAGTACTGTAGGGCTTTGAATGCACATGTTAAGTATGGACTCATGAACTAAGAAGCCTATCAAAATAAAAAACCCCGCTCTCATTTTGAAAAACTGGGTTTATAATGGTCATTAATCATTCTTAGCATCTTTTGTCTTTGAAAAGGGAAAAAGTCTGTTACATTTTGGATGTATTGGTATATTTAATATTTTTTACGTTAATTAAAGAATTTTGTCAAATGAAACCTTAAAAAGTCAGGGAAATATAGTCCAAACTATGCTACATTCTCCCATGTTTCGGCGCCAATGTGCGGGCAAGGGAAGCACATCTCCTTTATTTGCCTTGACAATTCCTTCTTCTTGAAATAGTCTTTTTAATATCAAGTAGGACAGACATAACGTCAAAGCTCTCCTACCCTGACTGAAGGAGGGAAAAATATGGCTGATGATAAAAGCGCTGAAGTATCAAGATGGCGTCCACATCACATCTATTGTGAGCAATTTTTGACTGGTAACTTCCCCGACAGAGGAGAGAGATTTGACCGAATCGGGGATAAAATTAGAGAAACCATGCAATCAGGCACTGATACGATAATAGAAGTTCTAGAGGGTGTTGACGAACTGTGCCAAACCTGTCCCCTCTGCCAGGACAATCGCTGCCAGAGCCCCAACGGAGACGAGGATGCGGTCAGAAAGTGGGATGCAATAGTCCTTAAGGGGTTGGGGGTATCTTATGGAGAAAAGAGGACTGCCCAAGAGTTTCGTGCTCTGATAAAACAGAAAGCGCCATTGGATTTTTGCCGAACCAGATGCCGCTGGAGGGATGCCTGCACTGTTTTCGGTTAAATAGACATGAAAGCTTTGAAGAAGCGCCCTTTTTCGCTTCAGCATACATTTTTTGACCCATCTAAGCTTGATGGACTCGTAAAAAGTCAGGCATCCCTTATGCAGTCATTATGAGCGGATGCCCATAACGACGGTCAAATAGGGTGAAAATTTTTCTCAGTTGGCCCCAAGCCTTCGAAAAACGTTCTTTGACAACATAAATAG
>JACQWO010000086.1 GCA_016209225.1 Desulfobacterales bacterium
ATGCTTGTATCGCGCCATCTGTGGTTCTCCTTATGTATAAGTCGTTGTCTACTGGATAATACCACAGATCAGCGTATATTTCATGTGTATATTCTCTATTAAGTGTAAGAATTACAGCCTTTTTCGACAGGCTCAACGGGAAAGCTCAGCCGCGCGCTTTAGCGCATCGGCTGGAGTGCTTGGTTCTGTGGTTTATAGTCTTTCACGGTGCCCACCTCATGTTGAGCTTGCGCTTGGAGGCAGAACAGTCCCTCAGGTAAAGGTTGATAAGGCTCTGGTAAGGGATGTTGGTCTCCTCCGCCATTTTTTTGAAGTACTCAACCACGTCTGGGCTCATCCTGAGGGTAACGTGTTTCTTGAGACTCTTGGCGTAGGGATTCGGCCTGGACTTCATCTTAGACAGGTCGTATTCGTCTTTCATGTCACTATCTCCTGTAAAATTTGGCTTCGTTCGTCGTGGCCTTCCGGGCCGAAATAATCCGGCTCACTGACTCGCTTTCACGATAGCAGTGGCAAACCATCACGAGCCGAAGAGGGGAACTAAGACCAAGTAGAAGGAATCTATCCTCCCATTCCGAATGTGTGTCATCGTAGAATTCCACAGCAAAATCGTCTTGACAAATGTGTCCACCTTAAACCCCAAATTGCCTGAGCCATTTTGTCTCCTATTTTTTTTCCATGCTTTGTCTTTGAATTTCCTAAACCAACTTCATCACATTCTGATATTTCTTTCAGGATTTGAATCGCAGTTTTTCATTTTTTAAATATAAGCTTCCCAGATAATTAAATGAATTTATTATTGAAGTATGCAAGGAATTATCTTGTTGAGATGGACTTTTCCATAATAAAAAAGGGGCAAGATAAAGAGGTATGTCTTCATCTAAAAATGGAATGGCAAAATCAACGCCTTCCTGTGTGAAAGGTAAATTATGAAAATCATTTAGTCTCGGTCTTACAATCATAGGTTTATCTTTATCATCTTAATTGTTTCTCCAGACACATAACAATGTTATTAAGCGACAAAACGAGTGTAGCAAAAATGGGCTTTTTTGTAAAATAAAATTGGCATAACCCATTAATATAATTATACTAACTTGTCGGTTAACACCGCAAACGGAAGGAATACACTACAGCAGCCTATCTTTCAATCAGCTTCTTAAATTCATCTTCAGTCATAATATTAATACCCAGAGTTCTTGCCTTGTCAGCCTTGGAACCCGGGTTTTCTCCTGTTACAACATAGGTGGTGCTGTTGCTGACGGCAGATGCAGCTTTTCCCCCTAATTCTTCTACCCTTCTTTTGGCTTCGTCTCTTGTGAATGAACTCAGGGCTCCTGTGAAAACAAAAGTCATTCCTTCCAATTTGTTTTCTTTCCGGGGTTTGATTTTAGGGTATCTTAACCCTGCCTGTTTTAACCTGTCTATCACTCTAAGGTTATCTTTTTGTTCAAAGAATTTAACAATGCTCTTTGCTATTTTAGCCCCAATCCCATGGGTATGGGTTAGTTTATCTTCAGTCGCATTTATCAGGCTTCCCATATCTTTAAAATTGTTTGTCAAAATCTTGCTGATATGTTCACCTACATGCCTTATTCCCAGGGCATAAAGCAGTCTTTCCATGGTAGTTTCTTTGCTTTTTTCAATAGCTTCTAAGAGGTTTTGAGCGGACTTTTCAGCCATCCTTTCAAGTCCTATAAGGTCTTCCTTAGAAAGGGAATACAGGTCAGCCACATCCTTTATGAGCCCCTTATCTGTCAATTGGGCAACCAGCTTGTCTCCCAATCCATCAATATCCATGGCCCTTTTTGAGGCAAAATGCTTGATGGTTTCCCTGAGCTTTGCAGGACAGGAAAGCCCCAGACATCTGTGAACAGCCTCATCTTCAGGTCTGAAGACCCCGGCGCCACAGACAGGGCATAGTTCCGGAATAGTGAATCTTTTTTCCTCCCCTGTGCGTTTTGTTTCGATTACCTTAACTACCTCTGGGATGACATCTCCCGCCCGCTGGACAATTACCGTATCTCCAATTCTTATATCCTTCTTGTTAATCTCATCCTGATTGTGCAGGGTTGCCCTGCTAATCTCAACCCCTCCTACCCTGACGGGTTCCATTATGGCCACCGGGGTCAGGGCGCCTGTCCTTCCCACCTGCACCACTATGTCCTTAATCCTGGTGGTTTCCTGTTTTGGTTCAAATTTATATGCCACCGCCCAGCGGGGGCTCCTTGATACTGTGCCCAGTCTGTCCTGTAATCTAAGGCTGTTGACCTTTAAAACAATACCGTCTATCTCATATCCCAGATCGTCTCTTCTTTCAGTCATCTCCCTGTAATAGTGAATAATCTCTTCAAGATTTCTGCATATTCTGATATTGGGTATTACCTTTAGACCCCATTGATCAAATGCCTTTAGGGTTTCGACATGGGTGTTGATGGATATGCCAATGACCCTCCCAATTCCATGACAGAATATATCGAGGGGTCTTTGAGCGGTTATATTTGAGTCCAGCTGACGCAGAGAACCTGCTGCAGCATTTCTGGGATTGGCAAAAAGCGGTTCTCCTTCATCTTCTCTCCTTCTGTTGAGTTCTTGAAAATCTTCTGTTCCCAGGTAAACCTCACCTCGCACCTCCAGCAATTCCGGAATTTTTCTTTCTTTACCAATAAGCCTTAAAGGAATAGACCTTATGGTTTTGAGGTTCTGGGTAACCCCCTCTCCAATTACCCCGTCTCCTCTGGTAGATCCTACAGTGAGCCTTCCCTGTTCATATACAAGCTCCACTGCTACGCCATCCACTTTAGGTTCGGCAATGTAGTCAATATCTTCCGTAGTGTTCAGAAGCTTTTTTATTCTCTGGTCGAACCCTTTTACCTCTTCTTCATTCATAGCGTTGGTCAGACTGAGCATAGGGAGGGAATGTTTAACCGGCACAAACTCATTCAGGGGGGGGGGCCCTACTCTTTGAGTGGGGGAGTCAGGGGTAGTCAATTCGGGGGATTCTTTTTCCAGATTTTCCAGTTGCCTCATCAACTTATCGAACTCAGCATCGGATATCTCAGGGTCGTCCAGCACATAGTAACGGTAATTATGATAATTGATCTTTTCTCTCAATTCCTTGATTATATGCCGAGAGTCACTTTTTTTCATAGCAACACCAAACGAAGTCTTAATTAGAGCAGGCACAGAGGCACAGAGCGCCAAAGGCACAAGGTAGGGGAAAAAGCCTGAATAGTTACAACAAAATAATATTTGACAACACCAGTATTCTTAAATATTATGTAATAAAAACAATATAATAGTAAAAAGGCTTTTTTACAACAGAAAATATCTATAACATGGGAGAATGACCGGATTATGAAATGCCCTTTTTGTTCCAATCTTGACAACAGGGTTATAGATTCAAGGCTTAGCAAAGACGGTAATATCATAAGACGTCGAAGAGAGTGTTTGGATTGTAAAGAAAGGTTTACGACCTATGAAAGGGTTGAAGAGGTTCTCCCGTCGGTAGTTAAGAAGGATGGACGCAGGGAACCTTTTGATCGAACCAAGATATTTAACGGGATTAAAAGGGCATGTGAGAAACGTCCGGTAAGCATTAATGCGATTGAAAATGTGGTTGATGAAATAGAACGAGAATTTCAAGACAGCGGTGAAAAAGAGATAAAGTGCTCGGATATCGGTGAGAGGGTAATGAGAGCATTGCATGACTTAGATGCAGTGGCTTACGTCAGATTCGCTTCAGTTTACCGTCAATTCAAGGATGTAAGCGATTTTATGGTAGAAGTCCGGGAACTCCTTGGGGGGCAGAAGGAAACTAAGAAAGAGTGAGTTTTGAGAGGTATGAATAAAGAAGAGTACATGAGATTAGCCATTAGGCTGGCTAAAAAGGCCCGAGGCAGAACAAGCCCCAATCCTTTGGTAGGGGCTTTGGTGGTTAAGGAGGGTGAGATTGTTGGTAAGGGTTTCCACCAAAAAGCAGGGGAGCCTCATGCCGAGATTAATGCCATAAATAACGCGGGGGGTAAGGCCATAGGAGGAGAACTGTATATTAACCTGGAACCCTGTAATCATTATGGAAAAACTCCTCCATGTACCAAAACGATTATTGATAGCGGAATTAAAAGGGTGTTTGTTGGGATGGAAGACCCCAACGAAGTTGTGACAGGCAGGGGTATTCAATGCCTGAAGGATAATGAAATATATGTGCAAACAGGCATACTAAGAGAGGAATGTCAGAGGTTAAATGAGACATATATAAAGTATATAACTGAAAAAAGGCCATTTGTAATTCTCAAATCAGCGGCCAGTTTAGATGGCAAGATTGCTACCAGGGTTGGAGATACCAGATGGATTACCAATGAAAAGTCCAGGGCTTTTTTACACAGGTTGCGGGACGAGGTAGACGGGATTTTGGTAGGGATTGGCACGATTATGGCAGATGATCCTGAGCTTACTGCCCGTTTAAATGGCAGGAAGAGTAAAGATCCTGTAAGGATAGTTGTTGACAGCAAGTTGAGGATAATGCCTCAATCAAAGGTTTTGAAGCTTGAATCCGAGGCGGGGACCATTATTGCCACCACTGAATTGGCACATAAGGAGAGGATAAAAAAAATAGAGGAATTAGGGGCAAGGGTACTTATTGTCGGTTCCAAAGACAATAGAGTTGATTTGGGGGAGCTTATGCATGAACTTGGCAAACTGGAGATTACCAGCCTTCTTATTGAGGGTGGCGCTGAGATAAATGCCTCCTCTCTTGATAGCGGCATTGTAGACAAAGTTTTATTTTTTTATGCTCCCAGGATCATAGGGGGGGCAGATGCATTAGGCATGGTGGGTGGCGAAGGCGTTGAGAAACTTAATGATGCCATTGATCTAAAGAATATCAGGGTTAGAAGACTGGGAGACGATATTTTAGTTGAAGGCTACGTGAATAAGGGGTAATATGTTTACCGGATTGATAGAAGATGTAGGTACCGTAAAGAAGATTGATAAAAAAGGCAGTTATATGAATGTCCTTATAGAGTGTAACCTGGATTTTACTGAAACAAAAACTGGTGATAGTATATCTGTGGATGGCGTTTGTCTGACTATTGTGGAACTGTTGCCAAAAGGATTTAGAGCGGAGGTTTCGCCTGAGACCTTACAGAGAGCCACTCTCAGGGAGATGAAGGAGGGACAAAGGGTAAATTTAGAGAAAGCCATGCGTATTTCAGACCGATTGGGGGGACATCTAGTTTTGGGTCATGTTGATGGTATTGGAAAGATTAAGGGGGTTTCCAGAGATGTAAATTCCACGAGGATTAAGATCTCGGCTTCTAAAGATATAATGAAGTATATAATTGAGAAGGGTTCTGTGGCCATTGATGGTATCAGTTTAACTGTGAATGATTGTACAGATGATGATTTTGGTGTGAATATAATCCCCCACACAGCGAGTCACACTACCTTAAGCAATAAAAAAGTTGGCGACAGTATCAATATTGAAAATGATATAATCGGAAAGTATGTAGAAAGGTTCTTAGATAAAGGACAAGCCAAAAGAGAAGGAGATAGTAAAATTAATAGGGAGTTTCTTAGTAAACATGGGTTTTCGTAAGTCGCTTTCCTATTCACGATTCACGATTCACGATTCACGACTTACGAACTTAAGGGGGGTCTTAAATGGCATTAAGCACAATCAAAGAGGCAATTGAGGATATAAAAAAAGGAAAGATAATAATCCTTGTTGATGATGAGGACAGGGAAAATGAAGGAGACTTAATGATAGCAGCGGAGAAGATAACCCCCGATGCTGTCAACTTTATGGCCAGATATGGAAGAGGGCTTATATGCCTGACATTAAATGAAGAAAGGGCGAAGGAATTACATCTGTCTCCTATGGTGACGGATAACACCTCTCATTTTAATACTGCATTTACAGTTTCTATTGAAGCAAGGTGCGGGGTTACTACCGGTATTTCTGCCGCAGATAGGGCTATGACAATCTTAACTGCTATAGACGAAAAGACAAAACCTCAGGATCTCGCTCGACCCGGTCATATCTTTCCTATTATCGCAAGAAATGGTGGGGTGCTGGTAAGAACAGGCCAGACAGAGGGTTCGGTTGATTTGGCCAGACTGTCCGGCTTAATACCGGCTGGTGTGATCTGTGAGATAATGAAAGACGATGGAACTATGGCGAGGATGCCGGATTTAGAGATATTTGCTGAAAAACATGGCTTAAAAATTGTTACAATTGCCGATATAATTGAATATCGATTGCAAAACGAGGGTCTTGTTAGGAGAGTTGCAGAAACGCGTATACCTACTCTGTATGGTGGGGAATTCAAGGCTGTTGCATATGAAAATGACGTAGATAATCACCAGCATCTTGCGCTGGTTAAAGGAGATATTAACCCAGAAGACGAGATTTTGGTAAGGGTTCATTCCGAGTGTTTAACAGGTGATGTCTTTGGCTCCGAGAGGTGTGACTGCGGGGAACAACTCCACACTGCTATGAGGATGATTGAAGAGGAAGGCAAAGGCGTTATTGTTTATATGCATCAGGAGGGAAGGGGTATTGGGCTGATTAATAAGCTTAGAGCCTATGAGCTTCAGGATCAGGGTTTGGATACCGTTCAGGCCAATGAACGGCTTGGCTTTAAACCCGATCTTAGAGATTATGGTGTAGGGGCACAGATCCTTCGTGATTTAGGGGTAAGAAAGATGAGACAGATGACAAATAACCCTAAAAAGATTAAGGGTATAGAGGGGTATGGGCTGATAGTTACAGAGAGGGTGGCCATTGAGACTAAGCCTAATGATAATAACATTAAGTATTTGGAAACAAAGAAGAAGAAAATGGGGCATATATTGAATATAAAATAGTAACTATTCAGGCACAAAGAGACAAAGGCACATAGGCACAAAGCAGAGCAGGGTCGTTTCGTTGTTTTTTCCTACTTTGTGCCTTTGGCGCTCTGTGCCTTTGTGCCTACCTGAATGGTTAAGAGGAGGAAAATATGTCACGGAAGATAATAGAAGGGAAGATAGATGCTCGTGGTTTGAAGTTTGGAATCGTAGTGAGCAGGTTTAATGATTTTATCAGTGAAAAATTGCTTGCTGGAGCATTGGACGCATTGATTAGATCTGGTGCAGATGAAAATGACATTGAAATAGTAAAGGTTCCTGGTTCATTTGAGATACCTCTGGCTGCAAAAAAATTGGCTAAATCTCAAAAGTACAATGCTGTTATATGTTTAGGTGCAGTTATCAGGGGTGCTACCCCTCACTTTGAATATATCAGTGCAGAAGTTACCAAGGGTATTGCCAACGTTTCTTTAGAGTGTGAAATTCCTATATCTCTTGGTGTAATTACTACAGACAATATAGAGCAGGCAATTGAACGGGCAGGTTCGAAGTCGGGCAATAAAGGGTGGGACGCAGCCATTTCAGCCATAGAGATGGCAAATATTCTTAAAGAGTTAGGGTAAATAAGATTTGTAACTGCTCAGGTTCAAAGTTCCACGGGGTTCAAGGTTAGAGAGCGATGAAGATTGAACGGTTTGAAGATATTGAGGCTTGGCAACTGGCACGTGAATTGGCTCGAAAAGTGTACCGTCTAACAAAAAAGCCAGGACTTGCAAAGGACTACGGGTTGAAGAGACAGATACAAGATGCTGCCGGATCATCGATGCATAATATTGCCGAAGGTTTCGATTCCGAGACGAGTGGGGAGTTTATCCGATTCTTGCGATACGCTAAGCGGTCTTGCACGGAAGTCCGGAGCGAACTCTATGTTGCCTTGGACCTGACAACCTGAGTAGTTACCCGAGGGTTTAATGGGAAACAGGCGTAAATCCAGAGAGTTAGCCCTCCAAATTCTCTATCAGATTGATGCAAGCCGTGATAATGTCAGGGATGCTTTAGACCTTTTCTGGCAGAATTTTAAAGGTTTGGGAATGTCCACGGAGTTCACTGAAAAATTGGTAGAGGGTGTCTGTAACCATAAGGAGGAAATTGACAGGCTTATTGAGGAATCCTCGGAAAATTGGAGACTAAAGAGGATGTCCAAAGTAGACAGGAGTATATTAAGGCTAGCGAGCTTTGAACTCTTATACTGCAATGATGTTCCAGCCAAGGTTACTCTGAATGAAGCCATAGATTTGGGAAAAAAATTCGGTTCAGAAAAGTCAGGTTCATTTATAAATGGCATATTAGATAGAATATCAGCAGGTATTGGTAAAGATTGCTGATAGGCAAGAAATAGGACTAAGTGCCTGCTTCCTCATACTCCCGGTGTTAAATATCCTTTCTAATTCGTTCATCCTGAAAAATGAAAAACTTCCTTTAGCGCTAACATGAGCAGGATTTTTGGGGTACCCATCTTGACGAAGCGGAAGATAAGCATTTTCAGGTATTTGAGCACTAAGGGCGAGTTCTGAAAATGTCTGAAGCGAGTCATAGATGGGTCAAAAAACCTGAACCAGAGAGCGGAAAAGGGGATTTTTCAGTGTGAACTAATTCAAAACATGATGGACTCATAAAAAGTCTTAATTTCGTCACACCGGCGAAAGCCGGAGTCCAGACGTCGTCCCCCGTATCGAGTACAGGGCAGGTTCTGCAAAAGCAGGGAACTATTCAAGGGAAATGGATTCCGCATCAAGTGCGGAATGACATCATTTGCTGGATTCCTGCTTACGCCGGAATGACAAAAAAATAGGAATTTTTCAACGTGAATATTAAATTTATTCAAAGAGGATGGCTAAATGGCAATTCAGTCATCTACGACTCAGACAAACTGGTGATTTTCGATACCGGATACTGCTCTTGTTGCAAAGAGACTGTTGAACTGTTAAAGCAGGAGGGATACGATATAGTCGATTTTGATTTGATTGTAAATACGCATTGCCATTCTGACCACGTTGGCGCCAATGCTGAAATTATTAATTCCTCAGATGCAAAGATTGCCATGCATGAATATGAGGCATATTATGTTAACCGTGGCGACAAATGGGCAACATGGATTGACTATTTCGATTACGAAGTCCCGGAATATAAAGTTGATATAATTTTAAAAGATGGGGATCAACTGAATTTCGGTAATATCGAAATGGAGGTGATTCATACCCCAGGTCACTCTATTGGCGGAATAAGTCTGTACGATCAAAGCAATAAAGTTTTGATATCAGGAGATGTTATTCATGAAAACGATTTTGGAATAATAAATGCTCGTGTGGAGGGCAGTTCAGCCATATTTTTATTGAAAGAATCCCTTGAAAGACTTAGAAAATTAGATGTAGATGTTATATATCCTGGTCATGGAAAACCAATTTATGATGCAGAAACAAATTTCAACAACTGTCTTTCACGCATCAATGAATTTATCAAAGATCCTTTTAAGATAGCCTATCATATGCTTTCAAGGATTGTAATATTTCACATATTAAGAAAAGGTAGAATCGAAAAAAACGAATATATCAATTACTTAAAAAATTGCATCTGGTTCATCGAAATGAACGATCTATATCTGAAGACAGACCCGGATATTCTTATTGAAAATGAGATTGAGAAACAGAAGGGAAAGGGAATAATCGACATTTCAGATGGATTCATTACTGCAAATATCGAATGTTGAGAATGTTGACCATAACCTCCTTCTCGCTGTTCTCCGGTCTTTTCCTACTTTTAGCCTCTGATATTCGCTAGTTGGGCAAGTTCAACTCCAATATCATTTTCAACACCCTTTACATAAGAAAAATCAAGGGATCACCCTTTTTACTTGACAATAAATTGTCACATTTGGTATACAATATATCCAACAATATGTTTTATATCATTGTATCGGGCTTCATAATTTTTTCTTCTATTGGGATAAAGAAATGTTGCTCCTCTCTTTTTCTCTCGAATGTGCGAAATCCCCTTTAACCAAAATTCCCGGCAGATCATTTTGTCCCGTTCTTCATCCTGGTGTAGGTAGACCCCTATCAAGGTTTAGTAAGGTTTAGAGATTTATCACAGTTGTATCCCCATTAATCCTACTACGTTTTTAAGAAGTAGCTTTCTTGAGAGGATGTGAAGAAAAAGTTTGTAATTTACAGAAAAAAGGAGGATATGAAAATGAAGTATGTTTTTTTACGAATGATTACGTTGGTTTCAATCATAATTCTTTTGGGAAGCGTACCCTCTTATGCTGAAGAGGTGAGGGGGGTTACGGACGATACCATAAAAGTTGGTGTAGTACTTGATATGTCTGGTCCTGTCGCCAATCTATTGCTTCCGTGCTGGGAGGCGTACAAAAACTACTTTCGCTACATAAACGAGCAAGGGGGTATCCACGGCAGAAATGTAAAGATGATACTGGAGGATGACCGCTATACAATACCTGCATCTGTTGCTGCCTACAAAAAACTTGTCTTCAAAGACAAGGTGCTGGCTATCCTCTTCATGGGAGGAAGCGGGCAGCATAAGGCTCTCTACGACCGTATTGAAAAGGATAAGGTTCCGGTTATTACCGGTGCATGGTCATACCATGTGAGCAGGCCGTTTAAGAGATATAGCTTCCAACCCACAAACGACAATGTAGATGAGATAAAAATGATTGTTGATTACATCGTAAATAATGTAAAGAAAGAAGAACTGAGGTTGGCTTATGTTTATGCGGATAATGAAGCAGGAAAATCCGGTCTAGAGCAATTGGAAAAGAGTATTAAGCACTATGGACTGAAACTCCTGACCAAGGAGGTTGTCGGTTTTGGAGATGTAGATGCAAGTTCTCAGATAATGAATCTAAAGAAGGACAAAATCAATTACATTGTTTCAATGACTGCCGGGAGAGGGACATTCGCACTGTTAAAGGATGCCAGAAAGTTCGGTTATTCTCCTGCTGTTATGTCTTCTTTCCATTTAATGGGAGAGGACACTGTGAGAATAGCAGGGAAGGCGGCAGAGAATCAGTACGGGGTCAGTACCTGTGCGTCGTGGTATGATGATGCACCCGGTGTAGCAAGGATGAAAGAGATAACGTTACGATACCACCCGGTATCAAAAGAACCGAAGTATGCTGAGGAGTTTGGGTCTAACAGGTATTATACCAAGGGTTGGCTTGGTGCCTTGATTTTTGCTGAGGGTGCTAAAAGGGCTGGCAAGGACTTGAACCATGAAACCCTGGTTACAGGATTGGAAAAGATAAGGGACTTTGACACCGGTGGTCTTACAGCTCCAATAAGCTACGGGCCTGATCGTCGAAAAGCGAATGATTCTGGTAAGTTTTACAAGGCCGATGTGGGAAAGGAACGTTTTGTCGCAATTTCTGGATGGGTCAGACCTGCCCACTGAGCGTTTAATTCCCAAATCACTTAATAAGGAGGTAGAACGGATGACTTAGGAGAAAAATTGTCCGATTTAGGAGTTAATCCCCATTAAAGCAAATAACACTATTAAAAAAGGAGATAAGCAATGTCTTGGAAAAAGTTGGGTTTTGCGTTTTTGATTTTATTCTTTGTATGTGGCACATTAATTACTGTGGGTCAGCAGCCGGCAATGGCTAAAGAGATGAAACTTATTATTGCAAGCTACATAACACCCAGTTATAAGGACCTATTTACCCCTACAAAGATATTTGCTGATTATATTAATGAACACGGAAAGGGCAAAGTGCGCCTCGAGTATTTTCATTCGGGAACGCTGCTCAAGGCGGAAGAGTTGTTGCCAGGATTGATGCAGGGGACAGCAGACATGATCTTTCATACAGACTCTTACATAATGGGTACGCTCCCCATTCTTGGCATTATAGAACTCCCTTTTCTATACGAAAGCATGGAAGATGCCTCCAAAAAGTTGAGGATAGGGTCGCCTCTGTATGAACTCATTAATCAGGAGCTGGCCAAGAAGAATCTCTTTATGGTGGCTACGCTGCCTGCAATCTCGCAGTATATATGGACAAAGGATAAGCCTGTAAGAAAACCTGAGGACTTAAAAGGGCTCAGGATAAGAACCGCAGGGCGTGTAGAGGCAATGGTGATCAAGGCTCTGGGTGGGGCGTCTACTACTATCCCTACGGCAGAACTCTATGAGGCGCTCCAGAGGGGAACGGTTGATGGTGCCTTGTGTTATTGGGGAACCATTCCGGCACGGGGTCTCCAAGAAGTATTGAAATATTACACCAAAGGTTATTTTGCAGCATACACTGAGGAGATTTATATGCCGCTCGATAAATGGAAGGGTCTGCCACCTGACATTCGTAAACTAATGATAGAATCTGCGAAGCTCTATGAGAAACAGATCTTTGAATATGCAGTACCTGTTTGGGACAAAGAAACGTGGCCGGTAATAAAGAAAGCCGGTTTGAAAGAGACTGAGCTTACCCGGGAAGAAAGAGCAAAATTCAGGGAAATGGTAAAGCCTGTATGGGATTGGTGGAAAGATCAGCTGCCTCCGGGGGTTGGTGAAAAGGCTATAAAGCTGGCAACTGAGTAGTTCAGCCTAACAGCCTGTAGGCTATTAGGCTGTAGACTGTTAGGAGGCTATTAAGCTACTACAGTCTAATAGTCTACAGTCTAACAGGCTAACTAATTACAAAAAAAGGAGGTACCAAAAATGAAAAAGATAGGTTTTGTTTTATTGGTTTTACTATTTATTTGCAGCACGTTAATTACCATGGGTCAGCAGCCTGCAATGGCTAAGGAGCTAAAACTCATTTTTGCCCACTATATCCCGCCGGCATATAAGGATCTCTTTCCTCCTATACAAGGATTCCCTGATTATATCAACGAGCATGGAAAGGGTAAGGTACATATTGAACATTTTCACTCGGGAACCCTGCTAAAGTCAGAAGAGTTGATACCAGGTCTGATGCAGGGAACAGCAGATATTATCCTTCAGCTGGATTCCGCCATAATGGGTACCTATCCCATACTGGGAATAACCGAACTCCCGCTCTTATATCCAGACGTGGGAACATCTCATGAAAAGCTGAAGATAGGTTCACCCCTGTATCAACTCATAAATCAGGAGTTGGCGAAAAAAGATATTATTGCAGTTGGCACCTGGCCGGTTCTCTTTCAATACATATGGACAAAGGATAAACCTGTGAGGAAACCTGAAGACTTAAAGGGGCTGAGGATAAGGGTTGCAGGGCGTGTAGAAGCAGCGGTGATCAAGGCTCTCGGTGGAGCAGCTACAACTACCTCTTCGGCAGAACTCTATGAGGCGCTCCAGAGGGGAACTGTTGATGGTGTTATGTGTACTGAGACAACCATTATATCACGGAGTCTTCAGGATGTAGTAAAATATGTGACGAAACCCCCTTTGGGGGCATACAGTGGGCAGATTTATATGCGACGGGATAAATGGGAGAGTTTGTCTCCTGACATCCAGAAGCTGTTTATAGAATCAGGGAAGAACTCTGCAAAAGGGTTCCTTGAGTATTCAGTGCCATTCTGGAATACGAAAATCTGGCCAACGATAAGGAAAGCCGGTGTGAAGGAGATTGCGCTTACAAAGGAAGAGCAACAGGAATTTAAGAAGAGAGTCGAACCCGTATGGGATTGGTGGAAGGGCTTATTGCCTCCCGGGGTTGGTGAAAAGGCTATAAAGCTGGCTACTGAGTAGTCCAGCCTAACAGCCTGTAGGCTATTAGGCTGTAGACTGTTAGGAGGCTATTAAGCTACTACAGTCTAATAGTCTACAGTGTAACAGGCTAACTAATTACAAAAAAAGGAGGTACCAAAAATGAAAAAGATAGGTTTTGTGTTATTGGTTTTACTATTTATTTGCAGCACGTTAATTACCATGGGTCAGCAGCCTGCAATGGCTAAGGAGTTAAAACTCATTTATGCCCACTACTTACCACCCTCTTATAAGGATCTCTTCCCCGTTATACAGGGATTTGCTGATTATGTTAACGAGCATGGAAAGGGCAAGGTGCATCTTGAGCATTTTCACTCAGGAACGCTGCTCAAGTCAGAAGAGTTGATACCGGGTCTGATGCAGGGAACAGCAGATATTATCCTTCATGTTGATTCCGCCATTATGGGTACCTATCCCATATTGGGAATTACAGAACTCCCATTCCTATATAAAGACATGGAGGTGTCATATGAAAAGCTGAAAATAGGTTCTCCTCTTTATAAACTCATCAATCAGGAACTGGCCAAAAAGGATATTATTGCAATAGCCACCTGGCCGATTCTTCCTGAATATATATGGACTAAGGATAAACCTATCAGAAAACCCGATGACTTGAAGGGGCTCCGGATAAGGGTTGCAGGGCGTGTGGAAGCAGCGGTGATCAAGGCTCTC
The DNA here is from genome assembly GCA_016209225.1 of Desulfobacterales bacterium. Lineage (GTDB taxonomy): Bacteria > Desulfobacterota > UBA8473 > UBA8473 > UBA8473 > UBA8473. The sequence goes on from JACQWO010000086.1 coordinate 14,281, forward strand.
GGTGGAGCAGCTACAACTACCTCTTCAGCAGAACTCTATGAGGCGCTCAAGAGGGGGACGGTTGACGGTGCCATGTGTACATGGACAACCATTACATCAAGAAGTCTCCAGGACACGGTAGGATACGTTACCAAAGCCTCTTTTGCCTCCTATAGTGCGCAGATTTATATGCGTCTGGACAAGTGGCAGAGTTTGTCCCCTGATATCCAGAAGCTGTTTATAGAGGCAGGGAAGGGCTATGGAAAAGGGGTATTTGAACATGCAGTGCCATATTGGGACAAGGAAACCTGGCCACTGATAAGGAAAGCCGGTGTGAAGGAGATTGCGCTTACAAAGGAAGAGCAACAGGAATTTAAGAAGAGAGTCGAACCCGTATGGGATTGGTGGAAGGGCTTATTGCCTCCGGGGGTTGGTGAAAAGGCTATAAAGCTGGCTACTGAGTAGTTCAGGTGGAGAACATTTCTCAGGTTCAAAGTTCCAGGGTTCACGGTTCAAGGTTAGAGCAACCAACCGTGAACTGTGAACCCGACAACCTGAGTACTGCAAAAAGAAAGGAGGTATAGATGTCATCAACAACTATGAAGATAGGTACTGGAATTCATTGGATTTCCAGGGGCTTTTTCTACTTTGGATGGATGGCGGCATCGGTCATGCTGGTTATAACCTGCTATGATGTGTTTATGAGATATTTTTTTGCGAAACCAACGAGTTGGGCTGTGGAACTGGGTGCCGTTTTATTGGTATATATGGGATTTATTTGTGCTGCCGAGTTGGTTAGAAGGGGGCAGCATATTGACATGAGTGTATTGGTAACCCGTCTGTCGAAAAGGACGCAGAAGCGTGTTGATGTGTTTGATTCTGTGCTGGTCATCCTGTTTTGTGCCGTCCTGGTCTGGATGGGAAGCAAGGCCACTCTTTCGACATATAAATATGGTATGTACATGGCCGGTGAATTTCACATGCCTTTGTGGGTTATTTATATAGTTATCCCCCTGGGGGCTCTATTTGTCGGTCTGGAGTATTTGTTACACATCATTGAGATGAAAAATGGAGGTAAAGATGTCTCCTGAAGTAGTTATAGTAATAACCTTTGTTATTCTTTTTGGCTTGATAGCGTTCAGATGCCCCATTTTTGCATCTCTGGGGATTGCAAGTGTTGTTGGCATTTTATTGATCCGGGGGGTTATAGGGCTTACCCAGGTGCCATTATCAATCATGTCTCAGCTTAACAATCCTGTTTTGGTAGCCGCCCCCCTCTATATCATAATGGGGGAAACAATCTTTCAGACAGGAATTGGCAGAGACCTGTACGATACCCTTCACAAGTGGTTTCACCGCCTCCCTGGCGGGCTTGCCATTGCAAGCGTGTTTGCCTGCGCCATATTCGGGGCAATGTGTGGGGTTAGCATAATAGGGGTTGCTGTTATTGGTGTGATGGCTCTACCAGAGATGTTAAGGCGCGGCTATGATAAGAAACTTGCGGCAGGGTCAATTACAGCCGCCGGCGCTCTGGCCATGCTTATCCCTCCCAGTCTGGTCTTTATCCTTTATGGCGCGATATCCGGGGTATCGGTGGGGAAACTCTTTATTGGTGGAATAATGCCAGGGGTGTTTCTTGCTATAGTCATGGCAGGTTACATCCTTATACGGGTGATTAAAAACCCTGCCCTTGCTCCGAGGGATGAAGAGAGGATAACGTGGAAGGAGAGGTTTTCCTCCCTTAAGAAGTTATGGACGGCAATTGTACTCATCGTGGTGGTAATGGTCAGCATCTATACCGGTATCTGTACGCCAACTGAAGCAGGGGCTATTGGCGCGGCGGCCGCCCTTTTGATTGCCGCTTTTGTATACAGGTCTCTGAACTGGCAGGCTCTTAATAAGATATTTAGTAACACCGCCCGAATTGTGGGAGCCGTTATACTTATTGCTGCATGCGCCTTTGCTTTTGGGCAGTTTTTGCTTTATACCAGAGTGCCTGATCGGTTGGCCGAATTCTCTGTCTCATTGGGTCTATCTCCCCTCCTTATCATTATGCTCTTTATGGTGGTCCTGGTCTTTATGGGTATGTTTATTGATGGGGCTTCCATGGTGTTTGTAACCACCCCTATATTTCTTCCTACAGTGATTGCTCTGGGCTATGACCCTTTATGGTATGGTATCATTCTGGTGATAAACCTGGAAATGGCCGTTATTACCCCGCCTGTTGGTTTAAACCTGTATGCCATGAAGTCTATTACCGAAGACGTGACGATGGAGGAAATCCTGGCTGGGACGTTACCCTACGTGCTTTTAGAGTTTGCTGCTCTGACATTGTTTGTTGTTTTCCCTGAACTTGCATTGTGGCTGCCGAGATTGATGGATTAGGACAAGGTTCAAAGTTCAAGGGTTCACGGTTCAAGGTTAGAGAGCGATGAAGATTGAACGGTTTGAAGATATCGAGGCTTGGCAACTGGCACGTGAATTGACTCGAAACGTGTACCGTCTAACAAAGAAGCCAACCGTGAGCCTTGAACCTTGAACCGTGAACCGTGAACCGTGAACCTTGAACCGTGAACCCTAAACCCTGGAACTTTGGAGGAAGAGATTGTTTAAAGAAGAGGTGTTGAAAGAGATTGAGCAATTGAATAAGGAATATGAAGCCAATGTCAAAAGAGTATTGAAAAAATTTTCAACAGAAGAGAAAGAGGTTAAAACCCTTTCAGGCCTATCCTTAAAACCGATTTACACTCCCCTTGATATTAAAGACAATAACTATGTTGAAGATATTTCTTCCCCTGGTTTGTATCCCTTTACCAGAGGGGTTACTCCAACAGGTTATAGGACAAAAGAATGGACTATAAGACAGGTAGTAGGATTGGGGACTGCTGAGGAGACCAACGAGAGGCTGAAATATCTGTTTAAACAAGGGCAGACCGGATTCAGTGTCTGCGGAATGGGCTACCAGCCCTATGAGTCCAGTGATGAACGGAGTTTTGGTATTCTGGGAAAGGGCGGGGTATGGATTGATACCCTGGCAGACATTGAAACCCTGTTTGACGGGATAGATATGTCTAAGATAAGTATCAACCAGATTGGCTTTTCCATACCTGTCTTTGCCATGATTCTGGCAGAAGCCGAAAGGCAGGGTGTAGATTTTAAGAATCTGTCTGGAACTATTCAAAACTGCGTTTTCCCCTTTGGTGAAGGTCCTCAAATGAGGGGGAATGGATCGGTGGATATCAGTGAGTATTGCACAAAGAATCTGCCGCGATGGAACCATGCCAGTATCTCTGTGAGGAATATCCGGGATGAAGGCATATCTGCCCCTCAGGAAATTGCCTTTGGAGTTTACATGGGAAGTTTTACTCTGCAATCCGTAATGGCAAGGAACATAGATGTTGATGAAGTTGCCCCCAGGATTTCCTTCTTTCTCAGCTCTGAGAATGACTTCCTGGAGGAGGTAGCCAAATTCCGCGCAATGCGCAGGTTGTGGGCAAGGACAGTTAAAGAAAGGTTCAATGCCAGGGATCCCAGATCATGGCTTATGCGATTCCATACCCAGACCACAGCAATTAACCTGACAGCCCAGCAGCCCCTTAATAACGTAATCCGTTCTACCATCCACGCCCTTGCCGCTGTGCTGGGGGGCGCTCAGTCAATGTCTGTAAACTCCTTTGACGAGGCATTAGCCATACCAACCAGGGCTTCAGCTACCTTATCACTGCGTACCCAACAGATAATTGGCCATGAAAGCGGTGTAGCAAACGTTATCGATCCTTTAGGGGGTTCATATTGCATAGAGTCTCTTACCAATCAACTTGAACAAAAGGCAGTAGAGACACTGAAAGAATTAGAGGATATGCAGCCTCAGAAGGCCTATCAGTATATTGTTGATCAGGGCAAAGAGGCCGGATATCTCAGGCAAAAGGCCATAGACAATAACGAAAGGGCTATGGTGGGTGTTAACAGATTTATTGTGAGAGAGGGTGAAGAGGGAATTGATCTCGGCAATACGGACATTCTGGGATACGATCCTGTCTGGAGAGACAAACAGATAGAAAGGCTCAATAGAGTTAAGAAGAAAAGAGACCCTGGAAAAACAGAGAAAGCTAAGAGGCTGCTGGAAGATGCGTACAGAAATAGAATAAATATAATAGAACCTATGATAGAGGCTGTTAAGGCATATCTGAGCATCGGAGAGATTGTTGAGATAAGAGAAAAGGTTTATGGCCCGGCAAATCTAGGCCATGTGTGGGGATGTTACTTCGGTATGTAACACCTCAGGTAGATAGACTGAAGTTTAGGCTATAGACTATTAGCCTGTAGACTATTAGCCTACTTCAGCCTTCAGCCTACAGCCTACAGCCTAAACTTGGAGGTGGAGATTGGAGAGTAATAAAAAGATCAGAGTGTTGCTGGTTTCTGACAGTCCGGGGCATGCTACCGGTTACTATGTAGTGGGAAAGGGGTTGAGGGAGGCAGGTATAGAGGTAATACTGGGGGGGTTCCAGATTCCCCCTCAGATAGTGAAATCTGCCGTTCAGGAAGATGTGGACTTCATAGGCTACCGAATTATGGATGGTGCTCCTGAAATTCTTGTGCCGAGATTGGTAGAGTTGCTCAAGGAGAGATCAATCCGGGATATCCAGATCATTGTTGGCGGGATCATCCCCCCACCAATTGTACCCACATTGAAAGGGATTGGAATAGAAGGGATATTCACTCCTGGAACAAAGATTTCAGATATAGTGGACTATGTTAGAGGCTCTGTAACACCTCAGGTAGATAGACTGAAGTTTAGGCTATAGACTATTAGCCTGTAAACTATTAGCCTACTTCAGCCTTCAGCCCTGGCCAGGACCTGCGGTTTAGCAGGGCAGGCCTTCGGTCTTCAGCCTAAACACCCGAGCAGTTACTAATGTGTTTGAATATGAAGAGAAGCAGTCATTGTCCAGGCCACAAAATAAAACGGAGGTGTTAAAATGGTAGAGATTAAGAAGATATTGGTTCCTATAGACTTTTCTGATTTTTCTATACGTGCATTGAAATATGGGGTAGCTCTTGCCAGGCACTTTGGAGCAAAAATCTGTCTCTTACATGTGATTTCTCAAGAGTTGCTAAATGAAATAAAAACCGTTCGGGGCTTCTTAGGCGAAGATGATTCCCCAGGAGAATTCCTGGAAAGAAAGAAACGCGACATTAATGAAAAGATTGAGAAAATTGTGAATGGAGAAACAGATCAAGCCTTATTTGAAGGACAACTTATCGAAGTAGGTATTCCAGCCGAAGAAATCATCAGGGTAGCTAAAGAAAGAAAAGTTGATTTGGTTGTTATTGCTACCCGTGGCAGGTCAGGATTAAGCCACATTCTTATGGGAAGTGTAGCTGAAAAGGTTGTAAGAAGATCTCCGTGTCCTGTTCTTTCCGTGAGGGGAAAGGAGTTTTAGTAAAACTTATTTCAGGGGGACTCCGGCAGGTACTAAACGAGACATCGACATCGATTGATGGGGGGAGGGGATTAATGGTTTTAGAAAAGGCAGGTGAAATTATAGCTGCTTCAGTGAAGCTTAAACTGGAGGTTAAAGATGGGGAACCTTTAGAAAAGGCAATCTATAGCACCTTGAAGCATGCTATAAAATACGGTTATCTCATGCCCGGTGAAAGATTGGTAGAGGCGACTCTGGCCGAAGAGTTGCAGGTAAGTCGTACCCCTCTGCGTGAAGCAATTAGAAGGCTGAGCTTTGAGAAAATCGTTGAGATAATCCCGAATAAAGGCGCTACTGTCCGAAAGCTATCTCATAAAGAAATAAATGACATCTATTTTATCACTGCTGTCCTGGCTGGAGCAGCGGCTGGACAGGCTGTAAAATACATGGAGACTAACGATATTGAAAAGCTCAAAGAGTATCAACTGCAAATGGAAACCGCTATCCTGGAAAACGATTACGAGAGATGGTTGAGGTTAAATGAAAGACTCCATGGGGTATTTGTGAAGAAATGTGGCGTAATGGGCCTTGTGGAATTGATTCGAGAGAAGGTGGACATGATCCCTCAAAATTGGTATCTCATTACGATACGTCCCAATCCACTCAAAGTGTACATGGATGCCCATGAAAAGATTATAGAAGCCTTTATCAAGAAAGATGACAACTTAGTAAGGTCTCTTGTAGAAAACCATATCACGACAAATGGCGAGATACTCCAAGAGTATTTGGGAAAGATTGGAGTATAGGTAGCTTTTATTTAAGAGAATCTCATGGAGGTAATTGTCAAATCCTATTAGGAGGAAAAACCAGATGGATGATAAGTTAATAATCGTTGAGAAGCGGGATCATATATGTACTATTACATTCAACCGTCCCGAGAAACGAAATTCATTGTCCCCCCCTCTCTTACTTCAGTTTATCAGGGTGATGGAGTCTTTAAATGATGACCAGGAAATCAGGGTTGTTGTAATTCGTGGAGCCGGAAATGACGCATTCTCTTCAGGATACAGTATTTTCGATATTCCTAAGGAAACTAGTCCGGAGGATGTCGAAGCACTAAAGAAGATAAATCCACTGTTAAGAGGTCTTGAGGTAATCCCTGAATATAGGTATCCGGTTATCGCCATGATAAACGGGTTTGCTCTGGGAGCAGGATGCGAACTTGCTGCAACATGTGACCTCAGGGTAGCCTCTGATAAGTCAAAGCTTGGTATGCCACCGGCAAAGCTGGGCGTGCTCTATTCCTTTAGCGGGCATAGGCGGTTCGTAAATCTGGTAGGGGAGGCAAATGCAAAAGAACTCTTTCTTACAGGAAGGATGGTTGATGCACACAGGGCTAAAGAAATGGGGCTTGTAAATTATGTAGTATCAGAGGATGATCTTATGTCAGTGACCTATGATCTGGCAAGGGAGATAACTGAGAATGCCCCCTTATCGGTAAGTGGAGCCAAGACCCTTATCAATAAATGTGTAAGTTCACCGATACCTACCCCGGAGGACGAAGCCCTGGCTGAGGATTTGATGAACCGGTGCTTTAGTAGTGAAGATTTACAGGAGGGGCAGAAGGCGTTCAAGGAGAAGAGGAAGCCTGCCTTTCGGGGTAAGTAGGACAAATGGTGACAGGAGGATATTCAATAATTAATTAGTTATAGGGGGATGAAAAGATGATTACAGAAAAGTTAGCCCATTTTGTTGCTGAAACAGGCGTAGGTGATGTCCCACAGGATGCCATTAAGGTTGCCCAGATGGGGATTACCGATTGCATAGGGGTTACTTTCCCGGGCTCATTGGAGCCACAGGGAAAGATAATGAGGGATTATGCCAGGAAGATGGGAGGTATGGCTGAATCCAGTATAATCGGCAGTGATTTAAAGACATCTCCGTACCTGGCAGCTCTGGTTAATGGCACGATGGGGCATGCCCTGGACTATGACGATATGGGTGGCTTTGGACACCCATCGGTAGCCCTGGCGCCGGCGGTTTTAGCCATTGGGGAAAACATAGGGGCATCAGGAAAGGATATTTTGGTTGCCTATGTTATTGGTTTTGAGGCGGCTGTCTGTCTTTGCGGACCGCTGATGATGAGCCACTATACACGGGGGTGGCACAGTACAGACAATTTTGGCAGCTTGGGAGCGGCAGCAGCGGTAGCATGGCTGCTGAAACTCAATGTGTACCAGACAAGGATGGCTTTGGGCATTGTCGCCTCTTTAGCTGGTGGGTTAAGGCAGAACTTCGGTACCATGACCAAGCCCCTTCATGCCGGGCAGGCTGCGGCAAATGGTATTCAATCGGCTCTTTTAGCTCAGGGAGGCTTTACGGCTGATGAGAACATAATTGAAGCCCCGCTAGGTTTTGCAAAGGTATTCGGACATGATGATGAGGTTGATTGGGCAAAAGCCAGTGAGGGTCTGGGGAAGATTTTCAACATTACCTCCCCTACCTTCACAGGGATAGCCATAAAGCCCTATCCTTCTTGTGGTGGTACCCATTGCAGTATCGATGCCGCCCTCTTTCTGAAGAAGGAGTATGGGCTGAAATCAGATGATATAGCCGAAGTGGAGTTGGGTACTAATTCCTTTATGATGAACCGATTACTTATTCATCACCGTCCCAGGACAGGTTTAGAGGGCAAGTTTAGTCTGGAGTATACAGTGTCCAGGGCCCTTCATTCCGGCGGGGTTAAACTTAAGCATTTGACTGATGAAGGGGTGAATGAGCCTCCGGTGAAGATCCTTATAGAACGGACGAAGTGGGTGGAAAAGTATCCTATGCCGGCTTTAGGACAACCACTCGAGGGATTGGGACCTCAATCAGTTACAGTAAAACTCAAGGATGGTAAAGAATACTCCCATGAAGTGAACATATCTAAGGGATTGCCTCAGAATCCATTAACCCCTGATCAGTTCAATGAAAAATACAGGGACTGTGCTTCCACCGTCCTGTCTGATGAGGGGGTGGAAAAGTCGTTAGATATACTTTCAAACCTGGCGGGGGTGAAGAACGTCAGAGAACTTATGGAAACTGTGACAAAGAAGTAAGAATGTTTATAACTATTCACGTTGTCAGGTTCACAGTTCACGGTTGGTTGCCCTAACCTTGAACCCTGAACCCTGGAACTTTGAACCTGGGTAGTTACAGTAAGCTGAGACAAAGAAAGGAGGTATTTATAGTGGAATGGGATATAGGCCGTATAGCCACAAAAAGAGCTTTCCTGACGCCAAACAAACCGGCTTTGATTTACGAAGATAGACCGGTTACTTACAAGGAGATTAACGATAACGCCAACCGTGTTGCCAATCTTCTGAAAAAAATGGGGGTCAAAAAGGGTGACAGAATTTCGGTGATGCTCTTAAACTGCCCCGAATTTATGGAGATATACTTTGCCGCTGCCAAGCTTGGGCTTATTTTTACCCCGCTGAATTTCCGTCTGGTTGGGCCTGAGATAGAATACCAACTTAACGACAGTGGGGCACGCCTATTTGTGTTTCATGATGCGTTTACCCCTATAATCAATTCCATTCGCTCAAATACAAAGGTAGAAAAGGATAAGTTTATTTTTATAAAAAGCATGTTGCCTGGTGTCACTGGATGCCCTGAATGGGCAGCGGACTACCATGAGATTCTTAAGAACTATTCTACTGATGAGCCGCAGCCTGATGAGCCTGTTGATCTGGATGATCCCCTGGCTATCATATATACCTCCGGTGTTACCGGTGCTCCAAAAGGGGCGCTGGTTTCCCATCTGCAGACCTATTTTAAGAATATTCAGATCATGATGTATATGGATATGGGGTCAGAGGATATAATCCTTGCACAGTTGCCTTTGTTTCATTCTGGAGGCCTTTTCGTCACTGCCACGCCGGTTCTTTGGAGAGGCGCAACAATGATTTTGAGGCAGGGTTTTGATCCGGTGAAGTTTGCTGAAGACATTGAAAGATACAGAGCCACTGTTGTCTTTTCTCTCACTACAATGTGGCGGTTTGTACTTCAAACAGGACGGCTCGATGAGGTCGATAAGAGTAGTGTTCGAGTTACATTTGGAGGAGGGGAAAGAACACCCTTCGGGTTGCTTGATGAACTGGCACAAAAGGGGCTTTTCTTACAGCAGGGGTTTGGTCAGACGGAAAATTCGGCGATGATGATGCTGCCCAAAGAAGATGTGGAAAGGAAGAAGGGGTCTATCGGGTTGCCAGGGTTCTGTACAGAGGTCTGGATAGCCGACGATGATTGGAACGAGCTTCCCCCGGGTGAGATCGGTCGGATCGTTTGCAGAGGTCCTACGAGGATGAGTGGCTATTGGAATAAGCCTGAAAAAACAGCGGATACGATCGTTAATGGTGTACTTGATACAGGTGATATGGGTTACATGGATGAAGAGGGTTACTTTTATATCGTAGACCGAGCTAAAGATATGTATCGCAGCGGTGGAGAAAATGTTTACCCGGCTGAGATAGAAAAGGTTCTCCTGGAACATCCTAAGATAATGAATGCATCGCTCATAGGCGTGCCTGATGAAAAATGGGGCGAGACCGGGAAGGCCTTTATTGTATTGAAGGAAGGGGAAACCATTACTCTAGAGGAGATACACGAGTATCTGGAGGGTAAAGTAGCTAAATATAAATATCCCACATACCTGGAATTCTTGAAGGAGTTTCCCATGACCACGAGTGGCAAAGTTAAGAAGGTGGAATTGAAGGAAAGAGAAAGGAAAATATTTGACGAGCCGGAATAGAAGAGGTCAGTCTCATGATCCCATCTTTACACAAATATTCAGGGGGGGGGATAGTGGAGGAAAAACCGATAGAGTTCACAAAAACAATTAGTCGATTCATAACGGATACAAACAACTCCGATATACCCGCCCATGTCTATGATCATGCCAAAGTTTGTTTCCTCGACTGGCTGGGTGTTACGATGGCAGGAAAAGATGAGCCCCTGGTCTTAAAGCTGATTAAATACACAGGTCTTATGGGTGGAAATGAACAGGCATCCATCCTTGGGCATAATTTAAAAAGATCGGTGGAACATGCGACGCTCGTTAATGGAGCCGCATCCCATGCCCTTGATTATGACGATTCTCTTATCTCCTTTCTGGGACATCCGTCAGTGACTCTATTTCCATCTCTTCTTGCCCTATCCGAGTGGAAAGAAAAGAGTGGGTCCGATTTTCTAACCGCTTACATCATTGGGCTGAAGGTCGGTTCGTGCATAGGCCAATGTGCCGGGATAGAACACTACATGGCGGGATGGCACGGGACATCGACGATAGGGCATCTGGCGTCTGCCGCCGGGTCGGCTAGACTATTGGGACTCAATCAGGATCAGACTGTACACGCCCTGGGGATTGCAGGGACGCAGGCATCTGGGCTAAAGAGGGTATTTGGGACAATGTGCAAGCCCTTTCATGCAGGGAGGTCGTCCATGGCTGGCTTGATGTCCGCGTTGCTGGCAAGTGATGGTTTTACCAGTGCGGAAGATATACTTGAAGGAACGAACGGCTTTTTTCAAGTTCTAAAAGGACAGATGAATAAAGATGTGGTAGGTATGCTGGGTAAGACATGGGAGATCGAGAACATAGCCCAGAAATACCATGCATCCTGCCATGCTACCCACTCCCCTATCGAAGCAGTCTTGACCATTATAAACAAAGAAAGGCTGAATCCCGAAGATATTAAATCCATAAATATCCATTGTTCTCAACTTGCAATAGATGCAGCAGGAAAACTTGAGCCTTCTACCGGTCTTGAGGGAAAGTTCAGTATTCCCTACTGTGTAGCCAATGCCTTGATAAGAGGCAATACAGGGATGCAGGCATTTACGGATGAGAAGGTGAATGACCCTATGATACAGGATTTTTATAAAAGGATAACCCTTATATCAAACAAGGACATTCCGGAGTTAGGGGCCAGAGTGGAGGTTGAAACAGATGCAGGTCAGGTGTTTTCCGGTTTTTCAGATATTATGAAAGAGATCCCTTCTTACGAGGGAAAAGAAGCTAAAATTAGGGCAAAGTTTATGGATTTATGCACCCCTGTCTTGGGTGAGAAGGTCGCTAAAGAATTGCTGGAGCACGTTGTATGCTTGGAAATGATACTGAATATGAAAGACCTGATTCCTATGGTTCAAATTCGATAATCTCGCAGAACGAATCAAATGGACGGAGAGTGGCTAGAAAAACCTGAGTAATTCTTTATGACTTTTTATAACTTGCTAAAAAGGAAAATGCCATAAGACAATTATGATAGAATAAGGAGTTCTAATTGGGCGGCAAACTGGATATAAAACTTATAGAAGAAGAAAAAATCAACTGGGAGAAAAAATGTGTAAACCCTATTCTTGAAAAAATGGGGGAGCGAGAGAGTGAATTCTCAACTTCATCAATAAACAATGTAAGCAGGGTTTATACCCCGGAAGATATCAAGAATCTTGAGTATCTGGATGACCTGAATTTTCCCGGTCAATATCCCTTTACGAGGGGGATAAGGCCTACCGGCTATCGCGGACAACTCTGGACTCATCGTCTTGTTTCAGGGGCAATGGGTGGCAAAGAATCGAATAAGATATTAAAGAACCTTCTCGCTCATGGAGAGACAGGGTTAAATCCGGTTTTCGATCCTCCCACTTTGAATGTCAGAGATTCAGACGAAGAGATCTCGCAGAGCCAGGTAGGAATCAACGGAACGGCTATCGATACTTTAATAGATATGGAAAATCTGTTTGACGGAATTGACATAGAGAAGGTTTCTGTCAGCCTTATTGCCCCGCATCCCTTTTTATTTCCTATGTACATTGCGATGGCGGAGAATCGGGGTGTTAAACTCCACAAGTTAAGAGGAACGATCCAAAACGATTGTATCAACAATTCTCACTCGTGTAATTGGTTTAGGATGGCCCCATTGCCTTTAAGAATGAAAGTACACGGTGATGCTGTGGAGTTCGCTACAAAATATTTACCGTCATGGAATCCATTGAGTATTGTTGGCTATCATATTCGAGAAGGAGGCGCCACAGCAGCACAAGAAATCGGGTTTACCCTTGCTGACGGGATTGCCTATGTAAAAGATTTCATTGAAAGGGGTATGGATGTCGACTCATTTGCCCCAAGGCTGAGTTTCTTTTTTAGTTGTGAGACGGATTTCCTGGAAGAAGTGGCTAAATTCAGGGCAGCGAGGAGAGTCTGGGCCAAAATAATGAAGAACAGATTTCATGCGAAAGAAGAGAGGAGTCTGCTTCTGCGGTATCACGTTCAGACAGCCGGCAATTCCTTGTTGGCCCAGCAACCATTGAACAACATAATAAGAACCACCATACAGGCCCTTGCCGCAGTGTTGGGAGGTTGCAATTCTCTACATACGAATTCCTATGACGAAGCGTTTGCTGCCCCAACTCCCGAAGCTGCTTTGATCGCTCTGCGAACTCAGCAAATCATAGCTCACGAAAGTGGTGTCGCCAATACGGTAGATCCCCTGGGGGGGTCTTATTGTATTGAGGCCTTCACTGATGAGTTAGAAAGAAAATCCTTTGAAATTATAGAACAGGTGGATAAAAGAGGAGGCGCGGTTAAGGCTTGGAAATGGATACAGGACAGCTATCTATCTGCAGCATATGAAAAACAAAAAAGGATAGAAAACAACAAAGAGGTTGTTGTCGGGCTTAACGCGTTTACCCTTGACGAGCAAGAAGATCAGGAATTAAACCTCTTTGAAATAGATCCAGATTTTGAAGAGAAACAGATTGCGTTTCTATCCGAGATTAAAAGAAAGAGAGACCAAAAATCGGTTGAGAGGGCATTGAACGAGATAACCCATATTACTGAAAAGGGCATGAATACCATGAGCCCGATGGTGGAAGCCTATAAAGCATTGGCAACTCTTGGGGAGGTTCGACGGGCTTGGGAGAGAGGAGCCAATGTAGCGGTTTGATTATCATAACCGGAGAAGTTTTGTAGATTATTTGATGAAGGATGACGCATGAAAAAAAATATCAGGATTCTTTTGGCAAAACCTGGCTTAGATGGTCACCTTAGAGGCATAAATGTTTTGGCAAAAGCCTTGATGGATGCCGGAATGGAAGTTGTTTATCTAGGAGTCGATTTGACCCCAAATGAAATCGCTCAAGCGGCGGTCGAAGAAGGGGCGGATATTATCGGACTAAGCATTCATGCAGGTGGTGCAGCAACGCTTTTTTCGAAAGTAAAGTCAGCCTTGAGTGAACAAGGAGGCGATAATATTCCTATCTTGGTGGGAGGGATCATCACACCCAAAGAAAAACCTAAATTAAGAGAAATGGGAGTAGTGGAAATATTCGGGCCTGGATCCCGTCTTCAAAGTATCATCAGATGTATAAATGAAACCGTACAACATGCAGGTCTATAAATCAAAAAATCGTCATGGTAACCATAGGGTTTTTCTTTCTCAGTGACCTTTTAAATGGGGTTCTAGTGGGCAATTGTTTCTTATGCTTTAACAGGGGGGATTATGAACTCATTGAAAGAAATTGAGGTAAATACCGCGAGGGATGCACTGGCATTGTTAAGCCGTATGATTTATAAAAAGTATGGTGATGAAGTTCTGCCTCTTATAGGGGAGGTGTGCCGCAGGTTGGGAAGAGCTATTGGAAACCAGATGAGAACAAATTTGGATTCCTTTGACCTCAAGAGTGTTGGCAACGCCTTTTTCGAAGGCGCCAGACGGCGTAAGAGTTCTGTAACAATCCTCGAAGCCACAGAAAAAAAGTTTAGGGGCAAGAATGAACGGTGCGCACTGGGGTTGGCCGGTGCCGGTCGTCCGTTATGTGAGGCCATGATGAATATGGATAAGGGTATATTCGAGGCGGCTACAGGGGAGGAAATTGAGCTCTCTATCGTGAAGACAGTAGCTGCCGGCGATGAATGCTGTGATGTAATGTTTGCTTTAAAGGGCTAGTAACTATTCAGGTAGGCACAAAGGCACAGAGCACCAAAGGCACAAATTTTTCTAGCCTATTAGCCTATAGGCTACAGGCTACAGGCTAATAGCCTGTTCTTTGTGCCTATGTGCCTTTGCCACTTTGTGCCTGAGTAGTTACCAATTACCATTGAAAAGGAGGCTCTATGAAAAACAGAATCACCGAGATACTTGGTTCTCAATATCCCATTATCTTAGGGGCAATGCGTTTTATTACCCTTGCGAAAATGGCGGCAGCCATGTCCAACGCAGGGGGCTTTGGTTTAATTGCTGCCTCAGGGATGGAGGCAGAGCCTTTGAGAAAACAGATCAGGAATGCCCGTGAATTGACGGACAACCCCCTCGGTATAAATATCCCTGTCTACAGACCCAATGCCTTTGAGGCCCTGGAGATAGCTATTGAAGAAGGGATAAAGACGATCACTACCTCGGCCGGTGATGCAGGTAAACTCATAAAGAGGATTAAAGAGGCAGGAATTAAGGTGTTACACATGGCCCCTACAGTAGAGATGGCGAAGAAGGCAGAGGATGCAGGGGTAGATGCCGTTATTGCCGTAGGGACAGAGGCAGGCGGCCATGTGGGCAGAGATGAAGTGAGCACACTGACACTCATTCCCCAGGTAGTAGACGCGGTCAAGATACCGGTGGTTGCAGCAGGTGGTATAGGAGATGCACGGGGTTGGGTGGCGGTGCATGCCCTTGGCGCTGAGGGGATACAGATGGGCACCCGTTTCCTTGCCACGGAGGAGTGCCCTGTCCCTGAGGTATATAAACAGGCAATTCTAGCTGCCAGGGACAATAGTACAATGATTGCGGCTAGAAAGGGTTTTCCTCTCAGAGCATTGAAGAATAAGGCTGTTATGGCGATTCGTGAAATGGAGGAAAAAGGCGCCGGCCAGGAGGAAATCAATGCCTTCGTGGACAAACTGGGCAGTAAGCATAAAAACGATCCGGATTATATGCTCATGCCTGCGGGGCAGGTTGCAGGATTGACAAAGGAGATTACCACTATCGAGGAACTTATTAAACGGATGGTTGAAGGGGCCAATAGGCTGTCTTTGGAGCTGGTTGGAGACTTTGAGTAGGAGTGACTAATCAGGTAGGCACAGAGACACAGAGCACCAAAGGCACAGATTTTTCTAGCCTATAGGCTACAGGCTACAGGCTATTAGCCTGTTCTTTGTGCCTATGTGCCTTTGCCACTTTGTGCCTGAGTAAGTTACGAATAGGATATGGGGGTGAGTTATGGAATGGGAATTCGTTTTATTTGAGAAAGAGGATGGTATCGGCACGATTACCTTAAATCGGCCTGAAAAATACAATGCCCTGGGCGGTAATATGCGACAGGAGATATTGGCTGCCGTTGAATTAGCCTGTTCTGATAGTGATGTTCGTGTGATAGTGATCACAGGGGCAGGAAAGGCGTTTTGCGTAGGGGGCGATATAGATGAATTTGTTTCCGGAACTACAAAGGCCATTTCAAATACTGCCACCAGTGAGCGACCCACCATGAGCAAGATCGTCCTCTTAATCAATTCTGTTGAAAAGCCTGTGATTGCAGCTGTAAATGGGGTGGCAGCGGGCGGTGGGTGCAACCTTGCTCTCTCCTGCGATATAAGGATAGCCAGTGACAGGGCAAGGTTTTCTCAGGCATTTGTGAAACGAGGGGTTCATCCTGATTGGGGGGGTATATGGTTCTTGCCGAGGCTGGTTGGCTATGCCAAGGCGGCAGAATTGATCTTTACTGGGGATATAATAGATGCTGAAGAAGCCTTGCGAATCGGTATGGTCAATAAAGTGGTGCCCAACGATAATCTACCTCACGCAACAAAAGAACTGGCCCGGAAAATGGCAAAGAATGCCCCGATACCAATAGCCCTGGCAAAGAGAGGTCTTCAGAATTTTTATAAGATGGATCTGGCTGAGGCAGTGGATTACGAAGTGATGACCATTGGGGTATGCTGGAATACTGAGGATCGAGTTGAGGGCATGAAGTCGTTTCTGGAGAAACGTGAGCCAATTTTTAAAGGGAGATAGTTAGAGGAGGAGGAAGATGGCAATTAGAGGACCACTCACCGGCATTAGAATCCTGGACATATCACATGCCCATGCAGGGCCCTATGGGTCTCAGCTTCTGGGTGACCTGGGGGCAGAGGTATTAAAGATAGAGCCTCCAGGCAGGGGAGATATTGTAAGGGGACTTAAGCAGCCCGGTCTGAGTGGTGAGGGCTATTATACCCTGGCTCTCAATCGAAACAAGAAGAGCGTTACGCTGGATATGTATACTGAATCCGGCAAAGAGGTATTCTATGACCTGGTCAAAATATCTGATGTAGTGTTTGACAATTTTAGAGCCGGTGTCATTGAAAGATTGGGAGTTGATTTTGAAACCTTGAAAGATATCAACTCAAAAATTATCTCATGTTCTATTACGGGATATGGTCCATCCGGGCCATATAAGGATAAACCCGCTATTGATGATATGGTTCAAGGGATTGCAGGCTCATTAAGCCTTGCAGGGGAACCTGATAGCGGTCCCCTCCGTCCTGGTATTGCAATTGCGGAT
Source organism: Desulfobacterales bacterium (assembly GCA_016209225.1). Taxonomy (GTDB): domain Bacteria; phylum Desulfobacterota; class UBA8473; order UBA8473; family UBA8473; genus UBA8473. Next base: position 31,260 of record JACQWO010000086.1, read on the forward strand.
CTTTCAGGGGGTTTTTTTGGTGCTATGGGTGTGGTTGTAGCCCTCTACGAAAGGCAGAAGACAGACAAGGGTGTAAGGGTGGAGGTGAATCTTTTAGAATCTACTATGTCGCTCATGTCCACCCACTTTCAGATGTACTTTCTTTCCGGCAAGCCACCGAAACCTCAAGGCAAGAGGCACCCTGCTGCTCCTATAGGGGTGTTTCAGACCCGGAATGGACATGTAACTTTGGGGCTCTCATGGCCGGATATTGCCCATGTGATAGGTAGAAGCTGGCTTTTAAACGATCCAAGGTTTGATACAATGGAAAAAAGACTGAAGTCTAAGAATGAGCTGGAAAGTATTATGGAAGGTGCCCTCATGGAGAAGGACACGGAAGAATGGTTGGAACTGTTTAAAGAGCATGATATAATTGGCGGACCGATAAACACGCTGGACAAGGTAGAGAAAGACCCCCAGGTGATTTATAATCAGACCGTTATCAACATGGATCATCCGATCTGCGGGCCGATCAGGGCTATTGCAACTCCTATACGCATCAGGGATGGAATGGATGGCACCCACGAGCCGCCGCCAACCCTTGGTCAACATACTGAAGAGGTATTGAAAAGGCTACTTGGATACTCCGATGAAAAGATAAGGTCTATCCAAAAAGAAGCAGAGGAGCATGCTAAAGAATTGGCAAAACATGTAAAGGAGAAGATATAAGCTCTTTAGCAGTAACTATTCAGGTTGTCAGGTTCACAGTTCACGGTTGGTTGTTCTAACCTTGAACCGTGAACCCTGGAACTTTGAACCTGAGTAGTTACCTTTAGCAATGGATAAAAAGAGGAATATCATAGATGAACTGGAAACAGACAGCATCTTTGGAGAATGATTATATCTTTCGGTACAGGATACACGAAGCCAATAATAAAGAAGACAGCAAGTGTAATTCAAGGCTGGATTTAGTAAAGAAACAACTGCAAAATATCCTCGATATAGTAATTCCTTGTAGTGGAGGTTCAGAAGTCAGAATTGACGGGTTCAAGCTCATGAACGATAGAAGTCTCATACACGGGTTATATGATCAAGACAATGAAAGCGCTGCCTCATCGGGCAGGAAGATACTGGAAAGTCCTTTGGTTAGGGAAGCTATGCAGGGATCTGGCGGAGGAGAGGGGAACGGTCAAGGAAGCAGTTTCCAATCCATAAAAAATGCTGCCCTTTATGAACCGACTGTAGAGTATATTCAACGACTACTACAGAGTTTGTTGGATTTGGTAGACCTGGAAAGTGATGGTAAGATAGTAAAGGTCGATGCCTTCAGGCTTAAAGACTTGTCCCAATGGGTTGAAGAGTCTTCCTGTGATCCCGCTGATATGTTGGGATATCTGGCAACAAGATGCAACTGCAACTGTGTTTTTTGTTATAACAAAGGATGCCCCCCATCTCTGGCACTTACGAACCCTTCTAAGCCTCCTGACGAAGAGTTCAAAGAGGTACAGACCCGCCTGAAATACTTTTATCCTGAAAAAAAGAAGAACTTATTCACAAGTCTGGGAAGCAGCTTTGAGGCATTCATTCATCCCCATTTCAGAGAGGTACTACAGGAAGTTCGGAAGAAGAGCGATAAACTTATCAGGATAACTACAAATGGTTCGACTTTGACAGAGGAGATGATTGATTACCTTTTGGGGTTTAATCCATTGCACCTGGATGTTGCCCTGCATAGTTCTTCAACTCATAGGAGGCAGAGGTTAATGCATGACAAAACCCCGGAGATCGCTATCAAATCTCTGCCTTTACTCAGGAAAGCCGGTATTCCTTACAACATAGTCATTGTGCCGTGGCCTGACGGATCTCCGGAGGAGATGCTGGATGACATGGAGAGAACGATTGACTATGCTGATGAAAATGACGCCCATCTCGCAGAAATCAGCTTACCGGGGTACTCTAAGTACTTTTCAGAAGATGAGTTGTTCGACCATGATTCCATATGGGATACGATTGCCATGAAGGTAAGGGATATAAGGTATAAATATCAGGTTCCCATAATAATCAGGCCTGCTATCTATGAAGAGGGACTGTTTTGTAATCAAAAGAACTTGCCGGAAGTTATCGGAATAGTGAAAGGCTCTCCTGGGTCTAACAGTAGTTTGCAACCAGGCGATATATTGACGAAGATAGGCAGTAATGTGATCCACAATAGACCACAGGCCAGAACCCTCCTCTCCATTTTACAAAAGAATGAGATGGAATCTGTGTCAATAGAGGTCTTGAGGAAGGGTCGCACATTGGATCTCTTACTCAATTTAAACAAGACTTCATACCCATATTCGAGGGATATCGACACCCATCTTGGGATAATATTCATGGGCACAGGTCTTCGGGGAGGTTACCTGGAGTCATTACAAGACCTTATCGAAAAGAAAGGGGCGAAAAACATCCTATTCCTTACGTCAATCCTTATGAAACCATTGCTGGAAAAGGTCATGCTGGAATCCCCTTTCTTTGGAGGAAGGGACGTTTATGTCAAGATTGCTGTTCCTCCAAACCGGTTTTTTGGAGGAAATATTTGTATGGGGGATTTATTAGTAGTCCAGGATTATATTGACTATATAAAAGATTATATTGAATCAACGGATGTAAAACCGGATTTGGTGGTAATCCCATCTTCACCCTTCAATCTAAGTGGGTGGGGAAGGGACCTGACGGGAAGGGTATATATGGATATAGAGAGAGAAACCGAGGTACCGGTGGAGATTTTTGAATGTCAGACTATCTATGATTAATGGATTTAGTGAAGAGTGAAGAGTGAAGAGTGAAGAGTGAAAAGTGAAAGAATAACTCTTAACTATCTTAACTGAGGAGGTGTTTTTTTATGGAAAAAGAAAGAAAGATAAAGGTATTAATAGCAAAGCCCGGGCTTGACGGACATGATAGAGGCGCAAAGGTTCTCTCCTTCGGGCTGAGAGACCAGGGCATGGAAGTGATCTATACAGGAAGGAGACAATCAGTCCAACAGATTGTAAACTCAGCACTGCAAGAGGATGTGGATGTTGTGGGCCTTAGCATCCTCTCCGGAGCCCATCTGACATTTTTCCCCAAGGTTGTGGATCTTTTAAGGGAAAATGGCGCTGAAGATATGTTGGTTATAGGTGGTGGGATTATACCTGAAAATCATATCCCTATACTTAAGGAGAAGGGGGTTACGGAAATTTTTGGTCCTGGTACTATGATAAAGGATATAGGGGACTTCATTAGGAAAAACGTACGTAAAATAGCCTGAAAAGTTCTGGCTGGAAATGTTTCAGGTTTAGAAGGAGGTAAAGGTATCATGGATAATAAAGATAAATTGGCTGAGATAAAAGAGAAGAAGAAGGAATGGGAGGAGAAGGTGTTGTTGCCTGCGGCCAAGAGGTTTGGGATAGAGAAAAAGCCGACAGAATTTCATACGCCTTTAGATATAGCGGATTTTGACTTTGTGCGGGATGTTGGATTCCCTGGTCAGTACCCATTCACGACAGCAACCTATCCTGTAAGCCTTGTTCCCAGCATAGAGAGGGGTGCAAAGCCAGGAGGATTGAGAAGAGCAGGGACATATTCCGGGTATGGAACCCCGGAAGATACCAGGGACTACTATAAGCAGATGGCGAAATTGAGCTGGACGGGAGGCCCAAACTTAGCACTCGACCTTCCCACTCAATGCGGTTATGATTCAGACAATGAGATGGTTGAAGGAGAGATAGGTAAGGTGGGTGTGGCAATAGATACCCTGAGGGATTTTGAGGTCATCTTTGAGGCGTTTACAGGCGATCAGGATGTCGACAGGATTGCCACAAACATCACTATCAATGCCGCTGCAAATATCCTGGTTGCCATGTACATAGCCCTTGCTGAAAAGAGGGGTATACCTATGGCAAAACTGAGGTGTACCCCCCAGAATGACATATTAAAAGAGTTTGTTTCCCGCGGCACCTACATATTTCCTCCGAGACCTTCTATGCGGATGTTTCGAGACAGCGTGGTCTTCTTTACAGAGAACCTCCCCGGAATAAATATAACGAGTATTGGCGGGTATCATATCCGTGAAGGGGGGTCTACAAGAGAGCAGGAGCTGGCCTTCAGTATGGCCATAGGGATTGCCTATTTGCAGGAGGGTGTAAATGCAGGGGTTGATATTGATGCCTTTACCCCCAAGTTTACCTTCAACGCGTTTGGGGGAAGTATGCAGTTTTTCAAGGAGATCGCCTTTCAAAGGGCAGCTCGCCGGATGTGGGCAAAGATTCTTAAGGAGAGGTTTGGTGCGAAGAAAAAGGACAGTATGAGGATCAGATGTCCTATCACCGCCCATGTCGGTTGCAGCAGCACTACCAAACAACGGGCGTTGAACAACCTTTCCCGTTCTGTAGTGGGTGCCATTGCAGGTGTTCTTTCAGGAGGGCCACCTTATGCCTTCCCGCCGTATGATGAACCGTTGGGGTTGGGTTGGAGCCTGGAGGCAAGACAGCTTGCCGAGGATGCAACAAGGATTATCATGTATGAGACAGGGATGTGCGATGTTATAGACCCCCTTGCCGGGTCTTACTATGTGGAGTCGTTGACCAACGAGATAGAGGACGCTGCATGGAAGGAAATAGAAAAGGTCGAGAGTATGGGTGGTGCGGTTACTGCCATAGAGAACGGGTATATGCAGCGTGAGGTTGCAAAGAGTGCTGCCGAACGTCAGGCCAGGATAGAGAGAAGAGAAGAGCTTGTTGTTGGGGTTAATTGTTTCACAGAGGAATATGAGTTGGATGTAACCACCAGCAAGATCATTGAGCATCCGTATTCTGAAGAGAAAAGGTATGATGCCGAGAAACAGCAGAAGGCTAACCTTGCTGAAGTCAAGCGTACAAGGAACAACAGGGAGGTAACGAGGCTTCTTGGAGAATTGGAGAGTGCTGCGAAAAAGGAAGATAAGAACCTGATGCCCCTTTTTATTGATCTGGCAAGGGAATATGCGACTCTTCAAGAACAGTGCGATGTTTTGAGAGGTGTGTTTGGTGAATGGCAGTTGGATACGTTTGTCTAAGATGAGACAGGGGGAGATTTATCATGGATAATAAAGATAAATTGGCTGAGATAAAAGAGAAGAAGAAAGAATGGAATGAGAAGGTGTTGTTGCCTGCGGCCAAGAGGTTTGGGATAGAGAAAAGGCCGACAAAATTCCATACGCCTTTAGATATAGCGGATTTTGACTTTGAACGGGATGTTGGTTTCCCAGGGCAATATCCATTTACCCCATCATCTTATCCAATAAGTCTTGTGCCTCGGATTGAAAAGGGTGCAAAGCCAGGAGGATTGAGAAGGGCAGGAACATATTCCGGATATGGGACCCCGGAAAACACCAGGGATTACTACAAATTAATGGCGAAATTAAGGTATACGGGCGGTCCAAACCTGGCGTTAGATCTTCCTACCCAGTGTGGCTATGATTCGGACAATGAGATGGTTGAAGGAGGGATAGGTAAGGTGGGTGTGGCAGTAGACACCTTCAGGGATGTTGAGGTTATATTTGAGGCGTTTACAGGTGATCAGGATCTGGACAAGATCGCTACAAACATGACGATAAATGCCCCTGCAAATATCCTGGTTGCAATGTATATTGTTCTTGCAGAAAAGAGGGGTATATCACTGGCAAAGTTGAAGGGCACCCCACAGAATGACATACTAAAGGAGTTCATTTCCCGTGGCACATACATATTTCCTCCGAAACCTTCCATGCGGATGTTTCGAGACAGTGTGGTTTTCTTTACAGAGAATCTTCCAGCGTTGAATATTAATGGCTTTGGCGGTGCTCATATCCGTGAGGGAGGGGCCACAAGAGAGCAGGAACTGGCTTTTACTATGGCTAATGGGATCGCTTATCTGCAGGAAGGTATTAATGCAGGGCTCGATATTGATGCCTTTGCTCCCAGGTTTTCGTTTGTGGGATTTGGTGGAAGTATGGAGTTTTTCAAAGAGATCGCTTTCCACAGGGCGTCTCGCTGCATGTGGGCTAAAATTACCAAGGAAAGGTTTGGCGCAAAAAGTCCTGAAAGCATGAGGATCCGAAGCCCATACACAGCCTCTAGCGGTATCAGCGCCACCACCAAACAACGGGCGCTGAACAACCTTACCCGCTCAGTCATAGGCGCAGTAGCCGGTGTTCTTTCGGGAGGAGCGCCAATGGCCTTCCCGCCGTACGATGAGCCGCTGGGGTTGGGCTGGAGTTTGGAAGCAAGGCAGCTTGCCGAGGATGCAACAAGGATTCTTATGTATGAGACAGGGATGTGCGATGTTATAGACCCTCTGGCCGGGTCTTACTATATGGAGTCATTGACCAATGAGATAGAGGACGCAGCATGGAAAGAACTGGAGAAAGTCGAAGGAATGGGTGGCTCTGTGGCTGCTATTGAGAATGGGTATATGCAACGCTCGATTGCAAAGAGTGCTGCCGAACGTCAGTCCAGGATAGAGAAAAGAGAAGATCTTATAGTTGGAGTGAATTGTTTCACAGAGGAATATGAGTTGGATGTAACCACCAGCAAGATCATTGAGCATCCGTATTCTGAAGATAAGAGGTATGATGCCGAGAAACAGCAGAAGGCTACCCTTGCTGAAGTCAAACGCACAAGGAACAACAGGGAGGTAACGAGGCTTCTTGGAGAATTGGAAAGCGCTGCGAAAAAGGAAGATAAGAACCTGATGCCCCTTTTTATTGATCTGGCAAGGGAATATGCGACCCTTCAAGAACAGTGTGATGTCTTGAGAGGCGTATTTGGTGAGTGGCAGATGGATTCGTTTGTTTAGAATAATGGTAACTATTTTTGTAGCTATTCAGGTGGATAGACTGTAGGCTGTAGCCTAACAGCCTTCAGCCTACAGCCTAAACAACCTGAGTAGTTACCTATTTTTTAAGGAGTTAAGTAGATGACAGGTTCTGATGCCAGTATCACTCAAGAGAATCAAGATAGTTATGGGTGGATAATCCTGGGCATTTTAACTATGGCCCAGCTGGTTATGTCCATGGGCGCTTACACATGGGGCCCACTGGCCCCGGTTCTTAGGGATGATTTTGACCTCAGCCGTGCTCAGATCGGGACTATTACCTCGGCGCTGTATTTCGCATCGGTTGTAATAGCCATACCATCCGGAATAGCCGTAGATAAGCTGGGCGCCCGGATTATGCTCGTTATAAGTCTGATTGTGATGGGGATACCTTTTGCTATTATGGCGTTGGCAAAAAGCTATCTGTTTTTCATAGTTTTTGCTGCAGTTGGCGGTCTGGGCTATGGAATGATAAATCAAATTTCGACCAAAGGTATTATGTACTGGTTTTCTATTAGGCTCAGGGCCACTGCGATGGGTATAAAACAGACAGGTGTTACTCTAGGGGGGGCGATTATTGCTGTTCTACTACCGGTCCTGACTGTGGCCTATAGCTGGAGGTTGGGGGTTTTGGTGGTTGGTATATTGATGTTAGCCATGGCTTTTTTGTCCCTGATATTTTATAAGGAGCGTCCCGTTCTCCCCGCCGAAGGGGCACCTGATGCAGCACCCACATCGAAAAAAGGCCAAAAAGGATCTATTCTAAAGGTAATGTCAAATCCTGTCCTTCTTATATTGTGTTTGATAACACCGCTGATGGCCTTTGGGCAAACGGGCATTGCCTCATTCCTTGTGCTTTACCTGGAAGAGGAATTAAACTTTTCAGTGGGCCTCGCCGGAAGTTGCCTGACTGTTGCAATGATAGCCGGGGCAGCGGGCAGGATCGGTTGGGGTATCATTAGTGATCGTGTCTTTGCCGGAGACAGAATGATACCGATAGTTATTTTATCGGTTATCGCTTTCATCGGTGCACTTGGAACAGCTTTCTTATCAAAAGCTTCTCCCGTCTGGCTGCCTTTTGTCTGGTCAATTCTGATGGGAGTCACCTTTATAGGCTGGAATGCTGTTTTGATAACCCTGGCTGCAGAGTTGGCAGGCAAGGAACTGGCCGGATCAATCATGGGTATTCTGGTAACCATTGCGTGGATAGGTATCATAATAGGTCCCCCTGTCTTTGGGTATATTGCTGATAGTTTTGGCTATTATTGGAGTTGGCTATTAATCGCTGTTCTTGCCCTTTTAAGCGCGGCTGGTTTTCTTTACATCCTGCGACTCTCTAAAAGAGGGGGTCAGGAAGTTTCTGTGGGTTAATCAAAAGACCAGGAAAAAAGAGCAGAAAGACACTCGGAGGATTCAGTGATGGCACAATGTGCCGGGGTAATAAGATGAGATGCGAAAGGAGTTTGGAGCCATTAAGGACAAAATAAATAACCCAAAGTTTTTTTATGGCTGGATAATAGCGATATGCTGTTTTATCAGTGCATCCAGTTATGGTTTTTTCTTCTCTCTAGGGGTATTCTTTAAGCCTTTGCAGACTGAATTTGGATGGGGTGCCGGCTTGATTTCCACAATACACTCTCTTCATCTGGCAGTAATGATTCTTACTATTCCCATAATAGGGAGGATGACGGATAGATACGGATCAAAGATAATGTTTCTTTTGAGTGCCTTTTTTATGGGTCTTGGTTTCTTTCTTTGCGGTATCGTTAGTGAACTCTGGCAATTCTATCTGTTTTATCTTGTCGCATCATTGGGTGTAGGTGCCACTACGGCTCTACCCACCTCAATCGTTCAAAAGTGGTTTATAAAGAAGAAGGGGTTGGCCTTGGGTATCGCAGTCTCCGGTATCGGAGCAGGTCCTCCAATTGCGGCCCCCTTGGTAAATTATTTAATTTCACATTATGGCTGGCGAACATCTTATTTCATCATTGGAGTGCTCTTATGGGCTGTTCTCACTCTGGTTGCCCTGGCAATGGTAGACAGACCAGAGGAGATTGGACTTCGTCCCCTTGGAGAAGGAGAATTTGATAGCACATCCGAGTCGAAACCGCAGATTGGCTTTGATACGATAATGGAGGAAACTACCTCGCTGAAGATACCAAACTGGATTACTAAAGATGTAATAAGGACTAAAACATTCTATATATTGAGTTCTATCTGGATACTCTGTGCCCTGCCAGTGCACCTTGTCATGATCAATATAGTACCTTTCGCCATAAATATGGGTATACCCAAAGGGGCTGCCGCTGCTGGTCTCGGGCTCATCGGGGGGATAAGTATAGTTGGTAGACTTTTGGGAGGTGCCTTTTCGGATTTATTTGGATTGAAGAGATCCCTTATAGTGGCTGCCTTTTTTTCAACGGCTACGCTCCTCTGGCTCCCTTTTATAAAAACTTCCCACATGTTCCTTATCTTTGTTGTCCTTTATGGTTTCTTTTATGGAGCAAGGGTCCCACAGATTCCTGGTTTGATAGGAAACTATTTCGGGAACAAAAATCTCACGGAAATAATGGGTATATTCTGGGCAATTGCCGGAACCGGAGGTATTATTGGTTCGTTAATAGGAGGGTTCGTGTACGATATAACCGGGAGTTATGTCATCCCTTTTTTAATCGCTGCCTTATGTTTTGGAATGGCCGGTGCCTTGACCTTTTCCCTCAAAACACCAAAGCCGTTCATCGGTCTCGAGTTGGAAAAAGTAAGTCCCTAACGAATCCAATCATTGAGACTGCCTTCTATTCTGCTATCATCCCCTTTCTGACCTCAGTTTCTTTTTAGGTTGATTTTTTTTATTTAGATATGCTAGTGTAAATTGAGATTGGTAGAGGATTCTTTTTGACTTCCAAGTAACTTAAATTTGAAAATGTGTTGTAAGTAGCTTATATTACTTGACATTTACCAAAAAAGAGTAAATTTACTGAAAGCGCAAGTTACTTTCCATTATAATGCCGACGCGTCGACATAACCTATATTCCCCTTTCCCGGGGCTTCATGTATCTGGTGGCCATCATGGATTGGTGGAGCCGTTACGTCCTTTCCTGGCAGATGTCCACGTCCCTGGATACGTCATTCTGCCTGGAGGCGTTAGAAAAGGCCCTTCAGTTTGGGAAGCCGGAAATATTCAATACCGACCAGGGCTCTCAGTTTACCAGCAG
>JACQWO010000087.1 GCA_016209225.1 Desulfobacterales bacterium
ACTCCTGGTAGACCTCTTTCTCCAGGTCTCCCGGATTCGACTGCTCGACCTGTTTCAGGAGATGTTTCAACTGCCGATCGACCCCTTCTTCCGGCTCGAGAAGAATGCCATCAAATCCGGCAAAGACCCTGATCTGAGTCACATAGGTGAGACTTCCCGGCGTGAGTTCTTTCCCGCACCTGAAACATTTCTGCCCTTTTCGATCTTCACCCGCCTGCCGCTCCATCCTGTCCTCCCCTTAGTAACAGTTTCATAATACCTGAATTTTGCATCAAAATAGCATTTTTAACCTCGAACAGCATTTTTCATGCAAAATATTTTTTGCATGGGTAGGTGTGATCCTTGATGCCAATAAACTGGACTGTTCAGTATTTCCGGGTGTTTGCGCAGTATATCGAGGTTGTGAATGAGACGATCCAACCGTTCTCTTCCGCTAAGGTGTGAAGAATAATGGATCTTGACCGTGTTGTTCCCGCTGACAATCTTTGCAGCAATAAACAACAATTTCAATCTCGACACATGAATCGTATTTTGTGTTTTGTGGTCTTGCTCCTTTTGGGTTTTCTGCTCCTGATCCTTCAAATCCGCAAAGCCGATCATATAACGCCATAAATTGTACGAGAGCATCACGATCTGAAAGTACGCATAGTTGCTCTGAAACTTTTTACCCGGAATCGCTGCCAACCCCTCCCGCTTGGCCTCCCCAATCAGAGTCTCTGCCCCCGCTCTCCCATCATATTCTTCAATCACCTGGTGGGCTCTTTTGGTAAGACTCGTCACAAAAATCCGATATTTGTACCGGTCATCTTCAAAGAGCTCAAACTGAACCGGCTCCGAAGGAGCAGCCTCCCTCTCTTTCGGAATCCGTTGGGCCACAAACCGACACGCCTTCTTCCAACCCGAGGGCTGAAAGTAACAACTGTTATACTGAATCCCTTTGTCTCGACCCACGCTATACCACCCCTTCGGATCAAACGGAGGACGCGTCCGCTTTGCCGAAATAATATAATCATATCCACGACGAAGACAGGCATTGACCGCCGCCCAACTATACATCTCCGAGTCTGCACGAACAATGACTCGTTTCACACAACCCGGAATCAACTTCCCAAAGGACAAAATCAACCGGGCCACCTCCTGCCCCGAAATCGTCTCCCCCCGACGAAGCATCCCCGTTAGATATTCCCGTGTCTCGGCAATGAACGTCAACACCGGCCTCAGCCCCTTTTTCCCCCGATGCCCAGGATTATGCCCTCGCTTTGCCCCCTGGATCAATCCATACACCGTCTCCACCGTCGTATCGATATCGAGATGAATGCACTCCGGAACTATCCCCAGACTCCTCCATGCCCTCTCCCTCAACACCCCCATCACCCGCAATAAACTCATCGACTGATTACGCCCAATCGATTGAAGATACCGCCAAAAGGTGCTCACAGCCGGTAACCGCTCCACCCCCAAAATCCCAAGCAACATCGGATCGCCGCAAATGTAAACAAAATGATTCAACCGGCAAAACCCGATAAACAGTAGCAACAAAAGCCCCTTGACGAAAAATAGGCTCCCATATTGGGTCTCCCGAGTGGGCTCACAATAAAATGCGGAAAACTGAACGTCAAATCTTAACCCGTCCCATAACTTCACCAAGGGCAAAAGCCCTCCATACGGGCTTAAATGCTCATCAATATAACCATGGCGCGTAGAAGCCTTGATTTTTCTGGCCTTTCGGCCACCCTCTTTTTCCCCTTGTTTTATGCCCTTTTTTTGTTTATGCTGTTTCTCGGACTTAACCATTTGAGTTACCTCCCTGTTTATTCTTGGTTTCTTTGTTTCTCTCTCTAACCCAAGAATATAGAGGCTCTCAGATGGTTAGTCCACTATTTTTCACCGATACCGCATAAACTGACGCAAAATTCAGGTAATAATAACGACATTATTTTATAAAAATCCCTCCCCGCCTCCCTTTTATAATTGTGCCAAATGGCAATGAGAAGAGATTTAGGATAATCATGATGAACGATGGACAAATAATTGGCAAACGGAAGGAGGGCGTGGCCCGACTGGAGTTTGCCAACATGCTGTCTCTTTGCATCCTGGGGAGGATCATCATGATTAACAATACCTCGTTACAAAAATGGAACCGTCTGGCTCAAAAGCAACTCGATCAACAATTCGTTAATCAAATTGTCACTGGCCTCCAATGTTCCCCTTTCGAAGCCAATGCGATTCTGGAGGCCGTCTATAAAGTCTATGCTCCCTATTTTGAAACCAGTGGAACCCTAAAACCTGGTCAAATCCTCTTTCCCGTCGTCTCGGTCGAAACCCCATCGAATACCCCTTTATCAGAGAGTAAACAGGTGACGGTTGTTCTTACCCTGGACGCCGGTCAAGAGGACTTGCGGATCCGGGAAAAGCTGGGAGTCACGGGCTTGCGTCATCATCGAATCCAGCGAGTAGCCCACGAAGCTTTTCAGCAGGGTGGACTCCTGACCGTGGAGGATCTCGCCAATCGTCTCTTGAACTGCGGTCAGCGCACCCTCTCTCGCGACATTAAAACCCTTAAGAACAACCAAATTATTTTGCCTCTCCGTTCAACTATAAAGGATATGGGGCGGGCAATCTCCCATCGCACCCTGATCGTTACCCAGTGGCTCCAGGGTAAAGAATACGTTCAAATTTCGAAAAACACTTTTCATAGTATCCCTTCAGTAAAAAGCTATATCAGCAAGTTTAAGCGGGTCGTTGCGCTGGCCCAAGAGGGCTTCGATATTTATGCCATTTCGTTCTTAGTAAAAATCTCCACCCCCTTGGCCGAAAAGTATTATACCCTTTATCAAACATCTCCGGTGGCTCATCATCGAAGACAGGAGATCGAATCGTTCTTAAAAAAAAATCGCCTTGCCTGTCCCCCCTCAGGAGGCTCAGGAGGTGCCCATGATTAAAAGGTCTGATAGCTACAACCGCTATAATTCTGCACAGGACCGGTTTATGAAATCCGCTCTTGCCAACTTTTTTGCCCGGGAATTTCCGAAACTCTTCGGCCCCGTCATGCGAGAAAAATTGGCGGAGGAACTCCTCGATCTTGTTGCCAACCTGTATCCTGAAAGCCATCGTCTCCAGCCTGGCCAGATGCTCTGGAATGCCCTGGATAAAACCACCCGGGCCACCTCACCCCGCCGCAACTATGTTCCCGTGGTGCTCTCCATGATCACCCCGAAGGACATTGAACAATTGGCCCACGGAACCCCCATGACTCAGATCGCACGCAGGGCAATTGCCCGTATGATCCAGGAGGCCTATTCCCAGGGCGGTATCCTTTCCAGTAGAGACATGGGTCTTCTTACCTTGAGAGACCCCAGCATAATCTCGTCAATGAGAATAGCTTATGAAAAAGAAAACAACTGTCATCTGCCTCAGACCGGCTTACTGCATGACATTGGCTCCGGGGCGTCTCATAAGGCAATGATTATCCGCAAAGTCATTGTCGACAAAAAGGACCCCGCCGATGTCGCCCGAGAGACCAACCATTCTCAAAAGGCTGTTGACCGCTACCTCAATGATTATTATCGAGTAAAAACCGTTTATGACAATAACCCTGACATCGATTACATTCACCTCGTAACCGGGCTATCAAAACATCTCGTCAAACAATATGTGGAGATCATTCATCATGATACCCATTAGCCTTCATTCCCTCAAATCTTCCCTCTTGACTTGCCAAATGGCATTAATTCCAAAGGGAGGTGGGGAGGGATTTTATGAAGCCCTTTTCAAAGCGCTAAAGTGTTACCATTCAGGGAAGTTAAGGATTGGAAGGGATCTCAAACTCATAGAGATTTGCGTGCGAGCCAAAATAAATCTTTCTGCCTGAAATGGCCATACCTGAAGTGATCGGCACAGGAGGCTTTGCCATCGGGAGGACCTGGTCTTTCCCGGGCTCGATGAAAAAGATCTCCTCCTGGGTAAGCCCATAAAGTAATCCGTCAGGCC
>JACQWO010000083.1 GCA_016209225.1 Desulfobacterales bacterium
ATCATGCTTTTCACCTACAATTTGGTTGATTATCTGGCTTTTTTATACCAAAATGTAAAGAGAAAAGCAAACAAAAAATACACCTTTTTGTAATTATTTCAACTACTTAAAAGACATGACTTTTTACGAGTTCATCAAGATTGGCAAAAAACCTGAACAAGAATTTGGAAAATTCATCATAAAACTGAATACGGCCAGCGTTGCCACTCGCTACCCGGATGATCTGGCAAAAATACAAGCTGCCTATACCGAAGAAATCACACAAGATATGATCACCAAAAGCAAGGACTTATTGAAATGGATCAAGACGCAGTTTTAAAAACCATCAGGCAATTCAAAAAAGCGTTAGAGTCAATCAACATTCGGGTTGAACAACTTATCTTATATGGCTCTCATGCTGTTGACACTGCCCGTGAGGATAGCGATATTGACTTAGTTGTCATCTCGCCAAGTTTTTCTGATAAGAGTTATTGGGAACGCATTGATATTTTAACTGAAGCCATTTACAAAGTCTTTGCTCCCATCGAGGCGTCTGCGTTTACACCTGAAGAATGGAAGACTGAAAAATCTTTAATTGTGGATTATGCTAAGAATGGCGTCTTAGTGAAGTGAGACGATGCTAACCAATAAGGATTGATGAGACCTGAAAGGTCGTATTCAATCCTTTGTTCAAGAAGCCGCGGGCTAACCATATATAGAGGGTAATGCTTCGCAGGGGATATGACGGAGGGGGGGGACATACGGAAGAGGTGCTTCTTGCCTTTGGGTACAGTAAGGGGGAGATTGAAGATTTGAGGAGAGAGAATGTGGTTTAGTTTAATGTTTATTACTAAAACAGAAGTGCTTGAGGAAATACAGTCTTTAAAAGGAAAGATCGAAAACCGCTAACCAGCAAATCCAGTGGACGCGCAACCACGTGTTCTGATCAAATCAGTAGGGAAAAACCATGGTCTGGTGGTGCTTCGCGCATCGCTGATTTGCACGTTAGCTGTCAAATAAAAATAGACAATAAAGCCAAATCCATGATAACTTTAATACAGTTATGAGTGCCCAATAAGGAGACTAAATGCACTTATTTGAAAGAGTATTATCAGTATCAAAAGAGGACATTGAACTCGAACTTCGTGGTTTTGACGACATTAGTTGGCTGGATTTTTGGCTTAACCCAAGACGACTCAGAGGAAGCGACTTTCTGATGCGTTGGTCGCAAGGTGTTTGGAGTGAAAAACGCCTTATTGACGCAGTAAACAGAACTAATAAATTTTATGCGATTCCCTACGGGCCAAGCGGAACAGCACCAACTGAAGATGTAAGAGCATTTGAGCTTTATTTTGAGCGGCTTGAAGCTGCTGGACTTAGAAACATTGTAACGCTTATCCTCTTGGGATATCCATTGAGCAACCTCGTTTGGTTCCAAATTTTGTTGAAGATAAAAACGGGCATATTCTACCTTATGTAAAATTTGAAGGTGGTTCTCTCGACATCACGCATGATGCGTTAAATCTTTTAAAAGAGTTAGAATGAGCGGACTAAAAGCACATCAAAAACTGCCTGCTGACTGGAACGAAAGGGAAAAACTTCGTGACAAAGGCCAATTCTGGACGCCATACTGGGTTGCAGAAGCGATGGTTTCATATGTTGCACAAGACACTGAATTGATTTTTGACCCTGCAACCGGCAGAGGAGCATTTTTTGATGCCCTAATAAAACTCAACAGACCTAATATCTCATATTTCGGAACTGATGTTGACCCAGAAGTATTGACAGAAGATATTTATAGTAATTCATCTTGTCGTGTTGAGTTGCGTGATTTTATAAAAAATCCCCCTCAAAGAAAATTTAAAGCAATTGTTGCAAATCCCCCATACATACGACACCATCGTATTGATAAGGAAACTAAAATATTCCTTAGAAAACTTTGTGCAAGCATAACAGGTTTTTGCAATTGATGGCAGAGTGGGCTATCATATTTACTTTTTTTGCAAGCATTGAGCCACTTAGAAACGGACGGGAAATTAGCATTCATTATGCCTGCTGACACCTGCGAGGGGACATTTGCTAAAAAGATGTGGCATTGGATTTCAGAGAAATATTATATTGAATGTGTAGTTACTTTTGATGAAAAGGCCACGCCTTTTCCAAATGTCGATACCAATGCCATGATTTTCTTAATAAAAAATGTTAAGCCAAATAAAAAATTGTTTTGGGTAAAAGCTAATCAGGCATATTCTGATGACTTGCTTCAATTTGTTTCTTCTGGTTTTAAAAAGCAAGGATTAGAAACAATTGAAATTACCAACCGCCATCTTGAAGAAGCCTTGGAGACAGGGTTATCAAGACCAGAACAAAAGTATAATGGCTTTCAGTTGCATCTAAGTGACTTCGCAAAAGTTATGCGTGGAATTGCCACAGGTGCAAATGAATTTTTCTTCTTAACAAGACAGCAAGTTAATGAACTTGAAATTCCTGAAGACTTATTAAAAATTGCAATTGGCAGGACAAGAGACGTGAAAGGGAACATCATTACGGTCAATGATATTAAGCTGTTAGAAAATGAAAATCGTCCAACATGCTTATTCTCAATTAACTGGCATAGCACATTTCCTAAAGCAGTTTCAGACTACTTGAAGATTGGCGAAAAATTAGACTTGCCAAATCGCCCTCTTATTAAACAACGGAAGCCTTGGTATAGGATGGAAGAAAGAAAAGTTCCACCCTTGCTTTTTGCCTACCTCGGCAGAAGAAATACCAGATTTATCAAAAATGAAGCTGGAGTCCTTCCATTAACAGGTTTCCTTTGTGTTTATCCAATTTCTGATGACAAAGAATATATTGACAACTTATGGCAAGCATTAAACCACCCTGATACCTTAAATAACTTGCAACTTGTAGGCAAAAGTTATGGTTCAGGAGCATTAAAAGTTGAACCCCGTAATCTTGAAAGGCTACCAATACCCGAACACATTGTAGGAAGATTTAACATCATACGACCACATAAAACTTCCAATAATCAGCTTGAATTATTTGATAAAAACATTACAGCTAACAATTCAATAGCGGACGCGGTGAAGCTGCACCGCTGATTTTAGGCGTTGAGCCTGTAGGAAAAGTCCATTTTTAAGATTTTTCAAAAAATAAAAACAGTGAGTTACAAAGTTCCCAATTGTTGATTCATGGGTTTTTTACGACTCGCTATATTGGAGGTACAGAATGATCTTTAAATTGACAGAAGAACAGGAAGCCGTAAAGAGGATGGTTAAGAGCTTTGCAGAGAAGGAATTGGCTCCTTATGTTGATGAGTGGGAAGAGAAGGAGATTTTCCCCAGGGAAGCCTTTAAAAAGATAGCGGAACTGGGGCTCTTTGGCATGACATGCCCGGAAGAATATGGCGGTACAAATATGGGATTCTTGACATCAGCCATAATATATGAAGAACTGGGAAAGACATACAGGGCTATGAGTTATGTTTCGATTAACAATCTTGTTTGCTTTCTCATTTACAAAAACGGGAATGAAGAACAGAGAAAAAGATGGGTAATGCCCCTGGCTAAAGGAGATTTATTTGGGGGTTTTGCCCTCACAGAACCCAATGCCGGTTCTGATGCAGCAGCCATTCAGACATCTGCAGAAAAGAGGGGTGATGATTACGTCCTGAATGGGAGTAAAATCTTCATAAGCGCCGGAGGAGAGGCCGATGTTTATACCGTGGTGGCAAAAACCGACAAAGAAAAAGGGGCTTCTGGAGCCAGTATTTTTGTAGTTGAAAAGGGGACTCCTGGTTTTTCCTTTGGTAAGATAGAAAAAAAGATGGGGATGTGTTCTTACCCCACAAGGGAGCTGATATTTGATGATTGTATCGTTTCTAAGGAACATCTTTTAGGTGATGAAGGTAAAGGTTTCAAGATGATAATGGAGGCACTAGATGGGGGAAGGATAAACATAGGCGCTATATCTGTAGGTCTTGCTCAAGCAGCCCTGGACAAGGCGTTGAGTTATTCCAAAGAGCGAGTCCAGTTCGGCAAGGCCATCTCAGAATTTCAGGGGATACAGTTTATGCTTGCAGACATGGCTACAGAAATAGAAGCTGCAAGACTTCTCGTGTACAAAGCCGCTTATATGAAAGATCAAGGACTTAAGGTAACGAAAGAGGCTGCCATGGCAAAGAGATTCGCCACAGATGTAGCCATGAAGGTTACAACCGATGCTGTCCAGATCCTGGGTGGATATGGATATATGAAGGATTACACTGTTGAAAGATACATGAGGGAGGCCAAGGTAGGACAGATCGTTGAAGGAACCAATCAGATTCAAAGGGTAGTTATTGCGAGAGAATTGCTAAAGTGATGTGAGTTTCTATGAAGATATTGCTCCATGTATGCTGTGCAAACTGTACTATTTATCCTGTCCAGGAACTGAGAAAAGAGGGTATAGAGGTCTCTGGGTTTTTTTACAACCCGAATATTCATCCTTATCAGGAATACAGAAGAAGGCTTGAGACCGTAAAAGAATATTCGGACAAGATCGATTTAAGGATGATTTACCATGATGAATATGCACTGGAAGAGTTCTTGCAAAACGTGGTCTTTAGGGAAGATGAGCGGTGCCTGTACTGTTATTATACCCGTTTGAAACGAGCAGCTCAATTGGCAAAGAGAGAAAAATTCGACTTTTTCACCACAACCCTGTTATATAGCAAATTTCAGAAGCATGAAAAAGTGAAAGAGATTGGGGAAGGATTGGCCAGGGAGTATGGGGTTAAATTCTACTATGGGGATTTTCGCAAGGGATGGAAGGATGGCATAGAGATATCAAAGGATCTGGGATTGTATCGTCAGCAGTACTGTGGCTGTATTTACAGCGAAAAGGAGAGGTATCTAGATGTATCGCAATAAGTATCCTTTTGACCTTGTTCTTTTATCTTTTTAGAAGATGAGCAAGGAGGTGATCTTCAGACAAAACGCTGTTGTAAAAATACATCAGTTTGCACAAAAGTGTGTTGTTTAATATACATGGTATCTACTTGAAAGGTAATGTAGTGTAAAAAAAATGTCTCTACTCAGCAAATTTTTAATACGTGTAGTGTCTTGTTTTTATTGGATTAATTAATAAATATATGGAATTAATTTAAGGTGAAGCAGTGGTTGCTTTAATTAATTGGGCATAAATGTTGCAACATTCTTATCTATTAAAAATCTCATTTAAAGGAATCTTTAAGCTTATGTATCAGAAAACAATTGCCAGGCAAGTAAGTTTTACGGGTATTGGACTGCATTTGGGGAAAAAGGTAAACGTTACCATTAGACCTGCGAATGTAGATCATGGAATTATATTTTTGAGGACAGACATGCCGGAGCCTGTGGAGATTAAGGCTGATGCTGCAAGCGTTGTTGACACGAAATTAGCTACAACCCTTGGATATAATGGAGCAAAGATATCTACTGTTGAACATTTATTAGCAGCATTCATGGGGCTTGGAATAGACAATGCACTGGTGGAGATTGATTCCTCTGAAGTACCTATTATGGATGGCAGTGCTTCTCCCTTTGTCTATCTTTTGAAAACTGCTGGTATTAGAACTCAAAAAAAGCCTAAAAAATTTCTGGTAATAAAAAGGGTTATAAGGGTTTCTGATGGAGATAAGAGGGTTATTTTAGCCCCTTTTAAAGGGCTTAAAATTACATATACCGTGGATTTTGATCATCCCCTCATAGCAAATCAATCCTACTCTGCGGAATTCTCTAACGGAACTTTTGAGAGAGAAATATCCAGGGCTCGCACTTTTGGCTTCTTAAAGGATGTTGAGGTTCTCAAGGCAAATGGTTTAGCAAAAGGGGGTTCTCTGGATAATGCGATTGTTGTGGGGGACTTCAGGATTATAAATGATGATGGGTTGAGATTCCCCGATGAATTTGTTCGCCATAAAATACTGGATTCTATTGGAGATCTCAGTTTGCTAGGTGTTCCTGTTATTGGTCATCTTATAGCTTATAAATCGGGCCATTCTCTAAATTATAGTTTGATGAAGAAGGTTATCTCTAATAAAAAGAACTGGAAGCTGATAGAGGTCTGTAACGAAGAATTTGAGAGACACAACGTTCCTTCCTTTGAATTATTGCAACAAGTATCAGCTTCAGCCTAACTCCCTTCTATGTACCCATTGAGACCTTTGCACAACTTACTGAGAGCTTTGAAGAAGTTCCCTGAGAGCAAATTTTTTCAAAGCTCCCCCCATTTTCTCCTTTTCGCATAATGGCATGTCTAAAGACTCATCCCTATACACATCCCTTCTTGAACCGCTTCCCCTATCAGCCTTGGCTCAATACAGTCTCCTGCCCTATAGACCTCTTTGGCCTTATCTTTGATCTCTTCGTATAGTCTGTCATCAGGTTTGGCACCAGCGGCCAGAACAATCGTATCCGCCTCTATCATCCTTTCTTTACCCTTGTTGTCAATAAGAATAACCCCCTTATCTACAACTTCTTTGTAGATAACCCCTGTCAACAGTTTCACCCCATTCCTTTCAAGTTCTTCCAGAAAGGCCTCCCTTATAAAGGGTATCATTTTAGTTGCCAGTGCATCCCCTCTCCTGGTTATGGTAATCTTCTTCCCTTTATCCATAAGATAATGGGCTGTCTCACAACCTACCAACTCGCCTCCGATTATGAGAACCTTTTTCCCTGTTTTAGCCTTATTCAATAGTACGTTATCGGCAGTGACCACCCTGGATATATCCATACCTTTGATTTCAGGTACTACAGGCATACCGCCGGTTGCGATGACAACTGCGTCCGGCTTCTCTTTTTCAACCAGATCGGCTGTTACCTCTACACCAATCTGTACCTTAATCCCGTGTTTTTTTGCCTGTGTTCTCAAGTATTCTAAGTAGACTTTGAATCTTTCTTTCCCTGGAGGAACACTTGCCTGTCTAATCTGTCCTCCCAGTTCCTTTCCCCTCTCATATAAAGTAACATCATGCCCCCTCAGGGCAGCAATCCTGCAAGCTTCGATACCGGCAGGTCCACTCCCAATAACCATGACCTTTTTCTTCTTTTCTGCCGGCTTGATCTTACACTCTTTCTCACGACCAAGGGAGGCATTTACGGAACACATTAAGGGATTCAACTTAAAGATCATTTCCTGCAAACACCTTAAGCATCCGAGGCACGGTACGATGTCCTCTGTTTTCCCCTCTTTTGCCTTATTGGGGATTTCCGGGTCACATAAGAAACCCCTTGCGAATGCAATAAGATCGGCTTTCCCCTCTTCGAGAACCCTTTCTCCGGCCTCAGGTGTCATCATACCTATGGCTATTACGGGCAGGTTTGTTTCCTTCTTTAATGCCTCTGCGAGATATGCCAGGCCACCAGGGGTGCTGGTACAATTTATGAAATTGTCCTTTCCTATACCGTAACAAGAGACATTCACCGCACTGGCTCCGACTTCTTCCATCATTTTCACCAGTTTTTTTGAATCATCGAGGGTAATACCATTTTCGAGATTGAAATGACGGGCATTTATGCGAGACCACACAGGGAAATCCGGTCCAACTTTATCCCTGATGGAACGAAATACTTCCATATAGAATCTTGCTCTGTTTTCCAGGGAGCCACCATATTCATCTGTCCTTTTATTGAATGCAGGGGTAAAGAATTGGACAAACAGGTAAGCATGGGCTCCATGCAATTCCACACCGTCAAAGCCTGCTTTTTTTGCCCTAAGGGCGGCTTCTCCGAATTTTTCAACGATCTCCTTTATCTCAGGAATGGTCAGTTCTTTTGGTATCTCTCCACCTGGCCTGGGAGCGATGGGTGAGGGTGCGACCGGAGTCTTACCGCTTATAAAAGAACTTACTGCCCCTCCTCCATGGGCAAGTTGTATTACGGCTTTTGCACCATGCTTTTTAACGGTATCAGCGTAGCTTTTCAGTAAAGGGAGAAACTCATCATCATAGTTGCATATCATTCCAGGAAGCATCACTGCGTTGGAATCAACAGCCGAAGCCTCCACGATGATCATCCCTACACCACCTTTTGCTCTTGCCTCGTAGTAGGCTAAACGCCGCTCGTGCGCTTCATTGACATCTCTTGAAAATACTGTACCCATAGGCGCCATGACAAAGCGATTCTTGACAGTCATGGGTCCTATATTTATTGGATCGAATAACCTTTTTAATTGCAATGTGTTCATACTTCCTCCTTAGAGAAGTGATATATATGGCATACTAGGTATAATATCTAATCTATGTCAAGCACTCTATTTTAGTCAAGGTCATAATTATTGTTTTCATAAATAAGTTCTGTTTTTCATTCAACTTTTGGCTTACCCTGTTGCCCCAGGAGTTCATAAATCTTTAATTCACCCAGGACATGCCCGGCATTATACTTTCCGGTTTCCTGTACATCCAGAATTGAGTTCATGACTGCCCGGCGGGTCTTTTCGCTTATTAAAATAATGTTGGGTCTATTCTTAGTTAGTTCCTGCAACCGGAAGACAATATTGACCGAATCTCCGATTACTGTATAATCCATTTTTTTATCAAAACCAATATTCCCCACTACGGCTTCTCCGGTATGAATACTGATCCCAATTGTCAGGGCAATTTCAATTTCGCTGTATAAATATTCGTTGATAACGGCAAGGTTTTTTTTCATCTCCAGGGCCGCGGAAATGGCATTATCCGCATCCGAGATGCCTGAAATCGGGGCCCCAAAAACGGCAAGGAAACCATCACCCAGGTACTTATCCACAATTCCACCATATTTGAAGACGATATCTCCCATAACAGCAAAAAAATGATTTAGAATGGCTACAGTTTTCTGTGGACCGATGCTACTGCCAAGGACGGAAAAGTTTCGGATATCAATATTGAGCAAAGTTAACGTCTTCAATTCATCCACTACCGGCCTCTCTCCCGAAGAATCATAGGTGATTTTGTCCACAATCTCCTTAGGCACAAACTTCTGAAACATATTGCGAATGGCCCGTTCATGTTCTGCCATGGACAATGTTTCCTGGTAAAGCCGGGAGTTTTCCATGGCAATGCTGACTGAGGTGGCAATTGACTGGAGAAGTTGAAGATCATTGGTATCAAAATCGCCCTGCAGTCGGTTAAGAACCTCAATTGCCCCGATGACCTTACCCTGTGAAATTAGGGGTACACATAACACGGAGCGGGTTTTAAATCCTGTCCGCCGGTCAAATTCCGGATCGTAATACTGGGAGATTTGAATGTCCCTTATCAGAACCGATTCTCCTCGATCAGCGGAATACCCTGCAATCCCCTGGCCGAGTTTAGGCCGGAAACTCCGAAGGGGCTCAAGATCGAGGTTAAAGGCAGCTTTAAATTCGAGCTCGTTTTTATCCAGGAACAACAGGGAACCTGCTTCCACGTCCATGATCTCTTCAATCATCTCCATGGTGTGTTTCAGGACTTTATCCATGTCAAAGGTTGATGAAGCCAGGATTCCTCCGATCTGTTTGATTGCTTCCATTTCCTGGTCACGCTTCATGATAGAGGAAGTCAACCGGTTTTGTTCTATAGCCAGTGTAAGGGTGTATGCCATCCAAGTGATTTGATATTCCATTCCCTTAAGGATGCCAGGGTGGATAGCTCCCACGGCCAGTACTCCTATCACCCCCCCCTCCATCTTTAAAGGAGATAAAACAACCGTTTTTAGACCCTGTTTTTTTAATAGCTCTTCTTCCATGGGATGGCTTAATTTACTCGTATCCTCTATGAACAGACTGCTTTCCTGTTTGATGACCCGGTCGAAGACAGAACCTATAAAGTAATAATGGGGATCCAGTGGGAGATTGGTGGGCGCAAAGGCAACAAAATCCAGAAGGGACATCCGGTCAGGCATATTTTCCATCCGAGTCATCAAGAGGACCAGGTCAAAGGGAACCTCACCTCGAAATTCGCTCAAGAGGGCATGAAAAAGTTCACTATCCTGAAGGCTGGAGTTCAAGAGCTTAAAGATATTTTCCAGCGTCTTGATCTGCTGAACCTTCTCCCCGTTTTTCTTCGTCAGCCGAATATTATCATAGGTGAAGGCAGCATTACTTAAAAGAGGGGCTAAAATGTTGGCATCTTCCATGGTAAAGGGGAGACCTGTTTTTCCAGGGGAAATGGTCAAAACCCCGAAGACATCATAGATGCTTTTCAAAGGCATGCAGAGAAACGATTTCGTCGCATAGTGAGGACGGCTTTCCCGTCCAAAGCGAGTGTCCTTTTCGATGTCTTCAACCAGGAGGGGGGATTTATTAATGACCGCAAATTTGGCAATGCTGGTGGCAAAATCGATCCGATCTCCCCTTTTTAGAATTTCATCCAGGCCAAAAGCGGAATGGACAACAAATGCTTCCCTGTGAGGTTCTTCCAGAATTAAAACAGATCCTATATCGGCGTTCACCATCTTTAGTGCCCGTTCCAGGGTGAGATGGAGAATGTCTTCTGTATCGAAGGTCACATAACAAAGATCCGACAATTCTTTGAGGGTAGTAATCTGCGTCTCTTGTTTGTTGAGCAGTTTATGGCTTGTTCTGAGTTCCTTTTCGATGGCCCGGAAAGATTGTGCAATCCCGTTTAGTTCGTTTGTGACCCCGGGTTGGTGGAAACCGGAGATTTCTTTGGCAACATTTTCCGCAATATTTTTAGAAATTGTAGAAACTTGGTCAAATATCTTCCGAATTAAAACAAACCCGAATAGCGAAGAAGTCAGAAAGAAGATAAAAAATAGAGCGATAAATTTATCTTCCAGGATATTATAGTTAAGGCTCAAATAGAAGAAGCCAATGATGGGAGCAAAGAAAAAAAAGGCAAAGATGATAGGGAGCCTGTACCTGAGATTCTTCTTCTCTATCGATACTTCCTGCAGTCTTTTTTTAATATTCAAGTGGTCCCCCTTATTTTGTATAAAATTCGCACCTGATCAAAATAAGCCTTTCCCCTCTAATACTGTATTTTCTTATGTTTCAGTTCACATGTTATTTATGCATGGTGTTTTTTGTGTTTAATTTACCAAAATATTTGATGTATGATAATACAGTTTTCGTAGGAATTCAACTAAATAGCTAGCTTTGTGTCAAGAGTAAATAGAAATGTCCTTTCCTGGTGAGACAGTCTCTTTACCCGAAAATAGATGAAACAGATTCTTGACGAAATTATCCGTTGGTAGTACTATTAATATCATTATAGGAGGTACAACCAATGCCAGCCATTCCCAAAATTATACCAATTTCCGATCTTAGACAAAACGCCAGCGATGTGGTCAAGAGTGTGTCATCTTCGAGAGAACCTGTTTTCATCACCCAACGAGGAAGAGCAACAGCAGTCATGGTCAGCATGGAAGTCTATCAGAACTCACAGCACGAAATGGATGTTTTGCACTTGTTGGCCAGAGGAGAGAAAGAAATAGAGGCAGGTATAGGCCATGAGCTTGACGACGTGCTGAAAGAGGCTGACCGTTTTCTCGAGGCGGCAAAACCTTGAAAATCCTATTTACCCCCACATCTTGTCGCCAGTTTCTTGAAGCTATTGCCTATATTCACCAAGACAACCCCTCGGCGGCGGTAAGCTTTCGCCAAAAGGCAGAGAAAACGCTTTCCTGTCTTAGGGAGTTTCCCGAGTCCGGAAGACTACTACCGGAGTTCCCAGACTTACCTTTTCGCGAGGTGATTGTAAGGCCTTATCGTTTTTTCTATAGAACCAAGGATAAGACCGTATGGATCGTTGCTGTATGGCATGGAGCCCAGCTACCTGATGAACCTGGAAAGGACAACGGGTAACAAGTTGCTGCACCGGATGCGCAAAAAACCGCCCCCCGGTGAGCTTGTCGTTAGCTTTTAAAATGAATATGAAAACTAAATATTTCGGAGGTGTAAAATGCAAGTCACTTTACTTTTAGAGAAAATGTCAACCGAGGAAAAAATCCAAACTATGGAAACTCTTTGGGAAGATTTGTGCAAAAAAGCAGATAGTTTATCATCACCCTTATGGCATAAGGATATTTTACAGGAAAGAGAAGAAATGATAAAAAATGGTGATGATGAGTTTGTGGATTGGGAAAACGCTAAAAACCATATTCGGAATACAGTAGCATGAAAATAAAAATCTTAAACTCTGCAAACCGAGACTTAATTGATGGCTTCTACTTTTATGAGAAGCAAACAGAAGGTCTTGGTACATATTTTTTGGATACACTTTTTTCTGATATTGATTCATTAAAAATTTACGCAAGAATTCATTCCATACATTTTGAAAAATATCATCGTTTACTTTCAAAAAGATTTCCTTTTGCTGTTTACTACCGCGTTGAAAACGATATAATTCTTATTCATGCTGTTCTTGATTGTAGACGTAATCCAGCATGGATAAGAAAAAGGCTGAAATAAAAAAAGATAACAAATCAAGAAGACGGCAAAAAGCGCCGCTGCTTAGTTTTGTCGTTGAACCTGTAGAAAAAGCCCATTTTTAAGATTTTTTAAAAATTGTATCCAAGTCCTGCAAATTTAAAGGCTATTCCGATATCTAACAGGGCGAGTCATAGATGGATCAAAAAACCTGCACCAGGGAGCGGAAAAGGGAATTTTTCAGGGTGGCATAATTAAACAAGAAAGGGGTAGTTATATAACTACCCCTTGTGTCTAACCTTGTTCTCTTTTCTTTGTATTTGGCTATTTCATATACATCCCACCGCTTACGCACATGGTCTCACCAGCCATATAACTCGATTCCTCCGAAGCCAGGAATACTATGGCATTTGCAATATCCTCCGGTTTACCTTCCCTGCCCAGAGGTATCATGGGTTTTACTGCTTCAAAGAAGTCCGGAGGATATATACGACGCAAGAACTCATTCATGATCAATCCTGGCGCAATGGCATTTGCCCTTACCCCATACCTGGACACTTCCTTTGCCAGACATTTCGTAAATGCCATAATGCCGGCCTTTGCTGCGCAGTAATGAGATTCTCCAGTATCAGAACCTAGCCACCCAGCAATGGATGCTATATTTATTATGCTTCCGCTTTTCTTTTCAATCATTGAAGGCAAAACAGCTCTACAGCAACGAAAAGTTCCTTTGAGGCATACATCCATAACCGTATCCCACTGTTCATCCGTCATGTCTTTTACCTGTGCCAGGATCTCTCTTCCTGCATTGTTCACTAATACGTCTATCTTTCCAAACTTCTTCAATGTTTCTTTTATCAGATTGTCTACATGGTCTTGCTTTGACACATCACAGAAAATACCCAGCGTATCTCGACCTGTTTCTGATTTGATCTCTTCGGCTAATCCAAGTGTCCTCTTCTCGTGTATGTCAGTGACGACTACATTTGCCCCTTCTTTTGCCATAGCCCAGACAGCAGCTTTACCAATACCTGCTCCGGCTGAAGCCGTTACAATAGCAACCTTACCTTCTAATCTCATGGTCATTTCTCCTTTCTTTTTCAAGTAATAATTATTTGAACCTGGTTCATTGCCTATTCACTTAATATGCCCAAATACCTCCCTTTTCTTAATTTTCAAGCATAAGTTGCAAGGTCTTTATCGTCTCCCTTAATAAGAGGAAAATATAACATATTGTTTTAAAAACTGTCAAGTAGCGATGTTAGGAAATTTCTTAAAATCTATTGTATTTAAAGGGAAGTTCTGATAAATTAAAAGTGTAAGGGGTTGTAATTAATGCGAGAAAATCTTGTTGAAAAGATATTCAGAGAGCATAGGGTTTCAGGTAACCTCTGCCCGGGTGAGACCATCTCAATTTCTGTAGACCAGGTTCTTACTCAGGATGCCACGGGTACTATGGCCTATCTTCAGTTTGAGGCTATGGATATTCCCAGGGTACAGGTGCCTCTTGTTGTGTCGTATGTAGATCACAACATGCTGCAAACCGATTTCAAGAATCCCGATGATCATCTGTTCCTTCAGTCTACCGCTGCCAGGTATGGGGCTTACTTTTCAAAACCAGGCAATGGGATATGCCACCAGGTGCATCTGGAGAGGTTTGCAGTTCCCGGGCAGGTTCTTCTAGGCACAGACAGCCATACCCCCACGGCTGGTGGAATGGGAATGATAGCTATCGGCGCCGGCGGTCTTGATATAGCCACTGTCATGGCTTCAGGCACTTATGAGATCAAGATGCCAAAGGTTATGCTAATAAGGCTTATGGGCAAACTCAACCGCCCATGGGTAACAGCAATGGATGTCATACTGGAGGTATTGAGAAGGTTATCGGTAAGGGGTGGGGTGGGAAAGATTATAGAATACGGTGGCCTTGGGGTGGATACACTGAGCGTTACGGAGAGGGCTGCTATAACCAATATGGGGGTTGAACTGGGAGCTACCACTTCCATCTTTCCCAGTGATGAGAGAACTAAAAAGTATCTTAAGGCACAGAATAGGGATAAGGACTGGCGGCAGATTAAAGCCGATGAGGACGCCTCCTACGATGAGGAACTGGACATAGACCTAAGCAGATTAGAGCCGTTGATAGCCCAACCCCATAGTCCTGACAATGTGCTGAAAGTCAAGGAACTGAAAGGGCAAAAGGTAGATCAGGTATGTATAGGCAGTTGCACCAATTCCTCCTATCAGGTTATGAAATCTGTAAGCTCTATATTAAGGGGAAGGACTGTGGCTCCATGGTGTAGTATGACTGTCAGTCCGGGGTCGAGACAGGTGTATGAGATGATGGCAAGAGAAGGAGATATGTCAACTATAATAGCCAGTGGAGCGAGAATTTTGGAACCTGCCTGTGGTCCCTGTATAGGAATGGGACAGTCTCCTCCAACTAATGGGATATCCATTAGATCTTTCAATCGAAACTTTAAAGGAAGGAGTGGGACTGACTCTGCCATGATCTATCTATGTAATCCTCTGGTTGCAACAGCTATAGCATTAAAGGGAGTGATAGCAGATCCCAGGGAGATGAACCTGGATTTGGTTGAGACCGAAGAACCGGAGAGATTTTTGATAAATGATAATATGATAATATCGCCTTTCCCAAACTCAGAAGAGGTCCAGATAATCCGAGGACCCAATATAAAAGAGGTCCCTGTAAAAGCTCCGCTGGAAGATGATATTTGCTGTGCTGTTCTAATAAAGGTTGGAGATAACATAACCACTGACGACATTATGCCTGCTTCCTCTGATATCCTTCCTCTCAGGTCAAACATACCTGCTATATCAGAGTTTGTTTTTTTCAGGATTGATAGAGATTTTGCTAAAAGGGCAAAGAAGATGGGGGGCGGGGTTATAATAGGTGGAAAGAACTATGGACAGGGCTCCTCCAGGGAACATGCTGCACTGGCACCTATGTACTTAGGTGTAAAGGCTGTGATAGCCAGGTCATTTGCCCGGATCCACCGCAGTAACCTGATAAACTACGGGATAGTGCCTTTTGAATTCCAGAATGATGAGGATTATCAAAAGATGGAAGAGGGGGATACTATAGAGATTAAAGGGATTAGGAAATATCTGGGAACAGGCGGAGATATTACATTGTGTAATAAATCTAAAGGCGTCAATATCCCTATAAAGGCAATACTAACTGCCCGAGAATCAGAGATTCTAATGGCAGGTGGGGTATTGAGATGGATAAAGAGGCATTGATTCATGGTAGACCAAGTGAAGAAATATGAGTTCATAGATCATACTGCTGATCTGGGGATAGAGGTCTATGGTAGGGACTTAAAAGGGCTCTTTCAGAACGCAGGACAGGCCTTGTTTGAAATAATATGTGACCCATCCGAAATAACAGAGTCTATTGAAAAAAAAGTAGCTGTAGATGGTGAAGATCTAGAGCAATTAATGGTAGTATGGTTGGGAGAACTTTTGTATTTACATGATGTAGAAAGGCTGCTTTTGAGACGCTTCGAGGTTGAAGAGGTAGGGGAGAGAAGGCTTACCGCGACTGTTTATGGAGAAGAACTTAAGGAAGGTCATCATACCATAAAGACAGAGATTAAGGCCGTTACTTACCATCAGATTCAGGTAAGGCAAGAAGATGGTAGATGGATAGCCAGAGTGATATTTGATCTTTAAGAAACTTTAAAAAATGAGCACTTTTTCAAAGCCCTCAATAAATGCATCATCGATATGTTTTCAAGAGTAATCTTTGATTTTCATTGTCAAAAAGTATAAAATTTCCAAAAGTGATGTTTGCCAGGCGATGTAGTAAGAAATTATGTATATTAATTGTTGGCCACTAAAAAACAAAAAGGAAGACATAATTGAAAAAGTGCCCTTATTGTGGCGAGAGAATTCAGGATGCCGCAAAAAAATGTAGATTTTGCAGGGAGTGGATAGAAGCTAAAGAACCGCTTTCGAACAAGGCAAGTAAACAGATTCGAGAGCGCGCGTCTAATTCCCAACTCACGTCATGTGAGCGGTATCATGCGAAAAGAAAAACTCAATGGTGTTTTTTTAAAGAAAATGTTAGTTATTTTTTCCAAAGAAATGAGAGAACATTTTCTGGTAGTGTATGTTTTAGCTGTATGACAAAAGTTTTCGGCGAATTCACACTGAAGACTCTACTCGGTACCTGCTGGGGGATCATAGGAGCGTTTCTTGGGCCAGCAATCATCGGAGGCAATATGATCGAATATCTGAAGAACACATTCAAATTTATAAAGGGAAAGGTTTGAGCTATTATTCGTTTAATAATGAATGATGGCCAACAAGGCAATCAACCCGACAGGGAATAGGTCGGGTGTATTTTTCATCGAGGTGGTTGCCCCGGCGGGTTATTTAAATCGTTGTCCCCGCTTTTACCAGAGTCTATCATTGTTAGGTAAGGCTGGAAGCACTGAAATTCCAGAAAAAGAGGATAAGAAACTTCAAAAGAAATGGGAAAAGTCACCTTTATGGCCATTAACTGATGAACAAGCAACATCAGTATCTGGGCCAGAAGGCAATTACAAACATTTTTGGAATTTTTGCCCCGAAGTCTCATATGGACGTTTTGGACTATTTGCTTCTCATTTAGATGAATATTCAGATGAAACAGACATTGGACTGGCACATTCCCATTTGTCAAAAATAAAGGCAGCTTCAGACGATTGGCGCTGGAGATGGTCAAGCATTAATCATCAGCATTATTCAGAATGCCCGCTTTATTCCGTTTTATTTTATATCAAGCAAAACACGCAAGACAAATCTGAAGATATAGTGACCCTCAAACCAAATTTTCATGGAATAAGCATAGACATTAATGCCTTGTGGCGAAAAATTAAAGGTTGGTTTCTATAATATTTTAATCTCGGAGGATAACATGAACATTAAAATCATTCTGGAACCCAGTGAAGAGGGTGGATATACGGTCACGGTACCATCACTTCCCGGCTGTATCTCGGAAGGAGAATCGAGGGAGGAGGCTATACGGAATATTCTAGAGGCAATCGAATTGTATCTGGAACCGGTGGAAGATGATCAAACCTTTGCACCTAATGCTGAATTGATGGAACTGGCTTTATGAGCAAAGTTCCGAGTCTCTCCTACGATAAAATCATCCGAGCACTTCAGCGAGATGGATGGGTCATAGTCAGATCAAAAGGAAGCCACATTCGTCTTCAAAAACATATAGTGAATGAGACGCTGAAACTGACAATTCCTGCTCATCAGCCGGTCAAGCGGTCTACGCTTGCTCATATCCTTAAACAGGCCGCCTTACCGTTGATGATTTCTTGAATTTGATATGAAACGGTAAATCGGGGACACCATACTAGTTTTTGTCATATTAATTGTTGATGAACTCGTAAAAAGTCATGTCTTTTAAGTAGTTGAAATAATTACAAAAAGGTGTATTTTTTGTTTGCTTTTCTCTTTACATTTTGGTATAAAAAAGCCAGATAATCAACCAAATTGTAGGTGAAAAGCATGATAC
>JACQWO010000075.1 GCA_016209225.1 Desulfobacterales bacterium
AGGCGCATCAAACGGAATGTAGAGCCTTTGTGCGGCGTTATGGGCAAGGCTTTAAAATGCGCCTGATTTTCAAAAATTAGCCTAAAAACCGTGTCAAGAACTTTTTTCAAAGAACGTAAAATAATTTTACTGAATAGTTACGGAACGTTAACCTCAAGCTAAATCCTCTGGTTCTTTGTAAATCCATTGTCTGTAAGCACACGAGCAAGGCTCACTTTCCTGCCATGATTGTCTCTTAGATCAGGCGAAATCCAAACAACAGGCATATTCGGGGTTGTCCTAAGTCCAGCTTCGTATTGTTGAGGACCCACCTGCAGTGTAATGGGTATTCGTAGATTGTCTTGGTAAGGAAGCGGTAGGGCATTGTGTTTGTCTATTACGATTTCCATACGCTCAAGGCCATCAGCATAGAATTTGGGAAAGACCTCTGATATGTCCGTGTGGCATATATTTCTCCTTTTGATTATGCAGCATAATGCGGCAGTTGAGCAGTGCCCGAAGGGCATCTGTCTCGAACTCCTGGTTCTCCCCGCAGCGGAGCGAAGGGGAAATCAGGAGTTCGCTGCTCAACTGCCGCATTCTCCCCGAGCGAAGCGAGGGGAGAACGTAAAGGGTAAGCGGTGCGATTTCCGCATCCGCTTGACCCGCTTGTTATAGGAGGTTTTATGTTTTATAGTTTTTATCAATATATCTGCGAATGTAAAAAGAGCATAGTTTCTCGATTCCACGCCACGCCAGAACAGTTAATCCGAAAGGAGATAATCCGAAAATACTCAAAACCAGGCCAATATGTTCAAGTGGGGCAAAAGGGAGAATTTTTAGAAGACTTGCTCCGAGCAATAACAAAGATAAGCATAGAAAAAACTGGAATGTGAGAATAATTGAGACCAATCGAATAAGCGCATGTTGCTGAGTAAGAAGATAGCCAATTTCGTATGAATTTACATGTATTGTTTTATTCTTCATTTTATTTTTTTCCTATAACACCAACATCACCGGGAGGCCCGCTTTATGGCCGATCCGGTGTATGGACTTGTTCGCTCATTCGGTTGCATGATGTATCCACACGATTTGCCAACGACCTCCGTGAATGCTTGGCGGAATGGGGTCGCCTTTGTCGTCTTCGCATATCATACGGAATTCCCAATGGTTTACAGCATTCTCATTGTCAGAGTTGGTCACCCTAACGGTTACATGAGTAATTACGGGGGCTTGATCCACAATACTGACTATGGAATAGCCGTCGACACAAACCGAGCCATATTCCTCCCGCACCACCTTGGCGTATCTTTTCGGATTATCGACAACCTGAGTACGGAATAACTTGGCCATGTTCCCATAATTACGCTGTTTCCAGAAGGACAAGAAGGCAAGCACTACATTCTCTGGCAGCCCATCCTCTGCTACGTGTGACTTGTTAAGATTGGCAACGTACTCCTTACTGATGGCCCGAGGTCTCCAAGCCTCTATAGCTTGTTTTAGACGGTTCGTCCGAGCGACCGTATCAACTATCTCCCTTAAAGAAGGTGTCCTCGTCTCTTTCTCAAAAGCTATTTTTCGCTGAGCTTCCGATTTCTTGGATAGCAGCCAATCTCTAATCACAAAAAGAAAACACCAACACTTTGCAGCCACTGTTGGATTATCATAACCTAGATCCATCCCGTGCAGAATGCCGTTTCTGTAAGGCAGACTAATGGGATTGGTACAGGTGGTCTTTCTGCCTTTTCTGAAAATATCCCTGATTGTGTAAATGGCTCCGTCAGCAGCCGTGAGAGAATCCCATACGTCCATGCTAACGCCAGAAGTGTGAAAGCCTTTGCCTGTGGCATCATTAACGGCACCGTCTATTATCATTAGGAGCAATGGGATAGCTGAGTAATACCTGCCGGCCTTATGTTCAGCAAGGGCATAGTCTATGAATTTGCGCCGTACCCGGAGCTCTTCCAAACCAAGAAAGAAGAACATTCTCTTTTCTACCTGGTCCGGACCGTAGTAATCTAATAAGATTTGCGCGGCCGCATCAGCTCCTTTAGATTCATAATCATCCACGGCCTGCCTCATCACTTCAAAGTTCATGCTTTCGTGGGCCAGCTAGCCATCGTTTGAGAAAATCTCGTTAAACTTGTGGGGATATTCAGTCAATTCTGTGAACTGGCGACGCATCTCGTCATACTTCCCTTGAAGGTAGCCAACCTTCTTGCTGCCCAGTCCAATGCACCGCAGGATTCTGTTTATTCGGATAATAGCCCCGAAGCCTACCATCTGGTTTCTTAAATGCTTGAAGCTGGGAAGTTCATCTGTATTCATTCTGTTACGTAGCCCTCACCGCGGTGTGATTTCACGCCATCGCTCTTTTCTTGAAGCGAACACTGAATTGAGCGGTACGTTTTTCAGTATCCGCTCCAATGAGAGGTTATATCTCCTCACATATATCAGGGGTATGTAAATCGCGCCAAAATTCCATGGCGTTTTCTGTCCGATAAATTACGTGCCTTCTTAGTGCCTTTTCCAAGGCAAAACTGTACGGAGGTGAAAGTTCAAGAGCCATTTCGCGGGGTTTGCCAGCAAGTATTTCTTCCTGAGTAAATCTTAGTTCCTGCGAGTAGGCCAGTTGTAGAAAAAGTAGGCCAATGTGATAAATATCAAGACGATGGTCAACAGGACCATATTCGGTGGGATTTAGAACTTCTGGTGGCAACATCCATTGTGCCAATGTGTTCTGAGCGTCCATTTCATCAAGAAGTTTTGAAATACCTAAATCTCCAAGTCTGAAT
The DNA here is from genome assembly GCA_016209225.1 of Desulfobacterales bacterium. Lineage (GTDB taxonomy): Bacteria > Desulfobacterota > UBA8473 > UBA8473 > UBA8473 > UBA8473. The sequence continues at coordinate 2,775 of JACQWO010000075.1, forward strand.
TGAAGGACTTCTTTTGGGCCGTCTGGAATTAATTCATCTTTGATAAAGGTGACAAATACATTCGCTGGATGAATATCTTGATGAACATAGTTGTAGGTGTGTAGGAAATAAACGGCCTGTAGCAAACACCTTGCAATAGGTATCAGCCATGTGAGCCCATTGAAATCTTTCAGTTTAAACAAGTCGGTCAGCGGAGAATGGCACAGTTCCGTAACAATATAAAAAGTATCCCGATACTCAAAAGCATCATATACATAAGTTACGAAAGGGTTTCTGAGTTGGAGCAACTTTATAAATTCATTGTAGGCATCGGCTGCAACTTTTTCGTATGTTCCAAATGGTTTCAATACCTTTACAGCAAGTTCGTTGCCCCAAACATCAGTGCAAGAGTATACAATGCCAAAATTACCTTCTCCGATTTGCGGTCCCATGGTGTAACTGTTGTTTGTTGCAAGGCTGGTAATAACTTCTCCAATGGTAGGCTGTATAACATGTTTTACTACTGCCTCGGGCAAGTTTGATTCAACTTCTGACATAAATATTTCCTTTTTTGTTGGAGATCATATGCAAGATACTGACGAACTTCGGCTAGAAATACTCAGATTAAAGAATGAACTCATTGAGTGTAAAGCCGCTATCAAAGATGCAATCTACTCCGCTGAAAATACTCCTTGGAAAAAATGGTGGATTGCTCGGTATTCATATTTACTTGGTCTGTATAACGTCATCTTCAGCGGGCGCGGCTTTTTGCGCTCCGCTGGAAGAATTGGTTCGGCAAAGCCGTCTATTTGTCCAATTCTTTTATACAGAGTTTTGATAACACAACAATAGCACCATAAACCCCAGTAACTGTTCGAAGAAATTGTGTATCAAATATTCCTTGTAGAATTTTATGCTTACCTCTCCATTTTTCTAAAAGCTCTTGTTTGTCTTTTTCGCCATGAGCGTACATGCCTGAAATGTAAGTTTTCAATATTTCATGACGACTTACCATAGGTTCATCTGAGAATTGAATTGGCATAAATGATGGATGGGCATCAAGAAACTCATTTAGACTTTCTCTCAGTTTTGTAAATTCAATTTTCCATTCATCAGAGACATCTGGATTGTCTAAGGCGTGATCAGCCAAATATTTAAAGGAACATCGATCCTTTTTTTGAATAAATTGACGGAAAATCAACAGAAATGCGGATACTTGCTCGTGGTTAGGGCCTTCAATTCTTAGCTCATCTGGACTGTCCTGATGCCAAGTCCACACCATTTTTATATTTCTTATATTTTCTTTGAAGCTAAAAGTTTCAAGTGTTTCAGAATTGCTCACAACTAGCTTAAAGGCACTTATTATTTCGTCCCTCATTTATTTCACCTACAAGGATTTATGTGCCGAACGATCAAGGTCATTTGCGCCGCCAAAGAACTTGCCCGTCAAGGCTGCAGGCGTTCTCCGCATCAAGTGAACCGCCTGGTTCGGCGATTTTTGCCCTTTTTTGCAACGCCTTTGCGAGCCGGTCATTGAAGCTTCATTGATATTACAGCATCTCCACCCACGTTTGCGGCACGAACACGCAGCTTGCCGTAAGTTTGTGTGGATGCTTGATTGATCTGGCTGACCCGGCTCGTTAAGCTTTTTGAAATACTGTCTTTGACGTGTAATTGGGTAGTGCTAGGATCAAGAGCTTTAAACAGTTCTAATACGAACGACATTTTTGAAGCATCAAGGCTGGAAGTTCCTATAAACATCACTCCGGCTTCGACTATATTTGAACCCTTGGTGCTAGCCGACAACATAGTCCCTTGCAGGCGGGATACCGTCAGCTCATTGTTGAATGAACCATCTCTTAATGCCCACCCATCTTGTTTCGAAATTCCATATTGCTTTGCAAACCCACTCGTGAGGAATGAGCCTAAAGTCAATGTGACATGAGACACCTCAGAAGGGGAGTTCGCCTCTGTCTGCTTGACTGTCGGAATACCTGTGCAAGTGGGCAGCATCTTGTATGCGGCTGAAAATCCAGATAGTGAGAATTTGTGAATCGAGGGATCTCCACTTCCAAAATCCAGTACTATTTTTACAGCCTTACCTTTCAGCATGCTGTCAATGATATTCTTGTTTGACATGGGAGTTTCAGGGGTTATTGCGATACTCTTTCCATCATCCACTTGCAACCTTGCTTGCTTGGTAATTTTGAAATAGGCCCCGATGTTTTCACCAGTAAATGTGACATTGTTGCTCGGGTAACTTATTTCCAAATAGGTAGTTCCATATTTTGGGTTTTTACCGTTATCAAGGTAATTCGGTGAAGACCTCATCGCACACTGCTTTAAATTCTCCTGTTATACCCACCTCCAACACCGTCCAATTTTTTCCTTTATTAAACGTTTTTACATATGGATCACCAGCGTAGGCAACAGAACTCGAAAGTAGGACTAAAACGAGTATCATTTTTTTTATCATATAATCCTCCACATTCTTTTCCGAGACGGCTCCAAACTAAGCAGCCGAACGCCATAATCAGCCGTGCGCTCCTAAGCATCGGCTGGATTAAGTGGTTATATATTGTTCTTTGACAATTAAATAAGTTAGGGTTGGCTCAGGTGTGCTATTCGTTGTAAAGCAACATGTGTTTGGAGTTTAATGGTGGACTGAGGCGGAATTTTGGAGTGGTATCAACACCTAATTTCTTGAGTTCTTTTTCCAGTGCCTCATGCTTTTTAACTAACTCTTGATCAATACCCTTATTTTTTATTAAAACATTTTTTTTTCTAAATTTGGTTTTCATCATTAAAAAAACCTCCTCGTATGTACAAATGTTCTCATTTTCCCTCTGTCCATATAATCACGCAATAGTTCGAAATATTCGCGGACAGTTGGCCCTAGTTTGGGGATTGTAGTATAATCTTCAATTTTAAGATTTAATTCCCCCGTTAGAGTTTTCATATCGATACCTCTTCCATGAGAATGCCACTTTTTATTATCGCTTAAATCTGTGGCAATTTGTTTTGCACGATCTTTTTTCATTTGTTGAGTAACGGGTTGTTGTCTCGTTTCTGTTTGTGTCCAATTTTTAAATTTATAATTGGAAAGCCATTTAATAAGAAGTTCTATTGAAAGCTCTCTGGCTTGTTCAAACTGATATAATTCACCTAAATCGAGTTTGCTCAATAAAGCATATTCAGCAGATGTTAATGTTCCTTTTTGAGCTTTTTCGTTTAAACGGTCAAATTGATTGAGATAAGATAAAGCTGGAACAAGAACTCCATCTTTTTCGATTTGAGGATCGATTGGTCCCAGACAGGAAAAATAATCCATTAAAATTCTATCGCCGGACAATGTAAAAATCGTTCCTGCTGACATAGCTCTATCAGAAATAATAAAAATTACTTCAGAGTAAAAATGACGAATTGCTTCAACCATTCGCTCAACAACTTCTACCACGCCACCAGGGGTATCGAGCATTATGACCAGAGTGTTCTTTTTGGGAGTAATTTCTTCTATGACATCTCGAACCATTATATCTAATCCTGGCAAGATAGGACTGATAATGGTGATACCATCAGCATTAAGAATTGTTTCTATTTCTTTCAAATGTTCATTGAGCTGATTTTTTATATAGTCATCTAACGGGCGCATGGCTTAATATATAATAACCTATAAAATTTGTCAATATTTCATCAAAGAATGTCTATTTTTATTTTCACATAATGCGGCAGTTGAGCAGTGCCCGAAGGGCATCTGTCTCGAACTCCTGGTTCTCCCCGCAGCGGAGCGAAGGGGAAATCAGGAGTTCGCTGCTCAACTGCCGCATTCTCCCCGAGCGAAGCGAGGGGAGAACAATATATTGAATAGTTTCCTTTCAATATCAGGAAGTTCCGAGATTGTCAATATCAAATTAAAATTTTGTTGACAAATCTATATGATATTATTATTTTAATTAAGTTGTTCAATACCAAATTTATACTCTTAGGAGGTTTTCTGTTCAATGCCGATGCTGCCTGTTCCGGCTCCCGTTCTGACGAGGTTTGATGCAATTCTCGAAAAACGAGCCGTTGCGCCGATACAGCGTGCGGACTATAAAAAGTGGCTCAGATATTTTCTGGATTTCTGCGCCAAATATCCTGTCCCCGAAGCCCGACCTGACCAGGTGCGTTTGTTCATCGACAAGTTGCGGGAAAAAAGACAGACCCCGTTTCAGCAAAATCAGGCGGCGCAAGCTGTATCCCT
>JACQWO010000028.1 GCA_016209225.1 Desulfobacterales bacterium
ATAACTCCTGCACAAGAATAACTGGTGAGGGAAGCGAACATCCGCCGCTCACCTCCTGTTCCAAAAAGGCAACTTTGAAGGACAGAAAAAGCGGACAATTCATTTGCTACAAAAGCGGACAATTCTATTTACTCTTGACAACTTCGATTTTTTTGTTGCCTTTGTATGTAAAATCTGATAGAAAAACTTTAAAATAAGATAAATATGCTAGGATATATAGGTACCCTCTTTGGAGGGTTTAATAGGGAACCCCAAAAAACGGGGACGGTCCCGCCGCTGTGATCAGGGACGAAACCCACAGGTGAGTGGTAACTCACTCGCCCAAAGCCACTTTTCCGATTGATCGGGATGGGAAGGTGTGGGGAGTAGGGAGATCTGAGAGTCAGAAGACCTGCCTATATAACAGGACTTGTCTCTTCTTCTAGGAAAGAGGGGTGAAGTAAACTGGGTGCAGCCCTTAAGTCCAAAAGTGATTTAAGGGTTTTTTTATTGCTTTTTCTAAGGTGAAATGAAGACAATACTCACATTATTATTTGCATGCATTTTTGTTATTATGGGCGTTGATACTGTCTTACCGGCAGTCTATATGGACGAGATGGGAAGAAGGGTGGATATTCCGTCTCTCCCTAAGAGGATCATCTCTTTGGCTCCCAGCATCACCGAGACCCTTTATTACCTGAACCTGGGGGGAAGAATCGTAGGGGTTACGGAATTCAGTAACTACCCTGATGAGGCAAAGAGGAAACCAAACGTTGGAAGCTACATAAACCTGAACATAGAGAAGATTATCTCGTTGAAGCCGGATTTAATAATAGCCATAGCCGATGGAAATAAAAAAGAGTCAGTTGATGCACTGGAAAGGCTGGGATACAGTGTCTATGCAATAAACCCCAGGTGTGTAAAGGATATCTTTCAGACTATTGACAATATAGGGAAGATAACCGGTTGCGTTGGCAGAGCCAGTAGGTTAATTAAAGAGCTGAAAAGCAGGGTAAATTATATAGAGAGCCGTATAAAAGGGATAGAAATGCCAAGGGTTTTCTTCCAGATCGGGATTAATCCTGTAGTAACAGTGGGCAAGGATACTTTTCATAACGACCTGATAAAGATGGCCGGTGGTTTGAATATCTCAGGAAATGAGAAGGCAAAATATCCACGGTATAGCATGGAGGAGATTCTGCTCAATACCCCTGATATCATCATTATATCTTCTATGGACAGGGGTGGTGGTTTTGACCGAAAGAAAAGAGAGTGGATGAAGTGGAAGAGCATCCCCGCGGTGAAAAACGGAAGAATTTATGTAATTGACTCGGATCTGGTAGATCATCCGTCTCCTCGTATTATCAATGGATTGGAAGAGTTGTCAAGGTTGATTCATCCTGAGTTGTTTAAATAACAGAAGGTAATTCAAAGATGGTGGTAAATCTTCGGAAGGTAGTACTTATATCTCTAGCTTTTGTTTTCGTTTTCGTTATAGTGGCAATTCTTTCCATCTCCCTTGGAACGGCTGATATAGGGTTAATCAAGATATTGAGAGGGATATTTGGATGGGCATCTGACCCTGTTCACGGATGGACGGATACCGACAGAGTAATTGTATTTCAGGTTCGCTTACCCAGGATCATACTGGCCGGCATAGTTGGCGCTACCCTTTCAGTGGCCGGGGTGGTATTTCAGGCTCTTTTTCGAAATCCCCTCGCAGATCCTTACATTTTAGGGATTTCTAGCGGTTCGGCTGTAGGCGCCATCCTGGCAATTATCTCAGGGGCAGGGCTAAGCTTCTTGAGTATTCCTGCTGCCTCTTTCTGTGGGGCGCTGTTGACCATTATGCTGGTATTGGGCATTGCAGGGACAGGATATAGATTCCAGACTAATACTTTACTTCTGGCAGGTGTAATAGTTGGTTCTTTCTTCTCTGCCATTATAATGTTTTTGGTCTCCATTACCCAGGATGAGAGGCTTCATAGCATTATCTTTTGGTTAATGGGAGATTTAAGCCTATCAAAGTATAGCGAGATTATAATTGTTACCCCCTTTGTTATTGTTGGATGTCTTATTATCTATTTGCATGCCCATCACTTGAACCTGATAGTTACAGGGGAAGAGACTGCCCTCCAACTGGGAGTCGAGGTAGAGAGGGTAAAGAGACTTTTGCTTATCACTGCATCTTTAATTACAGGAGTGGTTGTTTCAGTCAGTGGTGTTATTGGCTTTGTGGGGCTTATCGTTCCCCACATGATGCGTATGGTATTTGGTTCAGATCACCGCCTTCTTTTGCCTGTATCAGGTCTCTTTGGTCTTTCTTTCCTGGTTGTGGCCGATACCATAGCAAGGATCGTAATAGCCCCTGTAGAGTTGCCTGTGGGGGTGATAACAGCAATCTTTGGGGCCCCGTTTTTTATCTATCTGTTGCGAAGAAAAGGGGCATGATTCATGGATCGAAAGAAGGGGATGTCTTTATAAATGGAGCAAATATCAAGGAGATAAAGAGGAGAGAGATAGCCAGGATTCTTGGCATGGTTCCACAGGAGGCTTCTATCGTTTTCCCTTTTAGTGTATTGGAAGTGGTGTTAATGGGGAGATCGCCCTATCTTGGTAGACTTAGTTTTGAAGGTGAGAAAGACTATGCGATAGCCAGAGATGCCATGGAGATGACAGATACCCTTTCATTTGCAACGCGAAGTATCAATGAACTAAGCGGGGGCGAAAGGCAGAGAGTACTGATTGCAAGGGCACTGGCCCAACAGCCACAGGTCATACTCCTCGATGAATCCACAGCCTATTTAGACATCAAACATCAAATAGCCTTTTTTGATTTAATAAAGACCTTAAACCAGAAGGAAGGGCTGACGGTCATGGCTGTGACTCACGATGTGAATTTAGCATCTATTTTTTGTGATAGGATCATGCTTTTAAGTAAAGGAACTGTCCACTGTATAGGAACTCCCGAGGAGGTGATCACAGAGTCCAACATTAAGGAGGTTTATGAAGCCGATGTATTAGTTGATGCCAATCCGCAAACCGGATTGCCGAGAGTAACGCTCATAGCATCGAGTCTGTCAGATAAAGGAAGCCGGTCAAAAGCCGACGCTGCCCCGCAACTGTAGACGGAACGAAACCCCATAAAGACAGTGAAGAGTTAAGGGTTAAAGAATCAGAAGACTTTTAACTTCCAGCTTTGATGAAGTCGTAAAAAGTCAAAAATCAGACGGCATAGTAAAAAGCTCCAGATGCAAGGCGCGCAAATCCGAAGGAATGAGGCGTACTTACATGTACGCTGCAATGACTGAGGATGCAGCGGAACGCCGCAGATGGACTTTTTAAGAAGCCGTCAGCTTTGAACTTTTAACTGTTTTAAACCACTGGTGTTTTTAAAACTGCCGGGAAGGTATGGGGATTAGGCATAACCGTAAGCCAGGAGACTTGTCTGACAGATCAAATAAACATCCCGACCGAGGGGGAAAGGAGGTTGTCATGGGAAGAGGTAATAAGAAAAAGCCATTCTTGTGAGGGCAATTTATAAGGGTATATAGAACAGAAGATGCTTTGCAGAATAAAACTCATAAGGAGGGGTTAAAAAATGAAGATGTTCTTAAATTGTATTGTTGGACTGCTCGTGTGTTTGTTTATGTCATTGTCTACCCTGGTTTGTGCCCAGGAAAAAACTGGGGTGGTAGAGATGAAAGAAGTGGTCGTAACGGCCAGCAGGTTGGAGGAGCCATTAAGATACTCCCCTGATTCGGTCACTGTAGTGACAGGGGAGGAGATACAAAAAAAGGGTAAAAAAACAGTTATTGACATCTTAAGAGATGTGCCGGGGGTTTCCATTGCCCAGTATGGTCAATTTGGCGGAGGGGCATCTATTTACCTGCGCGGCACCAACAATGCCCATACATTGATTATGATTGATGGGGTCAGGGTAGGGGATCCGATGGCTACCGATGGAAAGATGAGTATCTCTGATCTGTCCACAGATAACATCGAGAGAATCGAGATCGTCCGCGGAGCCCAAAGTGTTCTGTATGGTTCTGATGCCATTGGGGGTGTCATCAATATCATCACCAAGAAGGGTAAAGGGAAGCCTGAATTTTTTCTGTCCGGCGAAGGGGGTTCATTTGAGACCTTCAGGGAAAGATTAGGGGTCAGTGGGTCAAATGACAAGGTAAGCTATTCTGCATCTGTCTCCCATCTGTCTACTAACGGTATTTCCAAGGCGGATAAAGATATAGGAAACACGGAAGAGGATCACTACCGAGATACCAACCTCTCTGCTCGGCTTGATGCCCAAATCGCTGAAACAGTGAGGGCAGGTTTCTCAGTCCGCCACTCTAAGTCAAAGATGGACTATGATGACGCGGGAGTTGATGCTGACAAGGTTCAAGATACTGGTATTACCAGCATCTCGACAAATTTCGATCAGGATATCTTTGAATGGTGGCAGCACATCATCAAGCTTGGTACTACAGGAACAAAAAGAGAATATACAGCCAATGGCGCCTTTGATGAGACCTATAAAGGAACAACAAACTTAGCGTCATGGCAGCACAATTTCTTTATCAAAGACAAGGATACAATTACCGCTGGATTCGATTACCAGGAAGAGAGCGGGGATCTCCAGAGTGTGTGGGGGGATATCTCTGAGAAGAAGGTTGATACAAAGAGCTTCTTTATCCAGAACAAGTTGACCCCATTTAAAGGACTCTCTTTCACCCTTGGTGCCCGCCATGATAACCATCAGACCTTTGGTGGTAAGGATACATATAAGGGGGCACTTGCCTATCTCTATGAAGAGACGGGGACCAAGATAAGGGGGAGTTACGGAACAGGATTCCATGCCCCCTCCCTGTATCAGCTTTATTCTTCTTACGGCGATACAAACCTGAAGCCGGAGGAGAGTAAAGGCTACGATGTGGGTGTAGATCAGGAATTTTTCGGGAGGAAGGTGCTGCTGTCTGTGACCTACTTTCACACCGGGATCAAAGAGTTGATTGACTGGAATTGGACTACCTGGAAGTATTACAACATCGGCGAGGTTAAGACAAAGGGATGGGAGACATTGGTCTCTTTTAAGCCACTGGACTGGCTGACCATAGATGCCAATTACACCTATACAGAGGCAAAGGACGACACAACAGATAGAGACTTGATATACAGGCCAAGACATAAGGGGGGCGTTGCCCTTAGCATCAAACCACTGGAAGGATTAAACGTAACCCTTGATGTTCAAAATGTGGGGAAGCGGTATAGAAATACTGCCAATACCCTCGAAATGCCTGATTATACCCTTGTGAACTTAGCGGCGTCTTATCAAGCCACCAAACGGCTTCAGGTCTTCGGAAGGGTGGATAACCTGACCGATAAAAGCTACCAATCCATATATCAATACGGCGAACCCGGCATCGGTGTCTATGTCGGGATCAAGGTTACTTTTTAGGCCGGCAGGTTAGGGTTGGGTATGTTTGAAACGAATCAGGAGCTATAATGACGCCAACGATTTTCTTTGGCGCTTACATCATTGACATCCTCGTCGGCGATCCTCGCTGGTTCCCCCATCCTGTGGTCATTGTCGGGAGGTGGACGAGGTTCGTCGAGGGGAAGATCCGTGCCCACACCACCCGCGCCTCGGAGAAAAAAGGAGGAATAGTCCTGTGGTTTTCGGTCGTTATCCCCACTTTTTTCATAACCTGCGGGATAATAAAGATATCTTTCTTTATCGGCACTTTATTCGGTATGATCATGACAGCTCTGCTTGCCTCTCTGACCCTCGCTACCAGATCCCTCTATGAGGAGAGCAGGGTTGTTATGGACGCCCTGACACGCGGGGATATGGAAGCGGCAAGAAAGGGCCTTTCCATGATCGTGGGGAGGGATACAGAGAATTTAGATGAGGCGGGGATCCTCCGGGCTGTTATTGAGACGGTATCAGAAAACCTTTCGGACGGCATCGTGGCTCCAATGTTCTATTTGACCGTTGGCGGTCTTCCTCTGGCCATGACCTATAAGGCGGTCAATACCCTCGACTCCATGGTTGGATATAGAAATGCCAGATACAGGGATATCGGTTGCTTTTCCGCAAAGATGGACGATATCCTTAATTGGATACCGGCAAGGATTACCGGGTTTATTATAGTAATAGCCTCTTTCATATTGAGGTTTACCCCGTTAGAGAAGGAATCTCTAACGGGGTTTAACTGGCGGGATTCCTGGATGATTATGCGGAGGGACGGCAGAAACCATCCAAGTCCCAACAGCGGAATACCGGAAGCGGCAATAGCCGGCTCCCTCGGTATACGGATCGGTGGTGAAAATAGATATTTTGGAGAGATCATCTGCAAACCTACTATTGGTGAGAAAATAAAAAAGATGGAGAGGGCGGATGTAAAAAAGACATGGGTCATCATGTTTACCTCGTCCCTCTTGATGGTCATTATTTGCACAATTACTCTATGGATAATACAACAATAAAGAGCCAACATGGCGGTAATATTAGCGAAATTTCCAGAAGATACGGGATCGATGAGGACAAGATTATTGATTTCAGCGCCAGTATAAACCCCCTGGGGTGTCCACCCGGAGTGCGGAAAACGATAGTAAAGGAAGTGGATTCCGTCTTGAACTATCCCGATGACGATTCCTTTGATCTCATCTCAGGGTTGTCGGAATACCATGGTATCGATCGTGACAACATCCTCGTAGGGAACGGTTCGACGGAATTTATCTACTGGATACCCATCGTATTCAAACCCAGAAAGGCCTTAATTGTTACTCCTGCCTTCAGTGAATATGAGATGGGGCTCAGGATTGCCGGTTCTGAGATTTCGTATTTCCAAGCCGAGTCCGATTTTTCTGTCAGTATTGATCGTCTCTGTTCACGAATGAGAGAGAAATTTGACATCTTCTACCTCTGTAATCCGGCAAACCCGACAGGCGTCCTTACCCCGAAGGATGAGCTTTGTAGGGTTATAGCATACGCCCAAGAAGGAAACATACTTGCTGTGATTGATGAAGCCTTTATAGATTTTGTCGAGGAGGAATCCCTCAAGAAAGAGATCTTCAGGTTTCCCAACCTGATGGTCATGAGGTCAATGACCAAGTTTTTTGGTATTCCGGGGCTTCGGATAGGTTATGTAATGGCCGGGGCGTCGTGTATCGCAAAAATCAGGGAGAATAAACCGCCCTGGACGGTCAGCTCCCTGGGACAGAGGGCAGCGGCAAAGGCCCTTTTCGATGGGGATTACATAAAGGATACAAGGAAATATGTAACAACTGAAAGGGAGTTTTTTAGAACTGCATTGGATGAAATCCCCGGTTTGAAGACCTATGAGAGTGCGGCCAACTTTATTCTCGTCCATATAGACAACCGGATCGGCTTAAACTCCACGGAGCTTAGAGACCGTCTGGCTAAAGAGGGAATACTTGTAAGAGATTGCAGTACCTTCCATGGACTTGGGAACCGTTACCTTCGGATAGCCGTGAAGAGACGTGAGCAGAATATTATTATAATCGAAAAGATGAAAGAGATTCTAAAAAATTGATTTTTTCGACAACCTATTTCTGACCTTCATCAGTTGTTGTGGGGGTTTGTTGGAAGGAGGAAAACTCATAGTGAAAGATTTGCAAAGGATATTAGACGGCATCCATCCACTGAAGGAAGAGTATTTGAAGCAGGCAAAGCTTAGATTGGATAGCCTTACGAAACCGCGTGAGAGTCTTGGCAAGCTTGAGAGTATCGCCCAGAAATACGCAGCTATTAAGGAAGATTTAAATCCATCTATCAACAGGAAGGTGATCTTTACCTTTGCCGGTGATCATGGTGTTGTGGAGGAGGGTGTGAGCGCCTTCCCGAAGGGGGTTACCATCCAGATGGTTTTAAATATGCTTGCCGGAGGAGCTGCTGTGAACGTCCTTGCAAGGAACGTGGGAGCTAAAGTGGTGGTTGTGGACATCGGTGTGGATCATGACTTTGAACCTGCCCAAGGGCTTGTTATCAATAAAATAGGCTATGGGACAAAGAATCTTTCCACAGGCCCTGCCATGACACGTGATGAGGCTCTGCGGTCAATAAAAGTCGGTGTGGACCTGGCCGACGAGTATTCAAAAAAGGGAATGGATATTATCGGAACGGGAGAAATGGGGATAGGCAACACCACCCCTTCTAGCGCTATCCTTTCCGTATTGTCCGGTCTGTCCGCGAAAGAAGTGACAGGCAGGGGTACCGGCATTGATGACAGGGCACTCCAGAAAAAGGTGGATGTTATCGAGAGGGGGATCCGGTTAAACCAGCCGGACCCTCAAGACCCCATAGATGTCCTTGCCAAGGTGGGTGGTTTCGAGATTGGGGGCATAGCCGGTCTGATGATCGGGGGTGCCTTTCACCGGATACCGGTCGTGGTGGATGGTTTCATCTCCACGGCAGGGGCCATGATCGCCGTGGCGCTTTGGCCAACGATAGCTGAGTATCTATTTTACGCCCACCTCTCTTCCGAAGCCGGACATAAGCGGATACTTGAGAGGCTCGGACATGAACCGATTCTCGATCTCGGTATGAGATTGGGGGAGGGAACTGGTGCGGCGATGGCCATTTCCGTGATTGAAGCCGCAGTCAAGGTCATGACTGAAATGGCAACCTTTACCTCGGCAGGAGTGGATGAGGCACTCAAGTGATGGGAAAAGTATTTTATTTATCAAAAGGGAGATAAAGATGAAAGGGTATGTCCAGGTGTACACAGGGGATGGGAAAGGAAAGACGACCGCGGCGCTGGGTCTGGCGCTCCGTGCCTCCGCCGCCGGCCTTAAGGTATATATCGCCCAATTTGTCAAGGGAATGGAGTATAGCGAATTGAAGATCCTGAGAAATCTTTCCGATTCTATTATGGTGAGACAATACGGTCGGGATTGCTTTATCTGCAGGGCGCCGGTCGAAGAAGATAGAAGGCTTGCCCGGGAGGGGCTTAAAGATGTCTGGGATGTGATGTGCAGCGGTCAGTATCAGCTTATCATCCTCGACGAGGCCAATATCGCCACCCACTTCCATCTGTTTTCCGTGGACGATCTTCTGGACCTGATCCACGGTAAACCGGAAGATGTAGAACTGGTCATTACCGGCAGGAGGGCCGATCCACGGGTTATCGCCGAAGCCGATCTGGTGACGGAGATGAAGGAGGTCAAGCATTACTATCAGAAGGGTGTGAAGGCAAGGGAGGGGATCGAGAAGTAGGAAAGGTTGCTGCTGAGATTTTAGGAGGTGGAAAATGAAGATATCAAAAACAAAAATTTATCTAACCACGCTGTTTGTTTGTTTGCTGTTTGCTGACAATGCTTATGCCATGCATATTTCAGAGGGGGTACTGCCTTTCAACTGGGCGGCGCTCTGGTTTGCTGTTGCCATGCCATTTGTTGCCTATGGGATATGGCGGCTCAAGACAATTTCGAAGACTGATCCATCCTTTAAGCCGCTCGTGGGTCTTATGGCAGCTATTGTATTTATCATCTCCTGTATGCCCGTCCCCGTGCCCACTGCAGGCACTTGCTCCCACCCGTGCGGCACAGGGATGTCAGCGATACTGCTTGGACCTATGATAAGCATCCTTGTTGCGTCGGTAGCCCTCATTATTCAGGCGCTTTTCCTTGCACACGGAGGCTTAAGCACATGGGGTGCAGATGTAGTATCCATGGGCGTAATGGGCTCCTTTGCAGGTTTTTTAACATTTAAAGCATTACGCTCAATAAAAATAAACATGGCGATTGCAGGCTTTATGGCAGGGTTATTCGCAGACTGGGCAACATATTTCACCACATCTGTGGAACTTGCCTCAGGCATAAGGGGCGACTCCCCCTTTCTGCCGCTTTTCTATAATATCCTCATCGCCTTTATACCGACACAACTGCCGCTGGGAATCCTCGAAGGGGCAATGACAGCAGGCATGGTTGTCCTGCTTTACAAGAAGAGACCAGACCTTCTTGTAAAGATGCGTGTTTTAAAAACTGAGGAGGTGACGGTATGAAGTTGAAAGTTGAAAGTTCTAAGTATTGTAGGGGCAGGACCCGGGGATCCGGATCTTTTGACGATAAAGGGGAAAAGGCTTCTTAAGGAAGCGGATGTGGTGATCTATGCGGGGAGCCTTGTCCATCCTGATATTCTCCAGGGACTGGAGGCGGAATTGTTCGATTCAGCGAAACTCAACCTTGATGAGATCATAGGGATAATAAGCGGGAAGGTGGAAGAGGGCAAGAAGGTCATTCGTCTCCATTCGGGAGATCCGAGTATCTACGGCGCCATAAAAGAACAGATGGAAAGGCTCGATAGCCTCGGCATTCCCTATGAGGTTATCCCCGGGGTAAGCTCTGCCATGGCTGTGGCAGCAGCCCTGAAGGAGGAGTTCACCCTGCCGGAAGTAACCCAGACCCTGATCATCACAAGGCTTCCCGGCAGGACCCCCGTGCCGGAGAAAGAGGCCCTGGGAAGGTTATCTGAGATAAGGGCGAGCATGCTCATCTTCCTTAGTGTGGGGATGATGGATGAGGTGGTCTCGGAGCTTCTCCACGGCTATCCTGAGGATACACCTGTAGCAGTGGTTGAAAAGGTAACATGGCCGGAGGAGAGGATAATCAGGGGGACATTGAAAGACATAACTGAGAAGGTTAAGGATGCCGGCATAGAGAAGACAGCCGTAATAGCCGTAGGCGATTTTATGCGAGGACTAAAGAAGGCATCAAGGCTTTATGACAGAGACTTCAGCCATGGGTACAGAAAATAATTCGGGGGTCAGGGATCAGGGGGCGGGGATCAGGGGTTATGGTTCAAGGGTTGCCATAATATGCCTCACCCGAGGGGGCGTTGAACTGGCAATGAAACTCAAAGGCCTTCTGCCAAATATGAAGCTATATGCGTACAAACCCTTAGACCTTCAACTCTCAAACCTTGAAAGGTTCTCATCCTTGCCAGGACTGATAGAGAAGATCTGGTCTCACCACAATGCCCTTATTTTCATCATGGCTGCGGGCATTGTAGTGAGGACAATAGCGCCTCTTATTAAAGACAAAAAGGCAGACCCTGCTGTTGTGGTCCTTGATGAGAAGGGCAGATTTGCCATAAGTCTTTTGAGTGGACATATGGGGGGAGCCAACAGACTGGCAAAAGAGGTGGCGGATTTCCTCGGTGGTCAGGCAGTGATCACCACTGCCTCTGATGTAAATGAGAGGCCCGCCCTTGACCTCTGTGCCTTGGAGAGGGACCTCTATGTTGAGGACTGGGAGAAGCTGAAAAGACTGAGTGCCCGGATCGTAAACGGGGAAAACATAAAGGTCTTCACCGACGGTGTTTCCTATGACCTGCCTGAGGAGTTTATCCCTGTGAAGGCTCCTGAAGATGCTCAGATTATAATTACAAATAGGATCATGTCTTTCCCTGCCTTATATCTCAGGCCCAGGAATCTCGTCCTCGGCATAGGATGCAATAGGGGAACAGAGGCGGAAGAGATAGAGGAGGCTGTAAAGGATGTCTTTGGAGAGTGGGGCTTCTCCCCCAACTCTATCAGAAACGCAGCCACCGTTGATAAAAAAAGGGATGAGGCAGGCCTTCTCTGTTTTGCAGAAAGGCATGGTCTGAATATCGAGTTTTTCTCTCCAGAAGAACTCAACAGGGTCAAAGGGATAAATGGCTCTCCTGCATCTATGAGGGCCATAGGCGCGCGAGGCGTGGCAGAGCCGGCCGCAATGCTTGCGGCCCGTTCTTCTCTTCTCATCCCAAAACAGAAAAGGGGGAATGTAACATTAGCAGTGGCAAGCTTTACATTGTGGGAATAGGCCCCGGGGGATTGGAACACCTTACGTATAAGGCAAAAGGCGCCATTGATGCGGCAGGGGTGGTTATAGGATATAAGACGTATCTCGAGCTGATAAAACCCCTGCTCATGGGAAAAGAGGTCATCTCTTCGGGGATGAGACAGGAGAGGGATAGGTGCGCAAGGGCGATAGGACTGGCCGCATCGGGAAAGATTGTGGCTTTGGTTAGCGGTGGCGACCCCGGGATATATGGAATGGCCGGTCTGGTCTTTGAGATGTTAAAAGTCAGGGGTCAGGGGTCAGGAGTCAGGGGTCAAAACATTCAGAAATCAAATGACTCTGAACTTACAAGTCACGAGTCACGACTATCAGTTGAGGTGATTCCAGGCATAGCAGCCTTAAACGCCTGTGCCTCAAGGCTTGGGGCGCCCCTTATGCATGACTTTGCCTCCATAAGCCTGAGCGACCTCCTCACTCCCCGGGAAGTCATTGAAAAGAGGCTTGAGGCTGCATCAGCGGCCGATTTTGTTATCGTGCTTTATAATCCAAAGAGTAAGGCAAGGACAGAACAGATTGCAGAGGCAAGGGATATAATCCTTAAATACCGGGATGGCAATACCCCTGTGGGGATCGTTAGACATGCCACAAGAGCGGATGAGACTGTAACGATTACCACGTTAAGTAAGATGCTAAGCAATAATATAGACATGCAGAGCATAGTGATAATCGGTAACAGCAAGACCTTTGTATGGCGGGGCCTTTTGGTAACGCCGAGGGGATACGCCGTATAGAAAGGGGTTCAGGGTTCAAGGTTCAGGGTTAGAAAACGATGAACATAGACCAGTATGAAGATAAGGCAACCAACCGTGAACTGTGAACCGTGAACTGTAAACTATGAACCGTGAACCCGACGACAGTTACAAGGCGGGAAGATGGATATGGACAGGGCGGTTATCATAGGAGGAGCCCATAGCGGTTCGGGCAAGACCACGGTGAGTATCGGTCTCATGGCTGTCTTAAGAAGGCGGGGGCTTGTTGTGCAACCCTTTAAGGTAGGACCGGACTACATAGACCCCGGTTTTCACGAAAAGGCCTGTGAGAGACGTTCTTACAACCTTGACCCGTGGATGATGGGCGAGAAAGGGCTGAAAGAGACATTTTTCCATAATATGACAGGCGCCGATATCGGAATAATAGAAGGTGTGATGGGGCTTTTTGATGGAAGAAATGACGATACTGCAACATCCAGCACGGCGCATGTGGCGATGATACTAAACCTGCCGGTGATTCTCGTTATTGACGCCAGATCCGTAGCTCAGAGCGTGGGGGCGATAGTTTACGGGTTCGAAAACTATATGCCTGGACTCAAGCTTGTTGGTGTCGTCTTCAACAGGGTTGCAGGAGAGGCCCACTACGAGATGTTAAGGCGTGCAGTCAAAGAGAGGTGCAGGGTCTCGGTCATGGGATATCTTCCCCGAGATCCGGCCATCTCGATTCCCGAACGTCACCTGGGGCTTGCAGCGCCGGAAGAGAAGGAATGCGGCAAAAGATTTTTACATGACCTTGCGGATATTACGGAGAGACATGTAGATATAGACAGAGTTCTGGAAATTGCCGCAGGGGCCGCAATACAAAAACCCTCCGGGGTGTCGTCTATCCCATCTCCCTCTCCGACAGGTCTAAAAGTACGCATCGCTGTCGCCCTTGATGAGGCCTTCTGGTTCTATTATTACGATAACCTTGACGCACTCGAAGCCGCCGGGGCTGAGATTGTATTCTTCAGCCCCCTCCACGACCGTGCGCTTCCCGAAGACATCGTCGCTATCTATCTCGGCGGCGGTTATCCGGAACTGTATGCCAGGGGACTTTCAGAGAACAACTCTATGAGAAAGGCGATAGAAGAATGGGCGGGGAGCGGCGGCCCAATCTATGGGGAATGCGGTGGATTGATGATTCTTACCGAGGGAATATACGATTTTAATGGAGACTTCTTCGAGATGACCGGAGTTTATCAAACCAGGGTCAAGATGACCAGGGAAAGGCTAAGCCTCGGATACAGAGAGGTGGAATTCCTTGAAAGGACGATTCTGGGAGACAGAGGCGACCGGGTGAGAGGTCATGAATTCCATTATTCCGAGCTCTTACATCAGCCTGAGAACGCAAGAGGGGTGTACAG
The DNA here is from genome assembly GCA_016209225.1 of Desulfobacterales bacterium. GTDB lineage: Bacteria > Desulfobacterota > UBA8473 > UBA8473 > UBA8473 > UBA8473. The sequence goes on from JACQWO010000028.1 coordinate 13,961, forward strand.
CCCTGGAAGTTCACGACTTGAGGGCTGGCGGGTTAAGAATACATTTGCGAGCTATATCCACATACATTTCAAGAGCAATGATCGTATAGGGAGTAACTTTGTCGCATTCTGCCGGCAGGAAAACCCTCGGTTGAAGGGATAGTAACTACTCAGGCACAAAGTGGCAAAGGCACATAGGCACAAAGCAGAGTGGGGTCGTTTCGTTGTTTTTTCCTACTTTGTGCCTTTGGTGCTCTGTGCCTACCTGAGTAGTCACTATAGATATTGACTTAAGTTGCGTTAGAAAGGAGACCAAGATGGCTAAAGGAATCGAGATCGAAAAAAGAAGCTTTGAAATTATCGCCTCCCTGATGAAAAAGAAAACGTTCCAGGAGCAGGAACTTCCCATTGTGATGCGTGTCATCCATGCCACCGGGGACTTCGATTTCGAGGACAATCTCAGGTTTCACCCTGAAGCCATAAAAGCGGGGATCAGAGCATTAAAGAGCGGTAAAAACATACTTGTGGATGTGAATATGGTGGCTGCAGGGATAAACAGGAGACTTTTGGAAAGATGGGGGGGGAGAATCATTTCCACGATTTCTGAAGTTGGGGGAGAAGATGGAAAGACAAGGGCCGAGACAGCCATAGAGAAGGCCATTGATGAGAAGATAGGCATCGTCGCTATCGGCAATGCCCCAACGGCCCTCTTAAAGACGATGGAGCTTATAGACGAAGGAAGATTCAAGCCTGACCTTGTAATAGGGGCGCCTGTTGGCTTTGTAAATGCGGAGGAATCAAAGGATGCCTTATCGAAAAAACCCTACCCGTTCATAACCAGCCTTGGCAGAAAGGGGGGGAGCCCTGTAGCAGTTGCCGTAGTAAATGGGATACTCAGGCTTATGCAAGGAATGGAACGGCAATGAATGATAAATGCAGATCCTTGATGATCCAGGGAACAGCGTCACACGTTGGAAAGAGTGTGCTGGTTGCCGCATTCTGCAGGATACTCAGACAGGATGGGTATAATGTGGCGCCCTTCAAGGCCCAGAACATGGCGCTCAACTCTTTCATCACCAGGGACGGCAGAGAAATGGGGAGGGCGCAGGTCGTGCAGGCGGAAGCCGCCGGTTTGGAGCCGGAGGTGGATATGAATCCTGTATTGATAAAGCCGAATACGGATATCGGAGCCCAGATAATAATTCATGGCAGGGTTTACAAAAATATGTCTGCCAGCCTGTATCATAGTTTCAAAAAAGATGCCCTTGGATTTGTCAGGGAGAGTTTCAGGAGATTGAGTGAGAAATACGACTTCATAGTGATAGAAGGAGCGGGATCCCCCGCGGAGATAAACCTGCGGGAAAATGATATTGCTAACATGGGAATGGCTGAAATTGCGGACTGTCCTGTAGTGCTGGCAGGGGACATAGACAGAGGAGGGGTATTTGCCTCTCTCGTTGGCACCATGGAACTACTTACCGAAGAAGAGAGACAAAGGATTAAGGGCTTTATCATCAACAAGTTCAGGGGCGATATCTCCCTTCTGAAACCAGGGCTCGATTTTTTAGAAAAAAGAACGGGAATTCCTGTATTGGGTACCATACCCTATTTTAAAGACATTTATATCCAGGAAGAGGACAGCGTATCACTGGAGAGATTGATGGCTGCGAACAAGAACGGAAAGGTTGATATAGCGGTTATATATCTTCCCCATATCTCGAATTTTACAGATTTTGACCCATTTGAAAGAGAGCCTGATGTCAACCTCCGGTATGTTGGTCATGGTGAGGGTATTGGCGACGCAGAGGTCATTATCATACCGGGAAGCAAAAACACTATCGATGACCTTAACTATCTGTATAATTGCGGCTATGCAGGGGAGATACTCAGGCACTATAAAAAGGGTGGATCGGTCGTTGGCGTCTGTGGAGGCTATCAGATGCTCGGTGAATGCATTGCCGACCCTTATCGTGTTGAAACTTCTCTTGGTAAAATATCTGGAATGGGCATTCTGCCTGTAAGTACAACTATAGAAAAGGAAAAGGTGACATCTCAGGTATGCGCGAAGATCCATCCCTTAAACCGGTTTTTCAAAGATACAGGTGAACTAAAGGGCTATGAAATACACATGGGCCTGACAGGTTTCCAGGAGAAAAGGCACATGTTTGAAATTATCGAGAGAGACGGCTCCCCGATCTCGGTTCCGGATGGATTCATATCCGAAGATGGCAGGGTCTGGGGGACGTATATCCACGGTATCTTTGACAATGACGGTTTCCGTGAGGAGTTTATCAGACGGATAAAACCGGCAAAAGGCCTTCCCGTTGCTGCAAGAAGCGAATCAGAAACAGATGCTTCTTTCAACTTCCAGGACTTTAAAGAGACACAATACGACAGGCTGGCAGCGCTTGTCAGAAGAAATATTGATATGGAAACCTTTTACAGGATTGCAGGTCTGAGTTTATAAAGGGGGCATAGATGTTAGATTATTTTTTAAAAGGTGGCCCGGTAATGTATCCGCTTTTACTGTGTTCATTGATTGCCTTTACTTTTGTAATTGAGCGGATCATCTTCTGGGTAAGAGAGGAGAAAAGGAGGAACCAAAATTTGGTTGATGAGGTTCTGAACTTTGCAGAAAAAGGTGATTATCAGAAGGCAGCTGAAATGGCTGGTGGCTGTGGTGATTATGTAGCAAAGGTCCTTTTCAGTGGGCTGGTTCACCGTGATTTTTCTCTGACCAGCGCCATGGAGATGGCTGCTGCAGAGGAGACAAAAAGGATGAAAAAGTATCTAAGCATCCTTGATACAATGGTAACCCTTTCGCCTCTTTTAGGGATACTGGGGACGGTCACAGGCATAATCCACTCCTTTGAGCTTTTGGGTTCCACCGGGATTGAACACCCAGAGGCTGTAACGGCAGGGATCGCGGAGGCATTGATAACAACAGCTGCTGGTTTGATTATAGCGATACCCACGTTATTTTCATACAATTACTTTTTGTCCAAGACGGATGATGCCATTTTGAACATGGAGAAGTATGGGACAGACCTGGAGATTGTCTTTGAGAAGAACAGATCGGGAGTTAAGAGTCAGTAGATGGGGGATTTGAGCAACAACTCGTTAAGATGAGGTTATGATGAAAATAAAACAAAACAGCCAAAAACGTGCCCGGATAGAGATGATCCCCCTTATTGATGTGATGTTTCTGATTCTGGCCTTTTTCATATATGGTATGCTTTCCATGGTCATTCATAGAGGTATCAGTGTGAATCTTCCAAGGGCAAGTAGTGCTGTGCTTGACAAGGAAGATTATATATCTCTAAGTATTGCCGAGGGGGGGGATATTTACTTAGATAAGATGAATATCTCAATTGAAGAGATGGAACCATTGCTGCTCAGCGCAAGAGAATCTAACCCAAAGGTGCGGGTTTTTATAAGGGGCGACAGAATGGCCAGGTATGAAAGGGTAATAGAAGTGTTGGACATCGTGAGAAAAGCAGGAATTAGCAAGGTCTCCATGGAGACAGAGTTTGGAGAAGATCAACAGAGACCTGAGGTCATTAATCAGTGAGCAAGAGGAATGTTTAACCGAGATTTGCTTGTGGCGGTTTGCATCGCCTTTATATTTCATGCCGGAGTTTTTTTAATAAGTTCTCCGCAGACAACCACCTTGCCCGAAGGTATAGAAAAAAGGAAGATGATAGAGATATCTCTGTCTGAAATTCCAAGACCGAAACCACTTTTATCTGAACCTGTCAATAGTCCAAAGAAGGTGGTTAAAAGTGAAGACAAAAGGACTGCTGAGCCTGGACCTAAATCCCAATCTCAACCTCATCAATCCCAGCCTCAATCTGAACCCAAGATTATGCCACCTACAGAGATTCCTTCTCCAACTAAAGAGATAATAAACGAGAAGGATGCAGTTTCGAGGAAACAAGAGATAAAGGAAGGGAACGAAACATCTGTAACCAAAGACAATGATGAAGGGACAAATCGGGGAAGACCAATTGCCTCTACAATTGATGGCTGGCGTGTGTCAGGTGGTGACTCAATCCGAGAGAAAAATAAGGACAAACCAGTTTTGCCCAGCACTGCCCCTTCTTTGATCGAGAATCCTAAGCCCCCCTATCCAATGATAGCAAGAAGGAGAAAGATGGAAGGGGTCGTATTGCTCAGAGTAGAAGTTTTGGCAGATGGAGGAGTGGGTGAAATAGAGGTAAAAAGATCCTCTGGTTACAACATACTGGACGAGACTGCTTTAAGAGCAGTAAAAAAGTGGAGGTTCTTGCCTGCCACATTGAATGGCATTAGTGTTAAAGTCTGGGCAAGCATTCCTATAAGGTTTGAATTGGAAAGATGAGGGAAAAGATAAAAATATGGGGTGCCTTCCCAACATCAACATGGAGTATTCACTAAATTATTAAAATCTCTTTTAATAACTAACAACCACCTCAACCCAGAAAGAGAAACCGCACAACATGAGTAATTCAACATTCACATCAACTTTAAGATTAGCTAAATCATCAGAAAACAAGAGCAGAACAACATTTCAATTACAGCGCGAACATTAACTAGAACAGGAACCTCGGAAATGCACCCCTTATATTTGTATTTTAATAGGTGAACTGTTACTACCTTCCCACCTCTTTATTATGCTATTTTAGGATATCTATCCAGTCAGATCGCTTTCTTCCTAGAACTTTACGATTGTTGGTTTTAGACAACTTTGCCTTTTTGCCAAACCGTGCGAAGAGTTGCGCCAGGTTTTTTGAAAACGCAGGAAAAGTTCTATTGTTTTTAATTTCCTCTATCATGTTTTGTCCTTTTGTTTATCCTTGAATAATGTTACCTTCTTGACCTTTCTAAACCAGCAATTAACATGCCAAAAATCATAGACCTATTTATAAAACCTTTCCAGACTTGATAGTACAAGCTTTAATGACATTGTTGGTATGTTTTGATTGTAGCTTAAGATTTTGAGATTGAGACAGTATTGTACCTATGCTTGATAGTAACTGTTGAGATGCTGGTACTAAAGGATCAAAAAACTGGGGCAAATTGACAAAATGGGATATTGTGGCTCAATATGTCTGCTGTGAGAGAGATGCTCTCAACCCTGGGGTTCAAATCTGTCTCGATATTTTATGGATACCTGCCTAATTGGTTCACACTAAAAAACTCTCTTTTCCGCTCTCTGGTTCAGGTTTTTTGACCCATCTATGACTCGCTCCAGGCAGTTTACAGAGATCAGTGAACAGGGATCAGAAAGATTGGTAGGAAATTGCTAAATGGAACTGTTTTCCGTTAAGAAACCAATAAAGGCATCTACCAGAGGGGATTTTGTCCTTCCTTTATGAAATACAATATAGAAGTGTCTAATGAGTTCGAGACCCTGGATATTGACTTCTCGGAGCACCCCAAATCTCAATTCATCCTCCACTGCTCTCTTGGAAAGGATAGAGACGCCAAGTCCAGCCTTGATTCCTTGCCTGATTGCTTCGGTACTCCCCATTTCAGCTATAACCTTTAAGGTGTTTAAATTAATCCCAACATCAAGCAGGGCCTTTTCCATGGTTATACGGGTTCCTGAGCCTCTTTCTCTCGAAATGAAGGGTTGGTCTTTAAGCTCTTCCGGCTTTATAGAGGTTCTTGATTTCCATGGATGGGAGGGAGGGATGACTAAGATCAGTTCATCCTTAATGAATTCACTGTATTGAAGTCTTCTATCTTGAATCTTTGCTCCCACAATACCCATCTCGATTCTGTTATTAAGCACCTGGTCTATAATCTCTTTTGTATCTCCAATCCTTAAACATATAGAAATATTTGGATAATTATCCTTAAATTTGCCGAGTAAATGGGGCAAAACATATTCTCCGGGTATATTGCTTCCCCCGATAGTAATCTCACCAGCCATTTTACCTGAAAAATTTTCTATGACTTGTTTTGCCTCAACCCTTAGTTCCAATATCTTCTTGGCATACCTGTATAAGATTTCTCCGGCTTTGGTGGGGATAACCTCTCTTCCCATCCTATCTAAAAGTCTGGCACCCAGATGATCCTCCAGAGATTTAATATGTTCGCTGATGGTAGGTTGAGTTAAGTATATTGCTTCGCCTGCCTTTGAAAAGCTACCCAGTTCAACAACCTTACAGAATATCTCTAACTGCCTTAAATCCATTGTTTTATTGTGCCCCAGAATTATAAATTATAGTGTGTATACCCCACGTGGCTTTTACACAAACAGCCACCTATACTAACCCAGCCCCTCTTTCCAATGCCTGCTTGTTGACTGGTATCAGGGATTCTTTTCCCTCTTCCCTCAGTTTCCTCTCCAATTCTGTTTCGATCTCTTCCAAGGGAAGTATATCTGTGGCTTTCGCTACAGCCCCAAGGAGAATCAGATTGGAGACCTGATTAGAACCCAAGTCTACAGCAATATCACTGGCAGGTATTTTAAATACCTTTAAGTCTTCCCTTTTTATTTCCCTTTTTACGACAGAGCTGTCGAGGAAGAGCATCCCATTTGGTGCAACCTTCTCTTCAAACATATCCAATGAAAAGAGACTCATCACCACTACTATTTCTGGCCTTGAAATGATAGGGGAATTGATCTCTTTCTGAGAAAGAATAACTGTACAGTCTACCTCACCACCTCGCATTGCTGCAGAATAAGAAGGGAACCATGTTACAAACTTGAAACTGTTCATGCCTGCCTGGGCTAACAATAACCCAGCAGTCAGTACCCCCTGACCTCCCAACCCCCCTAATTTTACTACCCTTTTGGTGGTTTGAGTTACTTCCATCTGTTATCCCCCCATCCCTTTTTATATTAAACGATGATAATGAGTAACCAAGTCTCTTCAAAATAACCCCTAAATACAAAACAACTTGAAAAATGCCTGAAGCGAGTCCTAGATGTGTCAAAAGTGCCGTGACTAAATGATTCTCTCAACATTTTTAAATTCACCCAGAGGATACTCTGGTATCATCTCTTCCGCTATCCTTTTCATCGCTTCACTAGCGGTTAACCTCCAGGACCCAGGACAGGCAGAGAGAAACTCCACGATACTGTATCCAACACCATCTATCTGTTTTTGAAAGGCGACCTTTAGTGCCTTTTTTGCTCGATTATAGTTAGCCGGGGTGTTAACAGCGCAACGGGCAGAATAGGCAACCCCCTTTAGATTAGACAAAAACTCTGCAATATGTATTGGGAAACCCGCAGTTTTTGGATCCCGGCCATCAGGGGTAGTCGTTGTTTTTTGCCCCAGTAGGGTTGTTGGGGCCAATTGACCGCCAGTTGTTCCATAGTTGGCATTGTTCAAGAAGATAGTGGTGATCTTTTCAAAACGATTTATTGCATTTATTATACATCCCATCCCTATAGCTGCCAGGTCTCCATCTCCTTGTATATTAAATACTATTGGTTTCCCAAAATGAGCATGCTTTATCCCGGTAGCAACGGCAGGGGACCTTCCGTGGGCGCTGTCTATAAAGTCAAGATCGAAATACTGGGTGTTAATAAACGTGCAGCCTACCGAAGAAACGCCTATGGTATCACCCTCAATATCCATCTCTTCTATAACCTCAGCAAGGAGAGAGGTTATAATCCCGTAGTGACAACCTGGGCAGTACATTAATGGGAGGTCTTTTTTTAGCCTGGGTCTGCCGTATACCTTGATTTTTTCCTTCTTATTTTTTTTCATGTCAGCTTCTTAACCTCCTCAATAACCCTGTCAGGGAATATCATGCCCCCAGGCCCTGGTAGGTGACGTGCCGTTCCTCCAAGGAAATAGACTTCACCTCTTCCTTCCACTGCGCACCGGACATCTTCTATCATCTGTTCTAAGCCATCTTCTACAACCAGAAACTTATTGGCATGAGATGTTAAATCCTTTATGGGTTTATAAGGAAACGGCCAGAGGGTTATAGGGCGAATCAGCCCTACTTTGAAACCCTCTGACCGCGCTATATCAACAGCCTCCTTGGATATTCGAGCGGAAGAGCCATAAGCCACCAGGATAAAATTGGCATCTTCAGTCATGTAATTTTCGTATCTGACCTCATTGGCTTCAATCTCGTGAAACTTATCTCCCAGTACCTTTAGCCCATCTCTGGTTGGTCTTGTAAGTAAATTAGAACAGGATATAAAATCCCGTCTTCCCCCTTTATGGGCTTTGCCTTTTAGCGCCCAGTCTTTTTCAGGGAGGGAGTCAAACTCAAGGGTTCTTAACTCTATGGATTCTGCCATTTCAGCTATTATGCCATCAGAAAGAACCAATACCAGATTCCTGTATTTATCTGCTAAGTAAAAGGCTAACTGAATGAATTCAAAACACTCTTTAACAGAGGCCGGGGCAAGAACAATATTCCTGTACCCGCCATGCCCCCCTCCTTTGGTAACCTGCAGATAGTCCATCTGGGCTGTCTGGGTGGTCCCCATCCCTGGCCCACCTCGCTGAACATTGACTACCACACACGGCAACTCAGCCATTGCAATGTGTGAAATACCTTCCTGCATTAAACTGAATCCAACACTGGCTGTGGAAGTCATTGCCCTTACTCCGGCAGCAGCAGCACCGTATACCATATTTATTGAAGCAGTTTCGCTTTCCGATTGAACGAAAACACCTCCTATTTTGGGGAGCTCTCCGGCAAAGAACTCTGTGCATTGGTTCTGAGGCGTAATGGGATAGCCAAAAAAGTGCCTACAGCCCGCATAGATGGCTCCATGTCCGATGGCTTCATTCCCCGTGGTCAAAATTCGTTTAATCATAATGGATTGACCCCTTCCTCAATAAGTTGATAATACAGAGATTTCTTGTTTAGGCAAATGGACTTAAGGTAACTGTTTCATAAAACATTCTGATTCCTCGGGATAAAATTCGATGCAAGGATGAAGTAATCAAGTTATGAGGTTTTAAACCAGACAGACAGGTAACATCAGCGGCTTATGGTTAATGTCATGGGGATTACTGTCTGTTAAGAGATATATTTATACACTTCAATTGCGCTCTCTGGGCACATTTTGCCACAGATGGCACATGCTGTGCAGCATTCTTCATTCACAAAGATCGGCAATTGGTATCCCTGAGCGCTAAATTTATCTCCTGTAATGACACAGTCTTTAGGACAGAACTCTATACAATATCCACATCCTTTACAGAATTGTTCGCTTATAACTATTTCCCCTTTACTTTTTGCCATGATTTTGACTCCTTGTTAATTTTTTAAAAGTTCTCATACTATCTACATAAATTTTATAGTTGAAAGGGGTGTTAAAATCAAGTTTTTTTTGACCCAGGCTAAAAATCCTTGACACAATTGGTTTAATGTGTTAGGAGGTAAAAATACTAGAAAGATTCAATCTATTGCACCGCTTGGATCCAAATATTTGGACTGAGACGGAAGGAACTTCGGTAGAGTCAATAAATGGGATAGTTGATCAGGGGAACTCCTCCTAGGTCTATTTGTTAACCCATTAATTAGAAAGCCTTCTGGACCAGTCCAGAAGGCTTTTTTATTTTAAGGTTTTAAGTAATGGCAGAAGTGAATATTCAAGGCATATTTGGAAATCGCTTTTTAAAGAAAAAATTTATTTTAAACTTAAAAGAAGGTGTTCCCATCAAAGAGGTTTTTTCAAAGATCGACAGTCGTTTAAAGATCAAATTCTTCAAGAAGAACCTTAAGGGCTTGCCTGACAGGATTGTAATCTTGATCAATGGTCAACCTGTCCGCTCGCCTTCAGAGAGCGATATTTCTATAGAAAATAACGATCAAATATCTATCTTGAGGATTATCGCTGGAGATAAAGGTTAAATAAGGTCTCTATTATCCATTCAAATGAGGGGGGGTATAGATGGGAAAGATAACGATCTTAGATTTACAAAGGTTGAAGGACGAAGGGGACAAGATGACGATGCTTACTGCTTATGATTACCCTACTGCCAGGATACTTGATGCCTGTGGGGTGGATATCCTATTAGTTGGTGATTCAGTAGGTAATGTCATTCTAGGACAGGCTAATACTCTACCAGTATCTATTGAGGACATGATCCACCACACCAAGGCAGTTGCCAGGGCTTGCAAGAATGCGCTGATTGTCATAGACATGCCGTTTATGTCTTATCAGACGAGCATAGAGGATGCCAAGAGGAATGCGGGGAGGATGATAAAGGAGAGTGGGGCTGAGGCTGTAAAACTTGAGGGTGGAAGCAATATGGAGGATACTATCAAGGCTATTACAGATATAGATATACCAGTGATGGCCCATATTGGTTTGACACCCCAGTCAGTTCATAGAATGGGAGGCTATCGGGTTCAAGGAAAAGAGGATAAACAGAGAGAAAGACTCCTAGCCGATGCTCTGGCAGTTGAAAGGGCAGGGGCATTCTCCGTCGTTCTGGAAGCAATCCCCGCTAATCTGGCAGAGGAGATTACTAGACGGCTAAAAATACCTACTATAGGTATCGGAGCTGGTGTGGGATGTGATGGTCAGGTGTTGGTGATCAACGATTTATTAGGGCTATCTGGTGAATTCCGGCCGAAGTTTGTAAAGAAATACGTAAACCTCGAGGAGGCGATCTCAAAAGCCGTCAAAGAATATATCTCAGAGGTGAAGAGCAAAGCCTTTCCCAGCGATGAACATAGCTTTCATTGATCTGGTAATCTACGTTCAACGAGTGGCATAACCATGAAGACATTAAGTAGCGTCAAAAAAATGCAAGAGTTTGCAGAGAACTCACGGTTAAGTGGTAAGGCTATTGCCCTGGTCCCAACGATGGGTTTTCTCCACCAGGGCCATCTTAAACTCATGGAAGAGGGAAGAAAAAGGGCTGATACTTTAATAATCAGTATATTCGTTAATCCTACTCAATTCGGTGTAGGAGAAGACCTTGAAAAATACCCCAGGGATATGGAGAGAGATAAAAAGTTGGCAGAGGGAGTTGGGGTGGATATTATATTTGCGCCCCCTTCTTCTGAGATGTATCCCAAAGGCTATCAGACCTATGTCAATGTAAAAGATGTGACCAGGAATCTGTGTGGTGTTTCCAGACCAACCCATTTCAGAGGGGTAACAACAGTAGTCGCAAAGTTGTTCAATACTGTTAAGCCGCATATCGCCATTTTTGGAGAGAAGGATTTTCAGCAGTTAGTTACCATTAGGCAGATGGTAAAAGACCTGAATTTTGATATAGAGATCGTGGGAATTCCTACTGTTCGAGAGAAGAATGGTCTGGCGATGAGCTCTAGAAATGCTTACTTGACCACGGAAGAGCGTAAAGCCGCCCTAAGTTTGAATCAGGCAATATCTATTGCAAGAGACATCCTCAGATCAGGAGAAAGAAAATCCGAAAGTATTCTTCGAGAGGTTAAGAAAAGAATTGAATCAGAGAGTTTAACTGACATCGATTATGTTAAAATGTGTGACTCTCAAACATTGGAGGACATTGAAGAAATCGATAGAGATGCAGTCTTGGCGATGGCAGTGAAGGTTGGCAGGACAAGGCTTATTGATAATTGTACTTTTGGAAGAGGAGAATGAAAAATCTCGTGAAGGAGGGAGAGGTGACGTGCAAAGAATCATGTTGAAATCCAAAATACACCGGGCGACGGTTACAGACGCTAATCTGGATTATGAAGGAAGTATTACCATTGATAAACTCCTGATGGAAGATGCAGGCATAATCCCCTACGAAGCGGTTCATATCTATAATATCTCCAATGGTGAGAGGTTTGAAACGTATGCCATTAAAGGGGAGGCTAACTCTGGCACCATTTGCCTCAATGGGGCTGCTGCCCATAAGGTCAGCGTTGGTGACTTAATAATAATTGCCAATTATGCGAACTACGAGGCGGAGGAGGCAAGAAACCACAAACCTAAACTTATATATGTTGATCTAAATAATAGGAAGATAGAAAAGAAACCCTCATATATCCAGTCACTTTAAATTACCTCCTTTCATTTCTGGCAGTATTTGATGTTGGATACTAGAGAAAGGAGATATCTCACCCATATTGAGCCTTCTGATGGAGGCTGCTTAAATTATTTAGTTGAAAAAGACTATCCATTTCTGTTAAACTGCTGAATAGTTTGCCCTAAAAAATTCCCTTTTCCACTCCCTTAAGTGGATCCCCAAAAAATTTATGAATTTGCTCTCAGAGATACTTTTTTAAAAGCTCTCGAAGGATATATAAAGATGAAGGCACGGATAAAAAATTATTTTATAACAGGTTTATTAGCGGTGATTCCCATTACGGTAACTATATACATCCTTAAGGTATTTATTGGCATGGTGGACAAAGTTCTTAACTACTTACCACTAAAGTACCACCCTGATACTTACCTTCCCTTTCATGTTCCAGGATTGGGATTGATAGCTACAGTGGCCGTGGTATTTATTGTTGGGGTTGTTACACAAAGCCTCCTTGGCAGAAAGCTGATTCCCATTGGCGAATGGACAATATCTAAGATTCCTGTGGTTAGAAATATATACCTTGGCATCAAGCAACTGGTAGAAGCCGTATTTGTCCAGAATTCAAAGGGTTTTAAACGAGTTGTATTGGTTGAGTGTCCAAGGAAAGGCATGTGGCTTGTAGGATTTTTGACTGGTGTTACCAAAGGTGAAGTACAGGATAAGACCAAGGAAAGGGTTGTTAATGTGTTCGTTCCTACCACACCAAACCCCACCACCGGATTATATCTTCTGGTTCCGGAGAAAGATGTTATCAACCTTGATATGGGTGTAGAAGATGCCTTTAAATTAATAATGTCAGGAGGGATTGTTACCCCTCCAGACAAGCTAACTTTAACTCCCCAATGTCGAAAATAAGCCTATCTGCCTGGTTTGTTCTTGAAAAGGCGGGTAATTAAAGGATACTTATGAAACAAAAGGCCGTTTTTATTAAGACCTTTGGATGCCAGATGAACGAACATGATTCTGAAAAGATTCACAGAATCCTGGGAGATCACAACTATAAATTAACAGAGAATATTGACAATGCCGATCTGGTCTTGCTGAATACCTGTAGTATCAGGGAGAAGGCAGAGCACAAGGTTTACAGCAGCCTGGGAAGGCTTAGAAGATTGAAGGACAAGAATCCTAAGCTTATCATCGGAGTTGGTGGATGTGTAGCCCAGCAGGAAGGGGAAAGGCTTCTGCACAGGGTTCCTTGTCTGGATATAGTATTTGGAACTCACAACATCCATAAATTGCCCGAATTTATCCATGATGTTGAACAAACTGGGAGTAGAATTCTAGAAACCAGTCTGTACGATTCTGTCCCTTCCCTTGGAGTTTGCCCTAACCCCAGGGAAAAAGAGATAAAATCCTATGTTACAATTATGCAGGGTTGTGATAATTACTGTTCTTATTGTATAGTTCCCTATGTAAGGGGCAGGGAGATAAGCAGGCCAAGCAGAGAGATACTGGAGGAGGTAAGGAGACTATCGGAGAAGGGTGTAAAGGAGGTAACATTACTGGGTCAAAATGTAAATTCTTACGGGAAGGGCATTGCAGAGGATATGACTTTCCCCCGACTGTTGCACTCCATAAATGAGATAGATGGAATAGAGAGGATACGTTTTACAACCTCCCATCCCAAAGACCTATCTGAGGAACTGATCTCTTGTTTTGGACAGTTGGATAAGTTATGTGAACATATTCATTTACCTGTTCAATCCGGTTCTAATTCAGTTCTAAAGGCTATGAACAGGAGATATGCGGCAGAAGAATACATTGCAAAGGTAGAAAGACTCAGGAAGGCTTGTCCGAAAATAAGTATAACATCGGACATTATCGTGGGATTTCCCGGGGAGACTGAGAAGGATTTTGAAGATACCCTTGAATTAATGGGGGTAGTTAAATTCGACAGCCTATTTTCTTTTAAATATTCTGATAGGGTTGAAACCAAGGCATCAACTCTCCCTCAAAAAGTCGATGATGAGGTCAAAAGCAAAAGGTTAACTGCCCTTCAAACCTACCAAAAACTTTTTACTTTAGCTAAAAACAGAGAATTGGAAGGCAAAGAGGAAGAGATATTAGTAGAAGGCACTAGCAAGACTAATCCAGCGCGTTTGACAGGGAGAACCAGATCAAATAAAGTAGTCAATTTTGAAGGGTCATCCGATTTAACAGGATGTATAGTGTCTGTCAGAATAAAGAGGGCATTCCTCAATTCACTGGAGGGAGAGACAAATACCACTTATTGTGGTTAATGGGAGGTCTATATGTTTAAAGAAATGAGAGTAGCGGGATTAACAGTGGACCCTTTTACTAACATGCCTATTATTATCCTTAAGGACATGGAAGATAAGAATGCGGTTCCAATCTGGATCGGACTGCTGGAAGCCAGCGCTATAGCTACTGAGCTTGAAAAAATTCAGCTTCCCAGACCTATGACCCATGATTTATTAAAGAACATTTTGGACAACTTTAAGGTTGATGTAATGAAGGTAGAAGTTAACGACTTGCAGGACAACACCTTCTATGCTACCCTATATCTTAAGATGGGCAACAAGAAGTATGCTATTGATTCTCGTCCCAGTGATGCAATTGCTATAGCCTTAAGAACCAATTCTCCCATATATGTCAGGGAAGAGGTCATTGCACGGTCCAGGAGGATTGACTTAAAAGGGGCAACTATGGGTAAAGAAGGTAAAGAACCAGAAAAATGGGCTGAAATTTTAGAAAACATGTCTCCCGAAGACTTTGGCAAGTACAAGATGTAGGTGAGTTAAATTGTAACTACTCAGGTGTTTAGGCTGAAGGCTGAAGGCTATAAAACATCTCGAAAAGCTTTCCACCTTCAGTCTTCAGTCTAAACACCTTCAGTCTATCTACCTGAGTAGTTACAGATCAACTCCGCAACTCCAATTCCATATTTTGTAACTCTTTGATCCTGTCTCTAAGCTCTGCTGCCTTTTCAAATTCAAGCTTATCAGCCGCTTTTTTCATCTGAGCTTTCAAATTTTTAATGAGTTTTGGTATCTTATCTGAAGGCATGTATTCTTCTCCAGATTCCTTGACAATCGGGACAGTGTAATAATCGGCCTCATAGATTGAGGTTAAAATGCTGGATATGGATTTTTTTATGCTTTCAGGGGTAATGTTATTCTTTTTGTTAAACTCAGCTTGAATTTTTCTCCTACGGCTTGTTTCATGGATGGTGGTCTCTATAGACCGAGTAATGGTGTCACTATACATTATTACCTCTCCGGCTATATTTCTGGATGCCCTTCCACACATCTGGATCAATGACCTTTCAGAGCGAAGAAACCCTTCTTTGTCAGCATCTAAGATGGCAACCAGAGACACCTCTGGGATGTCCAGTCCCTCTCTGAGCAGGTTTATCCCTACAAGGACATCGAATTCGTTCATGCGTAAGCTTCTGATTATCTTTACCCTTTCTAAGGTGTCAATATCTGAGTGAAGATACCTCACTCTTATTCCCAATTCACTGTAGTATTCAGAAAGATCCTCAGCCATCCTTTTGGTCAAGGTGGTGACCAGTACCCTTTCCTTACGTTCGCACCGCTTATTGATTTCATGCAGGAGATCATCAACTTGATCCTTAGCAGGCTTGACGGTGATTGCGGGATCCATGAGGCCCGTAGGGCGAATAATCTGTTCAGTAATCTTACCCTCGCCCTTTTTTAATTCGTAATCTCCCGGTGTAGCAGAGACATAAATAACCTGGTTTATGAGTTCCTCAAACTCATGGAAATTAAGGGGTCGGTTATCAAGGGCTGAGGGAAGACGAAATCCGTATTCCACCAGGGTTTCTTTTCTTGACCTATCCCCACGATACATACCATTAAGCTGAGGGATGGTTACATGACTTTCGTCTACGAATATAAGGAAATTCTTGGGGAAATAATCCACCAGTGTATGTGGGGGTTCTCCTGGTTTTCGGTCATCCAGGTATCTGGAATAGTTTTCGATGCCGGTACAGTAACCTGCTTCCTCCAGCATTTCGATATTAAAGTTGGTCCTCTCCTCTATCCTTTGAGCTTCTAACAGTTTGTTCAAGGAACAAAAAAAACGAATCTGTTCCTTTAATTCTCCCTTTATGGCTTCAATAGCTTTTTTCAGCATACCTTTTGGGGTAACGTAATGACTCCCGGGATAGATGGTAGCCTTTTCCAGTTTTCCCAGCCTCTTTCCCAGGAGGGGATCAATTTTGAAGATGGCCTCCACAAGGTCACCGAATAACTGAACCCTGATGGCCATATCCTCTTCATATGCAGGAAAAATCTCTATCACATCACCCTTGACACGGAATGTCCCCCTATGGAAATCGAAGTCATTTCTTTCATATTGGATTTCCACGAGCTTTGAGAGAATTTTATCTCTAGGAATCTCCTGCCCCTCTTCCACTGACAGTAGCATTCCATTATAGGCCTCTGGAGAGCCCAGACCATAGATACAGGAGACACTGGCTACGATTATAACATCATTTCTATCGAGAAGAGAGCGGGTAGCAGAATGCCTCATCTTATCGATTTTTTCGTTTACAGAGGCATCCTTCTCTATGTAAGTATCCGATTGGGGTATGTATGCCTCCGGTTGATAGTAATCATAATAGCTTACAAAGTATTCCACTGCATTTTCAGGGAATATCTCTTTAAATTCACTGAAGAGTTGGGCGGCAAGGGTTTTATTGGGGGCAATAACCAGAGTGGGTTTCTGAACTTTTTCGATTACATTGGCCATAGTAAAGGTCTTACCTGATCCGGTGATCCCCAGTAGAACCTGGTGCCTTTCTCCGGCATCAAGCCCATTGCTTAGTTTCTCTATTGCCTGAGGCTGGTCACCTCTGGGTATAAACTCTGTTGTGAGTTTGAACTTATTCATATTTTTATATTTGGTTCTTCTCCCAATTAGTTGGGAGAAAGGGTTCCAGGATTCGAGGGTTCAAGTGTTTGTTTTCTAATTATTTTATCAGGGTGTATAATTTCTCAGCATTTCACTTGAATCATGGAACCCTTGAATCCTCATAGGATCACCAACTAATTTGGAGATGATCCATAATTATGTAGTTTTCTTAAATGATACCACATAAGCACTATTACTTGCAACCTGAAGCTGGTATCTTAAGAGCATATTACTATCTACAGCAAATTAAGCTTAATAACACTCCTTTTGTAATGTTAGCCAGAAAAACCGGATAACTACATTCATAAATTCATAAATATCCCATTAGATAAAGCCCCGGTTTGATGCAATTCTTGTAAAAAAGGCAGCAATACCGGCAACGTACCGTAATTGATTATAGAAAATTCTGCTCAGAAATATTTCTATTGCAAGATATATTCTTATCTGATATACAAATTAACTTTCTTGACTTTTTACGACTTCATCAAAATGTGAGTCACAGATAATAATAAACAATTTATATCAATTGTTTGATTCACTGGGGATGATACTCTAGTAAATGGGATAGCAACGAGACTATCTGAAATTTAGGAGTAATAGATGAGTTTGACCAGAGCAGCAATAACAAGTGTGGGAAGATTTCTTCCTAAACGCATATTAACAAACAAAGACCTGGAAGGGATGATAGATACGTCGGACGAATGGATCGTTCAGAGGACGGGTATTCGTTCAAGGCACTGCTTAGAACCGGGCTTGGGTAACTCCTATATGGCTAGCAGGGCCGCCAAAGATTGTTTAAAGAGGGTGGGAGTACTCCCTTCGGAGATTGATGCAATCATTGTAGGCACAATCTCACCCGATATGTTTTTTCCATCGACAGCATGCCTGGTTCAGAAGATGATACGGGCAAACAATGCCTGGGGTTTTGATCTGTCTGCCGGATGTTCCGGTTTCCTCTTTGCCCTGACAACAGGGACAATGTTCATAGAGTCTGGCCGTTACAAGAAGGTTCTGGTAATAGGAAGCGATGTAAATACAATTTACCTCACCCCTGAGGACAGGAGTACCTATGTGCTTTTTGGGGATGGGGCCGGTGCTGTGCTCCTTGAACCATCAGTGGACCCCGATCTTGGAATCATCGATTTTGAGAAACGCATTGACGGGGTAGGGGAACCTTATCTTCAGGTAAAGGGCGGGGGAAGCAGAAGACCTGCGACCCTTGAAACCGTTAAAAATAACGAACATTTTGTGTATCAGGATGGTAAAACAGTTTTCAAGTATGCTGTGAAGAATATGGCCGACATAGCAGTAGCAATGATGGAGCGGAATAATATTCAAAATAGTGATTTGGATCTTTTTGTCCCCCATCAAGCTAATCTGCGAATCATTGAGGCGTGTGCTAAACGTATGGATTTGGATATTAGCAAAGTGATAGTCAATATAGACAAGTATGCTAATACAACATGTGGAACCATACCTTTGTGTCTCTACGATGCAGTAGATCAAGGGCGTTTAAAAAAAGGAGACAGAGTCATAATCGCCTCTTTCGGTGCTGGATTTTCGTGGGGGGGAGTCTACCTCAGGTGGGCCATGAACAGCACTTGATGAACTCGTAAGAAGTCAAAAGTGGGGCAAAGAAAAAAAGCAGGGCTGCGTTTAACCTTTCAGGACTTCCGCTTCGGCCTCTTGTTGGAATCAAGGACTCCTTTTCTCAATCTGATGGACTGTGGCGTTACTTCAACCAATTCGTCTTCTTTGATGAATTCAATGGACTGTTCCAAAGTCAGCAGTCTTGGAGGGACTAACTGCAGTGCTTCGTCAGAACCTGATGCTCGCATGTTTGAGAGTTCTTTTCCCTTTGTGACATTCACGTCCAGATCATTGTCCCTTGAGTTTTCGCCTATAATCATCCCTTCATAAACCGGTGTGTTTTCTTTAATAAAAATAGTTCCCCTTGGCTGAAGATGAACTAGCGCATATGTGGTCGACTTACCATTTCTGTCAGACACAAGGACACCGGTCTGTCTTTTCGACATGTGTCCATGCCATAGCTCGTATCCGTCGAACAGGTGGTTGAGAAGCCCTGTACCTCTCGTATCGGTGAGAAACTGTGACCTGAAGCCTATCAGACCTCTTGAGGGTATCCTGAACTCAAGCCTCACCCTGCCGTGTCCGTTGTTATGCATCTTCTGCATCTTTCCCTTTCTCATCCCAACCTGTTGCGCTACTATACCAACAAACTCTTCCGGCAAATCAATAACTAGCAGTTCCATGGGTTCATGCAGCGCGCCGTTTATTTCTTTTGTTATTATCTCTGGCATTGATACTGAAAGCTCATAACCCTCACGCCTCATCATCTCTATGAGGATTGCAAGCTGCAGTTCTCCTCGCCCCATTACCTTAAATGAATCCGTGTTCGTGAAATCGACCTCTATGGAAACATTGTATAGCAATTCCTTCTCCAGCCTTTCCCTTAGGTTTCTGGATGTAACATACTTTCCTTCCCTTCCGGCAAAGGGAGAAGTATTCACTGAAAAGACCATTGAAATGGTCGGCTCGTCAACCTTGATCCGTGGAAGGGGTTTTGGGTTTTCAATTTCCGTAATCGTATCCCCAATATTAATGCCTTCAATCCCTGACAGTACAACGATTTCACCTACAGAGACTTTCTTTGCCTCTTTACGTTCAAGTCCATGAAAGGTGTACATTGAGCTTATATTTCTCTTAACTGTATTTCCATCACCATTTATTACAGCCACGTTATCCCCAATACTTATTGACCCTGAAAACACCTTCCCGATGGCAAGCCTACCCAGATAGTCGCTGTAGTCTATGTTTGTAACCAGGTACTGGAGTACAGCATTGTTGTCGCCTTCAGGCGCAGGGATGGTTCCAAGGATAAGCTCAAAGAGCGGCGTTAAATCACTCGATTCGTCACTGAGATTGCGTTTTGCAATCCCATGTTTGGCATTAGTATAGACAATTGGGAATTCCAGTTGGTCTTCCGTAGCATCGAGGTCAATGAACAGGTCATAGACCTCATTCAAAACCTCCTCTATCCGGGCATCAGACCTGTCTATTTTATTGATAACCAGAATTACCGGCAGATTCAGCTCAAGAGCCTTTTTCAGGACGAATCTTGTCTGAGGCAGAGTACCCTCGGAGGCATCAACTAACAGGAGAACGCCATCCGCCATCTTCATTGTTCTTTCCACCTCTCCTCCGAAATCGGCATGTCCCGGGGTGTCAACAATATTTATCTTCACACCATTGTATATAACAGCGGTATTCTTAGCCATAATGGTAATCCCCTTTTCCCGCTCCAAGTCAATGTTGTCCATGACCCTTTCCTGCACCTTTTCATTGGCACGAAATATACCGGCCTGATGAAGCATGCCATCCACAAGGGTCGTTTTGCCATGATCAACATGGGCAATAATGGCGATATTCCTTAAATTTTCTCGTTTCATAAAACGTCTCTCCCTGTCAGACGGTCTGACCTATAATATAGCTTCGCACAGATGGGTTCCGAAAGATATTGTCCATTAATAACTACTCAGGCACAAAGTGACAAAGGCACATAGGTACAAAGCAGAGCAAGGTCGTTTCGTTGTTTTTTCCTACTTTGTGCCTTTGGTGCTCTGTGCCTTTGTGCCTATCTGAATAGTTACGTCCATTATTATGCAAAAGGAAATTTTCCATTTTTCAGCATGGACTAATTGCAACCGTTCCCTATAAACGGTCACCCATCCCCAGTTCACTTCTTCCTGTTTCCAGCTTGTCCTGAGTCGTCTCCCATTTCAGGAGCAACTCATCCTGCTCTTCCCTGACTGCTTTGTATTCTTTATGAAGCAGAACACTCCTGTTGTTATCATTAAACATGTCAGGTTCTGCAAGCAGTCTCTCCAGCTCTACCTGCCTTGCTTCAAGCTCAGCAATTCGTTCTTCCAAAAGATCCACTTCAGCGAGGATCGGTTTCAGGGTATCGTATATCAGTTGCCGTTTTTCCGCTTTCCCCCTTTTTTGTTTTTTCCGATCTTGTCCCTTTTTGACCGATGCTCTCTTACCCCTTCTTCCTTCATATAATGTTTCCTGGTCATAACCTTTAGCTGGTTCCTCTTCGGCCCTGGCAATATGGTAATAATATTCATCCAGATTTCCTTGGTACTCTACGATTTCGCCTCCTCTTATATCCCATATCTTTGTTGCCAGCCTGTTAACAAATGACTGGTTATGCGAAACAAAAAGCAGGGTTCCGTTGTATTCAGAGAGCGCATCGATCAATGCCTCTGAAGATGAAATGTCCAGATGGTTGGTTGGTTCATCCATCACCATAAGATTTCCGGGCTTGACTAGAAGCTTTGCAAGTGAGACACGGGCCCTTTCGCCCCCAGACAGAACACCTATGGTCTTGTCCACATCCTGCCCTGAGAAAAGGAATGCCCCACAGACCCCTCTTACGAAACCGATGCTCTCATCAGGAGAAGCCTGGTACACTTCTTCAATCACAGTCTTTTGATGGTCAAGCATGTCTGAGTGATGCTGTGCAAAATAGCTCATACTGACCTTATGCCCCAACGATATCTCTCCCTTATCCGGTTCTATTTCGCCGGCAACCATCCTGAGCAAGGTGGTCTTGCCGCATCCATTTGGCCCGATAATGGCTATCCTTTCTCCCCTTAACACGCTCAAGTTAATATCTTTATACAAAGGCATCTCATCAAACCCTTTTGACAAACCCTTGATGGATACGACAACCATTCCACTTCGAGGAACGTCAGGGAAGGAAAAATGGGTCACCTTTTCTCTGCGGTGGGTTTTAACGACTTCCATTTTGTTGAGCAATTTAATCTTGCTCTGTGCCTGTCTGGCTTTACTGGCCTTGGCACGAAATCTTTCAATAAATTTCTCCGCCTCTTTAACTCTTTGCTCCTGCTTTCTGGCATTTGCCTCAAGGGTTATGCGTTCTTCCTCATGGGCATTCAGGTAGGAATCGTAATTGCCGCTGTAAGATTTCATACCTTCCTGACCAAAGCTGATAATTCGATTGATCTGCCGGTTTATGAAATCCCTGTCATGGGACACAAGAATCATGGCACCACTGAAGTCCTTCAGAAACTGTTCAAGCCAATGCACGGACGGGATGTCAAGATGGTTAGTAGGCTCATCCAGGAGGAGTAAGTCGGGTTTCTGATATAAAAGACTGGACAGGGCCGCCCTCATTTTCCATCCACCGCTTAAAGAAGAAACAGGTCTGTCAAAATCAGATGTTACAAATCCAAGCCCCAACAGTATTTTTTCCGCCGCATGACGCGGGTAATCCAGATCAACCCGGTTGATCTCCTGATGGATTTCGCCTAGTTTTTCGGCAATTCTTATTTGGTCATGGTTACAAGATGCTTCTTTAAGAGAGGTCTCTGCCTTTATAAGCTTATTTTCCATATCTACTCGCCCAGGAACGGATTCAATAACAGATTGCAAGAGAGGCCCGGACAGGGTTTCCTGTATGTCCTGGGGCAGGTAGCCTACCCGGGTACCTTTTGTCACCAAGACTTCTCCGCTGTCAGGGGAAACCTCACCCATGATAAGCCGGAGCAAGGTGGTTTTTCCGGATCCGTTTGGACCCACCAGACCTATCCTGTCCCTCGGTTCTACTTGCAACCCTATTTCACTAAAAATCTGCTTCCCTGCAAACGAAAGGGAGGCTTTTACGACTGTTAGAAGACTCATTTGAACGAATATCTCCGGATAAAAAGCATCTATTCACGTAACTACTCAGGTGTTTAGGCTGAAGACTGAAGTATCTTTCAAACATATTGATAAAGCAGTTCCCTCAATGCCCCGAAGTTTTTTGTGACCACGCATGATTTATTCCTAAAAGCCTACCGCCTTCAGTCTATCTGCCTGAGTAGTTACGATTTTTATTCCCTAAAGTTGATGAACTCGTAAAAAGTCATGTCTTTTAAGTAGTTGAAATAATTACAAAAAGGTGTATTTTTTGTTTGCTTTTCTCTTTACATTTTGGTATAAAAAAGCCA
>JACQWO010000023.1 GCA_016209225.1 Desulfobacterales bacterium
GCATTGAAATTATAAAGGAAGAGTTTGGAGCGGTAACGGTTTGAAACGAAAAGATTTAATCCGATATCTTGAGTCAAATGAATGCGAATTCCTGCGAGAAGGTGCCAATCATACGGTATATGTGAATCGAAAGAAAAGGAAAGCAAGCACCGTTCCCCGTCATAGAGAGGTTGATGAGTATCTTGTCATAAAAATATGTAAAGACCTTGAAATACCGAAGCCATAACAAATCGCTCAAGCGGATGCGGACAAAGCCCCGCACCGCTTAGCTCAGGCGTTGGACAGACCAGAGGGAGGTTTGCAGTGGATTTTGATCGGCGCGACGTGGCCGAGCTCCTTGCCCAGTGCCACCGACGATGCTGCGTCTGTCATCGCTTCTGCGGCGTGAAGATGGAGACGGACCACATTGTCCAGCCCCGTGACGGCGGCCGGGGCGACATCGAGAACGCCATCCCTGTGTGCTTCGACTGTCACGCAGAGATCCACAGCTACAACGACAGCCATCCGCGGGGTCGGAAGTTCACGCCGGACGAATTGCGCGCCCACAAGATGCAGTGGCTTACGTTCTGTGCGGCCCACCCGGAAGCGCTTGCCAGCGGGCCGGGCAACACGGATGTCGGGCCGCTACAGGCGCTGGTGAACGAAATCGAGTTCAATCTCGCTGCGGTGAGGAGCATCCAGAATGGTGTGGGGTGTCCCCTTAGAGATTCGCAGTTCGAGAGGGCAATTCGTGCTGGCGCGCTGGCCATCCTTGAGCCCGCGCTAAAGATCGCGATCTTTGATGCGTACGTGGCCACCGGGAATACCAGGGTTCTTGCGGAGGCCACCCTCAGCAAGCGGGCGGGTGGCGTGTCACACTCGGTGTCAGGGACGGGGTCCGGGGATCCGCGCGAGGCCGCGAAGGCCTGCCAGGCGTTCCTGGAGAACGCGCACGCAAAGTTGCTGGAAGTGCTCGGGTAGTAGCGGGGCGGCTGTCCAACTATGGCATGCACCCGACGGTCGGCTGCGCCGCCCGCGGGTGATGCCAGGCGATGGCTCGGACGCTTCGCGCCGAGCCATCGCCGCTGCTGATTGCCATCCGCTTTTGTCCTGGCGCTTCGCGCCAGTCCATCAAGCGGCTGCAGCGGGCAGCCGTCCCCGCGAGCAAGCTCGCGTGTACGCCAGCCGCTGATCCGCAGCGGCGTTATGCACCACATTTAGAGACCAATGATTAAACCTCCCGAAATAGTAACTGCCATAGTTGAGACGGTTTCGGAGAAATTGGGCCGAGAAGCCATCTTCCGAAGGGTAAACAATCGAGAAGAATATTTCATCCTGGATTTAGCATTTTCATATTTCCAAAAGGCAGATAGAAATAGGCGTAATGACTACCGAAGTGGTTACCTGTATATCGCCAACAAAGAGAAGAAACGGCTGCTTTTCGCATTAGCGCATACTCCTATAATGTCGTCGTTCTTCAAGAATAATTTCGACTACGAAACGTTTAGGGCCATTATTGCAAATACTGCCAAATACAGAGATGAGAACTACTTGCGCTTCTCAAGAAAGGGTATTAAGGAGGAAATTAGGAGCCCCAATTTAGAAGTGTTTTTGAACAAGCTTGATGAGTTAGGTACATCCGGCTTTACAAAAACGGTATTCGATAAATCCAAGGCTGGGAAGACGGGGGTTGGGAACATTTTCGGGGTATGTCTGGCGAGCGACTTCAACCAGGAGGCGATAGGCGAGATAATACAGAATAGCTGGGATTTATTTCTATGGTTGTATCCATCAAAGCCTGTCTTTAAGAGGAATGCTTCTTTAAGCAGGAGCTTGCACAGCATAGATAGTAAGTGCGAAATTGGCAAAATCAAGAATCTACCCAAAGTCGTCACAGAAACATCGTGTTCCGGGCAAGTGGAGGGCGCCCATATAACACCGTACAAAGATGGTGGTTCTGATAAGCTGCAAAATGGTGTATGGCTATGTAATGCTCACCACCGGTTGACGGAAGGCAAGTTGGAAGGCCGTCGTGGTATTGATCGTTTTGAAGTAGAGTATAGAGGCTGAACAAATAGATAACAGCAAAGAGAAATGCATAACCAATCAATCAACCCGACCGGGGAATTCTGGTCTATGGTTTTTCCGCCAGGGTTCAGGCCCCGGCGGGTCATCTTTGCGTTGGGCATGACAAAGGAAACAAACATTTCTACTGGCAGAACAGAGGAAAGGAGATGGATATGACTGAGGTTACCGGAATGATAATAGGAACGCGCATGCGAAATTCGGCGCTCAATCGAGTACGTTGTGCCGATTTTCGATGTCCCTTCGCGAAGAATTGGCGTAGTCTTTTTGCGCTTCTGTTGGTGTTCGGAGTAACCCTATTCACCTTTGTTACGCCCTCAGCGGCACAAACTCTTCCGGAGCCCACGCCTTACTGCGTCTCATGTGGTGCTGGGTATCATTGCGTTCACAATCCAGAAGGATGTGAGCCTGACGCTTCGCCGACACCGAAGCCGAAGCCGCCGCTACAGCAACCATCTATATCCAAATCTAAATCTGATGCGGACATTTGCCCTGACAACGCCGAACTCTGGGCCGGGGGAACATTGTGTCGTTGTGTGTCTGGTTATATAGAAAACAAGGGAAGTTGCGTGGCGCTTGGTCTCGGAACCGCCAAGGTGCGGGCACTCGAACTCAAGAGCATTGAAAGAGCGTCCGAGTGCCGAGCGATGGCTCAGATCCTAAACGAATTTTCTCGGGCGGTCTGGTTTAACAGCGAACAGCTTGCATCCTACGCAGGAAAAGTATTGAGTAATGGTGTTGTGCTACAAAAATATGGGATATCGCATACTCTTGTTCCTCCGGCTTCAGCGAACTACGCTGTAGGTTTCTTCGACACGGGATTCCGCCCCCAATACAAGCAACCTGAGAACAACCAAGTCAGACATTTTGTTGCCTACTTTGTTGTCGGGCTTTCTTATGGGACTGGCATATTGGGTGAGCCAACATACACTGCTTTCTTGGCTGAATTGCGTGACAAAGGTGAGCAGGCCGACATAGACCTCGGAAACGTGGCGGCTGCTCTCGGTCGTCAAGCGGCTGGAGCACCTCACATGATGGAGAACATAGGTACTTCTATTCGCTCCCAAGTTTGTAACTAGCTGAATAACTGGGGCCAGAAAATATACGGCAGAAATAGATGGGGTCTGGACCACTAACTTTTTAAGTGGCTCCGATGCCCAACCCATCATTCCACCGGACGCTGCGCGATGAAGCCGCGCAGCGCCGGTGAATTCAAACGTTCCCCCCTCGCTCCGCTCGGGGGGAATGCGGCAGTTGAGCAGCGAACTCCTGATTTCCCCTTCGCTCCGCTGCGGGGAGAACCAGGAGTTCGAGACAGATGCCCTTCGGGCACTGCTCAACTGCCGCATTAGCCAGCTTGGCATCGAATATCTGCGATGGAGAATCATTTGGTGAACTGATAGATTTAAAACATCAATACAAGATACAGTGAGGTAATATCTAATGTCTCTAACTTCAGTCAAAACAAAGTATGAGCATGTTGTCCTGGACGAGAAAGGAGTTCCAATCATTGCCGGAACAAATATGAAGATAATTGAACTTGTCCTGGGGAAAATCGCCTATGGTTGGAGTCCAGAAGAATTGCATTTTCAGTATCCCCACCTGACACTAGGACAAATTTACTCAGCCTTGGCATATTATTGGGATCACAGGGAAGAGATTGATCACGACATTGAACAACGTCTCGAATCGGTGGATCAAATCCAGCGTGCGATGGGACATTAGCCCCTCGTCTCCCGCTTGAAATCAAGAAGGTTGATCTAATGTCAATCGCGCTCTATATGGATCAAAACGTGCCCCGGGCCATAACCGTCGGACTCCGCTTAACCGGCTTAGATGTAATCACAGCCTACGAGGACGGCACCACTGAGATGTCCGATGCGGAATTATTGGATCGAGCTGGAGCGCGTGCTTTTCACGCAAGATGACGATCTCCTTGCCGAAGCCGCCAAACGACAACGAGAAGGGATTCCTTTTCGGGGAGTGATATACGCTCACCAACTACGCGTTTCTATCGGGATTTGTATCCGCGACTTGGAGATTATTGCAAAGGCCGGAGAACCTGAAGATTTGATAAATAGAGTGCAATTCCTCCCCCTCTGATAGCTGGATGAGTACTTTTATTACCTTTACTTGCCCAATAATGCGGCTCATAGATAAATAAGAGAGTACAAAGTTCGAGGCAATGATCCGGCTAAACCAGTGTGCACCTGACGCCAAAAGCCGGGGTCTCAAGTAAGCATCGAGGGTTTAGAAAGGTTTTGTCGTTTCAGAAATTTTGTGGAAGCTTTTGGTGCAGGTGACCGTTAGCATTGAGGCTGTCGGAAAAGTAAAATTATAAAAATTGAGAAAAAATCGGCTTCCATATTTAAGCCACAATCAACGATCCCGGGTCGGGGAACCATCGTCTGATTTTGGCTGATTTTGGGCATGTCGGGACTTTTCCGACAGCCTCGTTATGCCTAAAAAAGGAGATTAATAATGAGCGAGCTAATAATTTCAAATCCGAAAATAATGATGGGCAAACCTGTTATTAAAGGAACTCGAATTACGGTTGAATTAATTTTGGAAAAGCTAGCAGCTGGTGAATCTGTAGACCAAATTTTGAATGAACATCCACGCTTAACACGGGAAGCAATACAAGCATCATGCGCATTTGCTGCTGAGGCTTTGAAAGCAGATGTAGTATACCCTGTTGAAGAAGCAACAGCATGAATTTTGTTGCGGATGAAAGTATTGACAGACAAATTGTTGAACGATTGCGTGATGACGGTCATTCTGTATGGTATGTAGTAGAAATGTCGCCATCCATATCCGATGATGAGGTACTCCAGCTTGCAAACAATTGGACTGCTCCTTTAATAACTTCAGATAAGGATTTCGGCGAATTAGTATTTCGTCAACATCTCGTTTCTTATGGAGTTATCTTGGTCTGTTTATCTGGTTTGAGCACGGAATTAAAGGCAAATATGGTTTCCTTTACCATTACCAATCATGAAAATGAGTTATTGGGAAATTTCACAGTAATTTCACCAAGTAGAACCAGAATTAGAAAAATATAAATCGACCAAAGGCATAACAACAGGATTCAGGCTGACACAAAAAGCCGGCGCGAATTTGTGTCAATTCGAAATGCCTTGGTCGGCTTTTTGTGCAGCTGATCCTGAGCGTTGAGCCTGTAGGAGGAGTCCTTTTTTAAGATTTTTCAAAAATAATATTCAATACAATCAATAAGTTACAAAGTGTATATTTATGGGTTTTTCTATATGCTCGTTATGGTAGAAAGAAAGAGAGGTGAGATTATGATGTTGGTCCAACAGATAAAAAAAGAAGTGGCTAGATTGCCTGAAGTGCAACTTAAAGAATTTCGATCATGGTTTGAAGAGTTTGATGCATCAGAATGGGACAAACAATTTGAGAAAGACGTGGCTTCTGGGAAACTTGACGACATTGCCAACAGGGCAGTGTCGGATTTCAAGAAAGGGAAATTTAAAAAGCTATGAACTACTTCACAGCCCCTTCTTTTTGGAAAGAATACGAAAAGCTCCCAAAACACATCCAAGAATTGGCAGACAAGAATTTTGAGATTCTCAAAGAAAACTCGATGCATCCATCATTGATGAACTCGTAAAAAGTCATGTCTTTTAAGTAGTTGAAATAATTACAAAAAGGTGTATTTTTTGTTTGCTTTTCTCTTTACATTTTGGTATAAAAAAGCCAGATAATCAACCAAATTGTAGGTGAAAAGCATGATAC
>JACQWO010000029.1 GCA_016209225.1 Desulfobacterales bacterium
TCTTTTCTGGTTGCCTTGCGGGCAGAAATAATTCTAATTCTGCAACAGTCGGCATCCAACTGCTGGAAAGTATGTACTACAACCAACAAAATACCGTTCCTGTCAATTCCAATTGTAGCCCATCGGTCTTCGTGTTCGCTATGCTCAGTGTCGAAGACGGCTATCATTCTTGGATCAAGAAAAATAGTGGATGCCTGCTCAAAACTAATTCCATGTTTTTTTCGATTTGCCTTTGCCTTATTGGGATCCCACTCAAAATAGTATCGCACTTGCCATTCCCATTTATATTATACACATAACAATGTTATTAAGCGACAAAACGAGTGTAGCATAAATAGGCTTTTTTGTGAAATAAAATGGGCATAACCTGTTGTAAAGTTATTTATGGAGTGGCCCACTAGTATTTGATCTTCACCAGGAATAACCCCTGTGGAGGAGCTGTTATACCTGCCTTTTTCCTATCTTTAGCTCTAAGTATCTCTTCAAATTCAACTGCCCCGATCTTACCTTTGCCCACATCTGCCAGCGTTCCCACAATATTCCTTACCATCTGCTTTAAAAAGGCATTGGCTTCAATCTCAAAGATTATGAATCCCTTGGGATCTTCATCAAGGGATATACCGTAAACCTCTCTTATGGGGTTATGGCTATTGCAGCGTGATGCCTTAAAGGAAGAAAAATCGTGTTTCCCGAGGAGGCACTGCACGGCATTTTTCATTTCTTCAATGTTCAAGTTGAAAGGTATAAACCAGGAAAAATTGCGGTATAGAGGAGAAGGGAACCTCCGGTTCAGTATGACATATCTGTATATCTTGCTTTTGGCGCTGTATCGGGCATGGAAGTCTTGTTCTGCCTCACCTATCTCTTTAATAGCAATATCAGGGGGAAGCAGACTGTTCAGTCCCCTCTGGATATTGTTTATATCCAGTTGAGACTTGGTGGAAAAATTTGCCACCTGTTCTATGGCATGAACACCTGCGTCCGTCCTTCCTGCTGCGATCAGCCTAATCTCTTCCTGGGTGATTTTCTGTAACCTGTTCTCGATAGTCTCCTGGATACTTACTGCATTGGGCTGAATCTGCCAGCCGTGATAGTTGGTGCCATCGTATTCGATAACAAGCTTGATATTCCGCATCTCCTTTAATCATCCCCAAGATGTTTGATTCTCTCGTTCACACAGTATATACCCTCTCCGGCCCTGGCCGGTCTGAAACACTGATTGTCGGATATGCAGGTAGCTTTTCGAATATCCCCTGCCTGCCAACGATTGATCAACGATGGTTCCCGAATAAAGGGACGGCTCATGGAGATATAATCAGCCACACCCTCATCTACGAGTCCTTTGGCTATATGATAGGATCGTATTCCCCCTACGAGAATCAGGGGAACTTGGATTTTTTCCTTAAAGGCATGGGCCTCATCTCGAAAATATGCCTCTTTTTCTTCTGATTTAATCCCCATCCTACTAGGACCCAGCTTAAAAGCAGTAGGAAGACCTCCACTCAACTCGATGGCATTGATCCCTTCCTTTGCAAGCATACTTCCTGCGTGAATGGAATCCTTCAATGTTAAACCATTTTCGACGAAATCTTGGACATTTATTTTTACCATTATTGGGTAATCCAGCCCAACTTCCATCCGAATTGCCTGAAGCGCTTCCAAAAGGGCCCTTGCACGATTCTCGATATCACCACCATACGCATCGTTACGATGATTGTATAAAGGAGATAGAAACTGACTGAGGAGGTATCCATGAGCAGAGTGGATTTGAACACCGTCAAACCCAGCCTTTTTAGCTCTTGCCGCCGCCTGAGCAAATGCCTGAGTGATCTCCTTAATATCCTGGATGCTCATCTCCTTTTGGGGTAATTTTGACTGGGTCTCTACCGCTGAAGGGGAGATAGGGGGTTGTCCTGTCAGTTCCTCTATGGCGCGGAACCCGGCATGAGCAAGCTGCATAACTATCTTACCGTTTTTTTCATGGACTGCACGGGTCATCTCCTGAAGGCCAGGGATTAGCTCGTCTTTGTATACGCCAAGCTGTTGAGGACTTGCCTGCCCATCCTGACGAACATAGGTATGGCCGGTAATAATCAACCCCACACCCCCTTTTGCAAGGGTGACCATCAAATCAACCAGCCCGGGAGTACATGTCCCATCTTCTTCTGCCATTCCCTCCCAGGTAGCCGATCTGACAAAGCGGTTCTTTAGTGCCATGCCGTTAATTGTACTTTGTTCAAATAGTTTGTTCATTTATATGAAGCTCCTTTAATTTTTATATCTTTTGCCGAGGAATTCGCTTCAGGGGTACTTCTTCAAATTCCTCCGTAGGTTATGCAACACAGTAGGACAGGCGTATCCCCTGTCATGGCTGAATAGTTATCTTATCTTTTGCGATTATCGATTATCAGCTTCTTTGCCCTGCTTTTGCTACGAAGCGTTCCCATGCTTACAAGTTCAAATTCAGCCAATGAAAGCATTCCACAATCAATGTTGCTGTCTATAACAGGATTCTTCAACAGCCTCTCTTTTATCTCTTTCTCAATTCCAAGTCCCTCCTCCGTTGTTTCCACCACAAATTTGATACAGTCCGTGTTCTCTTTGTTGGAGATGACTGCCTGATAATCCACAACTTCAGGTATGGAATATATCTCATCATCAAAAAATGACGGATAAACCGTATCATTGTTGCCTATAGTCACAAATGACCTCATTTTTCTTACCGGGCTTCCTATCCTTTTCAGGGTAGCTGCACCGCAGGGGCAAGGTTGCCTGATCACCCTGGATATATCATGTGTTTTGTAGCGTATCAAAGGTGTGCCCTCTCTGATCAAAGTCGTAAACACAAGTTCGCCTTCTGAATCATCATCTATTAGCTTTCCGGTGTTCGGGTCTATCACCTCTAACAACAGGTCTGCCTCGTTGAAATGGTAGCCATCGTGGGCATGACATTCAACGGAGACTCCGAGGCCCATTTCAGTCATTCCGTAATGGCCATGGATCTCGCAGTTCCAAATCTCTTTTAGTTTCTTTCTCATGGTGCTTGATACATGTTCGGAGGTGAGAAACAAGGTCTGCACCCCCAGTTCTCTGAGACGACTCCTTGGTTTATACCCCATCGTAATCCTGTGAATACGGGATGGAGAGGTGAATATCACCCTGGGACGATGCTTCTCTATGGCCTGTATGCACTCATCAGGGGACACGCTAATGTCACAAGTTACAGGAATGCCCCCCATTTTTAGCACGCCTTTAGTAAGTAGATCGGATTGGCTGTTCGGCCTGCCGTCTGGAAGAATTAACATGATGGTATCGCTGCTTTTAGAAACGGTGCGCATCCCGGCAGACATGAAATCGATCATTTGATCGATATCATGCTGTGTGCAGACCACCCTTTTGGGCTTCCCCTCCGTTCCCGATGTGTCTAAAAGGTATTCCTGCGCAAATTCTTTCAGGGAAACGCAAGCGAACTTATGCGGAATATTTGCCAGATTGTCCGGCTCAGTAAACGGCAGTTTTACAAAGTCGTCCATGCTCCTGATATCATCAGGGGTTATCCCTATTTTACAAAACATTTCTTTGTAATACTTGCTTTTTTGAAAAGCGTAATCCAGCACTCTCTTTAGCCTGAAAAATTGAAACGCTTCAATATGAGATCTGCTGATATGGGATAGGTCTTTAAAACCATCACCGCTGCCTAATTCAGGACAATCTATCGCGGTTTGCCGAACCTTATTGTGAAGCCACGTCTCTACATAGCAAGTTTCCATTTTCATCTCCGATATATAGTCTTTGTCCATTCGCATCTGTAAGGTACAGAGCACAAAATGGTATTATTTGTTTGTTCGATGTAACTACATGACCACAACATCCCTTTAATCTTTCCAGATCAATATTCCAAACATCTTGAAAAGGCATACAGCTGATGGTTAAGCCATGCGTTAATATCCGCTCGAAAGGGTATCCCGAAACCGGTTTCGCAGGAGGGTCTGAACTTCCACAGCATGCGCCTGAGACAGGTTCATTTCTTTCCTCATGGAACCGCCAGTACAGCGACATGAATTGTCGCGAACTCTCCTCTGTGACTTGCTGTCCGCGTTGTTGCGATACCAAACGATCACTTCCAGCTTAAACTCTCCGTCTGTTTGCTCACATAGCGCATTTAGAACGTCCGGTATCGTTATCCTGTCTTTATCCAATTGCATGTCGGGGTATCGTCCCATGTAACTAATCGGCTGAAGGTGGATCCCCTTTATATAGGGAATCCGATCTTTCGCAAATCGAAAAATATCACCGACTTGATGATCATTGATCTTTGGGATCAAAACAGGGACCAAAACGACCCCAATCCTTTCTTTAGCGCAATCGTCAATTGCCTGCACTTTCGTTTCAAGGAGATTCCTGCCACGGATAAAGCGATAGACATCATCGCTTACGCCGTCAAACTGAAGATAAACAGCGCTTAACCCGCTATCTTTCAGCTTATGGAGATATTCATTGTCTTTTGCGAGTCGTATGCCGTTGGTATTCAACAGGATATGATCAAATCCCATTTCACGACCCAGGGCAACAATCCCTGGCAAATCGTCGCGCAGGGTAGGTTCTCCTCCACTGAGCTGGATCGTGCAAGGTCCGACTGTTTCCAAAACGGTTTTAAACATCCCTTTCAGGGTATCGATGTCAGGTTCCTGTGCCGAACCATTTCCTGAATCAGCAAAGCAGATCGGACACGCCAGATTGCATTTAGAGGTGACTTCCATTACCATCGTACAGGCATTCACCTCATGAGACGGGCATAAGCCGCAATCAAAGGGACAACCTCTTTTGGCAGGGGTAAGTGGGTTTGCCGGAGGGCATCCGTCATTGCCAAAATGTTCCCATTCTCTGTAGCTTTTGGCGTCTCCTCGCCAGATGATGACCTTGAAACTGCCATGCACGGAACATTCTTTTTTCAGGTAAATATTCCCGTCCTGTTCCACCTTCGCTGCCGAAATCCTGGACATGCATTTAGGACATAGGCTCTCTGTATATCCGATTATCTGTTCCATGCCGGGACTACTCACTCCTTTGTCGCTGTAATTAGCGCATAACCGATACCGGTTTTTCTTCTTTGTTTTTGACATTCGTCTGTAGGTATCGGATCAGGATATGTATCACAGGCGCAGCCGATTTCCTTCCATAACGTATCCATTCGGCCGAAGCGTAGCCGCATTCGGAAGAATGCCTCTTTCAATGCTGTAGAACAATCTTCTGTGTATATGTCTTGAAAGCCCACGTTTTTAAGAAGTTTCCTATAACCTTTTAAAGATTCGGCATTGTCAATACAGGGGAATAAAGCGAACGAACTTCCCTTTGTAACTTCATTATCGCTTCGGATGAGGTCGGTAATTGTTAGTCTTCCCCCGGGTTTTAAGACGCGCCAGATCTCATCCAGGATTTGCTTCTTGTTTTGAACCAGTGAGATGGAGCACTCACTGAATACCATATCAAAAAGATCGGTGAATAACGGCAATTCCTGACAATCCGCAGCTATAAAGTTTGTTCCCCCAACTATGTTTTCATCTTTTGCCCTCTCTCTTGCCGAAGCGATCTGGATCGGTGATATGTCAATGCCGGTAATCGAACATCCGTAATTTCGGGCAAGGAATAGGGTTGTAATGCCTTTGCCGCAGCCGATTTCCAGAACCTTGCAGCCCGGCTTCAACATGCTGACCTCTGCAAGTCTTTCTGTCAGTTTTAATCCACCGGGATGTAGGGTATTTTCTAAAACCTTGTCTAACCCACATTTGCAACACAGATTGTTCACGGATTTCTTTTGCTCCTCACCTGTGTTACTTATAACTCAACTCTGCTTCTGCCGGAAAAACGTTGTTTATTACAATATCCTCCAAAAGATATTTAACCTCGCACTTCGGACATTTCATCCCCTCTGCGGATCCTTCAACACCTGAAAACTCTAATTCCACTATAGTTTCAACCATATCCTCATGGCATTGGAAGCAACGCCATTGTACCATAATCTGTCCTCCCTAAATGATTTTAGAACGGTGACCGTAAGCACTGTGAATCTCATACCCATCATCTGTAGGGGTATATTCGGCATAGATGACCGGTAAGTACTTTGCGGACCTGGTCAGAAAGCTATTGCTCCCTTCCCGATAGAGCTTATACCCAGTTGTTTCAGCATAATGGATCACTATCTGCAAATCTTCGTCAGTAAGATACCTCTGCTCGATTAACTCATTGACCTTTTCGCTTTTTATCAGCTTAATTGATTTATAACTACCGATTTCTTGTGAGCTCATCCTTTTACTCCCTTATACTTTCTGCGAAAAAATAAATTAAAATAGAGACACGTAAATGCGTTTTTTCAGATTTTGTAACCGTTTTCCTCTAGTATTTTTGTTACCGCACTGTACGTTTTAGCTATGATATTAACACATATTTTTAAATCCGGTTTTTCTATCCCATCTTCCCCCAGAATCTCTTCACATTTAATGCCTTTGTATTTGACTCCGATACTCTCCTGAAACCACTCCGCCAGATTCGAAACCATCAGATTAAAACGGTCATTCTCCTTTTCTTCGTCCGATCCCTTGCCGGCAAAGAAAGCAATCAAACACGCTGCACCGGTCAATGCCCCGCATATTTCACCGCTGTATCCAATGCCATTGCATAGGCCGGCCATTGATCGGATTAAATCCGGGTTTGTATTGCCTTTGGATTCAAGGGCAAGAAGAAATAATATCTGGCTGCAACAATAGCCCTTTTGAGAAAAAGGAATCATTTTTCTTACAAGCTCAAACGCCATTGCTTTTATCCTCACAGTATATAAGTTGATGTTGTCACATGACATTATCTCACAATTAAGCTACAGTCAAGCGTATACCCCGAATGAAAAACTCAGCCGCACAGAAAACGCCTCGGCTGGAGCGTTGCATTAGGGTTCGATTGAAATCATCCTTTGTATTTGATGAAAGTGCCCTGTTTATACTCCTCAAAAGCGATTCGTAATTCTTCATCGGTGTTCATAACTATGGGACCATACCAGGCAACGGGTTCACCTATGGGCTTGCCGGAAATCAGGAGGAATCTCATTTTATGCTCCTCAGTAAGTGCCATTATCTTCTCAATTACTTCCTCTGCAAAATTACAACGGCTATTTCAGAGGGCATTAATAACAAGATAAAACGTTTGTCCAGCATGGCCTATGGTTATAAGAATATCCACTATTTCCTACTCAAGATTCATCAGCATTGTGGACTACTCAACCCAAGGCTTTCAACTTAAACACGAAAGAAGGAAAATTTTTGAAGAAAAATCTTATTACCTGCCGTAATTGATCCGTAATATCATATTATGCATAATCCATATATCGTAGTCAGGAACTGATATGAGAGAGAAGATACAACATTTGTTATGTTCATTATCCGGGCTTTGCAGGAATAATTCTGCGTAAGTCAATATTTATTGTTTTTTATATAGAATTTACGGTATGATATTCACTTGTTTTTATTTGATATGGCGACTCTCTCTCCCCTTCAAGTTTGATGGCTTCGCAAAAAGTCCATCTGCGGCGTTGCACTGCATCCTTCGTCGTTGCGGCGTACCCCAAAGTACGCCTCACTCCTCAGGATTTGCGCGCCTTGCATTTGGAGCTTTTTACTTTGCCATCCCAATTTTGACTTTTTACGAGTCTATCAAGTATAAAAAGAGGCAATAGAGAGACGATTTTGCTATTTTAGTTGAAGATGGTATAAAATCAAGAAAAAAGGGATGAATAGTTGCTTTAAAGTTCTTACAAAACAGGAACAGATAATGCTTGTCTCAAAGGTAAGATGTACCATAGAAAAATACCGTATGCTGGAGCAAGGGGATAGGGTTGTAGTAGGAGTCTCCGGAGGGCCTGATTCTGTATTTCTCCTCCATGCATTGAAGGAGTTAAGAGAGGATTTTAATCTTACCCTGACTGTTGCTCACCTTGATCATTGTATTCGCGGGGTGGAGTCAAAGAGCGAATGCAGGTTTGTAGAGGATCTGGCAAAGAGACTAAATCTACCTTTTGAAGCAAAATCCGTTGATGTCCCTGCTCTCAAAAAGTCCGAGGGAACCTCAACTCAGCAGGCTGCCAGGGATGCCCGATACGAGTTCTTCATGGATACCTTGAAGAAATTCAATGCGCAAAAAGTAGCTCTGGGGCATAATGCAGACGACCAGGCTGAGACGGTTTTAATGAGATTAATAAGAGGGGCAGGGACTAAGGGTCTTTGCGGGATTCCTCCCATCAGAGATGGTATTTTCATCCGACCTCTTATTGAGACCCGGAGGTCCGAGATAGAAGGATTCCTGAGAGAAAACAGGATTGAATCTGTTATTGATAGTTCAAATAGAGAGGATGTCTATTTACGCAATAAGGTACGCAATAGATTAATGCCGATATTGATGAAGGAGTACAACCCTGGAATTGTGCAAACCCTGATCCATACCTCTCAGGTACTGAGGAAAGAGGATGAATTTCTGGACAAACTAGTCTTGGACATCTTCTCTAGGATTTGTGTCTCTGAGGAGAAAGGATTGCTAACCATGGATATTTTGCATCTAAAGGATTTGGAAGAATCCATGCAGGTTAGGGTATTCAGAAAGGCGCTGGAGTCCTTTTCAGGCGACTTAGAAAGGATTAGCTTTAAACATCTGGAATCCGTAATGAAGATGCTTTCCGGTGAAGGTGCTAATAAATCGTTAAATCTGCCCGGAGGAATCATTGTTGAGAAGCGATACACTGAGTTGATAATAAGAAGAGAGATCAAAGAAACCCTGTTCTATTATTCTTTTTTTGAAATTCCCCACTGCGTTAGACTAAAGGAGATCGGTAAAGAAGTAGAATTTAAGGTTATTCCACAAGAGGAACATTTGAATTTAAATGTTGATCCTAATGTGGCATTTATGGATTATGGTCAAATTAAATTCCCCATTGTTATGAGAAACTTCAGGGAAGGAGACAGGTTTCAACCTATGGGAATGGAGGGCACGAAAAAACTAAAGGATTTCTTTATTGATAATAAAATACCTAAATCTATACGCAGAGAGATTCCCCTTCTCCTTTTCGATAACCTGATAGCATGGGTCATGGGCTTAAGGATAGACAATAGAGTAATGGTAAGGGAATGCCCTTCAGAGATTCTTCAGGTGAGGATTTTCTGAAGTGGTTTGATTAAGGATCAATTGATTTTTATTGTAATTTATAATAATTTGTATTATATATTTGAACTACCCAGGTAGATAGACTGAAGGCGGAAGGCTTTTAGGGGTTTTTATAGCTTCAGCCTTCAGCCTAAACACCTGAGTAGTTACCTTTAAACTTTAGAACTGATATTGAAGGGGACAATGAATCCATTTTATAAAAACATGGCACTATGGCTGATCATCACCTTAATGATGATATTATTGTATCAACTTTTTAATAAACCCCAGACAATCGAAGATAAAGTTATATTCAGTGATTTTTTATCCGCAATTGAAAGGGGTGATGTCTCAGAAGTTGAAATCCAAGGGGAAAATATTCAAGGCAAGTATCTGGGTGGAAAGGGATTTAAAACCTATGCTCCTCAAGATCCTGACCTGATTAGAATCCTGAAGGAAAAGAATGTTAGAATATCTGTTAAGCCCAGGGAAGAATCCCCATGGTATTTTACTGCCCTTATTTCCTGGTTTCCCATGCTCCTCCTTATCGGTGTGTGGATAATCTTTATGAGAAATATGCAGGCTGGTGGTAAGGCGATGTCATTTGGGAAAAGCAGGGCTAGATTGCTTTCAGAACACCAGCACAAAGTGACTTTTGAAGACGTGGCCGGTATTGATGAGGCAAAGGAGGAACTTCAGGAGATCATAGAGTTTTTAAAAAACCCCAAGAAATTCACAAAATTGGGCGGGAGAATCCCCAAAGGGGTTCTTTTAATGGGTGCGCCTGGAACTGGAAAGACACTATTGGCAAAAGCAATTGCCGGAGAGGCTGAAGTCCCTTTCTTCAGTATAAGCGGGTCAGATTTTGTTGAGATGTTTGTAGGGGTAGGAGCGTCTCGAGTTAGGGATCTGTTTATCCAGGGTAAAAAAAATGCCCCCTGTATTATATTTATTGATGAGATTGATGCCGTGGGAAGACATCGTGGAGCAGGGCTCGGGGGTGGGCATGATGAAAGGGAACAAACACTGAACCAATTACTGGTAGAGATGGATGGATTTGAATCTAACGATGGTGTAATTCTCATTTCTGCTACCAATAGACCCGACGTGTTGGATCCGGCATTGATGCGCCCGGGAAGGTTTGATCGGCAGGTTGTAGTGCCGCCACCTGATGTAGGTGGAAGAGTAGGGATACTTAAGGTCCATTCTAAAAAGACACCTCTGTCCAATAGTGTAGATATGGAGGTTTTAGCAAGGGGAACCCCTGGTTTTACTGGAGCTGATTTGGAAAATCTGGTGAATGAAGCGGCTTTGCTGGCAGCAAGGAAAAATAAGACGAATTTAGAGATGGAGGATTTTGAAGAGGCTAAAGACAAGGTTATGATGGGTGCTGAAAGAAGGAGCATGATCATCAGCCCTGAGGAAAAACGTAACACAGCTTATCACGAAGCAGGTCATGTATTGGTTGCTAAGTTGCTGCCTGGCACAGACCCAATCCATAAAGTGACCATAATACCCAGGGGCAGGTCATTGGGTTTGACCCAGCAACTGCCCATAGATGAAAGGCACACATACCCCAAAGAATATTTGTTAAACAATACTTCAATTCTGCTTGGAGGAAG
The DNA here is from genome assembly GCA_016209225.1 of Desulfobacterales bacterium. Lineage (GTDB taxonomy): Bacteria > Desulfobacterota > UBA8473 > UBA8473 > UBA8473 > UBA8473. The sequence goes on from JACQWO010000029.1 coordinate 10,803, forward strand.
GGCAGCCGAGGAGATAGTATTGGGGGATCTAACCACCGGTTCCGGCAACGATCTTGAAAGGTCTACGGATTTAGTAAGGAAGATGGTTTGTGAGTGGGGAATGAGTGAAGATCTGGGGCCTCTTACCTTTGGTAAAAAAGAGGAGCAAATCTTTCTTGGGAGAGAGATTGCTCAACATCGGGATTATAGCGAAGATACCGCTATAAAGATTGATAAAGAGGTTAGAAGGATTGTTACAGAGAACTATGGAAGGGCAAAGAAAATTTTAACTGAGAATATTACTACCCTCCATGACATTGCCAATGCGTTACTGGAAAAGGAGGTTCTTGATGCCTCGGAGATCAACGATATAGTAGAAAAAGGACAGGTGCAGGCAGAGACTGCGGAAGTTAAAGAAGTGAAGAAAACCCAGAAGGCAACCGAGACTACAGAAATTAAAAAGGTGAAAAGGACTAAACAAAAACTGTTAGTTCCAGAATCTTGATTAGAATTCATCGCTCTCTAACCTTGAACTGTGAACCTTGGAACTTTGAACCTGAGCAGTTACGAATGGCTTATAACCCCAGAGTTCTAAATATTAATGACTTCGTCATAAGATGTAAGAAAGTTGATCTAAACCTCAGCAAGCGTACTCACATTATGGGGGTTATAAATGTAACCCCTGATTCTTTTTCTGACGGAGGATTATTCTTTGACCCCCATCGAGCCATTGACCATGCTCTGGAGTTGGTTGATGAGGGGGCCGATATTATAGATATCGGTGGAGAGACAACCAGACCTGGTTCAAAACCGATTACTGCTGATGCCGAGATTAATAGGGTTATCCCTGTGATAGAGAGGCTTGCACCGAGAATAGATGTGCCTATCTCCATAGATACTTACAAGTCTGTTGTTGCAGAAAGAGCCATAGAGGCTGGCGCCGAGATAATAAATGACATAAGCGCATTAAATTTTGATCCTAAAATGGCAGATAGCGCTTCCCGCCATGACGTTCCTGTTGTCCTGATGCATATAAAAGGCACCCCTGAGAATATGCAGCAAAACCCCTTTTATGAATCTCTGATCTCAGAGATTATCGAATACCTGAAAGACAGTATTGAGATGGCTGAAAAAGCTGGAATAGACCCCCAAAAGATTATTATAGATCCTGGGATAGGATTCGGAAAGTCTCTGGATGACGGACACAACCTAAAGATAATTAATAGGTTATCAGAATTCAAAAGTCTGGGCAAACCTATCCTTGTGGGCCCATCGAGAAAGGCATTTATTGGGAAAATCCTGGATGCTGATGTAACACAGAGAGAGGAAGGGACTGCTGCTGCCGTGTCAGCGGCAGTACTCAATGGGGCTAACGTGGTAAGGGTTCATAATGTGGGTATGATCAAGAAGATTGTAAGGGTAATTGATGCAATAAAGAATGCAAATTAGGTTGACAAAAGGTAACTACTCAGGTTCAAAGTTCCAAGGTTCACGGTTCAAGGTTAGAGCAACCAACCGTGAACTGTGAACCTGACAACCTGAGTAGTTACGACAAAAGATAGCCATGGAGACATATTATGGCAAGATTGTTTGGTACCGATGGTGTAAGAGGGGTTGCAAACATTGAACCCATGACCGTTGAAACGGCGGTGCAGTTGGGTAGAGGGATTGCTTATTTATTTAAAAATGAACATAGAAGGCATAAAATAGTAGTTGGTAAGGATACCCGTCTTTCTGGATATATGATAGAAAATGCCTTGGCTGCCGGAATCTGTTCTATGGGTGTTGATGTTCTGCTGGTTGGTCCTCTTCCGACCCCTGGAATAGCCTTCATTACACCCAGTATGAGGGCAGACGCAGGTGTGGTAATCTCTGCATCCCACAATCCTTTTCAGGACAACGGAATAAAGTTTTTTTCCAAAGATGGCTTTAAGCTACCGGATGAATTGGAGATGAAGATTGAAGAGTTAATCTCAGGGGGCAGTATAGATTCTCTTCGTCCGACGGCATCAGAGGTAGGAAAAGCGTTTCGTATAAGTGATGCAGAGGGCAGATATATAGTCTTTCTTAAGAATACGTTTCCAAAGAGCCAGTCGTTGGATGGTTTGAAGATCGTCTTAGACTGTTCAAATGGTGCAGCCTATAAGGTGGCCCCTGCTGTATTTAGGGAACTTGGAGCCGAACTGGTTACGTTAGGTGTTGAACCCAATGGTGAGAACATTAACTTAAACTGTGGTTCTTTATATCCAGAGTTAATCAGTAAGACAGTTAAGGAAAAAAACGCGGACATGGGAATAGCCTTTGATGGGGATGCTGATAGGGTAGTCTTTGTTGACGAAAATGGTGAGTTGCTCGATGGGGACCATATTATGGCGATCTGCGCGGCGGAGATGATAAGGAATGAGAAGCTCAATAAGAATACATTGGTCACTACCGTGATGAGCAATATGGGTCTGGATATAACCCTCAAGAAGCTGGGAGGAAAGGTCGTTAAAACAGCAGTAGGGGATAGGTATGTAGTAGAGGAGATGGTGAGAAATGGTTATAACCTGGGTGGAGAAAAGTCCGGCCATATTGTATTTCTTGATCATAATACCAGTGGAGATGGGATTCTATCCGCATTACAGGTATTGGCAGTTATGAAGATAAACAACAGAAGATTATCGGAGTTAGCCAGGATAATAGAACCGCTTCCTCAGGTTTTACTAAATGTAAAAGTCAGAGAGAAGAGGGAGATAGATGATATCCCTGAAATTGCCTCTAAGATAAAAAAGACAGAAGAAAAATTGGGAGATAAAGGGAGGGTTTTGGTTAGATTTTCAGGAACTGAGTTAATATTGAGAATTATGTTAGAGGGAGAGGATGAAGGCGAGATATCTGCTATGGCAGAAGAGATTGCTGATTGTGCAAACAGGGTTTTGGGAGGGACAGCGGAGGTAGGCTAAGTGGCTAGATTGTCGGTAAACGTTGATCATGTTGCAACCCTTAGGGAAGCTAGGAGGATAACCGAACCTGATCCTGTGACAGCAGCGGCCATAGTTGAACTGGCTGGGGCGGATGGGATAATAGTTCATTTGAGGGAAGACCGAAGGCATATTAAGGATAGGGACCTAAGGTTACTCAGAGAAACAGTCAAGAGCAAGCTGAATTTAGAGATGGCATCAACCGAGGAGATGATAAGGATAGCCCTAGAAGTAAAACCCGATATGACAACCTTAGTTCCGGAAAAGAGAGAAGAGCTGACCACCGAAGGTGGACTGAATGTCTATCTGAATAGAAAAGATATAGAAAATTCTGTAGCGTTGCTTAAAAACGGAGAGATAGTCGTCAGTCTTTTCGTAGACCCAGACTTAGATCAGATTAAGGCTGCCCATAGAGTTGGTGCCGATTATGTGGAAATCCACACGGGGACATTCTGTGACGCTAAGGACAGGATTGAGGAAGAAAAAGAACTCGATAGGCTTCTGACTGCTGTTAAAATGGCAGCAGAATTAAAACTGGGAATAAACGCGGGGCATGGGTTGAACTATTTGAATATCAAGAGATTAGTAGGAATCAATGAGATTGAGGAGTTCAGTATTGGTCATAGCATAATCTCTAGATCTCTATTTGTTGGTTTGGATCAGGCAGTTAGAGAGATGATTGAATTGATAAATACTCAAGGGTTCAAGGGGTCAAGGGGGCAAGGGGTCAAGGATTCGAGTGTTTAAGCATGTCTCATGATGGCGGTTATGGAATTGCTCAGGTAATATTGGAGGGTTAGATTGAAGGCAGTTACGGCTGAGATTATGCAGAGGCTGGATAGAAGGGCTATTGGGGAATGCGGAATCCCTGGAATAGTTCTTATGGAAAATGCCGGAAGTGGGACAACAGAGGTAATTGAAAGTTACTATCCTGAGCTTGTTAACAAAAAGGTTGCGGTCTTTTCCGGCAAAGGAAACAATGGAGGCGACGGTTTTGTCATTGCCAGGCACCTTTTTAATAGGGGTGTCCAAGTAAAGGTATATCTCTTGACTGCCGGAGACAGCCTTCTGGGAGATGCTAAGATAAACTTCGAAATTATAAGAAATATGGGTATAGATATTCTTGAGTTTAAGGGTGAATACCTTATAGATTTGATTAGGGATGAAATAAGAGACTGTGATTTGATTATCGATGCGATCTTTGGAACGGGTCTAAACTCCGAGGTAAGAGGTCTGTTTCACGATGTTATAGAGGTTTTGAACCAGACAGATATCCCTATTGTTGCCGTTGATATACCCTCCGGGTTAGATGCAGATACCGGTAAGGTTTTGGGGAACTGCATGAAAGCAGACCTGACAATCACTTTTGCCTATCCCAAGGTAGGACTGCTGATCCCAGAAGGGACAGAATATGTGGGTGAGTTGGAGATAATTGATATAAGCATCCCTAAATACCTGATTGAGGAAGAGGGGATACAAAACTACGTTATTGATAGAGATGAACTGGAATCTGTTCTTAAACCCAGGGACATCAATTCCCACAAGGGAGACTTTGGGCATCTTTTAGTAGTGGCAGGCTCGACAGGCAAAACCGGGGCAGCGGTTTTGACCTGCCAGGGAGCTATGCGGGCAGGGGCAGGGCTTGTTACTCTTGGCATACCGGAAAGCCTTAATCCTATAATGGAGAGTAAGCTGACAGAGGTAATGACCGAACCTCTGCCGGAGAGCCCCCCTGGATTTTTGGGTACCCTGGCCATTGAAAAGATTATAGCATTAACGGAGAATAAGAGCGCATTGGCTTTAGGGCCAGGAGTATCTACAAATGATGAAACGGTAGAGCTTGTTCATAGGATAATCAAAGAAATTAATGTCCCGGTTGTAATTGATGCTGATGGTCTGAATGCCCTGGCCAGAGATGTAAATATTCTGAAAGAAGCAAGGGCAGCTGTTGTGTTGACCCCTCATCCCGGAGAGATGGCAAGGTTAATGAATACGGGGGCAGCAGAAATCCAGAATGATAGAATAGAAATCTCCCGTAGATTTGCCCAAGAATACAATGTCTATCTGGTTTTAAAAGGATTTAGAACCATCATAGCTGATCCCTATGGAAATATCTGGATCAATCCCACAGGAAATCCAGGGATGGCTACCGCTGGTATGGGGGACGTCTTGACCGGTATGCTCTCAAGCTTTATTGCCCAGGGGTTTGGTATAATGGATGCTGCTAAATTAGCGGTCTTTTCCCATGGACTGGCAGGGGATACTATTGCCTCTGAAAGGGGAGAGATAGGTTTGCTTGCCACAGACGTTATAGAAAGAATACCGTTGGTTTTGAATGAGTTGAAAGATAGAGGGGTCAGGGGTCAGGAGTCAGAATGTAAATTCTGTGAAGGAAAAGCGAATCAAAACAACACTAAAAACCCCACAAGCCACCTTTGAATTTGGAGAGCTTTTGGGCAAATATTTGATAGCCGGTGATGTTGTAGCATTGATTGGAGTAGGTGTTCCTGAAGAATACTGCATAACCAGTCCAACTTACACCATAGTCAATGAATACCAGGGTAGAATTCCTCTCTATCATTTTGATCTTTACCGGCTGGAAGGCAATTCGGATTTGGAGAACCTTGGATATGAAGAGTACTTTGAAGGAAAGGGGGTTACTGTAATTGAGTGGGCAGAGAAAATAACCCATCTGTTGCCTGAGAATCGTATGGAAGTACGTATTAGCCATTTAGGAAATGATGTTAGAGAGTTTGAGATCATTGGGTTTGGAGATCATTATGGCAAGATTGTTGACGATGTGGTACACTTTTTACCCCGTTAGAAATAATGCCCCGCTGGAATTTCTAACGGGGTTTACCGTAGAACTTCTATTTGAAGTCCAAGAGAATAAATGAGTGTAGGAGGAGAGGAAAGATGAAAATTTTAGACGAGGCTATAAAAAAGGGACAGAGCACACTCTCAGAGTATGAGTCGAAAAAGTTTTTAGCTTCTTATGGTATTCCAATAACAAAGGAGAGGTTGGTAAAGACAAAGGAAGAGGCAATCCAGGCGGCAAAAGAGATAGGGTTTCCTGTGGTATTAAAGGGCTGCGCTCCGGAGATAACACATAAGACAGAGCTCAATGTAGTCGAGCTTGACTTGAGAGACGATACATCTGTTGCTGATGCCTATGACAGGATTGCCAGCCATAAAGGTGTTTCCATGGATGGTGTTTTAGTCCAGGAAATGATCAAAGGCGATAGAGAACTGGTTATCGGTTTAACGCGAGATCCTCAGTTTGGTCCCTGTGTAATGTTTGGTTTGGGGGGGATATTCACAGAGATTTTAAATGATGTTTCCTTTCGTATAGCGCCTTTAGAGAAGAGGGATGCTCTGGAGATGGCAAGGGAGATTAGGGGTCATAAAATTCTGGATGCCTTTCGTGGTAAGCCCGCTCTTAATATGGATATCCTCTGTGATGCATTGATATCTATTGGCAACATCGGATTAGAATTTGAACAGATTAAGGAGATAGATATAAATCCCTTGATAATAAACGGTGACAAACCGGTTGCTGTGGATGCTTTAGTTGTACTAAATATATAGAGGATTGGTTACTACTCAGGTTGTTTAGACTGAAGGCTGTTAGGCTACAGTCTACAGTCTAATAGGCTACAGGCTATCTCAGGTAGCGCATGATTTCCTGCCTACAGCCTATCCACCTGAGCAGTTACGAGGATTGTAACAGTTCCCAGAGATCAGATGCCAGGGACCAGAATGAAGATTGGCTGACCGCTGAGCTTTGGGAACTGTTTTTATATTCTTAGACTCGAAAGGACTGATTGGGTTATATGAAAAGCAAGATAATGACAATGGATAAAGCAATCAAAGAATTTGTTAGAGATGGTGATGTGGTTTACCTGGGAGGTTTTATTCAACACGAGCCATATGCTGCTATACATGAGATCATAAGACAGAGAAAAAAGGGATTAACAGTATCAAGTTGTGCGGGTATGATAGCACTGGATCAGCTTATAGGGGCAGGGTGTTTAGATAGAGTAATTACCACCTATACCTGGAACCCACTGCCTAAGCCGGCTCATGCCTTAAGAAGGTGTATGGAAAAGGGGATTCCCCATGAAATACAGATGGAAGAGTATTCTATCTTAAGCCTTACCTTGTCTTACTTTGCTGGCGCCCTCGATTTGCCGTTCGTTGCTACAAAGACTCTAATGGGTTCTGATTTGGCCAAAAACCCGAGTTTCCTTGGTGAGAATAAGTTGAAGATAATAGAGTCTCCATTTAACGGAGAGAAGGTATGCTTGGTACCGCCCCTGAAACACGATATAGGTATAATGCAGGTTCAGAGGGCCGACAATTTTGGCAATGCACAAGCCTGGGGAGTAATGGGGGATAGTAAGTATGGTATAAATTCCTGTTCAAGGGTGATTATATGCGCTGAAGAGATTGTTGATACTGAAGTCATTAAAAGAGACCCCGGCCGTACTATAATCCCTGGCTTCAAGGTAAGCGCTGTGGTTGAAGAACCATGGGGGAGTCACCCGTCTTATGTTACTGGCTGCTATGATATGGACTGGAGGTACTTCTCTTTCTACGACAAGGCTACAGAGACACTAGACGGGTTCGAAAATTATCTTAAAGAATGGGTTTATGGTGTTAAAGACAGAAGTGAATATATAAAAAAGATCGGTAAGAAGAATCTTGATGCCCTAAAACCGAAGCCCTGGAGTGGTAATCCAGTTGACTATGGATACTGTGCTCAATATCAGGAGGATTATGTCTCATGAAATATTCAACAGACTATTCACCCATTGAGATGATGATAATAGCTGGTGCGAGAGAGATAGAAAACGGCCAGATATTGATTGTAGGCACTCAGTGGCCTATCATTACGACGTTATTCGCCAAAAAGACCCATGCCCCGGATATAACCATCTGTTACGAAGGTGGAGTTGTCCTGGAATCTATCCCAGATAGGATACCTCTCTTTACGGGTGATCCATGCATAGCATCCAATTCGGTATTGCTGAATGATTCTTTGGATACTCTTGGGATGATACTCCATGCCGGGTATCCTGATATAGCCTTCCTTCCTGGAGCAAATGTAGATAGATATGGTAATATCAATACAACCTGCTTTGGAGATTATTCAAGACCAAAATTTCGCCTGGGTGGCAGTGGTGGTGCATGTGACTTTGGGAGTCTGGCAAAAAGGGTTATAACGATGCTTGAACACGAGAGGCAGAGATTCCCTGAAAGGGTAGATTTTATAACAACACCAGGGTATCTGGACGGATCAGATTCAAGAGAAAAGGCAGGCTTGAGGCCTGGTACAGGCCCTGGTGCGGTTATAACCACACTGGGCATTTTCAGGTTCCGCAAGGATACCAGGGAGATGTATGTAGACACCTATTATCCAGAGGGGAGTATAGAAGAAGTGAAAAAGGGTTTTCAATGGGATATAAAGGTATCCGAGGACGTAAAAGTGGCTGATCCCCCAACAGAAGAAGAGATAAGGATATTGAGGGATGAGATAGACCCTTTTGGGATGTATTTGAAAAATAACAAGGCAAAAACAATTTCCACCCTTTGAGACTATAACTATTCAGCCACAGATTCACACAGATGAACGCAGATAGTATTCTTAAAAGTTTTTATGAAGCTTATTTTACGACTTCATTAACCTTAAACCGTGAACCCCGGAACTTTGAACCTAAGCAGTTAAGAAAAAATATCAGTGATGATCAGCGTAGATCGGTGGCTGAGTGGTTACTAATTTTTTAGGCTTCCAGGCTATTATTTCACAGGGTTATAAACAGGTTATCCACAAAAGATGTTGAAAGGTGGAAGGGATGGGGGTGGGAATATCGGCATTCATTTTCTTCAATCGCTAGTCTGTTTTCCTGTCTTTTTCACCATAGCCTTCTCTATTCTCGGCTGCTTTCAGATATTCTTCCTTCTCTTTTGCACTCACAGAAGGTTGCCTTTCTCCCCTATGGATTAATTCATCCTGTGTGCGAATCCTCCGATGTTTATTTAAGATATGATGGACTCGTAAAAAGTCAGGCATCCCTTATGCAGTCATTATGAGCGGATGCCCATAACGACGGTCAAATAGGGTGAAAATTTTTCTCAGTTGGCCCCAAGCCTTCGAAAAACGTTCTTTGACAACATAAATAGCA
>JACQWO010000081.1 GCA_016209225.1 Desulfobacterales bacterium
AACATCCGAAAAAAGGGTCTCATACATAAGAAGTTGCCTCTCTGGAATTTGTACTTTCATATCAATAGCTTATAGCATAAATCCCAGATAAAAACAACTAAAATCCACAACTTTCTTCAGTTTTCAAAGAACAGTATCAATGTTTACGCGGGTTTCATGCCTCATTTTTCAGGATGAACTAAGTAGGTTGTTTAGGCTGTAGGCTATCCGTTCAGGTCGCGCATGATTTCCTCATACAGCCCCGTTGTACAGCGGGGCTACATCCTATCCACCTGAGTAGTTACACGGGGGATAGTTTCTCTATCGGTGCAATTTACGTTTACGGCCAGACCAACCCGACTAGACTATCCAGACAGTTTTTGCCGTGTTCTGTCCGGGAGGAATGAACAAGGGGAGACTTCTCAGAGTGTCTTGACTATTTTTCATTATTATGAATAATTGTCGTTATGGAGAGGAGAGAACCTTGAGATTTTACTTTTTCTGAGTACTAGCTTTATCGTACTGGAAGAACTGCATTGAAAAGGTTCCCCGTCCTTGGCTGGCTGACCTCAAATCAGTGGAATAACCAAACATCCTTTTTAAAGGGATCAATGATTTGACAGTTTTGACCTTTCCTTTGGAGGCTATTTCCTCTATCTTCCCACCTCGGGAGTTGATGTCTCCTATTATCTCTCCTGTAAATTCCTCAGGAACTACTATGTTAACCTCCATGATAGGTTCCAAAATTACTGGTTTGGCCATACTGTCCCCTTTGTTAAATGCCATAGACGCAGCAACTCTGTATCCCAGTTCTGAGGAGTTGGTTTCGTGAAAGGAACCGTCAAAGAGGGTTACTTTTATGTCCACTACCTGATAGCCATTTACACCACTAATTGCTGATTCTTTAACGCTTTCTTCAATAGCCGGTACATATTCAGGGGGTATTGCTCTATCTTCTAAGTTATTGATAAAGCTGATCCCTTCTCCCCTGCTCTGGGGTTCAAGACGCAACCACAGATGTCCAGAGTGCAGGCGTCCATCTATCTCTTTCTCAAATCTTCCCTCGATTTCAACGGGTTTCTCTATGGTCTCCCGATATACAACCTGGGGTTTCCCCACATTGACTTTCACATTAAAGTCTCGAAGCAATCTATTTACTAATATGTCCAGGTGGAGTTCCCCCATTCCAGAGATAACTGTCTGCCCTGTATCCTCATCATACTTTACCCTGAAGGTAGGGTCCTCTTCAGCCAGCTTCTCTAAACAAAGGGGCAGCTTCTCCTCATCGTCTTTGGTTTTTGGTTCTACTGCAACAGAAATAACAGGTTCGTAAGTGTCTATTGATTCCAGGAGAATAGGATGTGCTTCATCGCACAGGGTATCACCAGTAGTAGTATATTTTAATCCCATGGCTGCTACGATATCTCCTGTACGAACCAGCGGTATCCTTTCTCTTTTATTGGCATGCATCTTCAGGATTCTGGCCATTCTCTCTCTTTTGTCTCTTGTGGAATTGAGAACCTCGGCTTCGGCTTTTAAGATGCCTGAATATACACGAAAATAGGTCATCTTACGCCCTTGGTCCATCATAATCTTGAAGGACAGCGCAGAAAAATGCTCGTCATCGCTGCTTAACCGTTTCTCTTTTTCGCCGCTTACGGGACTGATACCCTCAATAGGCGGGACATCCAGAGGCGATGGTAGAAAATCAACTATGGAATCCAAGAGGGGCTGTACACCTTTGTTTCGGAGTCCTGCTCCACACATCACAGGCACCAACTGATAACGGATAGTTGCAGATCTGATAGCCGATTTGATCTCCCCCTCGGTTAAGATTTCTCCTTTAAGGTACTTTTCAGTCAGGAGATCATCGGTTTCAGCCACAGCCTCTATGAGCTTTTCCCTGTACTTCTGACTTTCGTCGAGAAGGTTTTCCGGGATGTCCCTCTCGTCAAAAGTTGCTCCAAGAGTCTCCTTATGCCACACTATGCTCTTCATCCTGATTAAGTCTATTATACCCTGGTAATCCTCCTCTTTTCCAAAGGGCAGCTGGATGAGTAAAGGGTTGGCTCCTAATCTGTCCTTCATCATTTCAATAGTTCTAAAAAAGTCAGCCCCAACCCTGTCCATCTTATTTATAAAGACTACCCTTGGCACATGGTACTTGTCAGCCTGATGCCATACAGTCTCTGATTGCGGTTCGACCCCCCCTACAGCGCAAAATACTACTACAGCCCCATCAAGTATCCTAAGAGACCTCTCTACTTCTATAGTAAAATCTACGTGCCCTGGGGTATCTATAATATGGATTTCATGGTTTTTCCAGTTACAGGTAGTCACCGCCGATGTTATAGTGATCCCCCTCTCCTGTTCCTGAATCATCCAATCCATGGTTGCTTCTCCGTTATGAACCTCCCCTATTTTATGAGAGCGACCGGTATAGTACAGTACTCTTTCCGTAATGGTGGTCTTTCCAGCATCGATGTGGGCAATTATCCCTATATTTCTAATTTGAGAGAGTCTATCTTTTTTTACCATCTACTTCCCAATAATCTTTGTATCGGCTTCGAATGGCATCATAGCAAAGATATGTCCGGCTATGGTTTCAACCTTCTTTCCTTCCACCAGAATCTGAACCTTTTCTATCCCTTTGAAGTTTAAGGTAAGAGAATTTACAATGGAGTAAATTGTAAGCAGCTCTGCAGAGCTTCCTCCGGGATGTCGACTTCTTAATTCAGAACTGAGGTTAACAAAGGCAATCCCGTCATGATTGATTGAAAGATCACGGAGGGTTGTTCCAGGGGGTATTGTTCCAGTGAGGTTTGTCTCGGGACCTTTAATCAGTTCTAAAATGACCTGTTTAGACTGGCTGGTTAAATCCCCAGATGCTTCAACCTTTCTCTTTTCTCTAATTAATCTTTCGCTATTTGGCTCAGCAAAATATAGGTCTACTACAATCTTCTCCTTTGCTTTGGTTGGAAGTATAGGGTATATCTTCTTATGGTATTTATAATAGATGAAGGAACCGGCCAAAAAGGTCAAGATGACAATTGTGAGTACAAGCAAAAAGACCCGTTTAGGCCTATTCTTTTTTCCTGTCTTGCCCTTTTTTGTCTTCAATACCTTTTCTCCTCTATGCTATACTTACTTTTTTAACGTTTTTTAGCTCTGTTCCTTGTAAGAACCTGATTCCTGCTTCAACAAACTTCTCAGGCGCATCAGTGACATAGAACCCATGAACAGCGCTTTTATTACTGGTTTTTAGCAGATCACTAGACCTTAAAACTCCTACTACTTCGGCTGCTGTCTCCTCGGCAGAGTCAACCAACAGCACTTCATCGCCTAAGACCTTCCCGATTACATCTTTTAACAAAGGGTAATGGGTGCAACCCAGTATTAAGGTATCAACATTTGCTTCCTTAAGCGCCTGAAGATACCTTTTAGCAGTTAAAAATGCGATATCGTTATCTGTCCATCCTTCCTCCACCAGGGGAACGAATAGGGGGCATGCCTGACTGATTACCTCAATTTTGGGATCTATCCCTTTGAGCGAATTCACATAAGCGCCGCTTTTGATTGTCCTTTCTGTACCTATCACCCCTACTCGCTTTCGTTTAGTAGCCTTTATTGCTTTCCTGGCTCCGGGTTCTATAACTCCAATAATAGGGAGATTGTATTTGTCCCTCAAGGCAGGAAGCCCAACAGCAGAAGCTGTATTGCAGGCGACTACCAGCAGCTTTATGTCTTTACTTGATAAGAACTCTGCATTTTCCAGAGAATATCTGATTATAGTGTCTGATGATTTTATTCCATAGGGAACCCTCGCCGTATCCCCTAAGTAAATAGTATCTTCCTTTGGAAGGATATTCATTAGTTCTTTTAAGACCGTCAATCCACCGATACCTGAATCAAAAACCCCTATAGCCCTGTCCATACCTCACCATTTAAGCTTTGAGATAGCAATGTCTTGAACGTCAACGGATAAACAACCCTCTACAGCTTCGTAAATATTGCTCAGCAATTCGTCAAAAGAGTCACCTTGGGTAGCACAACACCCTGGAATGGACGGCACTTCTGCCCAATAACCACCTTCTTCTGCTTCATGTATTACGATTTTTAGTTTCATAATTAATCCTCTTTTCTCGGCACATAATGAGCCTGTAGAAAAACCCCCGAATCAACAATTGAATACTTTTTAGAAAAAATCTTTAAAATGGACCTTTTCTACAGGTTCAACGTTCATATTATGCTTCAACTCTATGTTGAATGCTTTCGCCAGTATGTTTAACAGGGATAATCCGCCGTTCTATATCGGCCCAAATTTTGCGCTTCATCATTCTCAGATCATATTCGGTTTGCAGATTTAGCCAAAACTGGGCTTCAACCCCAAAATACCGCTGTAGCCTCAACGCTGTGTCGGCTGTAATGGCCCTTTTCCCATTTACAATTTCACTTATCCTATTGGGGGGTACTGAAAGATCCCGGGAAAGCTGGTTTATGCTGATACCCAAGGGCTCTAGAAAATCCTCACGGAGGATTTCACCCGGATTTATTGGCTCAAGAATATTGTTTTTTCTCATAGTTCTATGACGATCGAATATCTCATTCATATTTTAACTTGAAAATTCCCTGTAGCTTGCTATAGAGTTTCCCTATGCCATTCCTGCGAAAGCAGGAATCCAGAAAACTAAAAGACTGGATTCCCCCGTATCAAGTACGGGGCAGGCTCTGTCAAGCACGGAATGACAGAATGCAGCAGAATACAGAATAACGAAAATTTATAATAGTTAAACGTGCCAGCGCAAGTAGCCTAACCCCAATAATTATCTTCTAACTATTTAATATTACTTAACATATTTGAAAACCGTTCCGCTAATACCCGAATGCGGGGCAGAGCCTTTCAAAAATGACTGCGCTGTTTGGCGGTCAGCTTACCCCATTGTTATTTGCAGTTTCATAATTCTGATTCATCAATTCCTGCTATCTTCATCAGGTGCCTTTGCAACCCTCTACAGCTTCGTAAATATTGCTCAGCAATTCGTCAAAAGAGTCACCTTGAGTAGCACACCCTGGAATAGACGGCACTTCTGCCCAATAACCACCTTCTTCTGCTTCATGTATTACGATTTTTAGTTTCATAATTAATCCTCTTTTCTCGGTATATAATGAGCCTGTAGAAAAACCCATAAATCAACAATTGGGTATTTTACAACCTGCTGTTTTTATTGAGTATTATTTTTTGAAAAATCTTAAAAATAGACTTTCTTATGAAAAAATTTAAGTTGTTTTAGAATTGACGTCCTCTAACCCTACCTACTGCCTGTCAAATAATTTATTGATTAGAAACAACGTCCCCAAAGGTTCCACGTAATAAATCATTTTTTTTGGGTTAAATCTTCTCGCCTTGCAAGTTATAAAAAATGGTGCATTTACCTATATAACTCACCTCGATATATAAAGCAAAGACAAGTAATAGCGATTAGCGCAAGAATAGGGATTGCATTTAAAATGACGTTGCAACTCCACCAATTTTTTGTTTCTCGTTTCAAAATGCGCAACCAATTAAATAAAGCACAAATGGCAAAAACTATGCCACTTATCGCTCCGATAAGTAACAAGTTATCTATTAATACTGGCGGATTCAACCCCGCTCTTACTTTAATATGTTCGGCCCCTAATGTAACCATATATGCATACAATGCAATAATTGGAGCCCCGAGCGCTATGGTGTATACTCTAAATGCAAACTTGACAATCGAAAATTGGATATTTTCGAAATGCTTTAAATCCTCATAGTCTTCATTCATTTTACCATCCTCCTTTTTTAAACATCTTCCAATGGTGTCGACCTAGCCATGAAAGATTTCCGGGTCGCCTCCCCTAATTATTTTCTTCAAGATACTTTTACCAATCAATACCCTTTTCCCGTAAATAATCTTGAGCCGGTTTAAAGCCTAATCGAGCTGCTGTTTTAACATCACTAATCCACTCTTGGTAGTTGCCTAATTCGTGATAACTAGCCCCACGAAAGAAATAAGCCCCTGCAAGTTTAGGGTCTAGTTCTATAGCTCTGCTGTACTGAACTATGGCCTGATTATAGTTACCTAATTTTTCATAAACCAACCCACGACTGAAATAAGCCCACGCATCTTTAGGGCTTAGTTCTATGGCTCTGTTATAGTCAGCTATAGCCTTATTGTGGTTGCCTAAATTTCCATAAGCATGCCCACGATTGCGATAGGCAATTGCATCTTTAAGGTTTAGTTTTATAGCCTTGGTATAGTCGGCTATAGCCTGATTGTGGTTGCCTAATTCCTTATAAGCAAACCCACGAACGACATAAGCCTCTGCACGTTTAGGATCTAATTCTATGCCCCTGGTGTAGTCGGCTATCGCCTGTTGGTAATTGCCTAATTTATCATAAACAACCCCACGATTGTAATAAGCCTCTGCATCTTTAGGGTCTAGTTCTAAAACTCTGTTGTAGGCGTATACGGCATCCTGATATTCTTTTGCTTGGTAATAGGCATATCCCTTTTCAAACCATTCTATTGCGGATAATGAGTTTGATTTATCTGTATACTCTTTCTGTGTCTTAATCCTTTCCAGTTCCTCTTTTGTCGTCTTCAAATCCTCTCTCAGCTTTGCCAGCTCTTTCAATATATTCTCTGATTTTTCTCTTGCCTCCCTTAACTCCTTCTCCTTATACCTGTCCTTCCTTAATTCATTAATGGCTTTTAGCACGCTGTCAGGGTCAGCTACTATCTTAGCCTTTAAAATATATGCCTTTCCGTCCCATTTCTCGTTAATAATCTCTGTCTGGACTATACCTGCGGTCAAGGTTGTAATCTGGTCTCTAGTTAATTTATAGTCTTTTATCTCAGTGCAACTCTCAAGGTAAGTTCCAAGCTCTTCCAGCAAGAGCCGTTTTACTTGTGCAAGCGCAATAGCCCTGCAAGAAAGTTTACTGTCAGCCTCACTTGCCTGATAGGTGTACTCTCTTTCAAAGGTTACCTGTTTAGCTATTGATAAGTGAGGGGAGAGTAAGACCATCAAGATGCTGAGGGGATATAGTAGGGACCCTTTTAATTTATAGTGACTACAAGAAACCATTTGAAGCCTCTTTAATTCTGTGTACGGTTAGTACTACTCCGACACATTGTCATTCCGAGGGGCAAGGCTACGAGGAATCTAAATATGTTCGGTGTCTTTCATACTCAAAGCCATTGCTTTTCGACTGATTTCTTCAATGGACAAATCCTCATCCAAACCTTGTCGCCACTTTGTGTAATCAAACGGCTCTCTTTGAATCAGTGCAATGAACTTCTCCGCTTCAATATCTCCAAGATGTTTTGTAAGAATTTGAAGTCCTTTGTATTTAATCTCAGTGTCGGTCATCATGATAATACCTCCTTGATAAATCCGATCGGATCATCAATATGAATTTCGTCAAGCAATTGTACCTTTTTTAAGATCGAATCGTCAGTTGTCAGAAAATAATCGCATTCCATGAAAATAGCGCATGCGATGTGCAAGGAATCTAGTTTTTTAAAGCCTTTTTGGTTCAATGTGTAAGCAAATCCAATGAGTTCTGCGTTTTCTTGAATATTCAGTTCTGCATATTTCTTCCAGACTTTGATTTGTTCCTTTCTTTCTCGAAAAGGGTTCTTACTATTTTCATAATCCAGGATATATGACCAAACCAACTCAATATTTCCTGAGCGGATTTCCTCCTGAATTTTCAATTTCGCTTCAGCTTCCAGCTTAATTCGAATCTGAGATTGATTGTCAAAGGGACGGTTGAAACAACAATTGTCCAGGTATATTTTCATATTCATATCCTATAGTGACTACAAAAAACCATTTGAAACCTCTTTAATCAGGGCGCATATTTTCGCCGATACCCGCAGATGCCCTTGTGAATAGTAAGTCGTTAACCATTCACGATTTACCATTTATTCTATTACTCTTTATATTGAAAATCTTGGCAATCTGCGTTCATCTGCGTCCAAAAAGGAAATTCCCATCCAATTAAATTAGGTCAATTACCTGAATTTGTCAAGGATGAATTTAACACAGAAAGTGTTTGACAATGTTCAAAAAAGTCGTTAAAAATGGTGGAGGTTAGTTTGGATTATATTAGCTGAAAAAGGATATTGATGTGGAATTCGAAGTTATAATCGGACTGGAGGTACACGCCCAGCTACTTACCAAAAGCAAGATATTCTGTAGCTGTTCAACAGCCTTTGGCGCAGAACCCAATACCCATACCTGCCCTATATGTTTAGGGATGCCAGGGGTGCTTCCTGTCTTGAATAAGAAAGTAGTGGATCTTACGTTAAAGGTTGCACTGGCGACCCATTGCCAGATTGCCCATTACAGTCGCTTTGCCAGAAAGAACTATTTCTACCCCGACTTGCCAAAGGGATACCAGATATCCCAGTATGAGCTGCCCCTTGCCGAACATGGATATATTGAGATCGTTGCTAATGGTGAATCGAAGAGAATAGGGATTACACGGGTCCATATGGAAGAGGATGCAGGGAAACTACTCCACGACGAAGGGGGAGAAGATGTTTCTTATAGCTATGTGGATTTGAATCGTACAGGTGTTCCCCTGATTGAGATAGTAAGCGAACCGGACATCAGAACACCAGGAGAGGCCAGTGAATACTTGAAGAGTCTCAGAGGTATCCTGCAGTATCTCGATGTCTGTGATGGTAATATGGAGGAAGGGAGTTTTCGGTGCGATGCCAATATATCACTTCGTCCTATAGGACAGGATGGATTTGGAACCAAGACAGAGCTCAAAAACATGAACTCTTTTAAGAATGTCCAGAAAGCCCTCGAGTATGAGATCAAGAGACAAACAAATATCCTGGATGGGGGAGATAAAGTGATTCAGGAGACAAGATTGTGGGATGCAGCAAAAGGGGTTACCTTATCAATGCGAGGCAAGGAAGATGCCCATGATTATAGATATTTTCCTGATCCCGATCTGGTTCCTCTAGCAGTTAATGATAAGTGGATTGAAGAAACAAAGAAAAGCCTGCCAGAGTTGCCCGATGAGAAAAGAGACCGCTTCGTGAAGGAATATCAGATCCCTGAGTATGATGCTCAGGTGCTTACCACATCTAAATCTCTGGCAAATTATTATGAAGAGTGTGTCAAACTGTACCCCAACCCAAAGGTGATAAGTAATTGGGTGATGGTAGAACTATTACGGAGATTAAAGACGGATGACAGGGATATAGAGGAATGTCCGGTGTCCCCCAAGTTATTGGCCAGGATGTTGGAGATGATAGATGACGGTACAATCAGTGGAAAAATTGCAAAGACCGTATTCGAAGATATGTACCTTACGGGTGAAGCCCCAGAGAAAATAGTAGAAAAGAAGGGTCTTCTGCAGGTGACTGACCAAGAAGAAGTGGTGGAGGTTGTTGAAAAGGTGCTGGCAGAGAATCCGAAAGAGGTGGAAAACTACAAAAAGGGAAAGACCAAGCTATTTGGCTTCTTTGTAGGACAGGTAATGAAGGAGACAAAAGGTAAGGCCAACCCCAATTTGGTTAATGAAATTCTAAGAAAAATGTTGGATTGATAAGGAGAACCGATGGCATTTAAGACTATTGAATGGAAGGGTGATGCTGTAGTACTGATTGACCAGACCAGGTTGCCCAATGAAGAGGTTTATATTGAATGCAGAGATCATATATCCATTGCAAAGGCTATTAAAGGCTTAAAAGTCCGGGGAGCTCCCGCTATTGGAGTTACTGCTGCT
>JACQWO010000082.1 GCA_016209225.1 Desulfobacterales bacterium
CAGAGGGCATTAATAACAAGATAAAACGTTTGTCCAGCATGGCCTATGGTTATAAGAATATCCACTTTTTCCTGCTCAAGATTCATCAGCATTGTGGACTACTCAACCCAAGGCTTTCAACTTAAACACGAAAGAAGGAAACCCTATACTGTATCTTTTATAAACGGATTAAGATCCTTCTCCTGTTTCACCGTAGAGGTTGGGGCATATCCATAGTTGTGGCCCGGCATTATTATGGTTTCATCTGGAAATGTCAAAAGTTTTGTTTTAATGGACATCAAGAGGACTGGCCACGAGCCTCCAGGGACATCTGTTCTTCCCACACCTCCCACAAAAAGGGTGTCTCCTGTAAAGAGATAACCGTTTAAATGGAGGGTAATCCCTCCTGGCGAATGCCCTGGTGTGAGTATTACATTGAGGCTTAGTTTCCCAATATCAATGGTATCCCCTTCTTTAACAGTAATGTCTGCTGGCGGAGATGGTTTGGACGCAAACATAGAAAGAAGAAAACTCGGCTGCTTCGTAAGAAGGTCCTTTTCGTTTTCATGTATTACTATCTTGGCACCTGTTTTTGCGACCATATCGGCATTGCCCATAGTGTGGTCTATGTGGGAATGGGTATTAACAATGTACTTTATGTCAATCCCATTTTCCTTGCTGATAGAGATTATTCTATCGGTCTCGGAGGCAGGATCAATTACCAGCCCTTCTCCTGTCTCCTTGCATCCCACTATATATGCAAAGACAGCCAAATTCCCAACCTCCAATTGTTTTACAAACATAATTACCCCCTTTTGATTTCAACAGAACCCTTTTTTATATATCTCTTTAAGCCCCTCAACCAGGACAAATCTTCCCAACGGTACCACCTCGCAAGGAAGGGATTCAATAAAGAGCCTGTTCTCACATAATCCTCCACTGAGATACATCTTTTCTGGTTTACCCGTAAAGTGATAAACATTCATGGCAATCCCTTTGACAAACCTGGCCAAGGCATTCTCTTCCTCCCCTGTTTTTATTATTTCGTCGAATATTCTGGATATACCAATAAGCCCGCATGTCACAGGATAGCCGTTCTCTGGTAGTTCAAGTCTGTTACAGTCGACTTTATAGTACATTTCTAGAAGTTCTATGGCAAAACCCTGAGATGCTCCGCATTCTTGATTCCATCCGGTCTCTACAAATCGTCCGTCTCTATAGAGTACATACTTGATATCCCTGCTCCCTACATCTACAAGAAGGAAATCCCTTTCATTTATCAATCTGAGACCACCCTCGGAGAGGGCTATCAGTTCATTTACATACCTCTTTGACCTCTTTTCAGCATTATGCCCACAGGCAAAGTCCGCTATTATTTCTCTGGGTACTTCCTTTGTTTTTATGATCTTCACAGAACTGTCTATAATCTTCGACCAGGTACTGCCAAAATCGGCTAAGACTGTCATACCGAAGCCCCCCTGAGATAAATAAACGCCTCTATCTGGGCTTTCACTGAAGCGGTAAGGCTCCCATCACAATCCACATACAGTCCTCGGTAAACCCTTGCCAGGTTTTTTGCCAGAAGGTTCTTGGAACAGAATGTCTGGGCATAGAAAACCGTCGGTATATCCTTCTCTATATAGCATTCTATCTCCAAGTCATCTGGAGTACCATTTTCAAAACATCGTGTCCACCCAAATATCCTTGTTCCTTCCGGGAAAAGGTCAAATATCCTTGTATCCCAGCAGGGGACAGACCAGAACCCGGCCCTGGGATGGAGTTCCCTCTCCATCTCATAATCCTTGTTGTCAATAATATTATTGAGGATCAAATCAAATTTTTCACCTAAAGGCAGCCTGGAATCACAGATGACGGTCCCACGGCCTTTTCTGTTCTGGTTCCTGGTCTCTACGATCTTCATATCAAAGTGCTCCCTCAATATCCAGCTTAGAAACCTTCCGGAATCACACTTTCCCTCCCCCACATCAAATATGATCTTTTGAGGGCGAAAGGCTAATGCGTTATTGAAAACTCTTCTTATAATAGAACAGGAAATCTTTGGAAGATAGAGGTCGCTCTTTTCTTCTACCTGACCAAGGTCGTTATCAAGATCTATCAGTTCCTCGGATCTGTATTTCTCAATTATATCATTGGGCGGATGCCCTACAAACCCCACCTTCAAAGCCCAAAACCCTCCTTCTTAGCTGCACATTCCTCTGCTTTGCCCATTCTCTTAACCCTACACCTCTATCTTCATCAGGTCTTCTGCAACAATTATCTCTCCCTGGTATGTCCGCTGGGCTTGACTTCGAATATCATATTGATCGCAGATAGGATAGAGATGGGTGAGTAGGAGTCTTTTTGCTCCTGACTCCTTGGCGACTCGGCCTGCGAATGATGGTGTCAGATGACCATCTACCTTAAATTCATCAGGAAATGAACATTCAACAACCAGAAGATCACTTTCTCTTGCAAGCTCTACTAAACTATTGCAGTAGTCTGTATCGCCCGAATATACAATACTCTTTCCCTGGAATTCCAACCTATATCCAACACATTCCACACCTTGGTGACAAAGAGGCTTTGATTCCACCAGTATATCGTTAATCCTCATCTGACCAATCTCGACCTCTCGGATATTCACAGAAAAAGGCGGGGCTTTAAGCGTTGGAAAAAGTTCTTCCATGTTTTCGCAAAACCTTCTTATCCCTTTGGGCCCTGCTACATTGAGATCATTCTCCCTTCTGGGATAATCATATTTATTGGCAAAGATAATCGCTGAAAGATCGTTGATATGATCCGGGTGGGCTACATGGGTATAGAAAACATAATCTACTTGGTGATAGTCGATGCCAGCCTTGGAAAGCTGGTAGGCAGTCCCGCTGCCGCTATCAAAAAGAATCGGCTGGTTCTTCACCTTTACACATAAACCCGGGGCAGACCTTTTCGATGTGGGCACTCCAACCCCAGAACCTAGTACTATGAGTTCCATTTAACCACCTTATAATGCATAAAAAGGCGAACCACCACGAGATTAACCCATCGGAGATCGCCTTATCCTACCTCATGTCAGTCTACTATCTTAAGTTCCCTCCTTTCTTTCCCCTCCCTTTTTTCTTTCCCTGCCAACAGGTTTTGGTTGAACAGTGCGTTCTTTGTAATAACGGAATTTATGATAAAATAGACTATAACCGACTTTTCCCATTCTTTACTTGTATCGAAATTGCCCATTATGGTTTGATATTTTGCCCTAAGACTTCTAAGGGAGGCTTCATCGAAAGCAAGTATCTGCTCAGCTATTTTATTCAAGGCTTTTTCGATCATCTCTCCTTTCCTCCCTCTAGTTATTATGCTCGAAGATAATTCCCTCAGATTACTCTGATTCCTCTTTGCTTTCAGTGCCCTTGCTCTCAGAGGGTTTTCTCCTTTTAGTAGCCTTCTTCTTGTTAACAGTTGTCTGTTCTATCTGTTCATGGGTTTCTTTAGTTCTTAGTTTTTTCGCCTTTTTCCTTCGTCGTCTTTTCCTTGCCAGTTCTCTATCTTTCTCTCGCATACAGAAAAACCTCCTCTCTCTTGCCTCATTCAGTTATCTTCAAAACAACACTTTTAAATCTCCTCTGAATCCCCTTCATATTTTTCTTTATTCAACCGATTAATCGACCACCGTCGAGTTACTCTGTCTCCTTTGTAAATCAGGATAGTGTCGGCATTCCCTTCGCTTATATCTCTGTATATTTGATCCAGTTCGTCTTTATTAACTATATTACTCCCAAGAACCTTTTCCCTGTATACCCTTACCATATCTAGACCCTCAGATTCAGCATAGACCTTGATCTTTTCTTCCTGTGCTTCTGGATTCGGATTTACTTCCTTAACTCTACCGGTAGGGGCTTTAATGTAACCGACAGCCCTTATCTTCTTATCCTTCATGTTATACACCTGCCATCTATGCCCTTTTCTATAGGAGACCTCATCTATGCCAATGACCGTTACATTATCTAAACCCCGTTAGAGAATCCTTCTGTAACGGGGTAAACTGGGGGCATCGAATCTGTATTCAAGATATATGGGCTACAACAGTCAATCGAAGATGCTGACATAACCAGCAACCTCCTCAAGACGTTTGCTTGCACGGGCATAGGGACGTACAAAGGGTATGTGCGGGGCATGAATACCACATTGTTTGCACCTGATTCATAGTATTCAACATCAACCTATGTCCTATACCCATGAAAGAGAAGGTCATACAGGGGAGGCCTTTTGGTTACAAACAGAACAGAGGTGCATACTTTGGGAGAATATCCAAGAATAATGATAAAAAAGTATTTCCTTCGTCCATAATATAAATTAAAGTCGATTTTAAGTCAAGATAAGAAAGAGCAGTTTCACAAAAACCTTGCGGCAGAGAAAGTCAAACTCCACCATCCCTTTCTTGACAACAGAACATAAAACTAGTATCTTCCAATGATAGGTAATGTCCGCTGTCAGTGGTCATTTGTATGTGAGTTTACAAAGAGTTAGATAAAAAACAGTGGTAATAGAGAAAAATGAAAAAAAATATATACTACTTATCGAAAGGGAGATTAATATGGAAAGGGAGAGATTGGGAAGAGGGATGATCCAGGTTTATACCGGCAATGGGAAGGGAAAGACTACTGCTTCTTTGGGCTTGGCTCTCAGGGCAATAGGACATGAATATAGGGTTTACATGATACAATTCATGAAAGGTGATATTGAATACGGTGAGTTAATATCAGCGAAAAAACTACTGTCCCCTTATTTGACTATTAAGCAGATGGGAAGGGCTGACTTTGTCAATAGAGAAAATCCTGAGAAAGTCGATATTGACTGGGCCAAAAAGGCATTCAAGCTAGCTCAAGAAGTAGTTTTGGGTGGAGAATACGATGTGGTCATACTGGACGAGGTCAATGTAGCTGTTGACTTTGGATTGGTTGTGCTGGAAGATCTGTTGGAGTTGATGCGAGACAAGCCGGAAAATGTGGAACTGGTCTTAACTGGCAGGTACGCAAAACCTGAAGTGGTGCAAAAGGCTGACCTGGTCACGGAGATGCTAGATATAAAACACTACTATGCGGGGGGGATAGAGTCTAGAAAGGGTATAGAGAGATAGAGTTAGGGATTGATTTCTAATTAGTCTTTTACAGTCATGCAGCTTTGCCGGTTGAACGCATTAATCGCCATCTGAGCACCTTGCGTGATGATAGAAACTAGCGCTTTTTCTCCTAACTGGACTAATTCAGGGAGGAAATCCAACTGTTCTCCCTCAAAAGAACCAAGGACGTAGTCTTTGGCTGTTTTATTGGTGATTGGACGGCCAATTCCCAATTTCAATCTTAAGAAACCATTCGTTCCCAAGATACTGATGATTGACCTAACACCATTGTGCCCACCATGTCCTCCTTTTTCTTTTATCTTAATTTTCCCAAATTCCATATCCAAATCATCATGTACAACAATTAAGGCTTCTGGGTCTATCCCAAAATAGTTTAACATCTTTTTTACTGCTTCACCACAGAGATTCATATAAGTCAAAGGCTTAGCTAAAATTATCCTTTGATCAAGGATAGACACCTCCCCGATTGCGGAATGGAACTTTTTTCGCGAAAATTCAATATTGTTCTCTTGAGCCAATCTTTCAACTATTAAAAAACCAATGTTATGTCTGGTTAGCTTATAATACTCACCAGGGTTCCCAAGGCCAACTACCAATTTCACCGAGAATACCTTATCTATTTTTTAGTAACTACCCAGTTCATCCTGAAAAAAAATAGAAAACTTCCTTTTCCCTCTTCTACGTTATCAAGGACTTTTTAAGAAGTTTTAACTAATCTTATTTGTTCTCCTTTCCTTCTTTATCCCCTTCCTCTCCTCTGTCTTCTTCAATACCCATCTCCTCTTCTTCCGCTTCTTTCATAACAGTGGGAGTTGAAACAGCCGTTACAACAAGACTTAAATCTTCCAAAATCTCAACCCCATCATCCAGCCTAATCTCACCTAGATGAATTGAATCGCCGATCTCTAAATTGCTGACATCAATCTCAAAACGTCCTGGGATTTTGGAAGGCAGACATTGCACTTCAACCTCCCTTTTAATCTGCTGTAAGATTCCTCCAGCTTCCACACCTTTGGCCTTACCAATAAGGTGAATAGAAATAGGCACTACGATTTTTTCACTCATATCAACTTCATAAAAATCCACATGGAGGCAATTCCTTTTTACATGGCCGACTTGTATATCCTTTAGCACAACTGTCTTCTTTTCTTCCTTTTCACCAGCTTTAATAGTAAGGTCAATTAAAGTGCTTTCTATGGCTTCATCAGTCATTATCCTATTTAAAAAAAGGGAACTTAAACTAAGAGGGATAGCTTCTTTCTTATTGCCGTAAAGAATGGCCGGGATTAATCCTTCTCTTCGTAGTTTTTTAACAGCACTTTTGCCACATTGGGTACGTAATTCTGCATTTAAACTGACTTGTTTCACTCTTTCCTCCCATAATCGCTTCTAATAATTCTAATAATACCTCAAGGTCTCTTAGACAAATAACCTGCTTACGGAACCCTCTTCATGGATACTTTTTACAGCTTCACCCAGAAGCTCTGCAACAGACAGCACCTTTATTTTTTTGCAAGACTTCCCCTCTTCCCTCAATGGAACAGTATCAGTCACAACTAGTTCCTCTATAGCGGAATCTTTAATTCTACTTATGGCTTGACCAGAAAGAACAGGGTGGGTACAACAGGCATAGACCTTTACCGCCCCTTTTCGGGACAAAGCATCAGCCGCTTGAGTAAGAGTACCCGCGGTATCAACCATATCATCCAAGATAACAACCTTTTTGCCATCAACTTCACCAATAATATTCATTACCTCTGCTGCGTTAAAATCTACCCTTCGTTTATCAATAATGGCTAACGAAGAATTGAGTCTTTTTGCAAAGGCCCTGGCCCTTTCCACTCCTCCGGCATCTGGAGAAACAACAATTAGATCATTTTGGAATCTTTCCTTTATATATTTCAAAATTACGGGAATAGCATATAGATGATCAACAGGTATATTGAAGAAACCTTGAATTTGACCTGCATGAAGATCTACAGTAAGAACCCTGTCTGCTCCAGCTGCTGCAATAAGGTCGGCCACTAACTTTGCCGTTATAGGCGCTCTTGGAGATACCTTTCTATCCTGTCTGGCATACCCATAGTATGGCAGGGCAGCGGTTATCCTTCGGGCAGAAGCTCTCTTAAGGGCATCTATCATTATCAGGAGTTCCATAAGGTTTGTAT
Source organism: Desulfobacterales bacterium (assembly GCA_016209225.1). Lineage (GTDB taxonomy): Bacteria > Desulfobacterota > UBA8473 > UBA8473 > UBA8473 > UBA8473. Next base: position 7,282 of record JACQWO010000082.1, read on the forward strand.
TGCCTGGGGTGCATGTGGATTGGACAACAAAGACATCCATCCCTCGAACACTCTCATCTATTTCTACTGCTGTTTCTCCATCACTGAAGCTTTTAACTCTGACTTTGCCCAATGGGATTTCCAAGTATCGGCATATATTTTCAGCCAAAGCGATATTTGAATTTCCAGAGAAAAGTCTTAATTTATTTAGCATAACAAAAATTCCCTTCTCTTTGTTTATTAATCAAATGACCAATATTGGGAACTCACAAAATTGAAGGAGAAATAATTTTATGGATTATTTGGTATCAAAAAAGACAAGCTGGGGCGGGAGGATTCGAACCTCCGAATACAGGAACCAAAATCCTGTGACTTACCGCTTGTCGACGCCCCAAACAATAGACCCAGTATTAACCGTTTCTCACGTTAGATAAGCTTTAATCCAGTCTTATGTTCGGTTTTTACGCTTGGGGGTGGTTTTGTTTAAACTGTGAAGGATGTATCTTTTCCGATTTCCCTTTTATACTCCTCCAAAACCTTTGACTCAATAACCTCTCTTGTCCTATTATTCAATGGATGGGCAGTGTCCCTAAAAGTCCCATCTTTCCTTTTCTTGCTGGGCATTGCAACGAACAAGCCATCGTTTCCATTAATCACCTTTAGATCCCTAACCACAAAGCAATCATCAAAGGTAATAGTTACATAGGCCTTTAATTTTTCTTCATTAACAGGGAATACCCTAACTTCAGTTACTTCCATTTACGCCTCCTTGGTTTTTATTGTCGAAGCTAGAAGATAAAAATAAAGTATAGTCACGGTTAGTAAATCTTAGTTGATCAAAGGCTTTCTCGGCTCGTTCTCTATCTGAAAAAACCCCAAATACAGAGGGTCCACTCCCTGACATCAATGCTCCTTCGGCCCCTTTGTCAATTAGTTCTTCCTTTATCCTTTGTATCTCAGGGTACCTTTTTACGGTCACATGTTCCAGATCATTATGCAAAAAATCTACAACATCGGAAATGTGCACATTAGGCGGCAGTATACTAATATTATTTTTTTTCTTTGTCAACCCTATATTTAAATTTAAATTTTTGTATGCCCAGGAAGTTGAAACCTGAATTTTTGGGTTAACCAATACCATCCATATAGGGGAAGGCAGTTTAATCCTCTGTAACCTATCGCCAATCCCAGTGGCCAAAGCAGACTTCTCAAAGATAAAAAATGGGACATCTGCTCCTAGTAGCGTCCCCATTTTAATGAGTTCTTTCCTTGTCAATCCAAGTTTTAAGAGTCTATTTAATCCAATTAACGTTGTTGCGGCATTACTGCTTCCCCCACCTAACCCAGCTGCTATAGGAATTTTCTTCTTTATAAAGATCCGGACTCCAACATCAATCTTGAATCTGTCCAGTATGCTCTTTGCTGCACGGTAGGCTATATTTTCAATATCCTTGGGCATATCTTTACTGTCAGACAGGATATCAATGTCCCTTCTCCTCAAAGAAATCTCCAGTTCATCGCAAATATCTATTCGCTGCATTACGGTTCTTATCTCATGGTATCCGTCATTCCTTTTACCTAAAATATCAAGCCTGAGATTTACTTTTGCCGGGGACAGTAACTTTAAGGAATTCAAGTGAGTCCATCCTGTTATGGCATGCCGTAACCGTTCACAGTTCTCCGCTCACAGTTTACGGTTTAACTACAACAGCAGGCTTAAGCCCGCTGTTTATATAAAATCTTGAAGCATTTTTGATATTGCTTTCAACTACTCATAATTACATCTCAGATTCAAGTTTTTGTCAACTGTTAACTGCAAACCGTAAACTGTGAACGGATATCTCATTTTTTCTTCATCTCTTCGACATATCTCATCCTTAAATCATAAAGGATGTGATCTATTAACATCCCTTCATCATTTGTTAGATTACCTTTTGTCTTCTCTTTTAACATCCCAATAATATCTATGGTTTGCTTTGCTATGGGTAAATTTTTCTCTCTTTTATTGGTTGCAGGATCCGGTATCTCGCCAAAATGGAATAGAGCAGATGAATTGAGAGAAAAGATAAAGGTAGAAAAGTTCATTTCAGGCAATGGGATTTGCTCTTGCTTTTCTTCCTTTTTACTTTCTCCTTTCTTCTTATTCTCTTCTTTTATCCCATCTTCTTTCCCTTCTTCCACGACCTCTTTGTCCTTTTTTTCTTTCTCTTCGGGTTCTTTCTCAGCAAAATGCCTTTTGTCAGTAACCTTAAATCCTTTATCTTCGGGTTCTTTGGTCATGATAACCCCCTTTTAATTCCATCTGATCAATATATCCCCACTCTCGACATCTACAATAAAATGTGATCCTTCTTTCCAATGAAGGGTAATAGGTATCTTAATCTTTTCATCAATGGTTCTCTTCAAAAAGCGGGCACCGTATTTTAGGCTGTAACCATCCTCTACCAGACAATCTAAAGCCTCATCGGTTACTCTTATCCCCTTATTTTGAGCTTCTAAAGACGCTTCTATCTTCTTTGTATACATTGTTGCTATCTTCTTTACATCTTCTTTAGCAAGGGGAGAGAATACAACGATATCATCTATACGGTTAATAAATTCAGGGGAGAAGGTATTCTCTGCTTCTTTTAATATTGCTTTTTTTATAGAATCATGCTTGTGTCCTTCATCGAGAAAACCCATCGGTTTGGCAAAACGTTTGAACTCGTCTGAGCCCAGGTTTGAAGTCATTATAATCACCGCATCACTGAAATATACCCTTTTGCCTCTTCCATCTGTAAGCCATCCTTCATCAAAGACCTGGAGGAAGAGGTTAATGACATAGTGATTTGCTTTCTCTATCTCATCCAGCAGAACAACGGTATAAGGATTATCCCTAATCTGATTGGATAGAATCCCTCCTCTTTCTGAACCTACGATTCCACGGGGCATACCTATAAGTTTGTCAACCGCAGCTGTAGAGTCCTTGTATTCTGACATATCGAGACGAACCATCTTCTTATCATCTCCAAAGAGAAATTCAGTCAATGCCTTTGCTAATTCAGTTTTACCAACACCCGTGGGACCAAGGAAAAGAAGGACTCCATCCGGCCTGTCAAAGTTTTCTTTTAAAGGCCCTTTGTTCAGTCTTAGATGCCGGGCTACCGATGAAACGGCCTCCTTTTGACCCACAACCCTTTTAGATAAAGCAGTCTGTATATCTTTAAATCTCTCTATGGTATCCCTTGAGACCATGTCTAGAGGAATTCCGGCTTCTTGAGAAATCACATTAATAATATCCTCCGGTAAAACTTTCTTTCTCTTTCCAATCTCTGCTTTTACTGATGCAGTGTTGATCCAGGAGATAGGCTTATCTGGCATTCTAACAGATCGCATATACCTCTGGGACATTACCAGAGAAGTTTTAACAGCTTCATCAGTAATTTGAACCCCGTAATTTCTCTCTACCCTTGGGCGGATTCCATTTAGAATTAGTCCTGTTTCTTCTAGAGAGGGTTCTGTAACATGAACGACACGAAAACGTCGGGCTAAAGCTTCATCTTCCTGGATATGGGTCTTATATTCCGCAGCTGTGGTTGCTCCTATAATCTGAATTTCACCCCTGGCCAGGCTTGCTTTGAATATATTCGCAGCATCAGCGGGCACCCCCATGGCCGAGCCGGCTCCAATTAAACTATGGGCTTCATCAACAAATAGTATCAGATTCTTCCGGTCTTTAAGCTCTCTGATAACCTTGTCCATTCTATCTTCAAACATACCCCTAAAGATTGTCCCGGCCACCAGTGAATTCATCTGTAAATTTACTATTTGATGGTTTCTTAAACGTAATGCTACAGATTCGGGTTCGAATTCCAGCTTCATTGCCAGTCCTTCTACAATTGCTGTCTTGCCTACGCCTGGCTCTCCAATAATCATAACTGAGTTTGCCCTCTCTCGATGGCAAAGGATTTCTATCATTTGATTGATTTCATTATCTCTCCCAATGATAAACGGCAGCTTTCCTAACCGTGCTAATTTATTCAGGTTTACCCCAAAATATTTAAGATGGGGGGGAAGTTCGAATTTCTTCTTGTATTCTTCCCCCTTCTTCTCAATGTTCCCAACTTTAATGACAATTAACTGCAAAATAATATCAGGCTCTATCCCGAAACTCTTAAATATTTTGACCGGGATCCCTTGGTCTTCTTGTAAAATGGCTGCAAATATATCTACAGGTTCTATCATGTCTCTTCCAAAGCGATTAGCCTCTTCCCATGCAAGTTTCAAAACGGCCTTTATAGCAGGGAGAACCTTTAACCCAACACCTAGATACTGTTTAGAAACGCTTAAGTGTTCATTAAGAAAATGGATTACATTTTGGGGATCAATGTTTAATTCAGACATGATATCAAGGAAAAAGGCGTCTTCCACCTTAATAAAGGCTAAAAATATATGCTCAATACCTAAATAGTAATGCTTCCTTTTCCTTGACTCCTCAACGGCTAAAGTCAAAATCTGAAATGTTCGATCAGAGAGATGATCTCTATACTCAGTTAGGTCTAACATTAAGAGATACCTTTCTTTTTTATCTCAGGTTTAGAAGTCTATTCACTCTTTCTTCTATAAATCATTCTATCATACATTAGATAGCACAGGGAAACATAATCAAAAAAATTTTACCATGAGGGTTGGTAATTTGCAATAGATAAATCTTTGCCTGTCAGTAACACGTGATATGTCCGGTTTGTAGCACACAATCTGTCCGGTTAGTTATAGTCACCGATGGAGGTGACGGATGAGACGGACAGAGATGCTACAGGAGATTCGGGAGATGCGATTTGAAGAAGTTTATTTTGGA